>JBBRZK010000012.1:0-82545 GCA_038236775.1 Gemmatimonadales bacterium
AGATCCTTCGCTACGCTCAGGATGACAAGCAGATCCTTCGCTACGCTCAGGATGACAAGCAGATCCTTCGCTACGCTCAGGATGACAAGCAGATCCTTCGCTACGCTCAGGATGACAAAGGCAGTCAGGTTAACAGGTGACCTGTCAGCAGTCGCGAAGCGCGAGTGCCAGATATGTGCGGCGTGAGTGACTCGATCGTCACGTGCACAGGGAGTGGTGCGCACGACACTCCTGATGGTCTGGCGTGTACGACGGTCACCGGAGGTCAACGTGATTCTCGCCAATACGCGACATTCGCTCACGCGTGACGACGCGCAGCTCGTCACCCGGCTGATTGCCCGCGATTCGGGGGCGGCGCTGTCCGAGGTGGAGCGCGAGCTCGCCGATCACGGCATCGACGAGGTCCTCGACGATCCGCGACTGCCCGCCGCACTGCTCCGCTCGCGCCAGGGCGCATGCGCATCGCTGCCGCTGTTCGCGTACGTCGTCGTACGGCACGCCCTGCGACGGCTTGGTGAGGACGACCGCACCCTCGCCGACTACGTGACGTCGGTGTTCGTGCACTTCGGCATCCGCGACGGCGCACGTCGCGTCGGCGAGGCCGACGACCAGGTATACGACACGCTCGCCTCGCTGGCCGCCGACCTCGACGACCCCGACGCGCGCCGCAGCTTCCTCGTGCGCACGCACCTCGGCAACTCTGCGCTGTGGCTCAGCGGCATCTATCCCGACCACATCGAGTACCGACGTGCCCGTCGTGGCGGTCCGGACATGGGCTACTACGAGGAGATGGGCCGGCGCGGCTTCCGGCTCGCGGCGGATCACCGGCTCGCAGCGCAGCACGGACTCGCCGCGCTGTATGCGACGGCGGCGGAGCGCTTCGACGTCCTCCGCGCCGCACTGAACGAAGTGAGCGACGCGCTCCTCTTTCCAGGCCGCTACTCGGTGGAGCGGCTCGTGCGCGAGGTCACCAGCGACGTCCGCTGGCGACACGCGAGCTGAGGCTAGCGCGTGCAGGCGGCGGCGAAGGCAGCGAACAGCGCGCAGTCCCACGGCTCCGGCGTCGCCGTCAGCTCTTCCGGATGCCACTGCACGGCCACCATCCACCAGTCGTCGGCCGGCCACTCGAAACCCTCTACCACGCCATCGGGCGCATGCGCCGAGACGGCAATGCCCGGCGCGATGTCTCCGACGGCCTGGTGATGGAACGAGTTCACGCGGAGTCGCTCCGCGCCAAGCACCCGCGCGAGACGCGAAGACGGGCGGACCCGCACCTCGTGCACGCGCTCGTGCCGCGCTCCCTCACCCTCGTGCGCGAGGGCCCCGGGCCACTCGGCGGGAAGGTCCTGCACGAGCGTGCCGCCAAGCGCCACATTGACGACCTGGATGCCGCGGCAGATGGCGAGCGTGGGCAGGCGACGCGCGCGCGCGGCCTCCACCAGCGCCAGCTCGAACGCGTCGCGTCCCGCATGGACGTCGCCCAGGGTGGGGTGCGGTGCGCGGCCGTAGTGGCGCGGATCCACGTCCTCGCCGCCGGTGAGGACGAGGCCGTCCATCCCGTCCAGCATCGCGTCGGCGTCGGCCGCCGCGAGGACGGGCAGGATGTATGGCCGCACGCCGGCCGAACGCAGCGCATCGGTGTACGAGGCATTGGCTCGCACGCGCAGCACGCCGCGGATCGATTCCGTCGTGGCAGTCACGGCGACGGCGGGAAGACGCGTCATGTCGGAGTCGGGTTGCGAGGGAGAGAGCGGCATCTGTATCCTAAGCATTCGTCGCCCGCCGCTCCAGCGCTGGGTGCCTCACAACCGTCGTGCACGGGAATCCGCATGTTCGAGTCGTTCCGCCAATCGCTCAACGACCTGCTGGACCGGGCGACGCCCCCCGAGGAGCGGCGGGTCGTCCTCGCGCGCATGAAGCAGACGCTGGTGCAGGCGCGCATGGGGCTCGACGACCTCCGCGGCGGCGTCGCGCTCACGCGGCAGCGCCTCGAGGTCGAGACGCGTGAGCTGGAGACGATGCGCCGGCGGAAGGGCGCGGCGACGGCGATCAACGATACGGAGACGATCGCGCTGGCGGAGAAGTACGAGACGGCGCACGGCGAGCGCGCCGAGGTGCTCCGCCGCAAGCTGGAGGCGCAGGAAGCGGAGCTCGGGATGGTCGAGCGCGAAGTCGCGGAAATGACGACGGAGCTCAAGCAGGCGGTGGTCGGCGCTGGCGGTGCGACGTCGAGCCTCGCGGACGATGCGCGCGCGGAGGCCGACGCGGTGCTCGACCAGGGGACGAACGTCGCCGAGGAGATCGACGCGCTGGGTCGCGCCGGACGGCGCTCGGCGCGCGAGGCGGAGGCGGAACAGAAGCTCGCCGAGCTGAAGCGGCGCATGGGCAAGTAGCGTCCGTGGCGATGCACTTTCGCCCGCGGGCCATGATGCTCGCGGTACTGCCATTCGCGGCGTACCCGTTCGCGACGGCCGGCGCACAGGGTGGCGACATGCCGGTGCGTCCGCTGCTCGCGCCGTCCGGGCGGCCCACGGCGGACTGCATGGGCCAGCGCATCGACGACATCGTCGTGTACTCGGAGGCACCGTCGGTCGCCGGGTTGCAGCGCGTGCCGGTGCTCGCACGCCTCGCGCGGCGCATGCACGAGACGACCAGGCCGCAGCTCATCCGCCGCTTCATGCTGCTCGACGAGGGACAGCCGTGCGTGGAACTGCGTCGCGCCGAGTCGGAGCGCATCCTGCGCGCGCAGCCGTTCATCGCCGAAGCGGAAATCCTCGTCATCCCCAACGATCACGGTGGCGTGGACCTCGAGGTGCGGACGAGCGACGAGGTGTCGATCGTGATCGGCGGCAGCGTGCGCGCGCGATCGCCGAACGTGTCGTTCCTGCTGCTCGGCAACGCGAACCTGATGGGCGAGGGAATATTCCTCTCGGGCGCCTGGCGCGACGGCGACGGCCTGCGCGACGCGTTCACGGTCCGCGGCATCGACAACCAGTTCCTCGGCCATCCGTGGGTGCTCAACGCCGAGGCGGAGCGCGCGACGCTTGGCGGATCCTGGCGCGTGGAGGGCGCGCAGCCATTCCTCACCGACCTGCAGCGCGTGGCGTGGCGCGCGCTGGCCGGCATCCGGAAGGGGTACTACGAGCTGCAGCAGCCTGACGGTGATATTCCCACGCTCGCCAGCGAGCGCACCTACTTCGACGTCGGCGGGATCGTGCGCGTCGGTCCGCCGGGCCGGCTCAACCTCTTCGGCCTGTCACTCACCGGCGACGACGAGATCACAGGTGATCGCCTGCTCCTGCCGGACAACGGCGTGCTGCGTGACATCGGCCAGTCACCGCGCCTCTACGCGCCGCACCGGATCGCGCGCGCGAACCTGCTGCTCGGCGTGCGCGACATCAGCTTCCTGCGTCGCGAAGGGCTGGACGCGCTCACGGCCGCGCAGGACGTGCCGCTCGGCTTCCAGCTCGGCACGCAGTTCGGACGGAGCCTCAGCTTCCTGGGCGCCAGGGAGGACGACGTCTTCATGGCCGGCGATCTCTATCTGGGCGTCGCGTCCGGCATCGCCACGCTGCGCGTGCAGGCGCAGGCGGAAGGCCGGCGTGCGATGGGCGCAACGGAGTGGGATGGCGTGCTGACAACCGGCCGCATCACGCACTACCTCAAGTTCTCGCCTCGTCACCTGAACGAGGCCATCGTTGAATGGAGCGGGGGCTATCGACAGCGCACGCCGTTCCAGCTGGTACTGGGCATTCCGGACGGCGGCGTGCGCGGATACGAGCAGTCGTACTTCGCCGGCGGACAGCGGGTGGTGACGCGGCTGGAGGAGCGGTTCGTGCTGGGCACGGTGTTCGGGCTCGCGGACACCGGCATGGGATTCTTCGCCGACGCCGGCCGTCAGTGGGCGGGTGACGTGCCGTTCGGCGTGACCACGCCCGTGAAGACGTCCGTGGGATTCAGCGTGCTCGCGGCGGTGCCGCCGCGGTCGGCGCGCATGTGGCGCGCCGACATCGCGTTTCCGCTCAACAGCGGAGCCAATGCGCGATGGACCGTCAAGGTCACGAACGTCGACCGCACAAAGTTCGTGTTCCGCGAGCCGCGTGATGTGGCGTTCGGTCGCGAGCTGACGGTGCCGTCGTCGATCTTTGCCTGGCCGTGAACACGCGGGCGGGCGAAAGCAGATCCTTCGCTGCGCTCAGGATGACAAAGGGGCGCGCTCAGGATGACAGGGGGCGCTCCTTCATCATGTTCCTGATCGGCACCACGAGGGCCGCCAGCAGTGCCGCCGCGACGAAGAGGGTGATGGCCGTGCGCTCGAAGAGCAGGGGCATCTCCGCGAGCTTTTCCGGATCCACCTGCCCGCCCAGGAGTCCCGCCACGAGGTTGCCGAGCGCGATGGACATGAACCACACGCCCATCATCTGCCCGATGAACCGCGGCGGCGCGAGCTTGGTCACGCTGCTGAGGCCAACGGGACTGAGCGCCAGCTCGCCGACGACCTGGAGGAAGTAGGTCATGATCAGCCACATCACCGACACCTTCACGCCCACGCCGCCGCCGGCGATCACGTGGTTCGTGGCCGAGACCATGATGAGGTACGAGAGGCCGGCGGCGAACAGCGCAAACGAGAACTTGGTGGGACTCGAGAGGTCGATGTTGCGCCTGCCGAGGGCGAGCCAGACGGCCGCGAAGACGGGGGACAGCGCGATGACGAAGAACGGCGTCGCCGACTGCAGCCACAGCGTGGGCATCTCCCAGCCGAAGATGTGGCGGTCGGTGAAGTCGCGCGCGAACAGGTTGAGCGACGTAGGCGCCTGCTCGTACGCCGACCAGAAGATCGCGGAGAAGACGAAGAGCACGAGAATCACGGCCGTGCGCTTGATCTCGTCGCGATCGAGGCCCGCGAAGAAGAAGAGGTAGCTGAAGTAGGCGACCGCCATGACGCCGATGACGACGGTCATCTTCTGCGCGATGGCGACGGGATTGATCGGGATCACGCCCGCCATCGCCAGGACCACCACGAGCGCCACGACCGCGAGGCCGGCAAGCGTGATGTTCCGCACCGTGCGCTGCTGCGCGTCGCCCACGGACGGTCGCAGGCGGATAGTGCCGAGCGTGCGGTTGGCGCGGGCGCGATAGGTGAGCAGGCCGGCGAGCATGCCCACGCCGGCGACGCCGAACCCCCAATGCCAGCCCACGCGCTCGCCGAGCGCGCCGGTGAGGAACGGCGCGATGAACGCACCGAGGTTGATGCCCATGTAGAAGATGGCGAAGCCGCTGTCACGTCGCGCGCCGCCTTCGGGATACAGGTCACCCACGATGGCGGAGATGTTCGGCTTCAGCATGCCCGTCCCCATCACGATGAGGATGAGGCCGAGGAAGAACGCCTGGTGCGCGAACACAGCCGATAGCGCGATGCAGAGGTGTCCGAGCGCGATGAGGACGCCGCCCCACCAGACCGAGCGCCGGAGGCCCAGCCAGCGGTCCGCGATCCAGCCGCCGGGCAGCGACGCGAGGTAGACCGACGAAGCGTAGATGCCGACGATGGCCGCCGCGGCTTCGCGCGAGAACGCGAAGCCGCCGCTCGCCAGCGCGGCCGTCATGTACAGGATGAGGAGTGGACGGATGCCGTAGTACGAGAACCGCTCCCACATCTCGGTGAAGAACAGCGTCGAGAGACCGGCCGGATGACCGAAGAAGCTCCGGTTGCCCGTGAGCATCGCCAGGCCTTCGGGCGTCTCGTCGTGCGTGAGGGTCGCGGCCTGCGGCTGCTGGAATACGGACTTGTCTGTCATCGCGGGGAGGGAGGGATCAGTGCGCGGAGATGGAATCCGCACTGCGGTGGAGCGCAGCACGAGGCAGGAAGAACTCGGGCGGATTGGTGCCGCCCGCGTCCTGCTGGGCGGCCCATGAGACCGACGTGGGCGGCTGCTTGATGCACGCGGCCCAGTGGCCGGGCGCCTTCTCTTCCAGCGGCGGCACGATGGCCGCACACGCAGCATCGCGTGCGGGATGCTGGCAGCGCGGGTGGAACACGCAGCCCGACGGTGGGTTGGCGGGCGACGGCACGTCGCCGACGAGCAGGATACGCTCGCGCTTCACGCCGGGGTCCGGTGCCGGCACCGCCGACAACAGGGCCTGGGTGTACGGCATCATCGGCGTGCCATAGAGCTCGTCCACCGTCCCGAGCTCCACGATGTGGCCGAGGTACATCACGGCGACGCGATCAGCGATGTGCTCCACGACCGAGAGGTCGTGGGCGATGAAGAGGTACGCCAGGCCGCGGTCGCGCTGGAGGTCCTGCAGCAGGTTCACCACCTGCGCCTGCACGCTCACGTCGAGCGCGCTCACCGGCTCGTCGCACACGATGAACGTGGGCTCGACGGACAGTGCGCGCGCGATGCCGACGCGCTGGCGCTGGCCGCCGGAGAATTCGTGCGGATAGCGGCTCGAGTACTCGGAACGCAGCCCCACTTCTTCCAGCAGCTGCTTCACGCGCGCGTCCGCCGCGGCGCCCTCGGCAAGGCCGTGGATCGTGAGTCCTTCGCGCACGATCGCGCCGATGGACATGCGCGGGTTCAGCGACGAGAAGGGATCCTGGAAGACGATCTGCATCTTGCGTCGCAGGCGCCTCAGGTCGCCCGCGCCGAGCGCGAGCACGTCGCTGCCGTCGAAATGCACGGAGCCCGAGGTGGGCTCGATGAGCCGGAGCAGCGCGCGTCCCGTGGTGGACTTGCCGCATCCTGATTCCCCGACGAGCGCCAGCGTCTCGCCGGCCTCCACGTCGAACGAGACGCCGTCCACGGCGCGCACCTGGCCGCTCACCTGGCCGAAGACGCCGCGCTTGATTGGAAAGTGCTTGGTGAGGTCGCGTACGGAGAGGAGGCTCATGCGGCGGTCACTCCTTCCTGTGCGGCGATCGGTACGTGCGGGTGTGCTCGGCGCTCCGGCTCCACCGCGAGGTGGCAGCGCGAAATGTGTCCGCCGCCGATCTGGTACAGCGGCGGATGCTCCGTGGCGCATCGGTCCCACGCATACGCGCAGCGCTCGCGGAAGCGACAGCCGGCCGGCCACGCGGTCGGCGGCGGCACCGTGCCCCGAATGGTCGCCAATCGGTCGGCCGATCCGCCTACGCGCGGCATGGCGGCGAGCAGCCCTTCCGTGTACGGGTGGTGCGCGCGCGCGAAGACGTCCGCCGTGAGCGCCTCCTCCACCACCTCGCCCGCATACATCACGATGACGCGCGTGCAGTTCTCCGCCACCACGCCGAGATCGTGCGTGATGAGGAGGATGGACGTGCCCAGTCGCCGCGTGAGGTCGGCCAGCAGTTCCAGGATCTGCGCCTGGATGGTGACGTCGAGCGCGGTGGTGGGCTCGTCGGCGATGACGAGCGCCGGGTTCATCACGAGCGCCATGGCGATGACGACGCGCTGCCGCATGCCGCCCGACAGCTGGTGCGGATACTCGTGCGCGCGCTGCTCGGGCGCCGGGATGCCGACGAGCGTGAGCATCTCGATCGCCTTCTCCATCGCCTCGCGCTTCGACATGCCCGCGTGGATGCGCGCCACTTCCGCGATCTGGTTGCCCACGGTGAAGACAGGATTGAGCGCGGTCATCGGCTCCTGGAACACCATCGCGATGCGGTTGCCGCGCACCCGCTGGATGTCGCGCTCGCCGAGCGTGAGCAGGTCGGTGCCCTCGAAGCGGATGGCGCTGCCCGTTTCGATGCGTCCCGGCGGTCGGATGAGCCGCAGGATGGAGAGGGCCGTCACGCTCTTGCCGCAGCCACTCTCCCCCACGATGCCCACTGTCTCGCCCGCGTCCACGTGCAGGGAGACGCCGTCCACCGCGCGCGCGACGCCGGTGTCGGTGTAGAAGAAGGTATGGAGATTGTCGATCTCCAGGAGCGGTGCGGGCATGCGGCTAGGTGATGGGGACGTCATCGTGTGCCGAGAGAAGCTGCCGGGGGTCGAGCGCATCCCGCAAGGCGTCGCCGAGCGCATTGGTAGCAAAGACCGTGACGAGGATCGCAAGGCCGGGGAAGAGCGTCAGCCACCAGACGTCCGACACCCGCGTTGCACCCTCCTCGATGATGTTGCCCCAGCTCGGGGTCGGCGGGCGTACGCCGATGCCGAGATAGGACAATCCCGCTTCCAGCAGGATCACATTGCCGATGGACAGCGTGGCCGAGACGATCGCGGGGCCCATCGCGTTGGGCAGCACGTGGCGCACGAGGATGCGCCAGCCGGACGCGCCGAGCGCGCGCGCTGCCACCACGAAGTCGGCGTCGCGCACGGCGAGGGCCTCGGCGCGGACCAGGCGGCTGACGGTGAACCATCCCACCGCAGCGAGCAGGAGCGTGAGCGTGACGACACTGATCTGTCCCCAGAGCGCGATCACCACGATGAGCAGAAGGAGCGCGGGAACCGAGAACGCCGCGTCCACGAAGCGCATCAGCACGGCATCAATCGCGCCGCCTACGTAGCCCGCGGTTGCGCCGACGAGCGTGCCGAAGGTGGCGGAGATCGAGACCGCGACGAGCGCGACGGTGAGCGACACACGCGTGCCGAAGATGACGCGGGACAGCACGTCGCGGCTGAACGTGTCGGTGCCAAAAGGATGGGCGAACGACGGCGACTGGCTCTGCAGGTGAGCGATGTCGAGCTGCAGGTTTGGATCGTACGGCGCGAGCAACGGCGCGAAGAGCGCGACGAGCACGACGGCGCCGAGCACGCCGAGCGCGACGCGGGCCCGCGTGTCGCGGCGGAGGCGCTGACGAACCGTCGAAGCCGATCCACTGCGTGCGGCGGACGAAACGGTCACGTCAGCCCAGCCGGACGCGCGGGTCCGCGACCGCCACGGCCAGGTCGGCCAGCAGCGCGCACGCGGCCACGAGGACGCTCATCACCATCACGCCCGCCGTGACGAGCGGATAGTCGCGCGCGGCGATCGCGTTCACCACCACGAGGCCCATGCCCGGCCACGAGAACACCTTCTCGACGAAGATGGCGCCGGTGGCGAAGGCGGGCACCGAGAGGCCCACGAGCGTGATGGTGGGCAGCAGCGCGTTCCGGAAGGCGTGGCGTCCCACGGCGGCGCGCCAGCTCAGTCCCTTCGCGAGCGCGGTCCGCATCCAGTCGCTCGGCAGCACGGCGAGCAGCGCGCCGCGCTGGAATCGCGCCACGCCCGCCGCGGTGAGGAGGGCGAGCGTGACCACGGGGAGCACCAGGTGGCGGAGCCGGTCGAGCAGCTTCGCGCCAGGCGAGAGGTACTCGTACATCACGGGATCCGTCATGCCGCCTGGTGGGAACAGCGGCAGGCGGTAGGCGAACAGGATCAGGATGACGAGCGCCAGCCAGAAGTCAGGCACGGAGTAGAGCACCAGCAGCACGCGGCCGAGCCAGCGATCGCGGCGAGAGCCGGGCCGTTCCGCCTGCGCGAGACCGACGCCGATGCCGATGGCGAAGCTGAGGAGGAGTCCGAGCCCGGAGAGCACCAGCGTGTTCGGAACCGCGTCGGCGAACACGTCGCGCACGGGCCGGCGGTATGAAAACGAATACCCGAGGTCACCGCGCGCCGCGTTGGCGATCCATCGCACGTACTGCTCCCCGACGGGCTTGTCCAGTCCATACGCTTCGCGCCACTGCTGGCGCACCGACTCCGGGATGTTCGGCCGCGCCAGCGAAACGGCGATGGGATCGCCCGGCGCGAGGTGCAGCATCACGAACGCGAACGTCGTGACGAGGGCCACGACGCCGAGCGACTGCAGCAACCGGGCAGCGAGATACCGCCGCACGGGTCAAGGCGTCGGCCGGAGACCGATGCGGTCGCGCGCGTTGCGCTCGCTCGCGGGAATCCACCAGTCGGCGAGGTCCGACCAGTATCCGTCGGCGCGCAGCGTCGTGGTGTGGACGCGCTTGGAGAGACCCATCACCGTCGGAGGCTCGTAGAGCCAGATGGCCGGCGCATCCTCGATCATCGTCTCGAACGCGTGGCGCGCGTACGCCCGCGTGCGCGCGGGATCGAACGCGGCAATCGCACTGTCGAGCATCGCATCGACCACCGGGTTCGAATACGAGCCGTAGTTCGCGCCGTCCTTGCCCATGCCCGCCGTGCTCCAGTTCTGCTTGAAGCCGGACACGCCCGGATCCGTGGCGAAGTTGTCGATCTCCGTGTCGAACGTGTGTGTCGCCTGCCTCGACGAGTACGTCGCGAAGTCCGACAGGTCGAGCGTCACGGCCGCGCCAACGCGCCGGAAGGCGTCCTGGAGCAGGGTGGCGTACTGTTTCCTCGCCGCGCTCGAGCTGGGCAGGCTGATGGAGAACGCAAGGCGACGGCCATTCTTCACGCGCACCCCGTCGCTCCCCGGTAGCCACCCCGCGGAATCGAGCAGTGCCTTCGCGTGCGCGGTGTCGTAGGGCAATTGTGCGAGCGTGGTGTCCGCTACGGGCATCGCGTGCGGGAACGGCCCGTAGAGCCGCTGTCCGAGGGAGTCGAACGCGTTCTTCAGCATGGCGCGGCGATCCGTGGCCATCGTGAGCGCGCGTCGTACGGTACGATCCCCGAAGACCGGATGCGGCTGGCTGGGCGCCTTCGGGTCGCGCAGGTTCATGTCGAGAAACGTGTACTGCAGTGTGGGATAGCGCAGCAGCCGCCGCGCGGTGTCCGTCGCGAAGCGGGCGATCTGCTCGGGCCGCATGTTCTCGAACAGGTCGGCATCGCCGGAAAAGAAACGCGTCACCGCACCATTGAAATCTGGCGCGATGGAGTAGATCACCCGATCCAGCTTGGCGCGCCCGCGATAGTTCGCCGTGTCGGACACGAGTTCGATGCGCGCGCCCGGCTCCCACTTCGCGAGCCGGAAGCGACCGGACCCGATCCCGCGGCGGCCCACTTCGGAGTCCCGCAGCTTCGCCGCCGGCGTATTGCCCAGGATGTGCTCGGGCACGATGACGACCTGATACACGAGGTCGTAGAATTCCTCGGGCGTGTGTCGCTTGAAGAACGCCACGGCCGTGAGCGAATCGCGCACCGAGACGGAATCGACGTTGGCCACCAGCGGCGCGGCGTTGGAGGCCATCGCCGGATCCTTGATGAGGCGGACGCTGAAGCGCACGTCGCTGGCGCGCACCGGCTGCCCGTCATGCCAGCGCGCCTTCGGATTGAGGTGGAACGCGATGGACAGCGAGTCGGGCGCCCACTCCCACTTTTCGGCGAGCTGTGGCTTGAATCCCTTGTCGCCGATGGTATTGAGGTTGTCACCGATGTCGGCGAGCCGGTCGTACAGCAGGTCGGTCACCTGCCGGTCCGTGATGCTCGCGATGAGCGGCGGCAGCAGCGTGCCCGCATCGGCCGCCGTCGTGATGACGAGCGTGCCTCCGATGTCCGCAGGCCCGGTGGTCTTCGCATCGTCGAGGCCCTTGCAGCCCGCGATGGCGAGCGTGGCGAGCAGGAAGGAAGCGGCGAGGCGCGGTGACATCGGGGAAAAACGGAACATGAGCGTCGGCGGGAGGTGGGGAACCGCGTGAACGATGACGGACCGACTCGGGCCGGTCAATGATGACGCCCGCCGCGAATCGACGTCACCGCCGCCACGTCCACGCCGGGTCGCGATACCGCGCGAGAAACGTCGAGACGTCGAGCGCCTCGAGGTCCGCATCGGCCAGTACTCGAGCGCTCGCGTCCTCTCGGCGGCGCACGGCGTCGAACAGCGCATGAGCCACCGTCGTCACGCCCGGCGCGTGGCCCAGCACCTCGGCGAGCGTCGCGGGACGCGGCGCCAGCTCGGATGGCTCACGCATCAATGATGGAATCACCGCCTGATCATCGTCCACGAGGATGGAGCCGTGCTGCAGCAGGGCACCACCGTCGCGCCACTGTGCACTCCCCACCAGCTTCCTGCCCGCGACGACGATCTCCCCTGCCGCCGGCTCGGCAAAACAGGGCAGCGCAGAAGGCGACCGCGAGTGCGACGCAGGATGCGCCAGCTCGCACGGCGCCCCGAGGGTGGCCAGCGCATCCAGCAGCAGCGCGTTCACGCGATCATACATCACGCGCAGTCCCTCGTCGGGCGCCGTGGGCGCGGTCACGCTGTAGGTGATTTCACGATCGTGCAGCAGGGCCCGGCCGCCAGTGGGCCGGCGCACTACCCCGATCGTGCGTCGCGCGAGCTCGTCCTCGCGGTAGACGCCCCGGGCTCGCTGATGCCGGCCAAGCGACAGCACGGGCGATGCCCATTCATAGACGCGGAGCACGGCTTCACCGGTCTCGCGTGCACGAGCCACGAGGGCCTCGTCCAGCGCCATGTTCCCGGGTCCATCAAGGGGAAGTGAGTGAAGCAGGCGCCAGCGCACGGGTCGGATCGCTATTTTACGGGTAATGCGCTCACGCGCTTGATGTCGAACATAGCTTTGTGGGCAGCCGTTCACGCTTTCCCTGCACTTACCGACGCGCCCGCGCGCGTCCGAGGCTTCCATGACGACGACCCTTCGCCAGGCGCCGCTGACGGCCGCCGATTCGTTCGTTCCCCGCCACGTCGGACCGAGCGACGAGGACGTCGCCGCGATGCTCGCGACCCTCGGCCTGCCCTCCCTCGACGCGCTCATCGACGCGACGATCCCGGCCGCGATCCGGCTGAAACAACCGCTGGCGATCCACGCTGGCCGCAGCGAGCACGAAGCCTTGGCGGCTCTGCACGCCATCGCGAAGAAGAACCGCATCTTCCGGTCGTACCTCGGCTATGGCTATCACGATACGCTCACGCCGCCGGTGATCCAGCGAAACATCCTGGAGAACCCGGGCTGGTACACCGCGTACACGCCCTATCAGGCCGAGATCGCCCAGGGCCGGCTCGAGGCGCTGCTGAACTTCCAGACCATGATCATCGACCTCACCGGCCTGGAGATCGCCAACGCGTCCCTGCTCGACGAGGGGACGGCGGCCGCCGAGGCGATGTTCCTGGCGTACCAGGTGAAGGGGAGCGACGCGAAGAACATCTTCTTCATCGACGCGCGCTGCCACCCGCAGACCATCGACGTCGTGCACACCCGGGCCCATGCGCGCGGCATCGACACGCGCGTCGGCGATGCCGCGACGACGGACTTTGGCGCCGGGGTGTTCGGCGTCCTGCTGCAGTATCCCGGCACGGACGGCGTCGTGCTGGACCAGCGCGACACCTGCGCGAAGGCCCACGCCGCCGACGCACTGGTGGTGGTGGCGGCGGACCTCATGAGCCTCGTGCTGCTCTCTCCGCCCGGCGAATGGGGCGCGGACGTCTGCGTCGGCAACTCGCAGCGCTTCGGCGTGCCGCTCGGCTACGGCGGACCGCATGCCGCGTTCTTCGCCACGAAGGACGAGTTCAAGCGCATGCTGCCCGGTCGCATCATCGGCGTGAGCCGCGACGCGACCGGACGGCCGGCGCTGCGCATGGCGCTCCAGACCCGCGAGCAGCACATCCGGCGCGAGAAGGCGACGTCCAACGTGTGCACCGCGCAGGTCCTGCTGGCCGTGATCGCCGGCATGTACGCGGTGTGGCACGGGCCCGAGGGACTGAAGACGATCGCGCGCCGCATTCACCGGCGCACCGCCCTGCTCGCGGCGGGCCTGGAGCAGCTCGGCCACACCATCGCGAGCGACGACTACTTCGACACACTGTGCGTGACGCTCGGCAGCTCGTCCGCCGATGCCGTGCTGGCCGCGGCCGCCGAGCGTGAGGTCAACCTCCGGCGCACCGCGGATGGGCGGATCATCGTCGCGCTCGACGAGACCGTCACCGACGACGACGTGCAGCTGCTGCTCACCATCTTCGCTGCCGGTGGCCCCGCACCGGAGACGAGCGGCCTGGCCGACGAGCTCGACGACCGCTTCGATGAACGGTTCGCGCGCACGAGCGAGTTCCTCACGCATCCGGTGTTCAACACGCACCGCTCCGAGACGGAGATGCTGCGCTACATGCGCATGCTCGAGAGCCGCGACCTCTCGCTCACGCACTCGATGATCCCGCTCGGTAGCTGCACGATGAAGCTGAATGCCACGGCCGAGATGTTCCCGGTGACGTGGCCGGAGTTCGGGCGGCTGCATCCGTTCGCGCCGGTGAGCCAGACACAGGGCTACCAGGAGATGTTCCGGAACCTGGAAGCGGCGCTGGCAGAGATCACGGGATTCGCGGCCGTGTCGCTGCAGCCGAATGCCGGCTCGCAGGGCGAGTATGCCGGCCTGCTCACCATCGCGGCGTATCACCGCTCGCGCGGTGACACGAATCGAAAAGTGTGCCTCATCCCGCAGTCCGCGCACGGTACCAACCCGGCGAGCGCGGTGATGGCGGGCATGACCGTCATCGTCACGAAGACCGATGCGAAGGGCAACATCGACGTGGCCGACCTGAAGGCGAAGGCCGAAGCCAACAAGGACCGGCTCGCGGCGCTGATGGTGACGTATCCCAGCACGCACGGCGTGTTCGAGGAGTCGATCCGCGAGCTCTGCGAGATCATCCATGCGAATGGCGGCCAGGTGTACATGGATGGCGCGAACATGAACGCGATGGTCGGCCTCTGCCGCCCGGGCGACATCGGCGCGGACGTGTGTCACCTCAACCTGCACAAGACGTTCTGCATCCCGCACGGCGGAGGCGGGCCCGGCATGGGTCCCATCGGCGTGGCGAAGCAGCTGGCGCCGTTCCTTCCCGGCAATGCCGTGATCGCCACCGGCGGAAGCCAGGCTGCGGGCGGCGTGAGTTCCGCACCGTGGGGCAGCGCGAGCATCCTGCCCATCTCGATGATGTACATCGACATGATGGGCGGCGAGGGGCTGGCGTATGCGACGAAGATCGCCATCCTCAGCGCCAACTACATCGCGGCGCGGCTCGATCCGCACTACCCGGTGCTGTACCGTGGTGCGAACGGTCGCGTGGCGCACGAGTGCATCGTGGATCCCCGCGCGTTCAAGGCCAGCGCCGGCATCGAGGTGGAAGACATCACCAAGCGGCTGATGGATTACGGCTTCCATGCGCCCACGGTGAGCTTCCCGGTGGCCGGCACAATGATGATCGAGCCCACGGAGAGTGAGCCCAAGGCGGAACTCGATCGCTTCTGCGACGCATTGATTGCGATCCGCGAGGAGATCCGTGCGATCGAGGCGGGCACGCTCGATCGCGACGACAACCCGCTGAAGTACGCGCCGCACACCATGCGGGCGGTGGTCAGCGACAGCTGGGATCACAAGTATGGTCGCGAGCTGGCGGCGTTCCCCACGAACTTCACGCGCGAGCGGAAGTTCTGGCCGTCGGTGGCCCGCGTCGAGAGCGCCTACGGCGACCGGAACCTGGTCTGTTCCTGTCTGCCCACGGACGCCTATGCGGAGGACGTCATCGGCGCGCCTTGAGGAGCTGAAGGGATCCGCGTGAAGAGCAAGGCGCACGCAGAGGCCACGGAAGCGGGGAAGGAGATCAAGGAAGCGCCGAAGAAGCCGTAACGGCATCAGGAAATGGGTGAATGAGGGCTGTCGGCCAAGCGGGCGATCGCCCTCTTTCCTTGTCGCATCGTGCAACGAGCTGCCGCATTTTGCGAATCGTCAGACCCGTCCGAGGCGGACGCAGTGTCCGTTGCGTTCCGGACAAAATGACCTAAGTGAGACAGGGACAGGCGAAGGATGGACAGCTTGACGGAGGGTGGTCGCGGTAGCGTCGTGGCATCGCGCATGCCTTCTGCGCCGTAGTCTGGTACGCTGGCCGTCGCAGGAGCTGGAGGGCCGGGAATGCACGGCACCCCGTCGGACTGTTCCGGCGGGGCGCTGTCATTCAGGGCGCAAATTCAGTTCGTTTGCCGCTGGAATCGCCCTTGTCCGAATGTTTACGACCATAGCGTCAAAACGCGGATCGTGTACGCTCGAGCCCGCTTGTGATGAATGTCACTGATACCCTGCCTCCATCGTCCTACCGTCACAGCCTCGACTGCGGCTCCGACAGGAACCCAACGTGCCGCCCACCGCGCGCACGTACCCATGGAGAGACGCCGGCGGGAGTACCGCATGCTCGCTAAACGAATGTAGCTCACAGGCCTATGCTTCATCGTGCCGACCAACCCTTTCATGATGAGCCGTCCGGTGCCACCCGGTCCGCGGAACGCCCTGCGTTCGCCCTCATCGAGCTCCTCGTCGTCCTTGTGATGGTCGGTATCATCGCCGCGATCTCCATCCGATCCGTGGGTGACACCATCCGTCGCGACCGCATCCAGAAGGCCGCCGCGATCATCAGCACCGACCTCGAGCAGGCCTTCGCTCTCGCAGGCCGGCAGCGCGTCCCCATGCGCGTGCTCATCGACAGCGCGAATCGTTCCTTCGAGATCGTGCTGCGCTCCGACACCAACTACAAGTACCGCACGCGCCAGTTCGTCACCGGCGACCTCGCGATCGACTTCATCTCCACGAGCCGAGCCACGCTCGACGTGCTGCCCTCGGGGCTCTCGGCCGATACGCTCAACCTGAAGCTGGGCATCTACAGCAAGAACGGCACGACCTATGGCCGCCGGATTCGCATGACGCGCGGCGGACTCGTGAGGATCAAATGAACCGACGTCACAACGACACAGCCGTTCGCATGACGCGTCGCCCCCGTGCCGGTATCTCGCTGATCGAGGTCGTCGTCGCGTGCACACTGCTCGCCGTGACGCTTACCGCGCTCACCGGCCTCGCCGCGCGCATGGCCGCCCGCACCCGCAACGTCGGGTACGTGGAGCAGCGCACGGCGACGTACTTCGAGCAGGTGAACCGCGTGGAATCGATGCCCTACGATTCCCTGGGCACGGGCCGGTACCTCGTCAGCGATTCGGTGAAGTCCGGCAACAGCTACTACGTGTGGACGTACACGGTGGGTGCAGAGACGGCCAATACGAACCCCGCCGGCACCTCTGTGTATCGCGACATCACGCTCACGGTCACCCCGCGCGTCACCGGCACGACGGCGGTCTCCGGCACGATTCGCCGCGCGCGCGCGCCGTCGGTGAACGCCTTCAACACCGGCCCATGATGCGAGCCCCCATGCCGCGCCGCGGCTTCACCCTGGTCGAGATCATCACCGCGCTCACGATCATCGCGATCATCGGCCTGGCGATGACGAAGCTCATCCTCGGCCAGACGCGCAGCTTCCAGTACGAGAACGGCGCGCGCCGCGCGCGCGCCGCCGCGCGCAGCGCGATGAACATCCTGATCACCGACCTGCGCATGACGCAGGACAACGGCGGCGTCACCGCCGTGGACGCCACCAACGGCCGCCGTATCGACGTGCGCGTGCCCACCGTGTTCGGCTTCGTGTGCCAGGTCTCGGGCGGCGGCATCATCGCCTCGCTCGTGCCCACCGATTCCTTCCAGATGGCCAGCGGAAAGTATGGCGGCTATGCGGTGCGCGACTCCATCACCGGGCTCTACACCTACGCGGTTGCCGGCTCTTCTGACACGATCCAGACCGCTGGCACCGGACAGTGCCATGGCGCCGGCGCGAACATCTACGCCGACACGGCGCACGTGGCCGGACGGACCGGCGGGGTGTTCAGCATGAGCCCCGCGCCGCCGGGCATCACGGGCGTCGGGTCGCCGATGTTCGTCTGGCAGACGGTGACCTACGAGTTCAAGGCCTCCGGCATCTATTCCGGTCGCTACGGGCTTTATCGCACGGTGCGCGGCCGGGCCAACACGGACACGGTGTCGGACGAGCTCATCGCGCCGTTCAAGTCCACCGCACGGTTCAGCTATTACACGCAGGCGCCGTACCTGACCCGGGACACGGCAACCAACACGCCGCCTGCCTCGCTCAACAACATCCGTGGGTTCCGCATCTTCCTCCCGGCCGAAAGCTCGGACACGATGCCCACGCGCAACACCCCGCAGTCCACCAACGCGACAACGGCAGTCTTCTTCAAGAACACGAGGGTACCGTGACCATGTCCACCAACACACCGCCTGACGCGATGGACGAAGCCACGACCGTGCGCCGCGATGGCTTCGCCCTCCCGCTCGCCATCGTCGTGCTGGCCCTGCTCACCATGGGCCTGGTCGCCGGCTTCTCGATGACGGCGAGCGAATTGAGCACCACCGCCTCGCAGCGCGCCGAGGCGCGCGCGTACAGCAATGCGCAGCGCGGGCTCGAGACCTTCCTCACGCGGCGCAAGGAGAAGGTGGGCTCCACGATGTTCTGCCCGAACTGCTGGGCCGTCAACGGGTCGCTGGCCGTGGGCTCCGTGAACGCGAACCTCGACGGGCTTCCCGTCGCGCGCGAGACGGTGACGGTCGCGTTCACTGGCGGTATGGCCATCGTGCGTGCGACACCGGTCTCCGTGAACCTCGTCACCGGTCGCGGCAAGTACTTCATCACCTCCACCGGTTACGATAGCACCAGCGGCCTGGGTGGGACCAATGGACGCGTCTCCATGGCGTCCCGTACTGTTGGCGTGTTCGTGACGTGGAGCAAGACGACGATCAACGTGATCGGGGCGTGGACCAGCCTCACCGGCATCGTGAAGAACGGTACCGGCACCATCAGCGGCGTCGACCAGTGCGGCAGCGGAACCAACGTCGCCGGCCTCTCGGTGCCGCAGTACAACGGTAAAGCCGACCTGAGCGTGAACGGTGGCTGGGCGCCAGTCGGCAGCCCGCCGTACGACACCACGAAGACGTTCGCGCAGGAATCTGCTGCGGTGAAGATCGACTGGGCGAGCGTGAAGGCGGGAACAGCGATACCAGCGGACATCGTGATCGGAGCCGGCACGTTTCCTACCGTCGCGACCTTTGCGGCCGACACGAACTACTGGCCGGTCATCCACGTCACGAATACGGGAAGCTCGTTCACGCTGCCGAACCAGGGTCGCGGGATGCTGATCGTGGACGGCGACCTGAGCATCAATGGCAGCAACCAGTGGTACGGCGTGATCCTCGTCGGTGGGCAACTCATTTCCAACGGCAACAACGTGTCAGAAGGCGCGACGATGAGCGGGCTCAATGCCCTTACGGGCACGCACCCGTCCTCTTCCAGCGCGGACGACGCGACGGCGAATGGACAGAAGAGCTACGTCTACGACTCCTGCTCTGTCTCGAAGGCGACGTCGGCAATGGCGCGCTACACCATGATGCCCAACACCTGGATGGACAACCTCGCCGGCTACTAACGGGACTATTCATACAACATGAACGACGAGGGAGCCGCGCATCGCGCGGCCCCCTCGTCACATTAGCCTGCGACGATCAGCCCAGCTTGGCCGTATACGCCGCCGAGTCCAGCAGGCCGTCCTTTTCCGCCGGCGCGGTCATGCGCACCTTCACCATCCAGCCATCGCCATAGGGGCTGCTGTTCACGAGCGCGGGCTCGCCGTCGAGGCGGGTGTTGATCTCGAGCACCTCGCCCCCCACCGGCGCGAACAGCTCCGAGACGGCCTTCACCGCCTCGATGGTGCCGAATACGTCGTGCCGGCCGAACGTCGCTCCCACCTTCGGCAGTTCGACGAACACGATGTCGCCCAGCTCGCCCTGTGCGTAGTCGGTGATGCCGATGTACACGACATCGGCCTCGCCGGAGGGCTTCACGTATTCGTGGTCCTCCGTATAGAACAGGTCCTTCGGGATCTCGGACACGGAACGCTCCAGCGGCTCAGGGGAAACGGGAGGATATCGGGCGCGAAAGCCCCCGGCAAGCGGTGTCGCGATGCACGCTCGACCTCCCCAAGCTAATCGACGAGCGTAATGGATTCAGCGGTGCGCGGCGTGGAAGGCGGCAGTGCCGTCCGTCACCGGCTGCGCCGCCTCCAGCAGCAGCGCGCCCCACACCTCGGCCACGCGTGCATCGAGCTGCGTGAGCGTGCCGTCGTTGTCGATGACGTGATCCGCACGCGCGCGCTTGAGCTCGGCCGGCATCTGCGCCACGATCATGTCCATCGCCTCCGTTTCACGCAGCCCGCGCTCGCGCACCAGCCGCTCGAGGCGCACCGGCCGCGGCGCATCCACGAGCACGATGCGGTCGAAGTCCCCCGTCATGCGCCGCTCGATCAGCAGGGGGATGTCGCACACGACAATGCGGTCGCCCCGATCGCGCGCCTGCTCCACCAGGGTGGCGCGCATGCGCTCGACCTCGGGGTGTACCATCGCGTTCAGCTGCTCCAGCTCCGCCTGATCGCTGAACACGATGCGCCGCAGCGCACCTCGGTCGATGCTTCCGTCCGCGGAGAGGACGGATGTGCCCCAGCGCTCCACGATGGCACGATGCGCGGGAGTGCCCGCCTCCACGGCGCGCCGAGCGAGCACGTCGGCGTCGATGATGGTGGCGCCGCGCTCGCTGAGTAGCTGCGCGACCGTGGACTTGCCGCTGCCGATGTTACCGGTGAGACCGACGAGGAGCATGGATCAGGCGTTCGGGAAGCGGGACGCCGGGCAAGGTAGGGACCGCGACCCGGTGCGGCAAGCACGATCTGCAGCGCGACGTTACGTGCGCGCCGGATGATTATCCGGCGACTCACACCATCAGCAACTGGTCCTCATCCCGGCGCGGCACGGAGTGACAGCTGCGGCATCGCGCCTCGTAGCTGTCCTCGCCCCCCACCATGATCGTGGGCGAGTCGTAGCGCGCCGGACGGCCGTCGATGAGGCGCTGGTTGCGGCTCGCCGGGTTGCCGCACACCACACAGATCGCATGGAGCTTGTCCACCTGCTCGGCCACCGCCAGCAGCTGGGGCATGGCGCCGAACGGCTCGCCGCGAAAGTCCGTATCTGCCCCGGCGAGGATCACGCGGCGCCCGCTTCCCGCGAGGGTGGTGGCCAGCTCCACGATACCGGCGGGCAGGAACTGCGCTTCATCGATGGCCACGACCTGCGTGTCGGCGGCGAGCTGCCGCATGATCTGCTCGGGCGAGTCGATCGGCACGGCCTCCACGGTGCGCCCGTCGTGGCTGGAGACGTGATACAGTCCCGCGTACCGCTCGTCGAGGTGGGACTTGAACACCTGCACGCGCCGCTTCGCGATGAGGGCGCGCCGTACCCGGCGAATGAGCTCCTCGCTCTTGCCGCTGAACATCACGCCGCAGATCACCTCGATCCACCCGCCGGCGCCGGCGGGGTACATGTCACCGATCATGCGTCGTCGCGGGGTGGACGGGGACGAGTGGGGCGCGCGTTGCCACCGTCGCCGGAGCGCGGCGCGGCATCACGCGTGAACGGACGGGCCGGCCGGTCGCTGCCGCCGCGCGGCGGACCGCTGCGCGGTGCGCCGGGCCGCGCAGGGCGGTCCGTCTTCGAGAACGGCCGGGCGGGCCGGTCGCCCCGATCGAAAGGACGTGGTGGCCGCGCAGAGGATCCTGCGCGATCACGCTCGAACGGGCGCGCCGGACGATCGTCGCCGCCGGAGCGTGGCGGGCCGCTGCGCGCGGGACGGTCTTCCTTCGGCGCATCGACTCGCGCCTGGATCTTCCGGCCGCGCACCACAGCGCCCGTGATCTTGCCGACGACGAGCTCGGCGACCGCAGCCGCGACCTCCACGATGGAGTGCGTGTCGCGCATCTCCACGCGGCCCACCTGCGAGCCGGGGATCCCGGCCTGCGACGTGATCGCGGCGATGATCTCGGGCGCGCGAATGCCGTCCTTCTCGCCGAGGTTCACGAACAGGCGTTGCATAGGACCGGCCTGCGACGACGTGGCTGCCGCGGGACGTGCCGGCCGCTGCTGCTCGAGCATCCGCAACGCTGCCGCCGCGATCTCGATGCCATCGAACTCCGCGAGCAACGGCTCGAGCGCGAGCACTTCGCGACGCACGTCGCCGGCGAGCAGCACGTCACGCAGCGATGCGCGCAGCGCCGCATCCTTGCCGCGCGCCCGCTCGGCGGCTTCGACGAGCGGCATCGGTGTCACCGTACCGCCGCCGAGCAGCGCGCGCAGGCTGCCGAGCTGCGAGGGCTGCACGAGCGCGTACAGCTTCCGTGCGCCGGCGCCCACCAGCGCACGCATCTCCTCGCGCGACGCGGGCAGCTCGAGCAGCACGAGCGGGTCGTTCGTCGCGGCAGCCGCGGTGCCGATCGTCGAGAGAAAGACCGCATCGGCGGGATAGCCCAGCGCGCGCGCAATCGTGCTGCCTTCCGCGCGCACCGCATCCGTGCGGGCGTAGAGCTCCGCGCGCGGCAGGTCGAGCGCGTCGAGCAGGCGGCGCAGCGAAGCGCCACGCGCCGTGGGCGACGTCGGCACGTACTCCGCCGAGAGCGGCCTGGCCTGCTCGTCCACGGGCGCTTCGGCGGCGCGGCGCGCGCGGCGCGCATAGCGCTCGATGAGCGCCTCGTACGCCGGCGACAGTTCCGACGCGAGCACGACGCGCGCTCCGTCCTTGGGCAGCTCGCCGAGCAGCGTCTCGAGAGGCGCGGCATCCGCGGTCTCGAGGATGGGCTCGAGCCACGCGAACACGACGCCGCGTACCGCCTGCGGCTTGAGCGCGGACGCCTGGAGCAGCGTCACCAGCTCGGCAGGCGCGCCCGTGACGACCTGCGATGGCACTGTCTTGAGCAGGCGCGCGGCGCGTGGACTCGCCGTGGCGGCCGTGACGGTGATGTGCCGCTGGCCGACCGCTGCGACGACGGCTTCTGCTGCTGCAGCAGCCTGTTCCGTGTCCGCCGTGACGATCAGCAGCTGCGTCTCGGCACGCGCCGGATCGATCCGGTCCAGCAGCGTGCCGAGCACCTGTCCGGCGGCGGACCAGTCCAGCGGCATGACCTGCACGGCATTCTGCCCACGGGTCACGCCCGACGGCTCTTTCGCATCTTCCACGGAATCTCTCGGCTACCGGTCCGGGCGCGTCTCGCGCCTTGAGTTGTCAACGTGATCGTAAGTTAGCGGATCGAAAGCCGCCGCGGCGCGCCTCCTGTCCGCGCGCCACGCCACGCGGTATATCTTCTCCTTCCCAGCCACGCGGAGACGCGCCGTGAACGTCGCAGTGCAGCTCGAGCCAGCGGACGGCGCCTGTCCGGGAGTGGAGTACCGTTGGGATGCCGACACCGACATCCTCACGGCCCGTCTCGACGGCGCCACCGCGGCGAGCGGCATGTCGGGATCGGTGGGCATCGAGGGCGCGGACGGATCGTGGCTCATCCTGGATGTCGCGGCCGGACGCATTCAGGGCGTGGAGGTGGCCGTGTGGCCCACGGTGATCAAGCGTCCGTCGCTCGCGCCGCCGTCGGCGATCGAGGAAGCGCGCGTGCTCATTCCGGCGCGCGCGTCACAGCCCGGCATCGCGTCGCTCGAGATGACGACGCCCCTCATGGCCGAGGCGGACGCCGGTCGCCGCCTGATTCACTTCCGCGTGGGCACCCGCCGCGACGTCCGCACCGTGCGGCTCGGTGCGGACTTGCTGCTCGAAGTCGATCCGCAGAGCCGCATCGCCGGACTGTGGATGCTCAACGTCCCTCCCGCTCCCTCCACCTGACGTCAGCCGTGATCACCACGATCGTACTCATCCGCGCCGAGCCGGCGTCCATTCCCGCCGCCGCGCAGTTCCTCGCCGAAGTCGACGGCGTCACCGACGTGTATTCCGTGAGTGGCGACTGGGATCTCGTCGCGATCGTGAAGGTGGCCGAGTACGACCAGATCGCGAAGGTCGTGACTGAGGCATTCCCGAAAGTACCGGGCCTGCAACGCACGCAGACGCTGACCGCGTTTCGCGCCTACTCGAAGAAGGACCTGCAGCAGGCGTGGGACATCGGCGTGGAGTAGGGCGGAACGTTACTGCTTGTCTGCGCACCAGCTCGTCGCACCGCGCGCCATCTCGCGCCAGTGTGCGTTCTGGTAGCGGAGGATGATGAGGTAACTGTCCCCGCGCGCTCTCCATCCCTCCACGACGACTTCGTCCACACCGTCGCCGGTGAGGTCCACGTGGTCGATGAGCCGGCGGAACTCGCGCACCGGCTCCGCCGGCACGTGCACGAAGCTCACGACGTAGCTGTGGGTGGATTCGGACCAGTCGCCCAGCGCAAAGAGGTTGCGGGGCTTTCCGTTCGGTCCGCTGCCCTTTTCCATGAACGAGCCCACGAGCGTGGGGTGCGCGGTGGCGCCGGTGGGGAGGGCGGCCACCACGAGATCCATGTCCGATCGGGCAGTCGTCGTGAGTCCCTCGTGCTGCGCGACGCGCATGGCGAACGCATTGGCGCTGTCCACATCGGCCGCGGAAGGCGCGGGGCGGGCTGCGGCGTCGAGAATCGGCGCGCTGGTCGCCAGCAGCTCGAGCATCACGGCCGATGCAGGCGTGCCGGTGAGGGTCACCGCGGCAAGCGGGCGGAGTGCCTTGCAGCCTGGCAGCTTGTAGAGCGGCTCTGTGCCCTCCCACATGCCGCGGCGTACCACCGCGTCGCCGACCGCCGTGCCGTGTTCGTACAGCGACAGGTGGGCACCGGCCGGAAAGTACAGCTCGTCGAAGTTGCGCCAGCCGGCGGCGTCGAGCACGATGGGATCGATCTTCCCATCGGCCAGCGTCGCGAGGGGCAGCACGCGAGGGTCCGCCTTGTCGCCGAAGAGCAGGAAGAGCGTCCGCGGCTTGTTGGCCAGCGACGTCTGGTGGAGTTCCTTGGTGCCACTGTTCGCCTTGTCACACCCCGCCGCGAGGCTTAGGATGCTCGCAAGGACCGCGATCCCGAAGATCGCCCGTAGGGGGTGGTATGTGCGGGCCGCTGTCGCGCAGCCGAACCGGCCTTGCTGCCGCTGGAGGAAAGGGTGCATTCGACAGGTGAGGGCGACGGTGCATTGAATATTCGCCTGCTGCAGCGCCGTCTCGGGTCGCTGCTGCCGGAGGCGCGTCCTGCGGGGGCCGAGAACACGCTGGAGATTGCCTCGCAGACTAACGACGCGCCGCGTCTGATCAGCGCAACGGTGCTGGAGGGCAGCGACCTCGAGGCGCGTCCCGTGGAGGGCATCCGGGCGCCAGGCGTCCGTGCCTTCCTGGACGGCACCCAGCGCAGCCGCGTGGCCCTGTACGTGGGCACCACCCCCGTGGTGCACGGAACCGTGGCCGCGGTGGTGCGCGAGCGCCGCGATCGCCACATGCGCACCTGGCGCGCCCCGCTGACGGAACAACGCATCTATGTCCCCCGCGCAATGCTCCCGTCGGTGACGTGGGACACGCTCGTCCGGGAGTTGGGCGGCGCCCTGGTGGATACCACCGACGGCGAGACGGACATCACGTCGCATCCGTTCGCCCTCCGCGACGCGGCGATCCACCGCGTACAGGCGCACCGCGAGAAGCTGGAGCAACGGCTCGCGGAGGCGTGGTGCGCAGGGGAACGCGATCCGCTGTTCATGGACGGCGGCATCAGCGGCAGCGAGCGCGTGGCGGAGTCGCAGCAGGCGGTGGGCGTGGTGAAGAGCCACCGGACGCTCTACGCGGAGGGCGACGCACTGCGTATCGTCCTGTCGCTCGGCGTCGGTGTGCGCTCGAGCGCGTTCCGGGTGACGTCGGCCAAGCGCGCGACGGTGGCGAGCTGGTACCTGCGCCTCCGCGACCCCGCGGACCACGATCCCATGTGGGGACTCGTGCGCGTCGAGATGGCGCTGCCCTCGGCGGGCGGGATGAACCGCATCGGCGAGCGGGCAGACGAACTCTCGCGCTGGGTGCTCGCGGAGGTGTCGCCGCTGACGCTGCCGGATTCGCGGTGGGACAAGATGGTGTACGGGGTACGAGACTGTGAGGAGTTCCTGCGTGCGGTGCAGTGATGTGGCCCTCCTCTTGTCATCCTGAGCGCAGCAGCCTGCCCTCGAGGAGCGAAAGCGACGAAGGGAAGGATCTGCTTGTGGCTGGCCGAGAAGCAGATCCTTCCCTTCGGCTGCGCTCAGGGCGGGCGCTGCGCTCAGGATGACACCTTCGAACGAATGAGCTGATTCACCAGAGCCGAGAAAAGAGTGTCATCTGTCCTGGGGCGCGTCGTCGCCACCGAGAACCGACCCAATACGCCGCACGAATTCCACTTCTGGACCGCCCTTGATTCGCCGGTCGGGATCGGCACGGTGGTGCGCGTCGATGGACGCGACGCCGTGAACGGCGTCATTCCGCACGTGTACGGCATCGTCACGGAGGGCTTCAGCTGGACGGACCTCGCGTCGCCGCTGCACGACGTGATGGGCCACGACGGCCAGCCAGATGGCACCACGCTGGCCGCGACGGAGCGCGCCGAGATCCGCCTCTACAAGGGCGCGGTGCTGCGACACATTCCTGAGGAGCCGCTCCAGCCGGTGCCAATGGGCACCGTGTTCCTCGCCGACGAGGCGGACATCGCCATCGCGCTGCGCATGGACAGCTACCTGAAGGAGGGATCGCGTACGGGCATTCCGGTCGGCGTGTATCGCGCGGGCGGCACGGACGCGCCCATTTACCTCGATGCGGATTTCCTCATCGGGCCGGAAGCGGCGCACCTCAACATCACCGGTGTGTCCGGGCTGGCCACGAAGACGAGCGCCGTGGAGTGGCTGCTGCAGTCGATCTTCACGCACTTTCCCGAGCAGAAGGGCAGCGTCGCTGCCGTCTGCTTCAACGTGAAGGGGCCCGACCTCTGCTTCCTCGACCTGCCCGGCGAGATCGATGACAACGACCGGATGCTGTACGCGCAGTGCGACGTGTCGCCGGTGCCGTTTCCGGACGTGCAGTACTACGCGCCCTACAAGTCGGATGGCGTGGCGCTCAACACGCTGCGCAGCAACGAGGCGCTGCTCGAGAACGTCACCCCGCTCACGTGGGGGCTGCGCGAAGTGCTGCAGTATGCGGAGGTGCTGCTCAACAAGGACGACATCGACGCGAAGGCCGACGCGATGATCGACTTCATCAAGGAGAACGTCCTCGACAAGCGGTTCACCGACCCGATGCTCGAGCGCCCGCACACGGTGACGTCGTTCGCCGACCTCGATGCGTGGTTCAAGGACGTGCTCCGCGCGCTCGAGAAGAAGGACGACCAGAGCTGGCGCACGCACCACGTGGCGACCATCCGGAAGGTGCGCAACCGGCTCTCGAACATCTCGCTGCGGTGCAAGGGGCTCGTCGCGGACGACGGCGCCACGAGCGACCTCCCGTTCGGGAGCTTTCAGGACCGCACGGTGTATGTGATCGACGTCGCCGGCCTCGAGGAAGACGCGCAGGACCTGATCTTCGCTCGCGTGGTGACGAAGCTGCGCGAACATCTCGAGAAGCGCGATCTCGGCGTGCAGCACGTCGTGGTGTTCGTGGACGAGCTGAACAAGTACGCGCCCGCCGATGGTCCCGACACGTACGTGCGGAAGATGCTGCTGGACATCGCGGAGCGAGGCAGGTACCTGGGCCTCGTGCTCTTCGCGGCGCAGCAGTTCCGTTCGCAGGTGCATCGGCGCGTCGTGGGCAACTCGGGCACCGCGTTGTACGGGCGGATGGACGGCGACGAGCTCGCGACGCCGGGCTACGCGGTCCTCAGCCCGGCGATCAAGACGAAGCTGGCCACGCTGGAGAAGGGGCAACTGATGGTACGGCATCCGCATTTCACGCAACCGATCTTCGTGCGCTTCCCGCGGCCGGCCGTCATGCGCGGCCGCGATGGCGTGAGCCGGTATCCGGCCGCGCAGGCGCCGACGCTGCACTCCGCCGTGCTGCGCACGTTGCGCCAGTTCGATCCCGGTATCACGCTCGGCTGGCTGCAGGACGTGACGCAGCTCGCCACGGACGACGAGATCCTGCGGGCGCGCAACGACATCGTGCGCACGCGCCCGACCGATGTGAAGAAGGTGTTCTCCGCGCACTTCCGTGCAGCGGTCGCGCCGCGTACCGCGTCGCGCCCGAACGCCCCGGCGCCGCTGCCCACGGTGCCAACCGACGATCCCTACGGCTTCTGACGATGCGCATCGGGCCGCTCGTCGCCGTTGCTGTCCTGCTCCTTGCCGTCGCTGCGTCCGCGCAGGCACCGGTGATGCTCGGGCTGCACCCGCGCGTGGGCGACACGCTGCACACGCGGCTCGAGCAGCAGACGGAAATCAGCGCATCGACACCCGGCAACGCCGCCGCGCCGACACGGTCGGTGTCGACGTCGGTGGCCATTCATTCGCGCACGATCGTGCGCGCCGCCACCGCCAGCCACACGACGGTGCTGACGATCGTGGACTCGGCAATGCTCACGAGCACGGACGAGCACGCGGCGTCGATGATCGCCGAGGCGCAGCGGTCGCTCCGCGGGCAGCAGCTGGTGCTCGAGCTGGGGACAGACGGCACGGTGCTCAGCGCGCGCGACGTGCGCGGCGTGCGCCTGCCGCGCGACGTGGCCGATGCGATGTCGGCGATGCCGGCCGTCTTCCCGAAACAGGCGGTGTCCGTTGGCGACCAGTGGCACCGCGAGATGCCGCTACCTGCCGGCGGCCCACTCGGCGCGCGAGGCTCCGGTCACGTGCGGGCCGTGTTCCGCCTCGATTCGCTCCAGCGCGATGGAGCGGTGGCGTACGTCTCGATGCGCGGCGACATCCTGCCGGACAGCACCAGTGAAGGCGTGGCGTTGTCCGGGTCCATCTCCGGCACCCTGCAGCTCGACCGGCTCCGTGGCTGGATGACCGATTCCCGGTTCGTCGTACTGGTCCGGTCGATCGTGAATCCGCCTGCCGCCACGGGGCTCGCGCCAATGCGCTTCGTGACCAAGGTGACCCAGCGCCTGCGCACCATGGACAAGCGCTGAACCGCGGCTAGACTTGGCGAGAGGGGCTGCAGGTGACCCAACTGCCGCCAGCGCAATCGCTTAGGACCGTTTCACCGACCGTCGTCCGCACCTTGTCCCAGAGAGCCCTGCGACTCGTCCACCTGTCCGACCTGCACCTTGGATTCCGCCAGTACCAGCGGCTGACTCCGCGCGGCATCAATCAGCGCGAGGCGGACGTGGCGCTGTCGTTCAAGCGGGCGCTGGACAAGACCATCGAGCTCGCGCCGGACGTGGTGCTCATCGGCGGTGACGTGTTCCACCAGGTGCGTCCGGCCAACACGGCGATCGTGCAGGCGTACATGCAGTTCTCGCGACTGCGCACGGCGTTGCCCGACACGGAGATCGTGATGATCGCGGGCAATCACGATACGCCGCGTTCGTCCGAGACGGGCGGCATCCTGCGCCTGTTCGCGTCGATGGGCATCCACGTGGTGGACGCGGAGCCGCAGGCGCTCGACTTCCCCGCGCTGGACCTGGAGATCCTCGCCGTCGCGAAGAATCCGCATCCGCGCCCGCTGCTCAAGCCGTCGGGGGCGCGCGGGCACAACGTGCTGCTCCTGCACGACTCGGTGGAAGGCGAGTACGCGGGATTCGGCGGCCCGCCGGCGATGGTGCGCGAGGAGATTCCCGAGGAAGACCTCCACGTCGGCGAGTGGGACTACATCGCGCTCGGCCACTATCACGTGTACAAGAGCCCACGGCGCCGGCCGAACGAGTTCTACAGCGGGGCGACGGACTACACGAGCTCCAACGTGTGGGGCGAGAAGGCCGAGGAGCGCGAGCTCGGACTGGCGGGCAAGGGGATCATCGAGCGGGACCTCGCGACGGGGAAGCAGACCTTCCATCCGCTGCCCGCCTCCCGCGAGTTCGTGGACCTCGCCCCCATCTCCGCGCGCGGCATGACCACCGAGGAGCTGAACGATGCGATCGTCGCCGCGGTGGAACAGCATCCGGGCGGCATCGAGGACAAGGTCGTGCGCCTCGCCGTGTACGACATACCTCGGCACGTCGCTCGGCAGCTCGACCACAAGCGGCTGCGCGAGTTCCGACGACGCGCGCTGCACTTCCAGCTGGACACGCACCGTCCGGAAATCATTCGCCGCTCGGCCGGCGGCGCGCCCGGCCGTCGTGCATCGCTCGACGAACTGGTGCGCGACAAGCTGCGCGAGCGGGTCATCCCGCCGGACGTCGATCGCGAAGCACTGGTGTCGCTCGGCGTGAAGTACCTGAAGGACGCCGAGGAGCGCGAGGGTGCGCCGTCGGCGCTCGCCGCGGCGGGGGAGGGCTAGATGCGCCTCAACAGCCTGCGCCTCTGCAACTTCCGGCAGCACGTCGATACGATGATCGCGTTCGACACCGGACTCACGGGCATCATCGGCCCGAACGGCTCCGGCAAGACGACGATCCTCGAGGGCATCGCGTGGGCGCTGTATGGCCAGGACGCGGCGCGCGGCAAGAAGGAGACGATCCGCTCGCTCGGCGCGGCCGCGGGTGCGCGCGTGAAGGTGGAGCTGGACTTCGAGCTGGGCGGCCACCGCTATCGCGTGGAACGCGGCCTCACCAGCGCCGAGTTGTACCTCGATGGCGCCGACGTGCCCGTGGCGAACTCCCTCACCGGCGTGTCGGAGATGCTGCGCCGGCGGCTCGGCATGAGCCGCGAGGAGTTCTTCAACACGTACTTCACGGGCCAGAAGGAACTGGACGTGATGGCGTCGATGGCGCCGTCGGAGCGCGCGCAGTTCCTCAGCCGCGTGCTGGGCTACGAGCGGCTGCGCGCGGCGCAGCGCCTCGTCCGCGACAAGGGCAAGCTCGTGGGCGCGGAGGCGGCGGGTCTCCGCTCGGCACTGCCGGATGCCACGCACGTCGACCGCGTGCATGCCGAGGCGGTCGCGCGGCTCGTGCAGGCGTCGGGCCGAGCGCTGGTGTGCACGGCGCGACGCGAGCGCGCCGAGCAGTCGATGGCCGACATCGCGCCGCGCTGGCTGGCGGCGCAGCAGGAGCGGGAGCAGCTGCAGGAAGCGCTGGCGGAGTTGCGCGTCGCGGAAAGCGAGTCGGCGGCGTATGCGCGCGACGTTGAGCGGATCGGCCGCGAACTCGCGGACGTGTTAGCGGCCGACGAGGAGCTGCAGCACCTGGCGGAGGAGTTGGCACCGCTCGCCGGCCTGAGCGAGGAGCTCCAGCGGCTCGACGAGATGGCGCGCGACGCGGGTCGCCGCACGCTGCTCCTCGATTCCGAGCGCACGCTGGAGGAGGAGCTGCGTCGGCTGCGCGAACGTCGCGCCCGCATCGAGACGGCGCCCACGCTCGAAGAGGAGGCCACGCTGGAGCTCGAGCAGATGCGCGCGATGCTCGAGCTGGTGGAAGGCGAGCTGGAGGCCAAGCGGACCGAGTGGGTGCGCGACCGGCAGGAAGCCGACACGAAGCGCACGGCATTGCGCGAGCAGTACGCCGAGGTGAAGGAGCATCGCGAGCGCCTCGTGGCGGCTGGCGAGGACGGCGAGTGCCCCACCTGCGAGCGGCCGCTGCATGACCACTATCGCTCCGTGCTCGACCACTTCGACGAGCAGATGGCGAACCTCGTCGCCGACGGGAAGTACTTCAACTCGCGCATCGAGCAACTCGAGGAGATGCCGGTGGAGGTGCGCGAGCTCGACGAGCGGCGCCGTGCGACGTTCGAGGAGGTCGGCAAGCTGGAGCGCCGCCTGGCCAAGGTGCAGCTCGCGGTGCAGGAGCTCATGGCGCTCACGCGCGACCTGCACGCGCGCGAGCAGCGGTTCGCGCAGGTGCAGGCGGACCGGCAGGCCATCCCCGGTGGCTATGACGCGGCGCGACATGCCGCGGCGCGTCGCGAGCTCGATCGGCTTCGGCCGCTCGACGGGCGCGCCACGCGGCTGGCCACGCTGCTCGAACGGCGTCCCATCCTGGAGTCGGAGCGCGACCGGGCAGCGGCCGGCATCGCGAACGCGCAGAACCGGGTGTCGTCGCGCGCCGCGCGCCGTGACGTGCTCGCGTTCTCGGAGCAGGGGTATGCCGCGCTCCGCGTGCAGTACGACGCATCCGCCGCCGAGCTGCGCACCGCGGAACTCGAGGCGGTGGCGGCGGATGGCGACGTGAACGCCGCGCAGTCGGCCGTGACGCGTGCCGACCAGGCGCGACACGAGCTGGCACGCGTGCGCGTGCAGCTCGATGCCCTCGACCGCCAGCGCCGCCTGCACGATGAGCTGGATCGCGCACTGACGGACCTGCGCACGGACCTCAACGTCCAGCTCCGCCCCGAGATCGGCGAGGTGGCGAGCGGGTTCCTCACCGACCTCACCGACGGGCGCTACGACGAGCTGGAGCTCGACGACAGCTACAACGTCACGGTGCTCGAGGATGGCGTGCCCAAGCCGGTGATTTCGGGTGGTGAGGAGGACGTCGCGAACCTGTGCCTCCGCCTCGCCATCTCGCAGATGATCGCGGAACGCGCCGGCCAGACCTTCTCGCTGCTCATCCTCGACGAGGTGTTCGGGTCGCTGGACGAGTCGCGTCGGCAGAACGTGGTGGAGTTGCTGCGCGGGCTGCACGACCGCTTCGAGCAGGTCATCATCATCACCCACATCGAGCAGGTGCGCGAAGGGCTGGACCGCGTCATCAGCGTGCGCTACGACGAGGAGATCGGCAGTTCGATCGTGACGCAGGTGGAGCCCGCGACGGTGGACGATGGCGAGCTGCTCGCCCTCGGCGCGGCGGACTGATGGCCATCGTGCGCGGGTGGCGTCCGGTGGCTCGCGTGAGCGGCCCCTTCCGGGCTCGCGTGGAGGACATCGCTGCGCTCAACGTGGTGTTCAGCGACGCGTTCACCGAGCGATACCGGCGCGACGGCATGGTGAGCGTGCGCGTGCCGAACCTCAACCCGAAAGTGTGGCGCTACGCCATCGAGGACGCGCAGGGCGGCGCCATGATCTGGCGCGACGGCGACGGGCGGGGTGAGATCGCTGCGTTCAACATGGTGCATCGGTCCGGCGTGGAAGGATGGATGGGGCCACTCGCCGTGCGGACGGAGTTGCAGGGCAGCGGCACCGGCAAGGACGTCGTCGATCGCGGCGTCGCGTGGCTGCGGGAAGCGGGCGCGAAGGTGATCGGCCTCGAGACCATGCCTCGCACGATGGACAACATCGGTTTCTACTCCGGGCTCGGGTTCGTGCCTGGTCGGCTCACGATCACGCTGACGCTCGAGGCGCGGAGTGCGGAGCAGGCGCCCGAGCTGCTCGGCCGGCTGGGTGCGCGCGATCGCGATGACGAGATGCAGGCGGTGCAGGCGCTCGTGGCCTCGGTGGCGCCGGGGTACGACTTCAGCCGGGAGATCGAGCTCACGGATTCCCTCAGCCTCGGCGACACGGTGCTGCTGCGCGAAAAGGGTACGCTCGTGGGCGTGGCGCTCTGCCATACGACGCCGCTGGTGGAGGGCCGGTCGCGCGACGAGTTGCGCGTGCTCAAGCTCGTGCTCGCGCGCGAGACCTCGTTCGAGGCGATGCTGCGCGCGCTGTGCGACTTCGCGAAGCGGAGCGGCACGCGTCGCGTGGCGATTCGCGTGCAGGGCGAGTACGCGGCGCTCTACACCCGCATGGTCGCGATGGGCGCTCGCGTGCGCTGGACGGACCTGCGGATGGCGCTGGCCGGCTTCGAGGAGCGGCTGCCCGAGCGCGGCGTGCTGATGTCCAACTGGGAGATCTGAGCGGCCGCCATCACAGGCAGCCGGGAGCCTACTTCTTCGGCGCCCGCGTGACCGGGTCCTTCGGGCTTCCGCGCACCACGATGCGGTAGATGAGCAGCGACACGCCGATCGTGAGGAAGAGGTGGACCCAGCCGGGTCCCTCGAGCACGAGTGCCGCCACCGCCCAGATGAACAGCAGCGCAATTGCGGCGATGATTCCGAGGTCCATCGAGTGCTCCTTGAATTGACCCGTCGCGCGACGGACGGTAGCTTACGTTATCACTCCATCAGTCGTCTGTGGGGCGGAGAGTAACGTTTTTGAGCCGATAAGTCCTTCGAGTGGGTTCGATAATCTATACTGACGGCATGCCCTCAGTGCGGGGGAAGCCGGAAGGTGTGGTGAGGGCCTCATTATTTCGACTGGGCTTCAAAAAACCCTCTCCGTTCCCATCCCTGGCGGGCCCCGCAGCAGTGCTGCGGGGCTCGCTTTTTTTTCGGCGACCCCCGCGTCCCGCCCGCGCCACTCCCACCGGCGATCGCCCGCGACCATGTTCCGTGCTGCGGGAACGGTGCGTCGCGCAGGTGCATTCGTCCCGAACAGGCCCATCGTCCCATCGCCCGCACCGCCATGCCCCAGCCGCACGTCACGGTCACCCGGCGCCTCTTGTTCAACGCGGCGCACCGCGTGCACAACCCCGCGCTCTCTGACGAGGAGAACGTCAGGATCTTCGGGAAGTGCAACAACCCGAACTGGCACGGGCACAACTACACGCTGGACGTGTCCGTCCGCGGCACCATCGACGCCGACACGGGGTACGTGATGGACCTTGGCGTTCTGAAGCGGCTGGTGGAGGAGCGCGCCGTCAACCGGATCGATCACAAGAACTTCAACCTGGACGTGGACTTCATGCGCGGCGTGAACCCGACGTCCGAGAACATCATCGTCGCCATCTGGCGCGAGCTCGAGCCGGCAATCGAGCCCGCGACGCTTGTGCGACTCGTACTCTGGGAGACGGCGAACAACTATGTCGAATACACTGGTGACTGAGATCGACGAGCTGCCCGCCCACGCGCCGGCCGCCCTGCAGACCCCGAACGACGCCGATCCTGGCCTGATGGCCTACGCCACGCTCGTGCGCGAACAGCTCGCCCTCATCGGCGAGGACCCCGAGCGCGAGGGCCTGCTCAAGACGCCGGAGCGCGTGGCGAAGGCGATGCGTTTCTTCACGCGCGGCTACGGGATGACCGTCGCGGGTGTCGTGGGCGACGCGCTGTTCCAGGAAGAGCACGAGAACATGGTCATGGTGCGCGACATCGAGCTCTATTCGCTGTGCGAGCACCACATGCTTCCATTCTTCGGCAAGGCGCACGTCGCGTACATCCCCCACAAGCGCATCGTCGGCCTCTCCAAGCTGCCGCGCATCGTGGACATGTTCGCGCGGCGTCTGCAGGTCCAGGAACGTCTCACCGAGCAGGTGGCCAAGGCCATCGAGGAGGTGCTCGAGCCGCGCGGCGTGGGTGTCGTCATCGAGGCCTACCACATGTGCATGATGATGCGCGGCGTGGAGAAGCAGAATTCGCGGACCATCACTTCCGCATTGCGCGGCGTCTTCCGCGACGACGGCAAGACGCGCGACGAATTCCTGCGCCTCGCGAACTCGTCGGCCCGATAGCGTGACAGGCCCGCTGGCGCTCGCGGGTCACACCGCGCTCGTGACGGGCGCGTCGCGGGGCATCGGCGCGGCGGTGGCGCGCCGGCTCGCCGCGTCCGGCGCGCGCGTGGTCCTGCTCGCGCGCACCCGGGACACGCTCGACCTCCTCGCGGCGGAGATCGGCGGCGGCGCAGTCGCCATCGCCTGTGACGTACGCGACACCGAGGCGCTCGCACGAATTCTCGCGCAATTGCCCGACAGCATGAGTGCCGTGCCCGACATCGTCGTCAACAACGCCGGCGCGTTCTTCATTTCCCCCGCGCGCGAGACGTCGGTGGAGGCGTTCGCCGAGACGCTCGCCGTGAACCTCGTGGCGCCCTTCGCGGTGGTGCGCGCGCTGCTGCCCGCCATGACGCAGGCCGGCGCAGGTCACGTCGTCACCATCGGCTCCATCGCCGACCGCCTCGCGTTCGCCGGCAATGCCGCGTACGCGGCGAGCAAGTACGGGCTGCGCGCGCTGCACGAGGTGTTGCGGGCCGAGTTGCGGTCGAGCGGCCTGCGGGTGAGCCTCGTGTCGCCCGGGCCCGTCGACACCGACCTCTGGAACCCGATCGACACCGAATCGACGTCCGGCTTCACGCCCCGCGCCGCGATGCTCTCGGCCGAGTCGGTCGCGGAAGCGGTGCACTGGGTCGTGACCGCGCCGGCAGAGCTCAATGTCGACGAGCTACGCCTCTCACGGTCCTGACGTGCGGCTATAGCTGATGTTCATCGAGCTCGTCGACGCGCTGCGCTGCCCCGTACCCCACGAGGAGAGCTGGCTCGTCGCTGCCACGAGCCACATGGAAAGCCGCCACATCGTGGAGGGCACCCTCGGCTGCCCGGTGTGTCGTGCCGAATACCCGATCCGCGCGGGCGTCGTCGACTTTCGCCGTCCCGTCGCGCCGCCCGCGGCGGGCGCCGCGCGGGCCGACGCGAGGCAGGCCGTCGTCTCGCCAGGCAGCGTGGCGCCAGAGGCCGGGCGAGCGATGCGGCTCGCAGCCCTCCTCGACCTTGCCGACGGACAGGGCTTCGCCGTGCTGCTCGGCGCATGGGGCGCACATGCCTCGGCGCTCGCCCAGATCGTCGAGACGCCGCTCATCCTGATCGATCCGCCCAGCGGAATTGTCGGCGCGCCCGGCATCTCGGTGCTGCGCTCAGATGGGATGGTTCCCCTGGCCACCGGCGCCGCGCGCGCACTGGCGCTCGCCGATGCAGATGCGTCACGCGCGGGAGAGGGCGTGCGCGCCACCCGCACGGGCGGCCGCGTGCTCGGCCCCGCTCAGCTGCCGGTTCCACCAGGCGTGCGCGAACTGGCGCGCGACGCGGATGGCTGGCTGGCGGAACGCGAGGCGGCCACGTCGCCGCTCGTCACCCTGCACGTGCGCCGCGGCGTGTGATTGCGCCGCGGCGGGTGGCGCGCTAGCCGACCATCGCCCCGTCGTGCTCGTTCGCGTACAGCGCGTCGATCACGCTCTTGTACGTCTTGTCGATCACCCGCCGCTTCACCTTGAGCGTGGGCGTGAGTTCACCGCGCTCGAGGGAGAAGTCGTGCTCGAGCAACGCGACCTTCTTGGGCATCTCGAAGTGCGCAAGGCCGGCGAGTTGCCTGGCGACTTCCTTCTCCATCTTGGCGTGGATGGTCGGCATCTCGAGAAGCTGCGCGCGATCCGTCCACAGGATGTTCTTCAGCTTCGAGTACTTCTCCAGCTGCTCCCAGTTCGGCACGATGAGCATCACGGGGAACTTCCGCTTGTCGCCGATCATCACGGCCTGCGACACGTACTTGTTGGTCTTGATCAGGTTCTCGATGGGCTGGGGTGCGATGTTCTTGCCGCCCGCCGTCACGATGATGTCCTTCTTCCGGTCCGTGATACTTACGAAGCCGTCGGTGATCTCGCCGATGTCGCCGGTGTGGAACCACCCCTCTCCATCGATGGCGTCTGCCGTGGCCTCCGGCTTGTTGTAGTACCCCTTCATCACGTGCGGGCCGCGCGTGAGAATCTCGCCGTCCGACGCGATCGACACCTCGGAGCCCGGAATGGGGCGTCCCACGGTCCCGATCCGGAAGGCGGTGGGAGTGTTCACGGCGATCACGGGCGACGTCTCCGTCAGGCCGTAGCCCTCGAGAATCACCAGCCCCGCCGCGTAGAAGAACTTGTTGATCTCGGCGGCGAGGGGCGCCCCGCCCGAGACGAAGTAGCGCAGTCGTCCGCCCGTGCGCGCCTGGAGCTTGGAGAACACCAGCTTCTGCGCGATGCGATACTTGAGCGCGAGCAGGCCGGCCGGCTCGCGGCCGGCGAGCTTCACGTCCGCCCACTGTTCGGCCACTCGCCGCGCCCAGAAGAAGATGTTGCGCTTCACGGTACTGCCAGCGAGCGCATTCTCCAGCACGCGCGCGTACATCTTCTCGTACAGGCGCGGCACCGAGAGCACGAGCGATGGTCGCACCGTCTGCATGTCGATCGGCACGGTGTCGATCGACTCGGCGTAGGCGATGGAGCAGCCGACGTGGAACATCAGGTAGTGGCCTGCCATCCGCTCGAAGATGTGCGACAGCGGCAGGAAGCTCAGGCCGACCTCGTTGCGCTGGAAGGGAATGCAGGCCGCCGCGGCCATCACGTTGGAGTACAGGTTGTCGTGCGTGAGCATCACCCCTTTCGGGTCGCCTGTGGTGCCCGACGTGTAGATCAGCGTGGCGATGTGATCCGGTGTCGTCGCATCGGCGGCCGCGCGATACGCCTCGCGCCTCGGCGCCTCGTCAACCGACGCGCCCATGGCTTCCACCTCCGCGAGCGTGTGATCGGCGCCCGCGTGCCTGGCGGCCGCGAAGGTGATCACGTGACGCAGTGTCGGGCACTTCGTGCGGACTTCGGCGATCTTCGCGGCCTGCGCGGCGTCGCTCACGAAGATCGCGACGGATCCCGAGTCGCGGATGATGTACGCAGCCTGCTCGGGCGGCAGGTTGGGGTAGAGCGGCACATCCGTCACGCCCGAGGTGACGCAGGCGTAGTCGGCGATGGCCCACTCCGGCCGGTTCTCGGAGAAGATCGCGACGCGGTCTCCGGCCTTCACGCCGAGTTCCACCAGGCCAAGCGCGGCGCGCCGTACGCGTTCCGCGAGGAGCCGGCTGGAGATGGGCTGGTACATGCCATTCACCTTGTACTGCAGCGCATCCGGCTTGTCGTACTGTGCCACGGCATCGAAGAAGAGCTGCGGCAGGGTACCTGGCGTGGAGTTGCGCGGGCCACCGGACGATTGCATCACGACCTCCAACGGGTGGGGCGAACGCGAATGGGCGTCCACCTGGGTCGGCGCGATAATACCGCCTTGACGGCGTGCCGCGCTACCGTACAGCCCCGTCAGGGTCCTTTCTTCAGTGGGATGACGAACGACACCGGATTCCCGGCGATCGTCTCGCCATGCAGCGGACGCGCAGTCGCGCGTACCTCCACCGTGCGGACGCCGGTGGTGTCCCCGACGGCCAGGAAGCGCGACGCAATGCCAGACGCGTCGGTGCTGTCCACGGCCGCGGTGAGCGCACTGCGCAGCGGGCTGCCGGTGTCGTCCACGAGGAAGACGCGCGTCGTGTCGAACGTCGCGCTCCCGTTCACCGCCACGATATGGTAGCGCACCACCACCCCCTGCGCGGGCGCGCGCGCCGATCCGCGCGTGCCCGTCACCGTCACCTGGAGCGCGCGTTTCGCGGGCGTGCCGGAGAGGGAGTCCGTCGTGCCCGTGCCCACGATCTGGTCCGGCCGCGGTACCACGTACAGCAGGGCCGCCATGGTCTGCAACCGGTCGCCCATGCGCGCGACGATGTGCGCGGTGCGGATCGAGTCGCTGGCCGTGAGCACGCCCGCAGCAGTGATGTGGACGCCCGTGTCGATCGGCGACACGAACCACGTCACCGCGACGCCGGGAACGAGCGAGCCGTTCGCGTCGTACGCGAGCACCTGCATCGGCGCAACGCGACCGAGGCTGTCGCGCAGCGTGTCCCCGGCCACCACGTTGAGCGAGGGAAGCACGATGGCCGAGATGTACGCGATGCCATCGGCGGCCGTGGGTACCTGGCCGCACGAGAGCACGGCAGTCGCCGCCACGGCGGCGGCGAGCAGGCGCGGCGCGGGGAATCTCATGCCAGCTTCGAGTCCAGCAGCTCCGCGAGTCGCAGGTACGCGAGCGCCGCGGCATCGTCCGGCGAGCGCAGCACCACGGGCTGTCCCGCCGCGAACGCCTCGATCGATGCCATCGTGCGCGGGATCTCCACTTCGAACAGGAGCTCGGGCGGCAGCTGCTCGCGCACGTACGACGCCACGCGCTGCGAGACGGCGTTGCCCTCCTCCACCATCGTGAGCAGGATGCCGTCGAACACCAGCGCCGGGTTCGCGGCAGTCGCCTCGCGGATGGCGCGAAGGATCTGCGTCGTCGTCTGGAGGGCCAGCGGTTCCGACTGCAGGGGCACGATGACGTGCTGGCTGAAGGCGAGCACGCGTCGTGTCACGATGCCGAGCCCGGGCGGTGTGTCGACCACGACGAGATAGCCGCGGCTGCGCGCACGCTCGAACAGCTCGCCCAGCTTGGGCGACTCGGCCACATGCGCGAGGTAGCTCTCGTGCTCGTCCGCATCCGACACCGAGCCCGCCAGGACGACCCGCAGCCACGGCAGTGGCGTCGCGAGCACGACGTCCTGCAGCTCGTGCGATCCCGCAAGGACGTCAGCGAGCCCGGGCGGCTGCCCGGTGCCGGCCAAGCCCACGCCGTGACGCACCGCACCCTGCGGATCCACGTCCACCAGCAGCGTCTTCCGCCCGCGGCGCGCGAGCGCGCTGGCGAGGTTGATTGCCGTGGTCGTCTTGCCGACCCCCCCTTTCTGACTGACGACGGCGATGACCGTTCCCACTACGCCTCGGGCTGGTGCGGGGAGTCTGCCGTGGGCGCGGGCGCCGCACGGAGTTCGTCGAGCGTCTGCCGCGCGTGCCGCACCCACCGCTCCGCTTCCGCACCCGACGGGGGTGCGTCGAGGAATGCCTGGAGGTGCATCACCGCTTCCGTCGTGTCGCCCCGCTTCAGCTGCAGGAACGCGAGACCGTAATGCGCACCGGAGAGTTGGGGGTCGAGCTCCAGCGCACGCCGGTAGGCGCGCACGGCCTCCTCGAGCCGCCCGGTGCGCGAGAAGGCGATCGCCATGTTCTGCAGGATGCGCGGGTCGTTGGGATGGTCGCGCAGCGCGAGACGATAGGACGTGAGGGCCGCGTCGAAATCGCCCTGGCGTTCCAGCGCGAGCGCTTCGTTCAGGTAGTCCAGGCGCTGGGGCTTGAGCCCATCGTCGGACCTTCCGCCGAGCATGCGGTTCAACCAGGACATATCCGCAGCGGGTGGAGGGGTCGGCGGGGCACCAGACGGGACGGCGGACGGGCCCGGGGAGGGCAAGTTAATTCCACGCCGCGGGGGGTACAACCGGAATTCTCCGCGGCGCGCACGGCCGGCGCTCCGTCGCGCACGCTAAGTGCTTACTCCGTCCATGGCTCGCGGCTACTATTGCCATGACGGCCCAACACCACCCAAGGAGCGCGCATGTCCCCCCGCAAGACCGCAGTCGAGCAGAGCAAGGGCGTCTTCGAGGTGGAATGGCCACTGTTCGGTGAGCTCTCGCGCGCGCTGGCGCTCAAGGTCGTGCGCGCGTCGTACGACCCCGAGCTGATCGTGGGGATCGCCACCGCCGGCGTGGTGCCGGGCGCCGTCATTTCCGCGATCCTGGACCGGGAGTTTCATTCGATCCTCGTGAGTCGCCGCTACCAGACGGAAGTCGCCAGGGAAACGCCGGCGATCTTCGGGTCGGCGCCCGTGGCCGTGGCGGGCAAGCGGGTGCTCATCGTCGACGAAACATGTGATTCCGGCGCCACCATGCGCCTCGCGGTCAGCGCCATCATCGACGCCGGGGCGAGCGAGGTCCGCACCGCGGTCGCCTTCAAGACGGGCTCGTACGAGCCGGACTTCCACGCGCTCGCCACGGAGTCCACGATCGTCCTGCCGTGGGACCGCGAGGTCCTGTTCCAGGGCGAGCTGGTGCCGAATCCCCTGTATCGCGAGACGATCGGCGGCTAGCGGTCCTCAGGCGGCAGCGCCCACCGCGTCCTCGTAGCCGGCGCCCGCCGCCATCCCGTCGTACACCTGCTGGAGCACGTCCGTGCTGCCGAGCAGGAAGCGGCAGCGGGCGTGGCCCGCCGAACGGCATTCCACCTCCATCACGGCCAGCGGTGCGCCCGCAAGGCGGCCGAAAAAGTCGGCGAACATGCCCGACGAGAGATGGCAGCTCGGATGCTCGAGCCCGCTGTCAGGGGTGGCCTCGCCCCAGTCGGTCGAGTCGAGGGTGGCCACGGTCTCGTACAGCTCGCCGACCTCGAGCGAGCCCCAGCCACACTCGCGAAAGAACTTTGTCGCGAGCGACTGGAAGGCGTCGAGGGAAAGCGCATCCGGCTCGTGTGACCCGCGGGCCGTGAGCCAGGTGCGGAATGCGTCGAAGAGCGCGCCCCCACCGGCATAGCCGGCTTCCTGGAGATAGCCGGCCGCGGCGTAGCCGGTGTCGCGCAGCAGCGCGTTGCGCAGCCCCGCCAGGGTGTCGCGCGTGATGGCGACCATGCCAATCCCGATGAGATCCATTCCCGTCACGTGTGCGTGGTATGCCGTGTTGACGTCCCGAAGGGTAGTCGCGTCACGCCGACGCCGCCCGCCGACGTAATTCCGCCTCGTCGATCGTCTCGACGCCCAGCGTCTTCGCCTTGTCCAGCTTGCTGCCCGCGTCCTCGCCGACCACCACCATCGACGTAGCACGCGAAACAGCGCTCGTCACGCGTCCTCCCTGCGACTCGATCAGCGCCGTCGCGTCCGTGCGCGACAGGGTGGGCAGCGTGCCCGTCACGACAAATGTCATGCCCGCAAACGCGCCGCCCGTCGGCACGGACACCGGCTCCGACATCGTGAGGCCCGCCGCAGCGAGCTTCGCCACCAGCGCCGCCGCGCGCGCATCCTGAAAATACGCCACCACGGCCTCGGCAATCGTCGCGCCTACGCCACGTAGCGCGAGGATGTCCTCCACGGTAGCTGCCGCGAGGCGGTCCATGGTCCCGAAGTGGCGTGCGAGCAGCTGGGCGGCGGTCTGTCCCACGTGCCGGATGCCGAGCCCGAACAGGAGTCGGCTCAGCGGCTGCGCCTTCGATGCGGCGATCGCCTCGATCAGGTTTTCCGCCGAGCGGTCGGCGAACCGCTCGAGCGCGGTGAGCTGGTCGAGGGTGAGCGCGTAGATGTCGGCGACGTCGTGCACCAGGGCGGCGGCGACGAACTGCTCGATGCGTGCGTACGAAAGCCCCCGCACGTCCATCGCGCCACGTGACGCGAAGTGCACGAGCGCTTCGAGCTGGCGTCCCGGACACGCCACGTTGGGGCAATACAGGGCGATCTCCTCCTCGTCGCGCACCACCGGCGTGCGGCAGACGGGGCACGCTTCCGGAATCGGCACCTGCTCGGGCATCGCCGAGGGATCGCGTCGCTCCGGCACGGGACCGATGATTTGCGGGATGACGTCACCCGCCCGCTTCACCAGCACCACGTCGCCCACGCGCAGGTCCTTCGCGCGAATGAGGTCGAAGTTGTGCAGCGTCGCGAGCTTCACGGTGGTGCCGCCGATCTCCACGGGTTCCAGCTCGGCGTAGGGGTTGAGCGCGCCGGTGCGGCCGACGTTGACGTGGATGGCGAGCAGCCGCGTCTCCGCGATGTCCGGCGCGAACTTGCGCGCGATGGCCCACCGCGGTTCGCGTCCGCCCACGACCCCGAGCTCCTCCTGGAGCCGCAGGCTGTCCACCTTCACCACGCCGCCGTCGATCGCGAAGTCCAGCTCCGCTCGGCGGTGCAGCTCCACGTCACGCGCCCACGCGTGCACCTCGGCCATCGTTTCGCAACGGCGGCGGTCCGGCGCCACGGGGATGCCCCAGCGCGTGAGCGTGTCGAGCAACTCCCATTGTGTCTCGAAGGGGAGCGGAGTGCCTGCCGGGACAGCCACCGTGTATCCGAAGAAGCGCAGCGGACGCTGTGCCGTGACCGCGGGATCGAGTTGGCGCAGCGAGCCCGCCGCGGAATTCCGCGGGTTCGCGAATACCGGCTCGCCCGCGGCGACGCGCTCTGCATTCAGGCGCTCGAAGAGGCTGAACGGCAGGTAGCATTCGCCGCGGATCTCGAGCAGTGGCGGGACATCGTCGCCGCGTAGACGCAGCGGCACATCGCGAAGGGTGCGCAGATTGGCGGTCACGTCCTCGCCCACTGTGCCGTTGCCACGCGTGGTGCCCACCGTGAAGATGCCGCCCTGGTAGGTGAGGCTCACGGCGGCGCCGTCGATCTTCAGCTCCGTCACGAAGCCGGCGCGGCGCGCGTCCTCGCCGACCAGCCGCTCGAGTCGCACCTCCCACTCGTCCAGCTCGGCTTCGCTCATCGCGTTGCCGAGGGAGATCATCGGCAGGAGATGCGTGTGCCTGGCGAGGGCGCTGGCGGGCTCCGCGCCCACGCGCATGGTGGGCGAGTCCGCGGTGCGCAGCGCAGGGTGGTCGCGCTCGAGCACCTGGAGTTCTCGGAACGCGCGATCGTACTCTGCGTCGGGCAGGGTGGGGCGGTCGAGCACGTAGTAATCGTGCGACGCCTGCTGGAGCAGCGCGCGGAGTTCCTCGGCGCGCCGTTCGGGCGTAACGGAAGGCATGTCGCTCGGTGCGCTCAGCCCTTGGCTTCTTCCTCGAGCACCTGCATCGCGACCGTCACCAGCCGCTCGAGCTCCTCGTCGGCCGCCTTCGGCAGGAGCGTCTCGGCCCACACGTGCTCCTCGCCGCGGGCGTAGCGATCGAGCATCCGCCGCATGAAGCCGATGAGCGCGACGCGCTGGAGCTCGGACTTGCGGCGCGCGAGGTCCACGTCCTGCTGGCTGTGCAGCAGCGTCTCGAAGCGGTGCGCGTTGCGGAGGGCCTTCGCGGTGAGGGACGCCACCTGCTGGCAGAAGCCGACGTCGCCCTCGCTGAATGGCTCGGAGTCGCGCTCGGTGCGCAGGAAGATCGCGCCGATCACGGAGCCTTCCCACCGGATGGGCACCACGATGATCGAGCGTACGTTCCGCGAGTCGAGCGTGGACCGGATGCTGCGGAGCGTGGGCTCGTTCGCGGCGTCGGGGATGAAGACCGTCTCGCCGCTCTCGAAGGCGCGCTTCAGCTCGGGGTAGCGGTTGAGGTCCACCACGAGGTTGCGGATGGTCGGGTCCTCGTAGCTCGCGACCAGCCGCACCTCGTCCTTGTCGCCGGAGAGGAAGATCGCACAGCGATCGAGCCCGAAGGTCTCGCCGAGCTTGCGCGCGATGGTCTGGAGGACATCCACGAAGTGGAGCGACGCGGAGGCTTCCTGGAGGATGTCGACGATGGCAGCGAGGTGGTCGCGATCGCGCTGGAGTTCCGCTACGCGCGCGCGGAGGCGCGCGAGCTCGTCAGCCTCCTGTGGCTGCAGCTCGTTCCTCGCTGGCGCCGAAGTCTGGTCGTGCGGGAGCGTCTCCATCCTGTTCGGCCTGGTGCATGTTGAACTCAACGCCGTCGAAGCGGACCACCTTGTTGCGTCCCGTCTCCTTCGCGACGTACAGCGCGTCGTCGGCGGTGCGCACCAGGTCGTCGGACTGCTCGACCTTCGGATGGGGCCAGCCCGCCACGCCGAAGCTCGCGGTGCGCTGGATGGTCCCTCCCGGAAACGTGAATGTATGGCTCTCGATCCGTTTCCGCACCCTCTCCGCGAAGGTCACGGCGGCGTCCAGCACGGTGCCGGGCAGCAGGAGCATGAACTCCTCGCCGCCGTACCGGCCGACGCGGTCGATCTCGCGCGCCTCGTCCTTGAGGATGGCCGACAGCTGCTTGAGCACCTCGTCCCCCGCCTGGTGGCCGTAGGTGTCGTTCACGCTCTTGAACTTGTCGAGGTCGCACATCACCAGCGAGAACGGCTCGTTCAGTCGCTTGGCGTGCGAGAACATCTCATCGATCCGCTCGTTCAGGTGCCGGCGGTTGTCGAGGCCCGTGAGCCCGTCGGTCTGCGACATGTACGTCAGCCGCTGGTTCGCCTCGAGCAGCTCCTTCTCGCGCTCCTCGAGGGCCTCCTGCAGCCGCTTGATGCGCAGCATCGAGCGCAGGCGCGCCTTGAGCTCGGCGAAGTCGATGGGCTTGGTGATGTAGTCGTCCGCGCCCGCCTCGAGCCCCTCCACCTTGCTGTCGGTGGAGTCGAGGGCGGTCTGCATGATGATGGGGATGAACGGCAGTGCCTTGTTGCCCTTGATGCGGCGCGCCACTTCGTTCCCGTCCATCTCCGGCATCATGACGTCGAGCAGGATCAGGTCGGGCGGGGTGGCCTCGACATACGCCAGCGCGTCCACGCCATTGTACGCGGACGCGGTGCGGTAGCCCCAGCTCTCGAGGCGAACCTTGAGTACCTCGATGTTGTCCTCGTGATCATCCACCACGAGGACGCACGACGCGCTTTCCGGGCGACTGCCGTCTCGCGACGCCGACACGTCAGCCTGCACTCTGCGCTGCGTCCTTCCCGAGGAATCGCTGTACTTCGGCCACGACCGCGCGCGGCTCGCACGGCTTGGCGAGGTAGCCGTCGCAACCCACCTCCATCGCCTTCTCGCGGTCCGACGCCAGCGCGTGCGCGGTGAGCGCGATGATGGGAATGTCGCGCGTGGCCGGATCGTGCTTCAGCACCTGCGTGGCTTCCCAGCCGTCGATGATCGGGATGGAGATGTCCATCAGGATCAGGTCGGGCTTCTCGGCGCGGGCCTTGGCGATACCCTCTTCCCCGTTCAACGCCTCGCTCACTTCGTAGCCGAAGTGGCGCAGGATCGTGGAATAGACGATGCGGTTGTCTTCATTGTCCTCGACGAGGAGGACGGTCTTGCCGTTAGTAGCCATGCATTGGCCTCACACCGCGTGGCATGTGGGTACGTCGTTGGCGAGCGGAAGGTGAGCAGCGGGACGCCCGGAACTTCCGCACGACAATCGCACCCGCGGGAGCGGGTCGAGCGCTCCACGCCGACGCGGGCCGTCACCAACCTCTGTCTGGCACGCAATTTCCAAACCACGCGCCTTCCCTCACTCCCGTACCATGTCATACGCAGGCCCAGCACGTTCGCGACACGCCACGAGGAAGGCGCCCCCCCGCTCCCCGGCGATCCTGCCGGAGCACGAAACGGACTGGCAGCAGGTGGCCGTCTTCGGCGCCGGACTGGCGCTCGGCCTCATGCTGGGTGCCGGCGTGGCCCTCCTGACGGCGCCGCACGCGGGCGAGGAGACGCGCTCCATCCTCCGGCGCAAGGCGCGGCGGACCTCACGCGCGATTGGCCGGCATGGCACGGACGCGTGGCTGGACGTCCGCAATGAGCTGCATGCGGTGTCGCGCGCGATCAGCCGGCGCAAGGCGCGTCGCCTGGCGGAACGGGACCTGGAACGCGAGTCGGACAGCCAGCTGGGCTGATGGTACGATGGCGAGCAGTCGCGGGAATGCTCCCGCCACTGCCCGCCATCGGTGACTAGCGGACGTCCTTGATTTCCTCGCCGGCCTCGGCCTGGTACTTCCGGTCGTTGAAGTCGGTGCGCGTGCCGTTGATGACGGCCTCATATTGCTGGCGCGCCTTCTCCTTGTTGTCGCGCGCGGCGTAGACGCGCGCCAGGTCCAGGTGATGCACCAGCCGCGTGGGATCGACCGCGACGGATTCCTCCATGTAGCGCTGCGCGTCATCCCAGTTGGCGGAATCGAACACCTTGCCGCCCAGGAAGGTCTTGGCCATGAAGCGCGTGATGCCGCTGAGGCGCAGCACTTCATAGTTCCACTTGCCCATCACGTGCAGCGCGGCGGCTTCCTTCGGGTTGATTTTCAGCGCCTCGAGGGCGTTGTTGCGCACGTCGCCCGCGTACTTCACCTGATCCCGCTTGCCGAGCGACAGCGCCTTGCGCCCGAGCGCCCGGGCGAGCTGCGCGTACCCTTCGGCATCGGCGGGGTTCACCTCGACCGCACGCCGTGCATATAGTTCAGCGACGGAATACAGGCGCTCGCGCTCCTTGTCGTCCGGGTTGTATTCGCCGACATCGACGGCTTCCCGCGTCGCTCGACAGAGTGCGTCGTACGACTTGGGATCGACCTTCAGCGCCTCCTCGTAGTGGTGGAGCGCCGCCGGCGCGTTCATGGCAATGTGCTCCTTGTCGCCGGCGGCGATGTGTTCCGCAGCCGTCTGCGCCACGAGTCGCGGCGCGAGCGCGAACGTCACCGCTGCGGCGGCGCCGAGCAGGCGACGCGTTGCGGCGAAGGAAACGAACATGAGTAACTCCCTGATACAGGTGGGCGAACGAATGCAGCGATCGCGAACGAGGCGGGCTTCCCGGCAGAGTCCGGTCACCCTGCTCCGCCAGTGTAGGCATACCCCGGAGTGGGGTCAATGCTCGCGCTGAGGCTCATCGAGCGCAAACGCGACGGCGGCCACATCGAGCCGGGCGAGTGGCGCGCCCTCGCGAACGCGTATGCGGCAGGGCACGTGCCGGACTACCAGATGGCCGCGTTCCTGATGGCGTGTTTCCTCCGCGGGCTCGACCGCGCCGAGACGCACGCCCTCACCGAGGCCATGCTGCACAGCGGCGACACGCTCGACCTGGCGTACCTCGACCGCCCGCGCATCGACAAGCACTCGACGGGCGGCGTAGGCGACAAGGTGTCCATCGTGCTGGCGCCGCTGATCGCGTCGCTGGGCGTCGCGGTGCCCATGATGTCGGGCCGCGGGCTCGGACACACGGGCGGTACGCTCGACAAGCTCGAGGCCATCCCCGGGTTCGACACGAACCTCACGCTGGATGCCGCGAAGCGACTCCTCGAGACGCTGAACTGTGCGCTCATCGGGCAGACGTCGGAGATCGCGCCAGCCGACCGGAAGATGTACGCCCTGCGCGATGCGACGGGCACCGTGGAATCCATCCCGCTCATCGCGGCAAGCATCATGAGCAAGAAGCTGGCGGAAGGCCTCACGGGCCTCGTGCTCGACGTGAAGCGCGGGTCGGGCGCGTTCCTGCCGGAGCTGGAGCGCGGTCTCGAGCTCGCGCGCACGATGATCGACCTGGGCACGGACCACGATTGTCCCGTCGTGGCACTCATCACGGCGATGGACCGTCCACTCGGGCGAGCCTGCGGCAACGCGCTCGAAGTCGAGGAGGCGATCCTCGCGCTGCGCGGCGAAGGCCCCGATGACCTCATGCAGGTGACGTATGCACTCGGCGCCGAGATGCTGCTGCTCGCGCGGCGCGTCGCCGATCGTGATGAGGCGCGTGCGATGATGGAACGGGCGATCGCGAGCGGCGCGGCCGCGGAGCACTTCCAGAAGATGATCGAGGCCCAGGGTGGCAATCCCGCCGTGGTGGACGACCCGGCGATCCTGCCACAGGCCGCCGAGGTGGAGATCTTCGCCGCGCCGCGCCGTGGCTTCGTGGCGCGCGTGGAGCCGCGCACCATTGGCCGTGGCATTGCCGCGCTGGGCGGCGGCCGCACCACCATGGAGGACCGGCTCGACCTCTCGGTCGGCTTCGTGATCACCGCTCGTCCCGGCGACTGGGTGGAGCAGGGCGAGCCGCTGGGGACGGTCTTCGCGCGCGATCGTTCCGGCATCGACAGCGGCCTGCGCACGCTGCGAACCGCCGTCTCGCTTGCCGATGAGGCCGAGATTCCGTTGCCACTGGTCTCGCACCGCGTGAGTGCCAGGGGCGTCGAGGTGCTCGATGCGATGTAGCGCTTGCGTGCACGAAGCAGGGCGTGTAACTCCCATCATCGGGGCAGTTGCCAGAGATGACAGCGCCGTCCCTTCACCCCTGACGTGAGGAGCACCATGCCCCCGAAGATCGCAAGGCTTGCCGGATTCGGCGCCTTCGCCGCCTGCGGCGGCATCGCGCTCGTCTACCTGCTGTTCGTCTACATCACGCGACCCACGGCAAGCGCGGGCCTCGATACGACGGAGCGTTTCCTCGCCTGGTTTACCGTGGCCGGTGTGCTCCTCGCGCTGCTCGGCGTCCACCTCGTGATCGGCCGCCAGCTTCTTGCGGTCGCCAGGGGCGAAGCGTCCCGCGCCTGACCGCCGCGCGACGCGCTACTGCGGCGCGCCGAACACCTGTGCATAGAACCGCCGGCCGTTCTTCGCCGTCGCGACGGCGGCGCCCATCTCCGTGAAGTTCGTCGATACGATGTTCGCGCGATGGCCGGGCGACGTCATCCAGCCCGCGACGACGGCCGCGGGCGACGGATAGCCTTCCGCGACGTTCTCGCCGGAGGCACGCATGAAGTAACCCACGGCAGCAAGCCGGTTGTCGAGCGTGGGGTATGCCGCCCCGGGAAGCTCGTGCGCCAACTTCGCCCGGTCTGCCATCTGCGACGCCTGCAGTTTCGCGGCGCGCGTGAGTGCCACGCTCCGGGCGAGCGGCTCGAGCCCGAGCGACACTCGTTCACGATTGGTGCGTGCCACGATCTCGTTGCCCAGTGCATCGACTCCCGGCACTGCGGTGGCCGCCGCCGGTGACGGAGGCGCCGGCGCCGTGGAGGTGCGGGGCGCACAACCCGTGACAGACGCGACGCCGCAGGCGACTGCGCAAACCATCCACGCCCGGGCCGGACGCGGCAGCGTCGAAGGAGGTCGCTTCATCGCACGCGACACCTTGTCATCCTGAGCGTAGCGAAGGATCTGCTTGCGGGCCGGCTGAAGCAGGTGAGGCGCATGGTGATGTTACACCGCGCGGACAGTTCGGCTCGGGAACGGTGGCGTAATCGTCGTGGCTGGAACGCTTTCTGCCCCGTTTCGCACGCTCGCGATTGATCCCGGCGCCGTGACTGGCTGCCGCCAGCTGAACCAGGGGGACGCCCGCACGATGGACGACCAGACGGATGTAGCAGAGGCGCGCGAGAGTTTCCGGCGTGCACTCATCGCGTCGTTCCAGACGCGACGCGGCGTGGGTGACGTCGAGGCGGCTGCGGCGCACTTCTGCCAGGCGCTTCGCCAGCAAGGGGCGCCACCGGAGCGGACGCTGATCGAGGCGAAAGAGGTCATTCACGGTGCGATCGATGGCGATGATGCCGCGCTGGCGGAGAAGGCGGTGCTGAGCTGCATCCAGCACTACTATCGCCCATAGCGCGCGACACCGCCGCCGCGCGCCATCCGTAACGGGCGCTACTGCCGGCAGCCGCCGAGCGGATCCGGCCTCGGGCCATCCACGACGAGCCGCTGTGGACGATTCGCGATCGCCTCCGCGATGTCGTGCACGAACGACGCGACGCGCGCGAGGTGGTCGTAGTCGATGTACTGCGGCTCGTCCGTCACCTGGTGGTAGTCGGTGTGGTAGCCGAGCGAGAAGTAGGTGATCGGGATGCCGTAGCGCGCATACATGTAATGGTCACTGCGGCAGTACCGGTTGAGCGGATGACCGTTTGCGTCGAATGAGCGGTCGATGTCCATGTGCGGCGTGCGCGCCGCGTTCACGGAGTCGATCACGTCGCCAAGCTGCGTGGAGAGGCGTCGCGGTCCGATGAGCTGGATGTTGTTCGGGCCGCGCCCCATCACATCCGTGTCCTTGCCGCGGCCGACCATGTCCATGTTCAGCTGGGCGACGATGGAATCGCGTGGGACGGTGGGATGATCCGTGAACCACTGCGACCCCCAGAGCCCGTTCTCCTCGCCAGTGTGCGACACGAAGAGGAGCGAGCGCGCCGGCCGCTCCGGCGCCGTCGCGAACCGCTCGGCGATCTCGAGCATCGCCACCGTGCCGGAGCCGTCGTCATCCGCGCCGTTGTTCACGGAGTCGCGCCGCGCGCCGCCCTGCGCGCGCGTGAGGCTGTCGCGGAGCAGCGCGATGCGCCGTGCCTCGGACGGAGTTGCTCCGCGCACCGGGTCCTGCGCGCCCTGCCGACGGATCACCATGTTGGTGGCGAGCACCGAGTCGTGATCGAGCGGGCGCGGCTCGACGCCGATGTGATCGTTGTGTGCTCCGATGGCGACGTACTCCCCGCGACGGGCCGCATCGCGCCCTGGCAGGATGCCGATCACGTTGCGCGCGGGATACGGCGCCGGCGTGCGCACGGACGCGACGGTCAGCTCCGCCGTGCGGCCGGCAGCGCCCGCTGTGATCGCAGCCGGCGCGGCTCCCAGCAGGCGCTGCGCCGCGGCGGCCGTGACGAGCAGCACCGGTGCAGTCGCCGCGCCCTGCGCCGACGAGGCGGCGAGCTCCAGGTCCGGCTCGCGCAGGCAGTCGATGGCGGCCGGAGACAGCGAGTCGAGCGTGACGTAAGCGATCGCCGCGGCAGCACGCGCGGTGGGCGCGAGTGCCTGCATCTCCGCGCGGGCGGAGGCGAGGTCGCCCGAGTATGGCAACGGAATGCGCGCGCCAACGGTGCGTGAGGCTGGCAGGATCACGACGAGTTTTCCTGCGGCCTGCTCCGGCGTCAACAGCGGTCCGCCCACCTGGCCGCCGAACACCACGGGCACCGTGCCGTGCACGGGACGCACTTGCGGGTTGCCGATCTGCGGCGCCACGTCGCGCCAGAGCGCCATGGTCGTACCTTCCACGCGCAGTGACGACGCGGGGTCGATACGCGCGAGCACGGTGGGCACGGTCTGGAAGTAAGTGCCGTTCTCGCCGCCGGGCTGCAGTCCCGTGCGTCGCATTTCGGACGCGACGTAGTTCGTACCGCGCACGTTGCCCAGTGTCCCCGCTTCGCGGCCGAGCATGGAGTCGTCGGCGAAGATGTAGAGCCGCGTCATCAGGTCGGCCGGCGTGATGTCGTCTGTGGTGGGCGCGGGCGCATGGGACCGGATGGGCCCAATGATGGTCGGAGTGACCGTTCCGGCGCACGCAGCGGCAAGGACGGCGAGCAGGGGTACGAACTGTCTGGCGTGGGGCATGGGCGAGGGCGGATGAGGTCGATGCGATCGATTCTCCGGAAAATACAGCAGACGGCGGGCCTATCGGACAGGGGGTGCCGGGACTAGTGTCTGCCGCTCGTGCCTGAATGCATCGTCCTCACTCCGCGCCCGACATGCCGCTGCGCCGCGCTGCCCTGCTGCTCCTCACCTGCTCGTCCCTCCAGGCCCAGTCCGCGCGGCGAGGCTCCCCCGTGAACTGGGCCGCGCTCCAGGACGAGAGCGTGCAGCACCTGCGCGACTACATCCGCGTGAACACGACCAACCCGCCGGGCAACGAGCTGGAGGGAGCGCTCTTCCTCAAGCAACTGCTCGCCCGCGACGGCATCGAGGCGCAGATCCTCGACACGGCGGAGCTCGGCCCCGGCCATGCGAACCTCTATGCGCGGCTCAAGGGCAATGGCTCGAAGAAGGCGATCGCCCTCGTGCACCACATCGACGTCGTCCCGGCAGTCGCGTCGTACTGGACGGTCGACCCGTTCGGAGGCGAGGTGCGGGACGGCTACGTGTACGGCCGCGGTACACTCGACATGAAGGGGCAGGGCATCGCGCACCTGATGGCGATGATCGCGCTCAAGCGCAGCGGCGTGCCGCTCACGCGCGACATCGTGTTCATCGCGAACACCAACGAGGAGAATGGCGGAACGGGTGCCGCCGCCTTCGTGAAGAACCACGCGGACCTCGTGCGCGACGTGGAGTACCTGTTCACCGAGGGTGGCGACAACCCGGTGGTGAATGGCGCCGTGCGGTACTACGGCGTGGGCGTGGACGAGAAGCGGCCCTACGGCCTCAAGCTGGCGGTGCAGGGCGTTCCGTCACACGGGTCGCGTCCGACCCGACAGAATCCCGTGCCGCGGCTGGTGGCGGCGCTGGATCGCGTGGCGCACTACGAGACGCCCCTGCACGTGGTGCCCGGCGTGGCGCGCTACTTCAAGGCGCTCTCGGCCAGCTATGACGGGCAGCAGCGTCGGTGGCTCGCCGACGTTGCGGCGGCAGTGCGCCAGCCGGCCGCGCGCGCGTGGCTCACCAGCGACGTCTACTGGAACGCGATTCTCCGGAACACCATTTCGCTCACGGTGGTGACCGGCTCGAACAAGAACAACGTGATCCCGCCGGAAGCGTCGGCCTTTCTCGACATCCGTCTCCTCCCGGACCAGGATCCTGCCGCGTTCCTCGCGGACATCCGTCGCGTGATCGCGGACACGGCGGTCCACATCACCGCGCCGGCATCGATCAAGCCGCGCATGGACAACCCGGTGGACACCGATCTCTTCCGCGCGATCGAACGCGCGACGCACGACCGCGACCCGAAGGCGCTCGTGACGACGCCGATGTTCACCGCCGCCAGCGACCGCCCGCACTACCGCGCGCTGGGCATCATCACCTACGGCTTCGATCCGTTTCGCGTGCCGAGTGCCGACATGCAGAAGGGCATGCATGGGAATGACGAGCGGATCTCGGTGGAGAACATGGGGTTCGGCGTGCACTACCTGTACGATGTGCTGCGGTACGCGCAGTAAGGACGAGAGGACGAGAGGACGAGAGGACGAGAGGACGAGAGGGCGAGAGGGCGAGAGGGCACAGATGCACGATGCAGAAACGCGGGCTGTCGAAAGACAGCCCGCGTTTCGAATGTGCCGCAGTGCGGCCGGATCAGTTCTTCTGGAACGTCTGGGTGTAGCCGCTCACGATCACGGTGAGCACCGTGCCACTCAGCGAGCCCTGGTACGTCAAGCCGGCCGTCTGGTCGTTGAACGTGACGGAGCCGTTGAGGTTGTTGTAATAGCCGTATTCCGTGCTGGTCGTGCCATCGCTGTAGCGGGACGTGTCCGTGAAGTTGCCGTCCGTACCGAGCACGAGCTGGTCACTCACGAGCGACAGGCCGTTCCCGAACGAGTAGGGGAGCGTGGCGCCGTTGATCGTCCTGAGCGAATACGTGCCGTTGATCGAGGTGGACGGTGCGGTGGAGTCAGTGGTGCAAGCCGCCATCCCAATGGCGAGCGCGAGCATGGCAATCTTACGCATGGTGGTTCTCCTGTGCGGCTCGGGTTGCTGTTAGGTATCAGTGCGCAAGGCAACTCCTAAACCACTGCGTCGTGGAAAGGCCAAACTGAGTTCGGTACCCCGCACTGCGCGGCAGGGTCCGCTGACTGCCAGGACGAGAGGGCGAGAGGGCGAGAGGGCGAGAGGGCGAGAGTTGCGTTCTCGCACATAACAGCACACCGACAGCTGAAAACGGCGGTCACCGTGAGGTGGCCGCCGTCTTCAACGAACCCGGGAGTCCTACGGACGGCCGGTGCCGTGATCGTCATTGCCCGTGTGGGTCTTGTCCTCAAAGGCGCGGAACGACGCCTTGATGGCGTTGGCGATCTGCGGATAGTATGTGGTGCGCGGATCGCGCAGCGCGCCGGTGTCCGACTGGAACCAGCTGGCGACGTCGATCTTCAGCGTCAGGCTGAGGCCGGACGCGTCGGTGACCGCGAGGGGCGGCGCGAACGTCTGCTCGATCTCCGCTTCGGGGTCGCCGCGCCACGTGAAGGCCACGCCGTTGAACTTGCCGACGACGCGGATGCTCGTGCCTTCATACTCCGGGTGCGCCACGAGGAACGCCTGGGTGTTCGGGCCGGAGTCCGCGCGATTGGGCTTGTGCGTCCAGAGCTTCATGCCGGTGTAGCTCCCCGTCGGTGCAGACACGCTGAACACCGTCTGGGCGCCAGCGGTGAGGGGCAGGCTGACGAGGATCGGACCGTCCTTGAGTTCGGCGCAGTCGTGATCCGCGTTGTCGTCGTGACCCGCGTCGCCGCAGGACGTACCCGCTGCGCGATGCAGGACGACGCGCGAGAACACCACGTTCACGCTGTCGAGCTGCAGGGTGTCACTGCCACGACCGACGACGAGCGACGTGGAGGTGCCGAGAGCCGACGAGGACAGGCTCGCGGCAGAAACGGTTGCCGGGCTGCTCGCGACCGAGAAGGTCACCGCGCCGGGCGCATCGGATGGGGTCGTCGTATCGGCCGCACAGGCAGCGACCGAGGCACTCAGTACGAGCACCGACAGAAGACGAAGGGAAGAGGCGTGCATGCATCCTCGCAATGCAACGCGGCAATGGACCGTGACCCGCATCTGCGGACGGCGTCATCGACGCTAGTGGACGGTTCCCGCAGGTCATTCGTTGACCACACCCGCGCGGAGTGCGCGGTGATGCGAGAACCCATAGCGACAGCGACTGCGTGACACTCACACCCAGTGTGGAGCGCCCGGACAATCTGTCCTCGACTGTCGAGGAATTCCGTGGCCGCCGTCACGTCGTGCGCGTGTAGTTGCACACCGTCAGGCGCGCGGGGCCATTTTCGCCCATGCAGAGTGCGACGCAACCGTGCATCCTGCGGAAAAAGCGACAAAACGACGGGGTGCATGAAGCGGGGCCGACGAGGTAGGATTGTGTGCGGATGGACGATGACAGTGCTCAGCGACGGAGACCGGACTGCGCCATGACGGAGGACTTTCACAAGAGCGGCACGCCGACTTCCGGCGCCGGCGCGCAGCCGGACATCACCGCTGAGGCACAGGCCGCGGCGCAGTCCGGCATGCCCGGCAGCCAGGCTGGCGCATCGAGCGCCGCGCCGGGCGGCTTCGGCTCGAAGCTCAAGCGCCTGGGCTCGGAGTCGCTGGTGTACGGTCTCAGCTCGATCGTGGGGCGGCTGCTCAGCTACCTGCTGCAGCCGTACTACGCGCACCAGTTCGATCCTGCGCAGAACGGCATCCAAAGCGTCGTCTACTCGTACATCCCGATCATCTCGATTGCGCTCTACCTGGGAATGGACGTCGCGTACATGCGCAACGCCGCCTCGGTGAAGCAGGCACCAATTGCGGAGCGACAGCGCGCGTTCAGCATGTCGTTCGGCATGGTGATCGCGATCGGCGGCGTGATCACCGGGTTCGCGATCGGTGCTGCATCGTGGCTCGCGCCCGTCGCAAAGCTCGACGTCGTCGCCTTCCGCTACATGATGGCGATCGTCTATACCGACGCACTGCTTGCGGTGCCCTACGCGCATCTCCGCATGGTGAATCGCTCGATGCGGTACGCGGTGCTGCGGCTCCTCTTCGTCGCGGTGAGCATCGGCTTGAACGTGGTCTTCATCGGGCACTTCCACTGGGGCGTGGACGGGATCTTCATGGCGAACCTGGCCGCGAACCTGACGGTGCTTGCGCTGTTCCTCGCCGAGCTCGCCGGTCTCTTCCGTCCGGGCCTGTTGCGACATGCCTCGTGGCGCGCGCTCTGGATTGGTGACGAAGCTGGGATTGTTTCTCGCCTTGCCGGCGCTCCTGATCGTCACGCGATTCTTCCGACACGGGGAGTGGCGCGCGCTGCGCACCTTGATGCCGGGCCGCCGAGCGGTTGCGGTGGGCTGAGTCGACGGCGCCGACCGAGGCGCAAGATCAAGCGAAAGGGTGACCCGGCGCCTGCGGCTGGGCATGGGGACGCGCGGCCGGACAGTAAAAGAGGGGCGACTGCTAACTGCAGTCGCCCCTCTCTTGTCCCTGCTCAGGTGGCAGCGATTCGGTCCGTCTCAAGAACCTGCAGACCGTCTCTCGTGGAATGCGCACCCCGACACGCGTTGTTGCAGGAAGAGTGGGTGTAGGCAGTGATGTGCAGTTTCCGTAGAATGTGGCTTTAGGCGAGCGGGCTGGAGCGGCAGGGCGACCTAAACATCGTCCTGCCGTTGTAGTTCCGGAGGCCGATAAGCGCACCTCACGCCCAGACTGGTGGTCGCCACGGGGTGTGGGGGAGAAGTAGCGTAGTGTATGGGGGACAGATAGCGTAGAATCTGTGGGAGAGGTAGTGTTGTGTTCGGGGGAGAGGTAGCGTAGAATCTGGGGGAGAGGTAGCGTAGCGCACCCCATCAGGCCTCCCATGTCCTCGCCAACACCCCCCGATCCGTACATCCGGCGAATCCTCGACGCCGAACTCGATGAACTGCTGCCAGCGTTGACGGCGCTGGCGGTGGAGGGGCCTAAAGGGGTGGGGAAGACCCAGACGGCGCTCCGCCGAGCGCGCTCGGTCTACCGCCTCGACGACAAGGCTCAGCGTGCCATCGTCGAGGCGGCCACCGATGTCGCGCTGGCCAGCGACGCCCCCGTGCTCTTCGACGAATGGCAGCGCTATCGCCCCATCTGGGATGCGGTTCGGCGGGCCGTGGACGACGGCGCGCCCACCGGGAGCTACCTCCTGACCGGGTCCGCCGTCCCGGAGGGCGACGAGGGCGAGGACGGTCCCACCCACTCGGGTGCCGGACGGATCGTGCCGATCCGCATGCGGCCGCTCTCAATCGCTGAGCGCAACCTCGGTCCGACCTCCGTCCGGCTGGCCGACCTGCTGAGCGGCGCGCAGGGCAAAATCGCCGGCGCCACGACGGTAGACGTTTCCACGTACGCCCGCGAGATCGTCGCCTCCGGCTTTCCCGGCATCCGCCCCCTGTCCGGCCGGGCGCGTCGCGCGCACCTCGACGGCTACCTCGCCCGGATCGTCGACCGCGACTTCGCCGAAGCCGGCCATCGTGTGCGCCGCCCGGATGCGCTGCGCCGCTGGATGCAGAGCTACGCGGCCGCGTCCGCGACGGTCACGACCTTCGAGAAGATCCGCGACGCCGCGACGAGCGGCGAAGGGGTGACGATGGCCAAGACGTCCGTCCTCGCCTATCGCGCCGTCCTCGAGCGTTTGTTCTTGCTCGAGCCATTGCTGGGGTGGATCCCGCACCGCAACCAGCTCGGGCGACTGACGCAAGCGCCCCGGCACCATCTCGCCGACCCGGCCCTCGCGGCCCGGCTGCTCGGGGTCGACGACGAGGCCCTGCTGGAGGGGGCGGTGTCCCCGTTGTTCGACCCCGCCGGACCGTTGGGCAGCAGTCTGGAGAAAGTGGCCCCGCGCGATGGCACGCTCTTCGGCCAGCTCTTCGAGTCCCTCGTCACGCTATCCGTGCGCGTGTACGCCCAGGCCGCCGAAGCGACGGTGCGCCACCTCCGCACGGAGGAGGGTCGTCACGAGGTGGATCTGATCGTCGAGCGTGGAGACCATCGCGTCGTCGCTCTAGAGGTGAAGTTGAGCCCCGTCGTGACCGACAAGGACGTAGAGCACCTGCTCTGGCTGCGCGACGAACTGAAGGGCGGTCTCCTCGACGCCGCGGTGATCAACACCGGCGAGCAGGCGTATCGTCGACGTGACGGGATCGCGGTGATCCCCGCCGCCCTGCTCACCGCCTGAGCCTCGACGGGGACGGTTCCTCGGTACCCCCGCCGCCCCCTTTGTCCCCTGCCGGGCCGTGCTGCCCGGTGAACAGGTCCCGACGCCGTAGCGAAGCGCGCGCAGAAGTGCGGGGACGGGAGGGACGAAACGCGAACGGCAGGACAGCGCTCTGGCTGCCCTGCCGTTCTGATCGTCAATCCATGATCGGTGCCGTCAACGAAAACTGCACAGAACCGTCTACACCCACTCTTCGTGCAACACCGCCCCTCGTTACCTCCATCAACTGCCACGGTGACAGACTCGGTCATTTCCAGAATAACTGCACACCTTGTCCAGTCTTATTGTTGCACCGACACACGCGTCTCTCAGATGTCGAGGTTCGACGCGAAGCGCGCGTTCTTCTCGATGAAAAGGCGTCTTGGTTCGACTTCGTCGCCCATGAGGGTCTGGAAGATGTCGTTGGCCGTGATGGCATCCTCCACATTCACCTTGAGCAGGGTGCGTGTGTTCGGATCCATCGTGGTGTCGAACAACTGGTCGGCGTTCATCTCGCCGAGCCCCTTGTAGCGCTGCAGGTTGATGCCGGTCTTGCCGTCCGGCGACATCCGCTTCGCGATCTCGTCGCGCTCCTTCAGGTCGTAGGCGTAGTACGCCTCCTTGCCCTTCGCCACGCGGAAGAGGGGCGGCTGCGCGATGTAGACGTAGCCGGCCTCGATGAGCTCCGGCATCTGTCTGTAAAAGAAGGTCAGGAGGAGCGTCCGGATGTGCGCACCGTCCACGTCGGCGTCCGTCATGATGATGACCTTGTGGTAGCGCGCCTTCTCGATCGTGAACTCGTCCTTGATGCCGGTGCCGAGGGCCGTGATGATGGTGCGGATTTCCTCGTTGGAGAGCACCTTGTCGATGCGTGCCTTCTCGACGTTGATGATCTTGCCGCGCAGCGGGAGGATCGCCTGGAACTCGCGCTTGCGCCCCTGCTTCGCACTTCCCCCGGCGCTGTCACCTTCCACCAGATAAATCTCGCAGAGCGCGGGGTCGGTGAGGCTGCAGTCGGCGAGCTTGCCCGGCAGGTTGCCCACGTCGAGCGCGCTCTTGCGGCGCGTGAGGTCGCGCGCCTTGCGGGCGGCCTCGCGCGCGCGCGCCGCCGACATCGCCTTGTCGATCACGATGTTCGCGGTGCGCGGGTGCTCCTCGAGATAGCTGGCGAGCCACTCGTTCACGCACGTCTTCACGGCGGACTCCACTTCGGAGTTGCCAAGCTTGGTTTTCGTCTGCCCCTCGAACTGCGGCTCCTTCACCTTCACGGACAGCACGGCCGTGAGGCCCTCGCGCACGTCGTCGCCCGAGAGGGCGGTCTCCTTGTCCTTCTTGGAGAGCGACGACTTCTGGATGTACGCGTTGATCACGCGCGTGAGCGCGCTCTTGAAGCCGGTGAGGTGCGTGCCGCCTTCGTGCGTGTTGATGTTGTTGACGAAGGAGAAGACGCTGTCCTGATACGCGTCGTTGTACTGCATCGCGAGCTCGATGCCGACGTCGTCCTTCGTGGTCTCGAGATAGATGATTTCCTGGTGCAGCGGCTTGCGGTTCGCGTTGAGGTGCTGCACGAACTCGCGCAGTCCGTTCTTCGCCAGGAAGGTCTCGTCCTTCTCCTCGCCGAGCCGCTCGTCCTTCAGCGTGATGGTCACGCCCTTGTTGAGGAACGAGAGCTCGCGCAGCCGCGACGCAAGGATGGTGTAGTTGTACACCAGCTCCGTGAAGATCATGTGATCCGGCTTGAACCACACCTTGGTGCCGGTCTGCTTGCGCGCGGCGTCGCCGACGACCTTGAGCTTCGTCTGCGTGTCGCCGCGAATGAAGTCCATGTAGTACTCCTTGCCGTCGCGCTTGACCCACACCTTCAGCACTTCGGACAGCGCGTTCACCACCGACACGCCGACGCCGTGCAGTCCGCCGGACACCTTGTAGGAATCCTTGTCGAACTTGCCGCCGGCGTGCAGCACCGTCATGGCCAGCTCGACGCCGGGAATCTTCTCGATGGGATGCAAATCCACGGGAATGCCGCGCCCGTTGTCCTGCACCGTGATGGAGTTGTCGGGGTGGATGGTGACGTTGACGAGGTCCGCGAAGCCCGCGAGCGCCTCGTCGATGGAGTTGTCCACCACCTCGTACACGAGATGGTGCAACCCGCGCTCGGACGTCGAACCGATGTACATGCCGGGACGCTTGCGCACGGCCTCGAGCCCCTTGAGCACCGTGATCTGTCCCGCCCCATATTCGTTCGTCGCCGGCTTTTCGTTCGACTTGGTCATGCACTCCACTCGAGAAAAGACGAGAAAATACGCACCGAACAAGGACCGAAATGCAGCCCCCGCTCCAGACGAGGAAATGTAACGTCCGTGCCCCCGTCACGCAATAGCATGAGTCAGCTGTAAGCCATTAAACGACAACGAGTTGCGGCGCTGGCAAAACCGATGCATCGCGGGGTCCGCCGCGACACCGAAAACGACCCGATTTCAGCGCGGCTGCAGCAGCCAGCGGATCTTCTTCACCGCCGTCCGGCCCGGCTTCGCATTCAGCGCGCGCAGCAGCTCGGGCTCCATCATCGACAGCTCCATCATCCACGCGTTCGTCGTCACCTGCACGAACAGCGTGCCGTCCGCGGCGATGGACTGCGGCGTCGTCACGCGTGCGATGTTCGCGCCCACCAGCGTGGCCCACTCCGGAATGATGCCGGCCTGCTCGACCCGCGACTCGATCCCTGCGGCACGGATGACGTCCGCCAGGACATCACCCAGCACGGAGGGCTTCTTCTTCGCGGGACTCACGCGGCGCCTGCCGTCACGTCGAGCGAACGATCCCCTGCGTGCACATCGCCCGCGTGGATGCGCCACCGCGCCAGCTGCGTGAGCGCCGGCGGGATGTCGCTCTCGCGCGGCACCGTCAGCACAGTCTGGCCCATGGCCTGCTCGGCGAGCAGTTCGAGAATGCGGCTCGAGCGGTGGACGTCGAGCTCGGCGAACGGATCGTCGAGGAGCAGCATCGGCGCGACGCCGAGCCGCTCGCGGAGCGTCTCGCCCTCGAGGAGCCGGAGCGCGATGGCGCCCGTGCGCTGCTGGCCCGCGGAGCCGAACGCGCGCAACTCGCGGCCGGCGAGCAATAGCGAGAGGTCGTCGCGGTGCGGCCCCGCATGCGTGAGGCAGCGGCGGATGTCGAGTGGCCGCTTCTCCTCCAGCGCGGCGGCAAGCGCGACCTGCACGTCCGCGAGGTCGGCGCTCGCCGGCTCGAGCGCCGTGGCGTAGCGGAGCGATACCGCCGCCTGCTCGCCGATGGCCGCGCAGACGGCGGCAAACCGCGGCGCCGCCTGTGCCGCCCACTGCATGCGCTCCACCCACAGGACGGCGCCATGCTGCGCCAGCGGCGCCTCCCACACGGCCACGCGCTGCTCGGCACGCGTGCCGCCCGCAGTGGAGCGGAGCGCATCGCGCAGCGCAGCGTTGCGCTGTGCGAGCGCGTGGCGGTATCGCTGGAGGGCATACAGGTACGGGCGCGACGACAACGCCAGCAGGATGTCCAGGTATCGACGCCGCGCACTCGGCGCGCCGGCAACCAGCTCGACGTCGGCGGGAGAGAACAGCACGCAGGGGAGGGCGCCCAGCGCATCGCTGAGGCGTGCCGGCTCCGCGCCGTCGAGCTTCACGCGCTTGCGCTTGCCCTGTCGCTCGAACCCGGCGGACAGCTCGTGATGCGCGCCGCCATCCGTGCGCGCCGCGACATGGAAGCCGGGTTGGCCGAAGCGGGCCACGTCGGCGTCGCGCGCACCGCGCACGGAGCGCAGCAGGTGCAGGTAGTAGATCGCCTCGAGCAGGTTCGACTTGCCCTGCCCGTTGTCGCCGATGACGACGACGCCGTCGGAGGGGAAGGTGAGGTCCAGCCGCGCGATGTTGCGGAAGTCGCGCAGCGCGAGCGTGCGTAGCACGACACGGGCATCGTTCACGCGCCGGTGAACCGCGGCGCCCGCTTGTCGAGGAACGCGCGCATGCCCTCGGCCTTGTCCGCCGACTCCGACAGCATGCCGAAGTACGCCGCCTCGAGCGCGATCGCGTCGGACAACCCCATGTCGAGCCCGCGATCCACGGCCTCGATGCAGAGCGCGAGCGCCAGTGGCCCGTTGGCGAGCATCGTGGCGAGCAGGGTGCGCGCAGTGGACAGAAGAACGTCCGCGGCCACCACACGGTTCACGAGCCCGATGCGCAGCGCCTCGGCGGCGTCGATCATGTCGCCAGTGAGGAGCAACTCGAGCGCGCGGCCCTTGCCCACCAGACGCGGCAGGCGCTGGGAGCCGCCGTAGCCCGGCACGATGCCGAGCTTCGCCTCCGGCTGTCCGAACTTCGCCTTGTCCGACGCGATGCGGATGTGACAGGCCATGGCCAACTCGCAGCCGCCGCCGAGCGCGAAGCCGTTCACCGCGGCGACGGTGGGCTTGGACGACGTCTCGAACAGGCGGAAGGTGCGCTGCCCTCGCTCCGCGCGCGCCTTGCCTTCAACCGCCGTCTGTCCCGCAAGCTCGCCGATGTCCGCGCCGGCGACGAACGCGCGGCCGGCCCCGGTGAGCAGCACGGCGCCTACATCAGCGCGGCCAAGTGCCTCGTGCATGGCGAGCCCCAGCTCCGCCATGAGGGCGTCGTTCAGCGCATTCAGCTTGTCGGGGCGGTTGACCATGATCGTGGCGATCCGGTCGGCGACGTCGAACGTGAGGAACTCGTAGGCCATGGCGGGGGCGGACGGGGAGGGCGGGATCGTCGGCGCGGTCCCGCGATCACCAAAGCTACACGGACGGACCGCAACTTGCCCCCCGAGCCCGCCATGCCAGAATGGATTCTTCGCGCGGGTGGGCGGACGCGCTTTCGGTATACGAAAGAGGACGGCACGCCGATACGCGACGCGCGCATCCTCGAGCGAATCCGCCTCCTCGTGATCCCGCCGGCGTGGACGGACGTCCACATCGCGGCGAGCGGCCGTGCCGAGGTGCAGGCGTGGGGGATGGATGCCAAGGGGCGCAAGCAATACCGCTACCATCCGCGGGCCGTCGCGCGCGGGCAGCTCCGGAAGTACTACCGCATGCGCGAGCTGGCGAAGGATCTTCCAACGATTCGCGCGCGCGTCCGCGCGCACGCCGCGTCACGCACCCCGTCGAAGCGCGCCGCGGCCGCGGCCGTTGTGCGACTCATCAGCGAGAGCTTCTTCCGCATCGGCGGCGAGCGGTATGCGACGGAGAACAAGACGTTCGGCATCGCCACGCTACGGAAGAAACACGTGGAGGTGGCGGACGGTCGCGCAGTCTTCACGTACGTCGGCAAGAAATCCATCCGGCAGCGCCAGGTGGTGGCCAATCGCGAGCTCGCGTTGCTGGTGAAGCGCCAGCTGCAGACGCCGGGAGCGCGCCTGTTCCGCTACAAGGACGGCGCGCGCTGGCGCAATCTCACGTCGGTGGACGTGAATGACTACCTCCACGACACGCTCGGCCTGGCCTTCAGCGCGAAGGACTTCCGCACGTGGGGCGGCACCCTGCGCGCCGCCACGGTGCTGGCGGAGCTGGGGCCAGCCGAGTCGGACACGGAGACGAAGCGCAACGTGAACACGATGCTGAGGCTCGTCGCGTCGGAACTCGGGAACACGCCGGCCATCTGCCGGACGTCATACGTGCATCCACTCGTGATGGCTCGCTACGTGGACGAGGGCGAGACCATCCGCCTGCCGCGCAAGTACATGCCGCAGGCGGACAAGTACGCGCATTCGCCGGAAGAGCGTGCGCTCATCCGCTTTCTCGACACCCATTTTCCCGAGCGCCGCCGCCGTCCCCGGTAGCGTACGCATGGCCGTCGGCGTGTCGGCCGGATAGCTTCACCGCTCGTGACGACCCCACCCGACGCGCGCGTCGCATCGCGCAGGTCCCGGACGATGGAGACGCTGGCGCTGCTGGCGCTCGCCGTCGTGCCGCTGCTGCCCAGCCTGCGCGCGGCGTTCGTCTACGACGACACGACCATCATCCGCGACAACGTCCTGCTCCGCGGGTGGGGCGCGCTCGTCCACGTCTGGTCGCAACCGTACTGGCCGGGCGACGGCGTCGATGCGCTGGGTCTCTATCGTCCACTGCATGTCGCGCTGCTCGCCGTCGTATGGAACATCACCGGCGGCGCGCCGATCTGGTTCCACCTCTACGCCCTGCTGCTGCACGCCGCGACGACATACGCCGTGTGGTGGCTGCTCCGCCGCGGCGTGGGTCGCGTGCCGGCGTTCGCGGGCGCCGCGTGGTTCGCGACGCAGCCCTTGCACGTCGAGGCGGTGGCGAGTGTCGCGAACACGTCCGAGCTGCTGGTATCGCTCTGCATCGTGGCGCTGGTCGCCGTTTTCGCGTCGCGCGCGCCGAGTCGCGCGGGTGCGGATGTGGGACGCGCGATGCTGGTCGGCGTCCTCGCCGCCGCCGCGCTGGCCGCCAAGGAATCCGGCCTGCTCGCGCTGCCGCTGGCCGCACTCACCGTGTGGGGCTGGACCGCGTCGTCGACGGAAGACATGCCTTCCGTCCGTCGCACGCTGACGAGCGCGCGCGCGTGGAGCGTGGCAGTCGTCTGCATCACCGCCGTCCTCCTGGCGCGGCTCGTGGTGCTCGGCGCACCGGTGTCGCACGCATCCATTGCGGCGCAGGGACTGAGCGGCATGTCCACCGCCGCGCGCGAGACGGCGATGGTGTCGCTGTGGCCGCGCATCGGGGCGATGCTCGCGTGGCCGACGGACCTGTCGCCGTACTATGGGCCCACGATCTTCCCGCGCCATGGGATGGCACTGGCGCTGCTCGGCGCCGCCGGTGCGCTGGCAGTGTTCGCGCTGGCAATCATCGAGGCTCGCAAAGGTGATCGTCGCCCACTCGTGGCGCTCGCGTGGGTGGCGCTCACCTACCTCCCTGCGTCGAACCTGCTCACGCCCACGGGGCAGATCCTCGCGGACCGCACACTGTTTGGCGCGACGGTAGGTGCGGCGCTCGCGGCGTCCTGGGCAATCGACCGGCTGTCACTGCCGGGCCGGCGTGCCGCCCTCGTGCTCATTGCTCTTGTCTCGGCGCGAAACGCGATCAGCGGCGCGCATTACGCCGTGGCGTGGACCAGCCACCGCGCCCTGTGGACGCGCCTGGCGGAGGTGTCGCCGGACGAGCACTTGAGCTACAAACTGCTGGGGATGGACGCGCGGGCCCGCGGCGACACGGCGCGTGCGCTGCCGCTGCTCACGCGAGCGCTCGCGATGGCGCCGACGGACCGGCAGATCCGCTTCGAGCTGGGGCAGGCACAGTACGCCGCGCGACACTATGCCGCCGCCAGCGCGACGCTCGCGCCGCTGCTGCGCGATGCGGACGCCCGCTCCGAGCGCGGCTTCGTCGCGCTGTACCTCGACGCGGTGGGACGGAGCGGTGGTCCCGCGGCGGTGGTGCGGGCGGCATCGCCGCTGCTGCACTCCGAGACGGCCGCGGTGGCCGCGTTATTCCTCGGTGTCGCGCAGGAGCAACTCGGCGACACGGCCGCTGCGGATGCCAGCTATCGCGCCGGCCTGGCGCACGCCCCTGGCGACACGACACTGCTGTTGCGGCGCGCGGCGCTGCATTCGCGCGCGGCGCGCCCGTAGACGTGGGTCACGCCATCACGCTCACTTCTTCGGTGTGGCGGCAGGCAGCAAGGTGAAGTGCGCGTACTGCTCGCGCCTGAGATAGGCGCGCGCCGCGTCGCGCACCTGCTCGCGTGTGAGCGCATTCACGAGCGCGGGTTTGCGCATGAAGTCGCGCTGGTCGCGCCCATCCTCATCGGCGTCGGTCATGTTGGCCAGCCACGAGCCGTTCTGTCGCAGCGCCGTCTCGTGCCCGCGCAGGGCCAGCTCGCGGATCTTCGTCATGTTCGAGTCGCTCACCGCGCCCGCCTTCACGCTGTCGAGCACGGCGAAGACTTCCTTCGTGAGCTCGTCCACGCGGTCGGGTGCGCTCCCGAACGATATGCTCACTTCGTAATGCGGATACGGGAGGTGGCTGCATGCCGCGCCCACCTGCACGCCATACGTGCCGCTCTTGTCCTCCCGGAGTGCCTCGCGCAGCCGGATGTCCAGCAGGTCGCGCAATGCGCCCAGGATGACCCGATTCTCGTAGCTGTAGACGCAGGAGCCGGTGAACACGAGCTCCGTCTGCGCCTTGGCCTCGACACCGCGGCGAACGGTGCGCTCGACGACGCCCGCGGGCGGACGGATACCCACGTCGCGCGGCACTTCAGTGCGGCCAAGTGACGGCAGTGACGCGAGGTACCGTTCGACGAGCGGCCGCAGCGAGTCCGGCGAGAAGCTGCCCACGAAGAAGAAGGTGAAGCCGCTACCGTCGGCGAAGCGGTCCTTCTGGATCGCGAGCGCCCGGCGGATGTTCACCGAGTCGAGCAGTGCGGCGGACATCAGCTTCACGCGCGGGTGGTGCTGCGTCATCGTCACGGTGATCGTGTCGCCGAACACGGCCTCGGGATCGTTGCGCCGGTTCGCGAGCATGGCGCGCATCTGGTTCTTGAAGGCGACGAACGCGCTGGAATCCACGCGTGGCTGCGTCATGCGGAGCCAGATGAGCTGAAACAGCGTTTCGAGATCCCTGGCCGACGCGGAGCCACGAAGCGTTTCGCTGAGGTCGCCGAGCGACGCGCTGAGCGCCACGCGCTTGCCCGTGAGCTTCTTCCCGAGTGTGATCTCGTTGAAATCGCCCATGCCGCTCACGGAGAGGAGCGCGCTGCTGAGATCCGCATCGATCACGGTGCTGTCGGGCAGGAGGGACTCACCACCGGGACTCTGCGCGGCGAAGAGGACCTCGTCCGCCTTGAAGTCGGTGGGCTTGAGCAGCACGCGCGCGCCGTTGGACAGCTTCCACTCCTTGATGTCCGTCCCCTCGAGCGTCCGCTCGGACACCACGCGGTCCGGCGTGGGCAACGTACGCACGAGCGGCGCGTCGGAGGTGGAGTCCACGTACGCCGTGAGGGTCGCGTGGCGCGCCTCGTCGAAGACGGCCAGCATCTCCTGCTTCGTGGGGAGCACGATGTCCGGCTTCTGCGGCGCGGCGACGAGCACCACGCGGTTCCGTGCCGTGAACGACGTGCGCGCGAGCGCATTCACCTCCACCAGGGTGATGCCCGGCAGGAGCTGTTTCGCCAGTGCCTGCGAGTTCGAGATGCCCATGATCGGACCGCCCGAGAGTGCGGCGTCCACGTACTGTCCGGCGAATATGGCCGACGACGTCTTGGCGCGCTCCGCATAGGCCTGCTCCAGGCCGCGGAGGTAGTTCGTGCGCAACCGGTCGAGCTCGGACTGCGTGAAGCCGAAGCGCGCGATGCGCTCCGCTTCCGCCAGCAGCGCCTCGGCTGCTTGTGTGAAGCCGCTCTCCTTCACGCCGGCGTAGAGCTGATAGACGTCGCGCGTGCGCACGAACTCACCGCGTCCCGAGCCGGCGTAAGCGAACGGCGCATCGGGCCGCTGCGTGAGTTCTTCGAACCGCGCGTTGACCATGCCGTCGTACAGCGAGGCGACGAAGCGGCGGCGCAGGTCTGCCACCGTGCGCGTGCTGTCGCGCGGCTTGAGCCAGAGCAGGGCCACCGACGCGCTGGGATATTCCTTGTCCGTCTCGATGGACACGAGCGTCTCGCCGTGCTCCGGCACCTGGGCATAGGTGCGCGGCTTCGGCGCGGTCGCGGGGGGAATGCGGCCGAAGCGCGTGCGGATGGCCGTCTCCATGGCGGCGACGTCGAAGTCGCCCACGGCCACGACGGTCATGAGGTCGAGGCGGTACCAGTCGCGATAGAACTGCTTCGCGAGCGCAGGGTCGAAGTGCTCGAGGTTCTCCTTCGTGCCGATCGGCAAGCGCGTGGCGTACTTCGAGCCGTACAGCATCACCGGGAACTGCTTGTTCTGTACGCGCGTCTCGGCGCTGAGGCCCCTGCGCCACTCCTCGATCACCACGCCGCGCTCCTTCTGCGCTTCGGCCGGGTCGAAGGTGAGATCGTGCGCCCAGTCTTCCATGATGTCGAGCGCCGTGTTCAGCAGGCGCGCCGTGTCCGTGGGGACCTGCAGCGCGTAGACCGTCTCGTCGAACGAGGTGGACGCGTTGAGGTCGGCGCCGAAGCGCATGCCGATGCGCTCGAGGAAATTCACGATGTCGCTCTTCGGGAAGCGGCGCGTGCCGTTGAACGCCATGTGCTCCACGAAGTGAGCGAGGCCGCGCTGGGCGTCGGTCTCGAGGATGGAGCCGGCATTCACGGCGAGGCGCAGCTCGGCGCGCTGCTCGGGCTTGCCGTTGTGCCTGATGATGTAGCGCAGGCCGTTGGGCAGCGTGCCGCGATGCACGGCGGTATCGATGGGCAGCCGCGCCGTGAGGTCGCTGGCCTGTGCGGCCGCGATGTGGGCGGAGATCAGGAGTGCCGCGAGCACCGGGACGAGTCGCATGAATCGATGGGGGAGAGGGACGACGGCAACTTGCCTTCGTGCCCGCTAACTTTCCACCATGACTGTTGTCGAGGCGGTGCGCTGGTCCGCGGACGGGACCGCGGTGGACATCATCGACCAGCGCTGCCTGCCCGGCGAGCTCGTCCGGCGCGAGTTGCGCACGGTGGACGAGGTCTGCGACGCGATCGCGACACTGGCCGTGCGCGGCGCGCCGGCCATCGGCATTGCCGGCGCGATGGGGCTCGTCGTGTCGCTCGCGCCTTATGCCCGCGAGTCCCGGGCGATCTGTCTCGATGCGGTTCGTCGGTTGAGCGAACGGATCGGCGCCGTGCGGCCCACCGCGGTGAACCTCTCGTGGGCGATGGCGCGACTGCGCCGCTGCGCCGAGCGCACGCCGGGCAACGGGCAGGCGGTTCACGAGGCATTACGTGCCGACGCGACGAACATTCTCGCGGAGGATCGGGCGATGTGCCTGCGCATCGGCGAGCACGGCCTCACGCTGTTGCCGCCGGATGCGCGCGTGCTCACGCACTGCAACGCGGGAGCGCTGGCGACAGGTGGCATCGGCACGGCGCTCGCGCCGATCTACCTGGCGGCCGAGCGGGGGCAACGCGTACGTGTGTTCGCCGACGAAACGCGGCCGTTGCTGCAGGGCAGTCGGCTCACCGCGTGGGAGCTGGACCAAGCCGGCCTCGACGTCACCGTGCTCGCCGACAGCATGGCCGCGACGCTGCTGCGTCGTGGCGAGGTGGACCTCGTGATCGTAGGGGCGGACCGCATCGCCGCGAACGGTGACGTCGCGAACAAGATCGGGACGTACGCGCTGGCGATCGCCGCCCGGCATCATGGCGTGCCCTTCTACGTCGCCGCGCCGTGGTCCACGGTGGATCCCGCCACGCCGACCGGCGACGCTATCGAGATCGAGCATCGCGCACCGGCAGAGCTGCGCGCGTACCGCGGGGCTCAAACTGCACCGGAAGACGCGTCCGTCTACAATCCGGCGTTCGACATCACGCCTGCCGAGTTCGTGTCGGCTATCATCACGGATCGCGGCATCGTGCGCCATCCGTACGGCTTCGCCGCCAACGGGCACCTCGCGGCCGGCGAGGGGTAGGGAACGCGAATGCCAATTTCCCCCACGACGCCCCATCCGCGCGCACTCGCCAGCGCGCTGGATGCGCACTGTGCCATGCTCGGTGCGTGTCGACGTTGCGCACATGCGCCCGGCGTGCTTCCTATCCTCTCACGCGCCCGCGCGCCGCGCGCGATGCTCGTGGGTCAGGCGCCGGGAAAGACCGAGATGGCCGGTGGCCGTCCGTTCGCCGGGCGCGCTGGCCGCACGCTGTTCCAGTGGCTCGCGCGCGCTGGCCTCGACGAGGCCGCGGCGCGCGAGTGGCTCTACATCGCGGCCGTGACGCGGTGCTATCCCGGCCCACATCCCGGCGGGCGTGGCGATCGCGTGCCGTCGCCCTCGGAGCGGGCGCGATGCGGCGAATGGCTCGCCGACGAGCTCCGCATCATCAGGCCGCGCGTCATCGTGCCCGTCGGGCGGCTGGCGATCGACCGGTTCCTCGGTCCGCTGCCGCTCGACACGGTGGTAGGGCAGGCGCACGACGTGGAACACGAGGGTGGCCGGTCGATCGTCATCCCGCTGCCACATCCGAGCGGTGCGAGCAGCTGGATCCACGTTCCCGCACACCGAGTACTGCTGCACGAGGCGCTCGACCTTCTCGCCGGCTACGTACCGAAGCGGCGCGCCAGGAGCGTGGCGTGATGCACGGCGTGTGGCTCGTCTTCTCGTTCTCGCAGCTCGGCGCTCCCACTGACCGCTGGTTCGCCGGCGACAAGCTCCAGCACTTCTTCACGTCGGCCTTCGTGCAGAGCATGTCCTATGGAGCCCTGCGCACGTCGGGCCTGCAGCATGCGGCCGCGCTGACGGGGGCCACGGCCGTGACGCTCACGGTGGGCGTGGGGAAGGAGGTGCACGACCGGAACGTGAAGGGCGACTTCAGCCTGCGCGATCTCACGTGGGACGTTGCGGGTGCCGGCGCGGCCACCGTGCTCCTCGTGCGCACTCGGCGCTGAGCGCATGACTCAGCGAACACAGTTGATGTCATCCTGTGCGTAGGGCCCGCCCTGAGCGTAGCCGAAGGGAAGGATCTGCTTGTGGACCTGCGTCGACGGCTCGCTTCGAAGACGCGCGGCATTGCTATATTGGCTGGACGATTCCTTCCTGATGCGCGTGGGACGGGCATGACGACGGCTCGAACAAAATTCCTCATCGGCGGGGCCCCCGTGCTGGGCACCGCGGGGTACCTCATGACTGGAGTACGCGCGTGATCCTGGTTGGCGAGCTGTCGCTCTGGGTTGCGTTGCTGATGGCGGCCTGGGCGGCGGTGACGTCGTTCGCCGGCGGCACGCTCGGTCGCGAGGACCTCATCGCGAGCGGACGCCGTGGGCTCTACGCGACCACGTTCATGGTGATCCTCGCCTCCGTCGGCCTGTGGACCGCGCTCCTTACGCACGACTTCTCGCTCGAGTACGTCGCGTCGCACACGAGCGCGAACATGCCCAGCATCTACGTCTTCACCGCGTTCTGGGGCGGGCAGGCGGGATCGATGCTGTTCTGGGCGCTCATCCTGTCGGGCTACTCTTCCATCGCCGTGTGGTCGGCGCGGGAGAAGGCGCGCGAGCTCGCGCCGTATGCCTGCGGCACCCTCGCGCTCATCCTGCTGTTCTGCATCGCGATCACCTGCTTCAAGGCCAATCCCTACGACCGGCTCGCTTTCGTGCCCGCCGACGGGAAGGGGATGAATCCGCAACTGCAGAATCCGGGGATGGTCATCCATCCGCCGAGCCTCTACCTCGGCTACGTGGCGACGGCGATCCCCTTCGCCTTCGCCGTCGCCGCGCTCATCACGCGCCAGCTCGACGCGACGTGGCTGCGCATCGTCCGCCGCTGGTCGCTCATCTCGTGGTTCTTCCTCACCGTCGGCATCACGCTCGGCATGTGGTGGGCGTACGTGGAACTGGGCTGGAGCGGCTACTGGGCCTGGGATTCCGTCAAGAACACGTCGCTCCTGCCGTGGCTCACGGGCACCGCGTTCCTGCACTCCATCATGCTCCAGGAGAAGCGCGGGATGCTCCGGAAGTGGAACGTTGTGCTCGTCGTCACGACCTTTCTGCTCGCGATCTTCGGCACGTCCATCACGCGCAGCGGCGTTCTCGGGAGCGTCCACTCGTTCGCCCAGTCGCCCGTGGGGACGTGGTTCGCCACGTTCTTCTTCGCGGCCACCGGCCTGACGATCTACCTCGTCGCGACGCGGCTCCGTGACCTCGAGTCCACCGCGGTGCTCGAGAGCATGGTGAGTCGCGAGGCGGCCTTCCTCTACAACAACCTCGTGCTCGTCGGCATCGCGTTCTCCGTGCTGTGGGGCACGCTGTTCCCGATCCTGAGCGAGTGGGTGCGTGGCTCGAAGATCACGGTGGGCCCGCCCTTCTTCAACACGGTCACAGTTCCGCTCGGCCTCCTGCTGCTCGCGCTCACGGGCATCGGGCCGCTCATCGCGTGGCGGAAGGCGTCGACGTCGAACCTGAAGCGCCAGTTCATCTTTCCCGTGAGTGCCGGCGTCGTCACCGGCGTGGTGCTGCTCGCGCTGGGCATGCGCAACTTCCACGCGCTCGTGGCCTATACGCTCGCCGGGTTCGTCGCCGGCACCATCGCGCAGGAGTTCTACAAGGGCATCGGCGCGCGCCGCACCCTTCACGGGGAATCGCTGCTGCTCGCTGTCGTGCGCCTCGTGACGCGCAACCGGCGCCGCTACGGCGGCTACATCGTGCATGCCGGCATCGTCATCCTGTTCTCGGCATTCGCCGGACTCGCCTTCAGCAAGGATCACGACGTGTCGCTCAGGGCGGGCGAATCGAAGGAACTCACGGATCCACTGGGGCACCGGTGGCGGTTCGTCAGCCAGGGCATCTCCACCGCCGAGACGCTGAACCGCTTCGAAACGACGATCGGGCTCGAGGTGTTCCGCGACGACGTGCGGCAGGGCATCCTTGCCAGCGAGAAGCGACAGTACTTCGACAGCAACAAGCAGCCGCAGTTCGAGCCGAGCACGGAAGTGGGGATCCGTACCTCCGCGATGCTCGATCTCTACGTCGTGCTCGCGGACGTGCGCGACGACACGGCCGAGCTGCGCATCAGCTTCAATCCGCTCGTGGTGTGGGTGTGGATCGGCGGCATGGTGATGGCCATCGGCGGACTGATCGTGATGTGGCCGCAGGCGGAACGCCGCCGTGCGCCGAGTGGCTACGTGACCATCCTCGCGCCGTCGCACGAGCTGGTGTCGGCGCCATGATGCGGCGTTGCGAGTTCCTCATGCACGCCGCGGCGGGCGGCGCTGCCGTCGTGGTCGCGCGTAAACTCGGCGCGCAGCAGGACACGACACGGCCGACGACGTTGTCGCAGGAGCCGGCGAGCAGCAACACGTCGAACCTGTTCGACATGAGGCGCAGCGGATTCAACATCCTCGGCTACCTGGTGCCCTTCGTCGCGCTCGGCGCAGGCGCCGTGGCGCTGACGGTCGTCCTGCGAAGGATGGTACGTAGCCACACACGCGCCGACGTCGCTCTACCGCCTGACCCCGTGCCGGCGACCGACGCGGAACTGGCCAGACTTCAGGCCGCGATCAGGAAGGACGACTGATGCTCGCGCTCGTGCTCGGGACCATCCTCGCGGTCGGCGCGCTCGTGTTCGTGCTGTACCCGCTGTTCTTCGGTGCGGACCTCGTTCCACGGCGCGCACCGCTCAGTGCCGCGCAGGTTGCCGGCGCGGCAGAGCAGGAGGCGATCGTCGCTTTGCGCGAGATCGAGTTCGATCGTGCGACAGGGAAGCTGTCCGACGCTGACTATGGCGAGTTGCACGCACGCTACACGGCGCGTGCGCTGGAGGCGATGCGTGGCGTCGGCGCTTCCGTCGGCGCGGATGACCCGGTGGAAGCGGCTGTGCGCGCTTATCGTGCGCGACAGAAAAGCTGCGAAACCTGTGGCCCAAGGCCAGAGTCGGACGCGCTATACTGCTCGACCTGCGGCCACTACCTCCCGGGTGTGTGCGCCTCGTGCGGCAGCGATGTCAGGGAGCCGGCCGCCGCGTTCTGCACGACCTGCGGTCACCAGTTGGCTGCCTGAACGCGGTGCTAAGAGCCGGCGTGTGCAAGCGTCCTCTGTGGTTCAATGTCCCGAGCTGCAATTACCACAGAGGACACAGAGGGCCACAGGGGAGCTGCGTGATACGGTCTCATCTTCCTTTGATGTTCTCATGCAGTCCTCTGCGCGCCTCTGTGTCCTCAGTGGTTCAAGCTCTTGAATAACGGCAATTACTGATACGGCTTCATTGTCCTTTGATGTTCTCATGCAGTCCGCGCGATGCTCGCGTCACCGGCCCAGCCATTGCGCCCCGCGGTCTTCGTCGACACTGTTAGCGCGCCGGCTAACCCTACCCAGCCAGGAACGATCCCCATGCGTGCGTCGATCACCCGCACCGTGCTCGCGGTCACGTGGATGTTCGGTGCGTCTTCACTTGCCGCGCAAGCGCCTGCCGCGTCCGCGCGCACGCCGCTCAGTACCGGCACGCTTGCCGGCGTCGTGCGCGACACGCTCGGCCAACCGCTCGCCGAGGTGGACGTCTCGATTCCTGATCACGCGTGGTCGGCACGCACCGACGAGACGGGCACGTTCGTCATCGCCGGAATTCCTCCCGCGACGTACGAGGTGTGGGCGCGGAAGATCGGTTTCATCAGCGTGCAGTTCCGCTGGACATCAAAGGCCGACGAACGCCTCGAGGTCGCGCTCAGGCTGCGGCCGTTGCCGCACACGCTCGACCCCGTGGTGGTATGGGCAGGCGAGGAGCGACAGTGGCGCTCGAGCTCCCTGGTGCACGGCGTCGTGACGGATTCCATGGGCTATCCGATGTCCGGCGCGCAGGTGCAGCTGATCGGCACCGGGCGTGCCACGGTCACGGCCGAGGATGGCACGTGGACGTTCCGTCACGTGCCGCCCGGCGACCTCGTGGTGCGTGCGCGCCTCATGGGGTACTCGCCGAGCGTGATGCATTTCAGGCTCACGGCGGACGACCAGCGCGAGGTGCTGCTGCGGCTGGGCAACCTCGCGCAACAGCTGGACGAAGTGCGCGTGACGGATGCGAGCGGCTTCGGTCGCGATGCTGCCGCATGGAAGGAGCTCGACATGCGCACGCGGTGGCACACGGAGGGCAGCTCGCAGGTGTTCGGACCGGAGAAGCTGAGCAGGCTCGGCGCCACGCCGATCGACCTCGTGACGCGCGGCGTCGCTGTGGGCCGTGTCCGCGGACCCACGAGCATCCGCGGCAGCCCGCCCATTCGCACGGGCATAGGGAGCCAGGCACCCGGCGACGCATGCATCCTGCTCGACGGCATCACGCCGGTGTCCAGGCCGCTGCGCTCCTTCTCGGCCGACGATCTCGAGATGATCGAATTCTATCCGCCCACGCCGCCCGAGACCGATCTCACCGGAACCGTCGCCGACCGCATGACGGGCGTGCCGGGCTGCATGGGCGACCGACAGTCGCATCCGGCGTACTACGTCCTCTGGTTCAAGGGCGCCCACTGAGGCGCCGGCGCGCTACCGCTCCACCGCCTCGAGCCGTCGCTTCGCGATGCCGATGGGCACGATCGTCGCCGCCGTGCACAGTGCGGCCGCGAGGCCGAATCCCACGATCATCTCCGTGTTCGACGTCGGCGTGCCGTAGAACTGCGCCGACAGGTAGCCGTACACAGGCCGCGCCTCGAGCACGATCACGCCGGCGATGAGCGTGATGGACGCAATCATGTACAGCAGCCCGCCGAACGAGGTCGGGATCTGCGCCGCGTTCTCCGTCTCGAACTGCGGGAACAGCGTGCCGAAGCCGAGGGCCATGCCGCACAGCGCCATCGTCATCATGGCGATGGTCATCACCGACACGGCGAACATGAAGTCGCTCACCTGGAGCAGCACGTTCGTCACGATCATGATGCCCAGCGCCAGCAGCAGCAGGGGCAGTGTGCCGACCCAGAACTTGGCCCAGAGCAGGTCGGTCATGGGCATGGGGCTCGACTTGAGCAGCCACAGCGTGCGGCCCTCGAGTGACACGCTCGGGAAGATGAACCGCGCGGCGATGGAAGCGAGCACGAAGCCGGCGAGCAGCACGTTGAAGAAGGGAATCACGTTGCGAAGGAAGAACGTGATGCCCTCGCCCCGAAGCGGCAGGTACTTGATGTTGAACACGTAGACGACCACCAGCACGGCCAGCAGGATGAGCTGCGACCACTGCGTGGTGTCGCGGAAGAACAGCCGCAATTCCTTGAGCATCAGCTCGCGACGCAGGATGCCGAGCGGCGCGAGGATGCGGTGTCCGACGCGTCGCGTCGCGTTGTTCCGTGCCCAGCGCTGCGCGCTCTCCTGCGCCTTGCTGAACCCGTCCATGTACAGCGCCCGGTGCAGCAGCGACCCGACGACGAACGCCGCAGCGGCCGTGCTCCAGAGCAGGTAGAGCGGCAGCCAGTCCGGCCGATGGTTGAGCCATCCCAGCACCGAGTGCTGCACCCACTCACTGGGCAGGAAGGGAGAGGTCGGCGTACGGAGAATGGTCACGAACTCCACCAGTGACCGGAATCCCTCGGGTCGCGCGAGCCGCTCCGGCCGCACGATGCGGAACAGCAGTACGATGCCGCCCGCCGCCAGCACCGCGATGACGCTGAGGATGTCGCGCGTGCGCCGCGCCGGGAAGATGTTCACGAGCAGCAGCGTGATGGCGCTTCCGATCACCGCCGGCACCACGAGGAAGGGCACGAACACCGCGACGACGAGTAGCGGGAACACGAAGCCGCCGTGATACGCGACCCCGAACGCCGCGAAGATCGGCGTCGCCATGAGCACCACCATCCAGCTCGACGCCACCGCTGTCTCGAGCAGCTTGGCGCCGTAGAGCGTCAGCCAGTCCACCGGCGCGGCCACCAACAGGTCGAGGTCCTTCGCCAGGAAGAAGCTCGAGAGTGCGGTGATGATGTTCGACAGCAGCAGGATCGAGAAGAACCCGATCAGGATGAGCCCGAGCAGTTTGCCGGCGAGGAAGGGACCGAGGTCCGGCACGTTGCGGAAGTACACCAGCAGCTTGTACAGCACCGCGAAGATGAAGGCCCAGAACAGCACGCCGATGCCGCCGAGCAGGCCGAGTCGCGCACCGCGCCCACGCTCGTTCGCCATCGTGCGCGACCGGGCGGTGAGCCACTTCGGCAGCAGTAGCAGCTCGAGCGAGGGATCCGGCCGGCCGGCCGCGTCAGGCATCAAGGACCTCGACCAGCTCCCGCGCGGCATTCTCGCCCGTGAGCCGGAGGAAGATCTGCTCGAGTCCCTGCGAGTCGCCCGTGCTCGCCGCCACGGCCCGCAGCTCGGGCATGGTGCCGCAGGCGCGGATGGTCCCCTTCGCGATGATCGCCACGCGATCGCACAACGTCTCCGCGACCTCGAGCGTGTGCGTGCTCATCATGATGGTGTGCCCGCGCCGCGTGTACTCGCGAAAGAGATCCTTCAGGATCTTCGCCGCCTTCGGGTCGAGGCCCACCATCGGCTCGTCCACCACGATCACGTCCGGTCGGTGCACGAACGCGCTCGAGATGATCAGCTTCTGCCGCATGCCGTGACTGTAGCTCTCCACCAGCTCGTCGCGCCACTCCTCGAGGTCGAACAGCGCCATCAGCTCGCGCGCGCGGTGCTCCACCTCCGCTCCTTCCTGCTCGAACAGTCCCGCCACGAAGCGCAGGAACTCGGAGCCGGTGAGCTTCTCGTAGATGAAGGGACGGTCGGGGATGAAGCCCAGGCGCATCTTCGCGCCGATCGGGTCGGTCGCGAGATCCACGCCCGCAATGGAAATGCTGCCGGCCGTCGGCTTCAGGATGCCGGCAATCATGCGCAGCGTCGTCGTCTTGCCCGCGCCGTTCGGGCCGAGGAAGCCGAACAGCTCGCCGCGCGGCACCTCGAGGTCGATCTGGTCCACTGCGGTGAAGCTGCCGTATCGCTTCGTGAGCTGGCGCAGGCTGATCATGAGTCGTCCGGAAGAATAGCAGTGAAGTCCGTCAGCGCGCCGACAGTACGTCGATTTTGAGAGTCCCCATCAGGCGGAGCAACTCGGCCTGCTTGCCGAGCGTGCCGATCGTGAAGCGCAGGTGCGAGGCGTCAGCGGGGAATTGTCCGAACGTCGCGTCCACGGCCACCCAGCGCTCCAGCCAGATCTCCGGCCACGCGTGGTAGTAGAACTTGCCGTCGAGGTAGACGAGGCCCGCGGCCACGCGCGCCGGCACGCCCGCGGCGCGCGCGAGCGCGACGTACAGCTGCGCGTGCTCGTTGCAGTCGCCCTGCCGCGCATGCAGAGTGGCGAGCGCACTCGGGATGCCGACGGTGATCTTCCTGGTCAGTGAGTCGTAGACCCAGGAGTTGATGCGCTCCGCAACAACGCGCGGGTCGGTGTCCGTTCCGCGCAGGCGCGTCGCGAGCGCGCGGATCTCCGGGTTGTCCACTTCCATGAGCGGCTCCGCATCCATGAACACGCTCATCACCGTGGATCGCGCGCCGTTCGGCAGCTTGTACGCGGCCTGCAGCGCGCTGGGCGCCTCGCGCGTGATCGTCAGCGTGTCGCCCTTCAGGTGCTGCCGATATCCCTTCACGTCGAAGCCGTCGAGGTCCACGCCGCTCAGCACCAGGCGCAGCTCGCTCCGGTTCTCCTTCAGCGTCTTGTTCGCGCTGATGGCCGTCATCTCGTAGATGTCGCGATCGGCGGAAACCTGCGAGCCCCGCGCGGCGACGTCCTGCTTCCAGTTCTCGAACGCGACTTCGTACGGCCGCCGCTCGAGCGTGAGCCCGAGCAACTGCGACGAGCGCACGACGCGCCCCTGTTCGTCCACCCATCCCTCGAAGCTGCCGGGCGGCGCACCTTCCGTGGCCAGGCGCCACGCGCGAATGGTGTCGGGCAGCACGCCATGCCAGCGCCCCGTCTTCTGGTCCACCACGCTGCTGTCCTGCAGCACGAAGACGCTCTCGGCCTTCACCGCGATGCGCACGTCCTTCGTGGCCATGGAGGCCGGGTCGAACATCGGCAGCGTGTACGTCTTGCCCACCGAGGGACGCTCGCCGAGCGCGATCGCCAGCGGCACCAGCGTCGGTAGCAGGATGGGGCCGCTCAGGTGGATGCGCTGCGTGTCCGCGGCCTGGCCGGCCACGCCATGCACCGCCAGCAGCAGGAGCGAATCACCGAGGACGCGGCCGCTAGCCTTGATGGGCGCGAGGTCCGCATCGACGTCGAGCGCGAACGTGCGGACGCGCAGCGCGCGGGAGAGGTGCACCGAGCTGCGTGCGCTCGCGCGATGCAACTGGCCGGCGACGGCGAGGTCCGCCACGAGATAGTCGGCCACGGTGATACCACCGTCCGCCGTATCCACGGTGGTGGACGCGAAGCCGATTTGCACGCCCTTCTGCAGCACCGCGAAGTAGGTGGCGCCTGGCGTGACGCGGAGGCCCGCTTCCGCGAGCGTTTCCGCATGCGGCCGAAACCACTCGCGTTGCGCCAGCAGACCGAGGCCACCGATCCACAGCGTGAGGATGCCGGCCGCCAGCAGGCCACGCGTGCCGATGCGGCGGGCCACCGGCCTACCGCTTCTGCGACTCGCGCGCTCGCCGGTACGCCACGGCCGCTTCCGCGGGACGCCCGAGCCGGTCGAGCACGATGCCGATTCCCTTCAGTGCGCGCAGGTGCGCCGGCTGCAGCGTTACCGCCGCCTCGTACGCCGCGAGCGCCGACGCGAGGTCGTCGATGTGGTTGAATGCCTCGCCGAGGTAGTAGTGCGCGTCGGCGCGGCCCGGATCGGCGGTGACGGCCGCCTGCAGCGGCTCGAGCGCCTCGCGCCAGCGCGCCCGCTTCGAGAACAGCATGCCGAGCTGCACCTGCACCTCGGCACTCCGGTCATTCACCTTTGCCGCGCGGCGCAGGTCCACTTCGGCCTGGTCGTAGCGCGCGCGCGATGCGAGCAATGCGGCTCGCTGGCAGAGGATCGCGACATCGTCCGGGGCGAGGTCCACCGCGCGGCCCAGCTCCGCCAGCGCGCCTTCCACGTCGCCGCGTCTCTCGAGGAGCGATGCAAGTGCGGCGCGCGCCCGCGCATTGCCCGACTCGCGCGCGATGATCGCGCGGAGCATCGTGAGGGCGGCACTCATCTCGCCGCGCGCGGCGAGGTCGTTGGCCTGCAGGATGGGATCGGGCGGCACCTCCGTCGGATGCTCCGCCGTCTCCGGAATGGGCGTGGCGTCGTCGGCGCCCTCGAAGAGGCTGGGCGTCTCGTTCGAAGGCTCGTTCGTGCGATCCGGATGTTCCTGGTTCTCTGACGACATGCTTCGGCTCACTCGGTAGGTCGGCGCGTCATGCGAGCGCGAGGGTGGTCTCGGCGTTGATCCATTCCAGGTACTTCGCGTTGCCCGCCGTCACCGACAGCGCCAGCAGCTCCGGCACCTTGTATGGATGCAGCTCGGCAAAGGCGACCTGGAGTGTCTCGAGGCGGGCGGAGCGGGTCTTGAGCAGCACCACCACTTCCTGCTCGTCGGAGATCTTGCCCTGCCAGCGGTACAGCGATCGTCCGCCGGGCAGCACCGTGCCGCAGGCGATGAGGCGACGCTCGAGCAGCGCGCGCACGAGCTTCACGGCCTCGTCCGAGGAAGTGAGCGTCGTCATGACGACGATGGCGTCGGTATGCGGCATGATCTCGTGAATGGACAGGGCGACGGCGCGGCGGGATCGGCCCCGCATGGGCCGCGCGGGAATCTCGCGCGGCGCCGCGGGGTAATCTAGCTGGCGGCTCGCGTAAGGTCCGGTGACGCGTCCTCGCTGCCTTGTCTCTCACCGGTCCTGGAGCGAGCTTTCCCTGGTTATGGCAGAAGACGCATTGATCGTCCGCGGCGCACGCGAGCACAACCTGCGCAACGTGGACGTAACCATTCCCCGCGACCGGCTCACGGTCATCACGGGGCTGTCAGGCTCGGGGAAATCCTCGCTGGCCTTCGACACCATCTACGCGGAAGGTCAGCGGCGCTACGTCGAGTCCCTTTCCGCGTACGCGCGCCAGTTCCTCGGCCTCATGGAGAAGCCCGACGTCGACGCCATCGAGGGCCTGTCGCCGGCGATCTCCATCGAGCAGAAGACCGCGGGGCACAATCCGCGGTCCACGGTGGGCACCGTCACGGAGATCTACGATTATCTGAGGCTGTTGTACGCCCGGGCTGGCACGCCGCACTGCCCGACCTGCGGACGCCCGGTGCAGCGGCAGAGCCCGGCGCAGATCTCCGAGTCCGTCCTCGCGTGGCCCGAGGGCACGAAGATCGAGGTGCGCGCGCCGCTCATCCAGGGTCGGAAGGGTGAGTTCCGCGAGCTGTTCGAATCCGTGCGCAAGCAAGGCTTCATCCGCGCGTACGTGGACGGTGCGCTCATCGAGGTCGCGGATCCGCCGAAGCTCAACCGGCGGCAGAACCACGACGTCTCCGTCGTCGTCGATCGCCTCGTCGTCCGCCCGGATGATCGCGGCCGCCTCACCGACTCCATCGAGACCGCGTTGAAGCTGGCCGAAGGGCTCGTCGAAGTCGTCAACGCCGACACCAACGCGGTCGATACCTTCTCCGAGAAGTACGGCTGCCCAACCTGCGGCATCTCGATGCCCGAGCTCGAGCCGCGGCACTTCTCGTTCAACTCGCCGTTCGGCGCGTGCAGCAAGTGCGGCGGACTCGGTACGCGCCGCCGAGTGAGCGAGGAACTCGTGCTCGGCGACCCGCGCATCTCCATTCTCGAGGGCGTCGTGCTGCCGTGGGGCGAGCCTACCGGCTATCTCCGGAAGGTCGTGCTGCCTACGCTCGCGCGGCAGTTCAAGTTCGACCTCAATACCGCGTGGGGCGAGCTGACTCCGGCCGGGCGCGATACGCTGCTGCACGGTGATGGTTCGACCGCGAAGAAGAAGAAGGGCGACGCCGGCTGGGAGGGCATCGTCGCCAACGTCGAGCGCCGCTACGAGGAGAGCGACTCCGACATGGTGCGCATGGAGCTCGAGGCGTACATGCTCGCCGTGCCGTGCACGGCGTGTCACGGGCACCGCCTCAAGCCCGAGTCGCTCGCCGTCACCATCGATGGCCGCAACATCGGCGAGGTCACGGACTTCGCGATCACGGAAGCGCTGTCGTTCTTCGAGCACATCCCCATCAAGGACGAGGACCACGCCAACGGCCTCGACGTGGAGATCGCCGGCCCCATCCTCAAGGAATGCCGCGAGCGCCTGCGCTTCCTCGTGGACGTCGGGCTCGACTACCTCACGCTCGGTCGCTCCGCGGAGTCGCTCTCGGGCGGCGAGGCGCAGCGCATCCGGCTCGCCACGCAGATCGGCTCGCGCCTCGTCGGCGTGCTCTACATCCTCGACGAGCCGTCCATCGGCCTGCACCAGCGCGACAACCAGCGGCTGATCGAGACCCTCATCCGCCTGCGCGACCTTGGCAATACCGTCATCGTCGTCGAGCACGACGAGGAGACGATGCGCGCCGCCGATCACGTGATCGACATGGGTCCGGGCGCCGGCAAGCACGGCGGGGAAGTGATCGCAGAAGGCACGGTGGAGCAG
>JBBRZK010000013.1:0-78460 GCA_038236775.1 Gemmatimonadales bacterium
CACTCGCGGCGAGGCGGTGGACATCACGCTCTACGACCTGCGCACCGGCGCGCCGGTGGACATGCCGAGCACGTACGACGAGACGACTGATCGGGCGGCGGCACGGTATGTCGGGGGCACGTCTCGGCAGCGCTGGCACCGCGACCTGTTGCGGCGCGTGATGGAGTCGCAGGGGTTCACGGTGCTGCCGGCGGAGTGGTGGCACTTCGACTACGCGGACTGGAAGTCGTACGCCATCGGCAACGTGCCCTTCGAGCGAATTCCGTAGCGGCGGCGTCCTACGCTTTCGTCTCCGGCTCGCAGGCGCCCGTGGATGGCAGCGGCTTCACCTCGAGGATCTCGGTGACGAGCATGTAGCGCGTGCCGCGGCCCATCATGCCGGACGGCATCCGTGGTCCCACGGTGCCGCGCCACCGCAGGGCCAGACCGTCGGTGGACGGCTGCTTCAGCACGGCGAGCAGGCTGTCGCGCTGGAGGAGCGCCTGGTCGGTGAGGGTCACCCACCACATCGCGTCGTCCGCGGGAGCGGCGCAGGGGACGAACCAGCTCTGCTCGAACCCGCGCTGGTACGCGCCGCGGAACTCGCGCACGAGCGAGTCGCGTGGTGGCCTGGCGGATGGAGCAGCCTGCGCCCCCGCCACGTGCGAGAAGGTGGCCAGTGCTCCGATGAGCGCGGCGGAAAAGGCGGGCAGGCGTTCCATTACTGATCGTACACAGCCCCGGCGCGACGGTTCCGCCTGCGTCGGCGAGAACACACATGCGGTGAGAGCGAATCCGTGCACGACACCGCGCCGCAGCGCGCGAGCGCGCTTCACGCATCTGCCGATCGCTCATGATCCAGGGTAGCCGCAACGGCCGGACACCTGTACGTTGCGGCCGCACTATTCACGGTCTCGTGCGTCCGCCGAGTGACGGATGCTGCCCTCCCCAATCCACGCGTCAGTGACCACACCTCGAGGAAGTGCGCCACGCCGGGCCTGGCTGCGATACGCCTTGGCTGTCACGGTGTGCTCGCTGCCCGTGCGCGCGCGCGCGATCGCGCAGGGCATTCCCGTTGGCGACGCACCGCCCATCCCGGTTCCCGCGTGGGCGTTCCCGACGACATCGTCGTCGTTTCACGGGCCAGTCCCGCCGTTCGACTCCGTGACGAGGCTGCACGTGCCGCACAGCGCAGGCGCGTTCCCGCTTGCGAAGGTCATGAACCACTTTGGCATCGTGGACTGGCGTCCCGACACGCACCCGCGTCCGCCGGCCATCGTGACGTCCGGGCGTCCGGGCGCGGTGTGGGCCTGCGGCTACTGCCACCAGCCCGATGGTCAGGGACGAACGGAGAACGCCGTGCTCGCGGGCCTTCCCGCGGACTACATCGTCCGGCAGATCGAGGCCATGCGCGCCCGCTCCCGCGCGAGTGCCGTCGTTGACTGGCCGTTCGCGCTCAACATGCGCCACATCGCCGACAGTGTCACTGACGACGAGGCGATGACGGCGGCGCGCTACTTCGCAGCACTGCGCCCCGTGCGGCGCTACCGCGTGGTCGAGCGCGCGCAGATTCCCGGCACGCACGCCATCGGCGGATTGTACGCCGTCCGTCCGGGGGACCCCGCCGAACCACTCGGCCGCCGCGTGATCGAGGTCGCCGAGGATGCCGGGCGACACGAGCTGCGCGATCCGGCGGAGACGTTCGTGGCGTGGGTGCCGCCCGGCAGCATCGCCGCGGGACGGCGCATCGCGCACACGCTGGGGAGCGTGCCCGTGCGCGCCTGCGTGAGCTGCCACGGGCCGGCATTGCGCGGCGTTGGCCTCGTGCCTGGCATCGCGGGGCGCTCACCGTCGTATCTCCTGCGACAGTTGCTCGCCTTCCACAACGGCACACGTGCGACCCCGGCGAGTGTGCCCATGCAACTCGCCGCGTCGACACTCACGCTGGACGACATGATCGCCGTCGTGGCCTACGCCGGTTCGCTGCGGCCGTAGCCCAGACGGTCGGCAACGCGGCGGTGCTGTCGACGATCAGCGCCTGCTTCAACAGCAGCAGGCGTGCGGAGCGACTCTCAGTGCAGGCCCACCTGGCCCTTCACCGACGCGAACAGTTTCGCCGAGCCGTAGCCCACGCCGTCCTTGAAGACGGTCTCGATCTTCTCGATGTCCGCGATGCGCGATGACGGATCGCCGTTCACGAGCAGCAGGTCGGCCCGCTTGCCGGCTGCGATGGACCCCACTCGCGCCGCGCGCCCCAGGTACTGCGCGCCATTTAGCGTGGCGACACGGATGGCCTCGAGCGGCGTGAGGCCGGCTTCGACGAGCAGTTCCAGCTCGCGCGCAATTGCATACCCGGCGACGACGCCGCCATAACCCGTCGGGTCCGTGCCGGCGAGCAGCAGGCCGCCGGCCCGGAAAAACGCGAGCTCGAACTGCATCTCCTTCGGGAACAGCGTTGTGTACGGCGACGACGACTGGCCGGCGATCTGCATCCAGCGCCGCGTGTATTGCTCGCGTGCCTCGGGCCGCATGGCGTCGAGCGCGCCAGCGGGTGCCTGCGGGCGACCAGGCGTGAACGTCTCGAACACCGTGAGGGTCGACGTGAGCGCGACGTGATGCGCGACGAGCAGGCGGATCAGGGAGCGGACCTCTGCACCGTTCACGTCGACAGCCATCAACGACGCCGGCACGCCGCCGTTCGCTGCGGGACACGCGTCCGGCTGCTTGTCCTTCACGAAGTCGCTCGCCACCATCAGCCCATGCTCGAGGTTGTCGATGCCGATGTCGGCGGCTTCGCGGAAGGTGATCGAGCACAGGTGCCCGGTGACCTTGAGCCCGCGGCGGTGGGCTTCCTTCACGACCGCCCCGAGTTCGTCGCGCCGGATGTGCATGTACGCCTTGAACGACGTCGCGCCGCGATCCGCCCAGTGCGCGACCATCTGCGTGGCATCCGCGGGGCCGGTGAGCGCGTGCACCTGGTAGATGGGCAGGCCGGGTCCGTTGAGGTACGGCGCGGTGACGTCGAGCGCCGGACCCACGGTGCGGCCGCTGTCGATCGCGCGCCTGAGCTCGAAGTCCGCGTAGCCCGCCATGTTGCCGGCCGTGCGCGCCGTCGTGACCCCGCCGGCGAGGTACAGGCGCGGGAAGCTGAACGCCTGCTCGTTGTACACTGTGCCGCCGCCCGACGGATAAAACATGTGCTCGTGCACCATGACGAGTCCCGGCAGCACCGATCGTCCCGTCGCATCGATCACCGCCGCTCCCTGCGGGACCGCGACACGCGCCGCATCACCGACGGCGCGGATCACGCCGCCCTCGATGATGAGGGTCTGGTCATCGCGCGGCGCGGCGCCGGTGCCGTCGATCACGCGCGCGTGCGTGATGGCCACGACGGGCGCATCGACCGACACGAAAGGCCGCACGTCCGCCGAGCGGGCCGTGCCCTGTGCCGCGAGGGCGCGGGTCATGGCGCAGAGGATGAAGCCCACGGCTCTCGCGCGCACGAATATTCGGCTCCGCTGGCGGGTCGGCACTGTGGATGGTGGCATGGCGGGCGAACGTACGCCGGGGAAGCAGTGCGGGCCAGACCACGGCAGCAAGCACTCGCCCGCCGTGGTTCCCGCGCGAAGCTACCCTGCGGCGCGCAATGTTACCCGCGCCGGCCCGTCTGTACGTACTGGGCAGGATCATCGTCGCGCCGGAAGCTCGGTGACACGCTGATGAACACGTTCGCCGCCGGCTTGACGGCTACCTGCGGGTTGAAGCGCAGCGTGCCGAACCGATCGTGCGCCCCCTTGGCGAAGTCGGTGCGCCAGCTCACCACGGTTGTGCGGCGCTGGTCGGTGGAGATCGAACTGGAGATGAAGTCGTATCCTGGGTGCATCACCACCGGCCCGCCGCGCGTGAGTGTCTCGTCGAGCGTGGCCGGGACTGTCATACATGCGTGCTCCCACATAGATCGCGTCATCGTCGAACAGGATGCGCACCTCGGTCCGCTGGCTGGCCGCGGCGCCCTCGGTGGGCTGCGTCTGCCGGAGGGCCGTGATGGGCGTGGCCGCGGCCCACGCGGCCTCGCCGAGCTGACCATCGACGACGATGGGACCGGATCGCCGTGCGGCCGTCGTGACCAGCGGCGCCGTGGGATGCACCGAGGAGCCTGGTGCCTGGGCCGCGAGGCATGCGGGCAGGAAAAGCACGAAGGCGAAACGGCAGGTCGTGAACCGGGCGGAGAAGCGCATCGATGCGTTGAAGGGGAGCGATGGCGCGCCGTCACGCTGACGTTGCAGCGCGGCCGGCGCGGGTTGCCTCGCCCCTACCCGGGCGAACCGGATTCGGTGTCGCGGTTGAAGGCCCCACTTGCGGCCGTTCCCTGTCGCTCACCATGCTAGGGGTGACTCCAGTGGCCAAGGAAACGGAGATGACGCCCACCGCTCCACTCACGGTTGCCGCCGCGCTTGCGCGAGGCGAGCGCCCGCGCGACGATGAGCTGGACCTGTTCGGCATCACGCATGCGGGCCTCGTGCGCGCCGACAACCAGGATCATTTCCTCCTCTGCACCGTGCACCCCCAGGTGGTGGTGCACGCTACCAGCCTGCCACCATCGGCCGAGCTGGCACCACTCGGCCAGCGCCTCGCGACCCTCATGCTCGTGGCCGACGGCGTCGGCGGCAGCGCAGCGGGCAGCCGTGCCAGCCGCATCGCCACCGAGGCCGTCACGCGCTACGTCGCATCGTCACTCCGCTGTTATCAGTCGTCCGGCACCGCGTCGGAGGGTGAGTTCGAGGAGACGCTGCTCGCTGCCGCCATCGAGGCACACAACGCCGTGCGCAGCGAAGCTGAGGCCGAGCCCGACGAAGCGGGCATGGCCACCACGCTGTCGCTCGGCATCGTCATCTGGCCGTGGATGTACGTGGTGCAGGTGGGCGACAGCCGCTGCTATCTCTTCCAGGACGGCGTGCTCCGCCAGCTCACGCGCGACCAGACGTTCGCGCAGGAGCTCATCGAGCAGGGTGTGTTCACGCGAGAGGACGCCAAGGCCTCGCCCCTCAATCACATCCTCTCCAGCGCGCTCGGCGCATCGGAAGCGCTGCCGGAAGTCACGCGCGTGGACGTGCGCACGCGGGGCTGTGTCATCTTCGTGTGCACCGATGGACTCACCAAGCACGTCTCCGATGCGGAGATCGGCGAGCACCTCGCGTCGATGGTGTCCGCAGAGCAGGTGTGTCACACGCTGCTCGACCTCGCCCTGTCGCGCGGTGGCTCGGACAACATCACCTTGGTGGCCGGCCGCGCGCTGGTGCGGCGCGACTCCTGACACCGTCCGGTTGGACTGTCCCCCCCGCGCCACCGCCGCTGCGCGTCGGTGAGGTGCTCGTGTGGCGAGCCAGCGTTGCGGCGTTCGCCATTACAGAACCGCGGCTTCGCATCCTGCTCGATGCAGCGGAGCGTGAGCGATGCGAGCACTTCCATTTCGAAGCGGATCGCGCGCGTTATGCGATCGCGCACGGGTTGCTCAGGTTGCTCGTCGGGCACTATGTGGGCATCGCCGCGGGCGCGCTCCGTTTTGTCGAGGGTGAATTCGGCAAGCCGGCACTCGCCGAGGGCACCGCACGCCCGGTGTCATTCAACCTCTCGCACTCCGGTGATGTCGTGCTCATCGCCATCGCGCATTCCGGCGCGGTGGGCGTGGACGTGGAACGGTGGAATGACCGGCTCGACACGGAACTGCTGCGCCTGGCGGAGTTCGCCTTCTCCACGGCCGAGCAGGCGGCCGTGCGCGCGTGTGACGCGATTCAGCGGCGGGCAATGTTCTTCGATGTCTGGGCTCGGAAGGAAGCCTACATCAAGGCGCGCGGGCACTCGGTCGCCGGCGGCCTCTCGCATTTCGACGTCCCCATCGAGCCAGGTGATGCGAGGCCCGCGATCGATCGATCGCTGCCAGCGGACGACGCGCCGTGGTGGCTGCACGACCTCGCCGCCGGCGATGGCTACTCCGCCGCACTCGCGGTCGATCGTCCTGGAGCGCGTGTCGTCGCGCTCGCGGCGTCACCAGCGCTCGTGTCTGTCATGACGGTGAGCGCGAACGGCTGACGCCGCCCGGCGCCGGAGTGCGCGCGTCCCATACATTTCGGACGTCTCCCCAACACGCCACGGTGCCTGCATGCGACGAATCCTTCCCCTTCTCGCCATTCTCCTTCCACTCGCGCAAGCCGGCGCGCAGGCGCGGACGTATACGCGTGCCGACACGCTGCGCGGCTCGTATGACACGCCGTCGCGCGCATGGTGGGACGTCACGTTCTACGACCTCCACGTCGCCGTGAGCCCGAGCGATAGCAGCCTTCGCGGGCACAACGGGATCAGCTACCGCGTGCTCGGCCCCGCACATGAGTTGCAGGTGGACCTCATGGAGCCACTCGTGGTGGACAGCATGGTGCAGGACGGACGCACCGTCTCGTTCCGCCACGAGGGACCGGCGTACTTCGCCGCGCTCGATGCGGCGCAGCGCGCGGGCGACGTCAAGACCATCGTCGTCTATTATCATGGCCGGCCCATCATCGCGAAGAATCCGCCCTGGGACGGCGGCTTCACGTGGGGCCGCGACAGCCTCGGCCGCCCGTGGGACGTCACCACCGACGAGGGCATGGGCGCTTCGGCGTGGTGGCCCAACAAGGACACCCAGGCCGACGAGCCGGACAGCCAGCGCGTCGCGCTCACCGTCCCCGATCCCATGATCCAGGTAGGCAACGGCCGCTTGCGCAGCACAACGCACAACCCCGATGGCACCACGACGTACGAGTGGTTCGTCGTGAACCCGATCAACAACTACGCAATCGCCGTCGCCGCTGGCAGCTACGCGCACTGGTCCGACGTCTACGCCGGCGAGAAGGGCAACCTCGCGCTCGATTTCTGGCCCCTCGACTACCACCTCGAGGCGGCGCACCGCCAGTTCCCGCAGGCCATCACCATGCTGCGCTGCTTCGAGCACTGGTTCGGGCCGTACCCATGGTACGAGGACGGTTACAAGCTCATCGAGGTGTCGAACAACGGCATGGAGCACCAGAGCGCGGTCGCATACGGGAATCGCTACGCGAACGGCTACCGAGGCCGCGACGCTTCCGGCACTGGGCTCGGCATGAAGTGGGACTTCATCATCGTGCACGAGAGCGCGCATGAGTGGTTCGGCAACAACATCACCGGCAAGGACGCCGCCGACATGTGGGTGCATGAGAGCTTCGCCAACTATGCCGAGGGGCTCTACACGGAATGCCTCGATGGAAAGCAGGCGGGGGCGGACTACATCGTCGGTAACCGTCGCGGCATCCGGAATGATCGTCCCATCATCGGTACGTACGGGGTGAATGCGGAAGGCTCGGGCGACATGTACCCGAAGGGCGGCGAGATGCTGCACACCATCCGCCAGATCGTCGGCGATGACGAGAAGTGGCGCGGCATCCTCCGCGGCCTGAACCAGACCTTCTGGCACCAGACGATCATGGGCACGCAGGTCGAGGACTACATCAGCGCGCAGGCGGGCGTGAACCTGTCGAAGGTGTTCGACGAGTACCTGCGCACGACGATGATTCCCGTGCTCGAATACCGAATCGACGACGGCGCGCTTCACTACCGCTGGACCAACGTGGTGCCGGGCTTCGACATGCAGGTCGCCGTCACCACCGCGCCGAACGTGATGACCGTCCTGCATCCCACCGAGGCGTGGCAATCGACGCCGGTGTCGGTTCCGGCCGCGGACTTCAAGGTGGACCGTAACTATTACGTGACCGCGAAGCAGGTGGCCGAGCGGTGAGCGCGGTGCAGGGCGGCGCTCGGCTGGCGCGCCGCCCTGGACACCGTAGCTTTGGCGGTGCCGTACCAGCCTCAGCGCCCCGAGGTCCTCGCATGCGCACGCCCCAGGTCGCCGCCATCGTCGCGGCGAAGCCTCACGACGACGAGATTGATGTCTTCGGACTCTCGCATCCCGGGAAGGTGCGCGCGCAGAACCAGGACCACTTCCTCCTCGCGTCCGTGCACAAGCGCGTGAGCATCGTGCAGACGAACCTCACCGAACAGCAGCGCCTGCCCATGGAGGACGAGCGCCTCGCCTTCATCGCCATGGTCGCCGACGGTGTCGGCGGGGCCGAGGGCGGCGAGGAAGCCAGTGCGACGGCGCTCGAGGTCGCGATGGACTACATGGCGCGCAGCACGGACTGCTATTACCACGACGACGGCAACGACGAGCAGTTCATCACCGCCCTCCAGGCGGCGGCCATGCGCAGTCACGAGGCGGTGCGCGACCGCGCACGCGTCGTGGCGGGCGGCCGGACCATGGCCACCACGCTCACCCTCTGGATGGGCGTTTGGCCCTTCTACTACCTGCTCCAGGTGGGTGACTCCCGCTACTACCTGTTCCGGAAGGGCGAGCTCACGCAGGTCACCCGGGACCAGACCATCGCGCAGGACCTCCTCGACGACGGCGTCTTCACGCGCGCGACGGCGGCCCGCTCCCAGTTCGCCAGCGTGCTCTCCAGCGCGCTCGGCAGCGACTCGGCGGTGCCCGTCGTCACGCGCCTGCGATCGGACTGGGATGCCGTGCACCTCCTGTGCACGGACGGCCTCACCAAGCACGTCCCGGATGAGCGCATCCGGGAACGCCTCGCGTCCATGACGTCGGCACGGCAGGCCTGCGAGGCACTGCTCACCGACGCGCTGGACGGAGGCGGCACCGATAACATCAGCATCATCGTCGGACGTTCCGTGCACCGCCCCTGACGCGCCGCTCCCCGCATCCCTCCACACCCCCGATGGCCAGCAACGAATTGTCCCCCTGCTCCCCCGCGCTGCGCGCGTCGCGCATTGCGCTCGTCGCCGTGCTGTCTGCCGCCACCGCACTGCCCGCGCAGAAGACGTCCACCGAAACCGCCGCACGCGCCGCCGCGCATTCCTGGTGGCAGGCGAACGAGGGTGCGATCCTCTCCGAGTTCGCCGGCCTCCTCGCGCTCCCCAACCTGGCCACCGACTCCGTCGGCATCCGGCGGAACGCGACGTACCTGCTCGAGATGCTCGCACGCCGCGGATTCAGCAACACGCGGCTGCTCACCGTGCCCGGCGGGCCGCCTGCCGTCTATGGCGAACTTCCCGCGCCCGGCGCGACGCGCACGCTCGTCCTCTACGCGCACTACGACGGCCAGCCGCTCGACCCGAAACAGTGGACGTCGCCGCCGTGGTCACCCGTGCTGCGCGATCGCGAGCCGTCCGCGGGCGGGAAGGTGATTTCCATGCCCGGCGTCGGTGAGCACGTCGATCCCACCGCGCGTCTCTACGCACGCTCCGCGGGCGATGACAAGGCGTCAATCATGGCCATCCTGGCCGCACTCGACGCGATGCACGCCGCCGGAGAGAAACCCTCCGTGAACCTCAAGGTGTTCTTCGAGGGCGAGGAGGAGGCGAGCTCGCAGCACCTCGGCCAGATCCTCCAGCGCTATGCGCCGCAGCTGAAGGCCGATGCATGGATTTTCTGCGACGGCCCGGTGCACCAGAGCGGCCGGCAGCAGGTGCTCTTCGGCAATCGCGGTGTCACGGCGTTCGAGCTCACCGTGTACGGCGCCACGCGCGCCCTGCACAGCGGCCACTACGGCAACTGGGCGCCGAACCCGGGCATCATGCTCGCCAACCTCGTCGCGAGCATGCGCGACGACGACGGCCACATCAGGATCGCCGGCTACTACGACGACATGCGGCCGATCACGCCGGCCGAGCATCGCGCGGTGGCGGCGCTTCCAAAGTACGACGCCGAGTTGCGCAAGGCACTCGGTCTTGCGCGCACGGAAGCCAACGACGCCCTGCTCGCCGAGCGCATCATGCTGCCCGCGTTCAACCTGCGGGGCATGCGCGTCGGCGGCGTACGGGAGACCGGCTCGAACACCATCGCCACGGAAGCCTACGCCTCGTTCGACCTGCGCCTCGTTCCCGGGCAGACGCCCGCGCACGTCCGCGAGCTCGTCGAGGCGCACATCCGGCGGCAGGGCTACTGGATCACGCATGACAGCGCCACGCTCGCCATGCGCCTCGCGCATCCGAAGATCGCCCGCCTCGAATGGACGGAGGGATACAACGCGACACGCGCGCCGATGGACGGCCCCTTCGGCAAGGCGGTGATCGACGCGATGAGCGATGGCGCGAAGGAGGCGCCCCTCGTCATGCCGACCTCGGGCGCCACCGGGCCGACGTACCTGTTCGAGCAGATCCTCAAGGTGCCGGTCGTCAACCTGCCCATCGCCAACTACGACGACAACCAGCACGCGGCGGACGAGAACCTGCGCCTGCAGAACCTGTGGGACGGAATCGAGCTGTACGCTGCCCTGCTCGCGGGCATCGGGCGGCACTGGGGCTCGCCAGCCATGCCCTAGCACGACCAAACAGTCGGAAACGCGTCAGCCGCTCGCGCGCGGCAGCGGCAGCAACAGCGAGAACGTCGAGCCGCCGCCAGGCGTCTCCGCGAGCCGGAGGTCGCCGCCAAGCAGCCGCGCCAGCCTGCGTGCGATCGCGAGACCCACGCCGGTTCCCGGCGCCACGGCCACCGTGGCGGGGACACGAAAGAATTCCTCGAACACCCGCTCCCTGAGAGTTTCCGGGATGCCGGGTCCGCTGTCCGACACGTCACACGCGATCACCGCGCCGATCTCGGCATCGTTACCGAGGGATATGCGGACCTGCACCCGCCCACCGCGTGGCGTGTATTTCACGGCGTTCGACAGCATGTTGCCCAGCACTTGCCTCACGCGCAGTGGATCGGTCGAGAGCACGGCTGACTTGCTGTCCGGAAATGACTCCACGACGAACTGGAGCGCGATGCCGCCCGCGTCGCTCATCGCGCGATAGTCGTCCACGCAGTCCTTCGCGATGTCGGCGAAATCACTCTCCCGCCGATCGATGCGAAGTCCCTCGGCATCCGTTCGCGAGAGCTCGACCAGGTCGTTCACGGTGTCCAGCGTCGCCGAGAGCAGGCTGCGGAGGCGTGCGATCACCTTGGCCTGTGCGTCGGGAACGGGTCCAAGTGCTTCGTCCGCGAGGAGGTCCGCGTAGCCGCGCGCGGCGCCGAGCGGGTTCTTGAGGTCGTGGGTGACACCGCGCATGAGTGCCGACTTTGCCGCCATGGCCCGCTCCGCGTCGCGTTGCCCCTTCGCCGCCGCCTGTGACAGCAGGATGGTGCGCCGTGCGGTCCACCCGACGGCGGCCAGTGCCAGCAGCGCGAGCGGCACCAACCAGGTGGGCACGAGCATGCTGAGTCGTTCCAGGTGACTGAGCGTCGTACGCTGCAGCAGCAAGATACGCGTCAGCTCGTCCTCGAGCTTCTGGAGATCCGCGAGCGCGAGCTCCACCGCTTCCCACCGTCGCGCCCGGGCAGCAGTGGACGACGTCCCATGGGTGGCGCCCTGCTTCGTGCGCGCCTGCTCGGCGAATCGATCCTCCTCGCGTCGCCATGCCTCGATGGACGCCGTCGCGGCGCCGAACAGGGACGCGCTCTCGATGCCCACGTGCTTCACGAGCGAGTCGAGCCCCCGTTCGTCGTCGGCGATGGCCGCTTGCGCGGCGGCCGCTGCCGTCGCGGCCGCCGACGACTGGCCGCTGCCTTCGGCCAGCTCGCCCCGCGCGGCGAAGTCGGTGGCCAGTGCGGCTTCGAGGTCGTTCGTGCGGACCAGCGATGGCGAGACGTACTCGGAAACGAAGCTCCGGATTCCCTGCAGCCGTCCACTGATGAAGAACGGCACACTGAAGACGATCACCAGCGCAACGGCGATGAGCACGAGCGGCATCCACCACAAGCGCGATTGCCGGATCGGTTTGTTGTCGTCGGGTGGTGGCGTCATTGGGAGCGGGAAGAGTGCATGCGCGACGTTCGTCGCGCGCCGGTGCTCATTGATAGCATGATCGTGTCCTCGAGAGCATCAACGTGTTCGTGATAGCACGATCATGTCCTTGGTGGCGACGGCAGGGTAGTTCACCCTGGGCACTTGTGAGCCGGTCGTCTGCCATGTATAGTTCATCACATGAACTATCCGTTGGGCGCTGAGACGGTGGCGACGCATGAGGTGGGTCCCGACACGGGGTCCATGTTCGCCGTGCTGAGCGCCGCGCGAGGGATTCAGGAGCGGCTGGAAGCCGAGCTGGAGGGTGTGGGGCTCTCGCCAGCGAAGTATCAGGCCCTCGATGCCCTTGCGCGTGCCGGGGAGTCGCTGGCGTTGAGCGAGCTGGCCGGTTGTCTCAAGTGCGTCCGGTCGAACATCACGCAGCTCGTCGATCGGCTCGAGGCGGATGGGCTCGTGAAGCGCGTAGACGATCCGACCGACCGGCGCGCTATCCGCGCCGTGGTCACGCCGGTGGGGATGGAACGACATGCTGCCGGTGTCCAGGTGATCCAGGAGATGCAGGCGACCCTTGCGATGCGCGTGTCGCCTGGCGACCGCGCCGCCTTCCTTCGTGTACTGGCGGCGCTACGCTGAAGAAACTTTTTTCGCGAACATGCAGTTCATGTATGTATAATCTGTACGCCGTACGAGTATCGATGTCGAATTGACGTGACCTGGTTCGACATGAGAGAAGGAATCCATCGGGGCCCTGTCCCCGTAGGTTGAGGACGCCACAGGTACGACCGGATGGCCGCAGGCGTTCGAGCAAGTCAAGGCCGGCGACGAACGCCGGAGGAGCATGACACGTGTCATACAGCACCACGCCCGCCGCCGGGAGCCGGCCCGCGGGCCTACGCACTGGAACCATACGCATCGGCCTCGCGCTCGCGGTGATTGCCGCACTCACTGCATTCGCCGTACGCGCCAGGGCGCAGGGCCTCCCCATGTCGAGCGGGCTGGCGCTCTTGCCTGCCGGCCTGCCCCATGGTCCTTCGCGAGCCACGGAACTGACGTCAGCGGTTCGCAATATCGTGCTGGCGCCGGTGCCGTTCGCCGTCGGCGAGGAACTCACGTACAAGGCGAGCTTCGGCGGCATTCCCGCCGGCTCGGCACGGATGCGCGTCGATGGCATCGAGATGGTCCGTGGGCGGCCGGCATATCACGTCCTTTTCTCCATCGACGGCGGCGTCCCGTTCTACCGCGTGCACGATCGCTACGAGAGCTGGATCGACGTGCAGACGCTGGCGTCGTTGCGCCACCGGCAGGAGATCGCCGAGGGGCGGTACCATCGAAGCACAGTCTACGAGATCTACCCCGAGCGGGCGAGCTACCAGAAGGACGATGAGCCCATGGAAGCCAGCGTCGCGAATCCGCTCGACGACGGTTCGTTCGTCTACGCTGTTCGCGCGGCCCGCGTGCGCGTGGGGGAGACCCGGCGCGACGACCGGTACTTCCGCCCGGATCGCAATCCGGTGGTGCTCACGGGACTTCGCAACGACACGATCACCGTGAATGCCGGCACCTTTCCCACGATCGTCGTGCGCCCCTCCATCAAGGCGAACGGGCTGTTCTCGGAGAATGGCGATGCGCAGATCTGGTTCAGTGACGACGCGAGCCGGTATCCGGTTCAGGTGAAGACGCACTTCTCGCGCTTCTCGCTCACGCTGTCACTGCAGTCCGTGACGCCGGGTGATGTGTCGTCGCACGAGCGGCTGGTCACTACCGCAATGGCGAAGTAGCGCTCGGCGTCGGTGCGAAAAAACGGCGGACCTGTCTTTCGGGTCCGCCGTGCTGTGTGTGGCCTTGAAGCAGAAGCAGATCCTTCGCTTTCGCTCAGGATGACAGGCCGCGGGTCGCGTCGCTCAGGATGACAGGCCGCGGGTCGCGTCGCGCAGGATGACAGGCCGCGGGTCGCGTCGCGCAGGATGACAATCTCCCGGGTCGCTGCGCGCAGGATGACAATCTCCCGGGTCGCTGCGCGCAGGATGACAGTCGATTGGGCGCGCGCCCGCCCACGCGGAACTGTGTGCGCCGTTACGCCGGTGCCCGCGGCACGTCGGCAGGCGTCATCGGCACAGGTGGAAGCCGGTACAGCGTGACGACAGTGTCGTCGAACATTCGTTGCTTGTCACCGACCGGAACGACGTGAGTTCGCGCGTGCTCGATGACGAGCACGCGCGCGAATCGTCCGGCACTCCAGCTCGCGAGGATCAGGTCGAGCATCCGCGATCCGTAGGGCGGGTCGGCAAACGCGATGTCGTAGCTGTCCGGCTTCAACGCCGCGGCGAACGGGATCGCGTCGCGCTTGAAGATCCGCACGCGCTCGAGCAGCCGCAGTGTCGCGACGTTCGCCCGAAGGGCGTGCAGGCTCGACGGCCGGAATTCCACGAAATCGGCGCTGTGTGCCCCGCGCGATAGCGCCTCGAGCGCAAGCGCTCCCGTACCGGCGAAAAGGTCGAGGACCCGCGCATTCTTCACCTCCGCCGCGAGCATGTCCATGATCGCGACGCGGACCAGTTCCGCCGTGGGCCGCACGCGCGCATCGGCAGGCGACAGGAGGTCCCTACCGGCAAATTTTCCCCCGACGATTCGCACCGGTGCCCTCCTGGTTGTGGCCGGGCATGAACCCGCCCATGCCGAAACTAGCGCTCGGCAACGTGAGCCTTGACGTACAGGCGACAATGCTGAATATTCAGCACTGTTGATTTTTCAGCCTTCTCTGTCATCATGAGCGCAGCGGCCTGCCCTCGAGGAGCGAAAGCGACGAAGGGACGGATCTGCTTGTCTGCCACGTCGCGAAGGATCTGCTTCTCTGCCACGCAGCTGAAGGATCTGCTTGTCCGTCGTGCAGCGCAGTATCCGCTTGCCCGTTGTGCAGTGAAGGAGCTGTCCACTGTTGTCCATGCAATGCTGTGAGCTGAGTGCGCCGCCGCGCGCCGCTCGCTACGAGGACCGGTTCGCGCCATATGCGACGCCCGCAGGCACTCCGCTCGGTTTCAACGTGCTGCAGCTGCGATCGAACAACGTCGTGCGCTGGGAGTTCCGTCCGGGGTCCACGCTGTTCGCGGTCTGGACGCATGGCCGCAACGGGTATGACCTGAGTTAGGTGGAGCGCAGCCTGCGGGGACAGTACGACGACCTGCTCGCGCTGCACCCGGACAACACGTTTCTCCTGAAGCTGGAATACTGGCTCGACTGAGTATCGCGACACGAACCTCGAACGGGATTCCGACCGGCGTCGGCGGGCCGGTGCCGGTGCCCGAGTGCTTCTCCTTCGCGACGAACGCGAGCCTGCGAAATCGATACGTCTGGCGGCGACTGATGCAGGGGCGGTGCGCCTTGCTCGCGCGCAATGCCGCGACGCATGTTCCGCAGGCCGCATTCCCGACACCTCCAGGACACCAATGATCAATCTCGCCGCCTCCCGCCTGTCTGTAGCCACTCTCGCGATTGTCGGACTGATCGCCGCACGTCCCGCCCATGCCCCCACTGCCGCGCCGCTCGTGGATCCGCGTCTCTACGCGGGGCTGACATGGCGCAACCTCGGGCCGTTCCGCGCGGGTCGGGTGGCCGCGGTCACGGGTGCCATCGGACAGCCGGGGGTGTTCTACGCCGGGCTGCCGGCTGGCGGCGTCTGGAAGACGACCAGCGCCGGCCAGACATGGTTCCCCATCTTCGACGCCATCACCGACGTCGCCTCCGTGGGCGCCATCGAGGTGGCGCCGTCGGATCCCGCTGTCGTGTACGTGGGGACCGGCGACATGGTGACGGGTGGCGCCATCAACGAGGGCAACGGCGTCTATCGCTCGTCGGATGCGGGCAGGACATGGCGACACGTCGGCCTCGAGCAAACGAAGCAGATTCCATCCATGCTGGTGGACGTGCGCGATCCCAACGTCGTGCTCGTGGCCGCCCAGGGCGACGTTCACGGGAAGAGCGACGCGCGCGGCGTGTTCCGCACGACCGATGGCGGCGCCACGTGGACGCGCACTCTCGTCATCGCCGACAGCCTCGGGGTGCAGAAGCTCGCGCGTGCCAGCGACGTTCCGTCCGTCATCTTCGCGACGACAGTGCGTCACTACACGGCGCCTGTCACCACCACCGTCGCCGCTGGACCTCCCGCGCCGGTGCCTGATGGCGCATCCACCGGCACGGCGCTCTACAAGTCCACGGACGGCGGCGTGACCTGGCGCGAAATGAGCGGCGGTGGATTGCCGACGCTCAATGGGCGCACGTCGGTTGCCGTCGCCATGCACACCAATGCGCAGCGGGTCTTCCTCGTCAGCAACACGGGGCTCTGGCGCTCCGACGACGGTGGTGCGAACTGGCAGCCGATGGCGAGCGACGACCTGCGCATCCGCAACGGACAGGGCGGCTACAACTGCGGCGTGTACGTGGACCCATCGAACCCCGATGTCGTCTACACCATCAGCACGTCGAGCTACAAGTCCGTGGACGGCGGCCGGACGTTCACCGGCTTCAAGGGCGCGCCGGGCGGCGACGATCCGCAGCAACTCTGGATCGACCCGACGGACGGACAGCGCATGCTCATGGGCCTCGACCAGGGTGCAGTCGTCACGCTCGACGGCGGCGGCACATGGACGTCGTACTACAACCAGTCCACGGAACAGATCTATCACCTCGCCATCGACAACTCGTCGCCCTGGTGGGTGTATGGCACGCAGCAGGATGCGGGCGCCATCCGCACGCGCATCCGCGGCAACCTCGGCGCCGTGACGCCGCTCGACTGGAATCCCGTGTCCGGCTGGGAATGGGGCACCATCCTGCCCGATCCGCTCGATCCGAACACTGTGTACTCGAGCGGCTCCGGCATCCTCAAGATCACGTACCCGAGCGAGCAGTGGATCAATGTCAGTCCCGCGACAAACACGTCGCTGAAGCTGCGCACCACATCCTCGCAGCCCATCGTGTTCGCGCCGTGGAACAAGCACATGCTCATCGCCGGATTCCAGCAACTGATGGCCACCACGGACAGTGGCGCGCACTGGACGCAGCTGAGCCCCGACCTCACGGTGCGGAGCGATGCACCACCTGCGCCATCCACGGCCGGTGGATTCGCGCCACCGGGAGGCGCCATCGAGTCGATCTCGCCGTCCACGGTCGCCGCGGGAACGATCTGGGTGGGCACGGGCAACGGCCTCGTCAAAGTGACGCGCGACGCGGGCAAGATGTGGGAGGACGCGACGATTCCCGGATTGCCGATACCCGCTCGCGCCGAGGTGACGATCGAATCGTCGCACATCGACGCGGCGTCCGCGTATGCGTCGATCGACCTGCATCGCGTGGGTGACTATGCCCCGTACTTCTACCGCACGCACGACTACGGAAAGACATGGACGAAGATCATCGCCGGCCTGCCGACGAATCAGCCAAGTGGCAGTTTCTCGCGCGTGATCCGCAACGACACGAAGAAGGCGGGCCTGTTGTTCGCCGGCACCGAGAGCGGGATGTACGTGTCCTTCGATGACGGCGACGACTGGCAGTCGCTCATGCAGAACCTGCCGAATACGTCGTACCGCGATATCGCCATCAAGGACAACGACCTCGTCGTCGCGACCTACGGGCGCGGCTTCTGGGTGCTCGACGACTACTCGATGCTGCGCGAGATCGCTCCCGCCATCGCGAACGAGCCCGCGCACCTGTTCAAGCCGGGCGACGTGGTGCGCACGCGCCGCAACGTCGGCGCCGACACGCCCTTTCCGCCTGAGGTGCCGCACGCGCTGAATCCCGCGGAAGGCGTGGCGCTCGACTACTGGCTGGCGCAGGCCCCCGCACGCCCGATCACGCTCGACGTGCTCGACGCATCCGGCGCCGTCGTCCGGCACCTCTCGAGCGCACCGATCGCGCCCGTGACGGAAGCCGCTCGCCCGCCGCACCCGAATTTCTGGGTTGCCGCGCCGTCACCACTTCCCTCGGCTGCCGGAACGAATCGCGCGCACTGGGACCTGCGGTACGACGCGCCACCGGCCCTCGCGCACACGTTCGAGATCAACGCGAATCCCGCCCTCACGCCGACATCGCCGGAGGGTGCCGTGGCGCTGCCGGGCACATACACGCTGCGCCTCACGGTGGACGGCCGGAGCTACACGCAGTCCGTCTCGGTGCAACCCGATCCACACTCGCCGGCGTCACTCGCCGCGCTGCGGGCGCAGCATGCACTCCTCATGCGGCTCACCGATGCGATCAGGCTCTCGTACGAAGGGCACGAACTGGCCGGCGCTCTCCGGATCGCGCTCCGAGGTGCGGCGCCCGCGGGTGTGACGCCGGAGATGCCTGACGTCGCGGCTCGGGCGGTCACGCTGCTGGCGCAACTCGACACCGTGGCCGGACTCGATGGCGAGCGCGGAAACCGCGGACGTGGCGGTTCGGCGTCGCCGAACTTTGCGTCACTCACCGGAACGCTCATCGCGCAACTGAACGCGCAGGACCTCGGCGACATGGCCCCGACGGCTGCCGCGCTCGCGGCCTACACGAAGACCTGTACCGAGCTCGCGGGCATCGTGCGCGCGTGGGAACGCGTCAGCACGACGGACCTCGTCGCCTTCAACACCCTGCTGCAGGGCCGCGGTCGCGCGGCACTTGCGGCGCGACGCCTGTCGACGCAGGCACCACCTTGCACCTGAGCAGCGCGCTGGCCGCGCGCTGTCGATTCACTGGATCGACAGCACGCGGATCAGTGTCACGCTGAGCACGATCAGGATGGCGAGCGACGCCGTCACGGTGATGATGACCGGACGGCCCACCTTGCCGATTGCCTTCAGGTCCACGCCAAGACCGAGCGCCGCCATCGCGGCGACGGTGAGCCACGTGGAGAGGTTTTTCAGGACCGCGGCGCCGGCGCTCGGGACAACGCCCGCCGAGCGGAGTGCGGCCAGCAGCAGGAACCCCACGATGAACCACGGAACGAATCGCGTCAGCTGAAAGGTCGTCGCCTCGCCGGATGGGGCGTCGGGATCGTGCCGATGTCGGATGGCGAAGAAGAGCACCACGGGACCGAGCATGAGGACGCGCACGAGCTTCACGAGCGTCCCGACCTGTCCCGACAGGACGCTCACGGGAAACGCCGCTGCGAGTACCTGGGGCACCGCGTAGACGGTGAGCCCGGCGAGCACGCCGTATTGGTAGTTGCTCAGCGCCAGTGGCCGGATCAGGAACGGGAGGCCGATCACGACGACGACGCCGAGAATGGCCGTGAACGCGATGGACGACGCGACATGCTCCTTCTCGGCGCGGATGACGGGCGCTACGGCGGCGATGGCGGAGTTACCGCAGATCGAGTTCCCGCACGCCACGAGCACGGCAAGCTTGGGCGGGAGCCCGAATGCGCGGCCGACGCCGTAGCTGAGCGTCAGCCCCAGCACCACCAGCAGGACGATTCCCACGGCGAGCGCCGCTCCCGCGCGCACGAGGAGCGGCAGGTCGACGGACGCGCCGAGGAGGAACACGGCCACCTCGAGCACCTGCCTGGCCGTGAAGGCCACGCCCGCGTCCACGCTGGAGGGCAGGGTCCACGCGGTGCGCAACGCCATGCCGAGCAGGATGGCGACGACGAGGCCCTCGACGATGGGGTGCCCGAACCATCGCTCCTCGAGGGTCGCCACGCCCACCGACAGGAGGGCAACCAGGCAAGCCAGCGCGACGCCGGGTGTGAGGCTGATGGCCGAAGCGGGCGGGCCGCTTCCGGACGAGCGGTCGAGCGTACGTGCGGCCACGGACGTCCCTGTGGGCGGCGAATGCGGAGCGATGTCGGAGTGGGAAGGCTAGGGGATGCGTCGGTACGGGCAAAGTCCGATGTGAGCGCACTATGAGTCGGACCAGTCCGCCACCATGCGCTAGATGCTCGCAAATGCAAGCCGTGTTAGCCGCCTCTGACTTGAAATGTGCGTCTCGAGTGAAAAACAAATTGCGAAAACTCCCAACTGCACGTAGGCTAGTCGCGTCTGCAAGCCCTCCCGCCATTCCTGACGGGCACTGCGCGCGCCTCGTCGCCGGAACGGCGACCCTGCCGATACGTCCATCATGGCTGCACCTCCGATGCGTTCACCCGTGACACTCGCGCCCATCGAAAGCGCGCGCATCACGCTCGGCCTCACGTACGTCGAGATCGCGCGTGCCCTGCATGTCGACGAGAGCACGCTGCATCGCTGGCGCTCCGGTTTCGACCGCCGCCGGATGTCCGCGGGCGTGCGGGCCATCACTGGCCTCACGCACCTGCTCGCGATCCTCGAGAAGCGCTGGCCCAATGCGCCGCACCTCGCGGCAACCTGGCTCGATACGCCACATCCTGACTGCGGCGGAGATTCTCCGCGGGCGTGGCTCGTCGAGGGACGCGTGGATTATCTCGCCGGGCTTCTCACCGGCGAGCTTGCTGCGGCCGCGGCGGCGGCCGTCACCGTCCCCCCGACGCGCGATGTCTTCGAGATCGCACCGGTCGGCATGGCACGCGTGGCGTTGGGTGGTGAGTTCCTCGCCGTGAATGCGCGACTGTGCGAGATCCTCGGCTACACGAAGCAGCAGTTGCTCGCCCTGCGCGGCCAGGCGATCACGCATGCGGAGGACCTCGCCACCGGCCTCGAACAGGCGCTCCAGCTCATCAGTGGCGCCGTACCCATCCTCACGCTGCAGAAGCGGTATCGCCACGCGGATGGTGGTGTGGTGTGGGCGAGAGTCTTGTGCACCCTCGTGCGGGATGCGTCCGGCGTGCCGCTCCATTTCCTCACGGTCGTGGAGCCACTGCCCGACATCGGGGCAGCGGCGGAGCGGCTCGCGCTGGGCGACACCCCTGACGCGGAGAGGGCCATCGAAGGGGTATGGGAATGGGATGTCGCATCGGGCGACATCTACTCGAGTCCCGGGATCGCCGCGACGCTCGGCCGTGGTGCGCACGAGATCACCCCGACGTTCGACGGGTTCGTGGCACTCGTCCATCCTGGCGACGTCGGTTCGCTGCGTGCGTCGTTGACGGAGTGCCTCACGGGACGGGCACGCGGGTTCGACGCGGAATTCCGCATGCAGCACGCCGACGGCGGCTGGCGCTGGGTGCACGCGCGCGGACGCGCGCTCAGCCGCGACGGCGACGGACGTCCCATGCGGATGGTCGGCCTGCACACCGACGTGACCGAACGGCGCAACGCCGAGGAAGAGTGGCGCCGCAGCCACGCAGCGCTCGTCGCGAGCGAGGCGCGGTATCGTGCGCTGGTGGAGGGGAAGGGGGCGCGGTCAGTGGCGCGCTGACGTCACCAGGTTGCGGCAGCCGAAGCACTGCGGCGTTCGACCCGGAACGCATCCGACGCCGACGTTCGCGATTCGCGCTCGAGCTCGAGACGCATCAGCCGACGGTCGGCGCCGCGAAGCGCCTCGATGACTCCTCCGTTCAGCGCCGCGAGCAGCTTGACGGAGACCGGTGATCCCTCGTCCAGGAGTCGCTCGCAGGCTGCGCGGTCCAGCTCGGCCACCACGGCGTCCCGGTGGATCGAGCAGCTGGCCGAGCGCGGCTCGCCGAGGATGAGGCTGAGCTGGCCGAAGACGCTTCCGGCCCCGAGTTGCGCGAGCAGCTGCGGATGCCCGCTCACCCTGAGGCTCACGTCCACGACACCATCGACGACGACGTAGCAGGTTCCGCCGGGATCGCCCTCGGCGAAGAGCAGCGTGCCCTCCGAAAGATCGAGACGGTGCATCGCCGCCGCGACCGTCTCCAGCTCTGCCGGGGAGAACTCGCGGAACAGGGGAAAGCCGGCCAGCTGGTCCGAGCGCACGTGCTCGGCCGTCGCGAACGCGAGATCCGAAACGGTCACCATGCGCGACACGCGAGGCGGGCGCTGCCCGTGCACCGCCGATTCGACCGGGACACCGCGCAGCGTGAGCGCCTCGGAGATGCGCTGGTCGACGGCGGTGAGCTGCCTGCACAGTGACGTCGCGATGCGCCAGAGTCCCGCACGTCGGGTCATGAAGATCGGCGCGTCCGTGGTGAGCCGCACGGGCGAAAAGACATCGGGCGGCAGCCATTCGGGCGCGCGCCCCGTGAGCGCGACTTCCGCGGCGCCGAGTCCCGCCGCCGTGGTGTAGCTGCCGCCGTATCCGTTGTAGCCGGCGGCGATGATGACACCCGGCCTGAGTACGCCCACCGCGGGCAGCTGGTCCGGCGTGAAGGCCATCGGACCCACCCACTCGGCCGACGGCGGCTGGCCGCACAGCTCGGGAAAGAACTGATCGCGCAGAGCGAGCAGCGTTCGGTGCACGGTGGCCGAGCGTCGCCGCGACGAGGGGCTGTGCATCGGGCGATCGTCCCCGCCTCCCATCAGCAGCGGGGCGCGTCCGTCACGCGCACCTTCGCGCGGCTGGTTGTAGAACACCGGGCCTTCCTCGCACGTCACCACGCGTCCGCGCGCGCGGTCCGGTGCATCCTCCGTCACCTGGATCTGGCTCTGGCGCGGTCGAATCGCCGCCAGTTCGGGGAACAGCCGGCTGGTGAACGCATTGGTCGCCGCGATCACGCGGCCGGCCACGATGGTGCCCTCATCCGTGACGACGCGATGCGTGTCGGCCGCCTCGCTGAGCACTGCCCGCACCGGCACTCGCGTGTACAGCTCGACGGCGGCGCGCACCGCGCACTGCAGCACGCCGCACGCGTACTTGAATGGATGATAGGTGCCGTCCCCCGGGATGAATCGACCCAGGAACTCGCGCGCGACGCCGAGCTCCTCGCGGATGCGCCGCCGCGACCACAACTCGATGCGCTGCCCGTGCTGCGCGGCGAGGAGGACTTCCTCGCACAGGCCTTCTTCCTCCTCGTCCGTGCACGCGAGGTGCAGCCACCCGCGAGGCATGAAGTCGCAGTCGATGCGCTCCCGAAGCACGATCTGCTTCATCAGCTCGCGGTTCTTCAGCGACATGCCCAGCACCACGGACGACTGTCGCTCGCTTTCGGCGTGCAGCACTTCCAGCGGAAGGCCGGGATGGCAGCGGCGGAGGAATGCCAACCGCTCGCGCGCGAGTCCTTCGTAGACGCCGACGGAATTCTCGGGGATGAGCTCGAAGTTGCCGCCGTTGCGTCCACTCGCCTCGCCGGCGGGGTCGCCCTGTTCCAGCACGACGACACGCAGGCCGCCCCGTGCGGCGTCGGCGAGATGGTACGCCGCAGAGGCGCCGGTAAGGCCGGCACCGATGACCACGATGTCGGCCGTGGACGGAAGCGTGGACTGCGATCGATAGCCCGCGAGCGGACGCCCCGACCGGAACCAGAACGGCTCGTCGCTGGTCGGCATCACGATCGGGCGATGCGTGGCGACGCCGACCTCCGCCAGAAGCGCCTGGAACGCCGCGAGTCCTCCGGCCGAAAATGTCGCATCCGTGTCGATGCGCTGGAGCTCCGCCTCGAGTTCGGCCGGAAAGTCCGGTGCGCCGCTGGCCGCCCAGCGCTCGCGCACGGACTCGCTGAGCGCGCGCACCGCGCGCGCGCCGAGTGGTCGCGTGCGCGCGGAGTTTTTGTCGCGTGGGAGGCGAACGCGTCCTGGCATTCAGGGGAGGCGAAGGGATGCCGGCCAGCCTTCGGGCACCAGACACTGGGAGGCGCCGCTGAGTGTTAATACCAGCAGGGTGGGGATGGCCGCAATGACGACAGTCACGGCCGGCCGATGCCACGTCGGCGCGACGTCCCAGATGGAGCAGGCCTGGTATCCTCCGCGTCGACGAGCGCAAAGCACACCGTCGCGCGACGGTCGCGGGAATGTTTATATATCGCGCATGTTGAACACACGCACACTCGGCAGCCAGGGACTCGACGTCTCCGCGCTGGGCCTCGGCCTGATGGGGATGAGCCATGCCTACGGCACCGGCGAGGAGCGGGACGAGCGGGAGTCCATTGCGACCATCCATCGCGCGATCGAGCTGGGCGTCACCTTCCTCGATACGGCAGAAGCGTATGGCCCGTACGCGAATGAAGAGCTGCTTGCGCGCGCGCTGGCGAGTGTGGGCGGCCAGCGGGACCGGTTGGTCATCGCCACCAAGTTCGGGTTTCGCTTCGACGCCAATGGCGTCATCGCCGGCGTGGACAGCCGGCCGGCCCACTTCAGGGAGGCGGTCGAGGGTTCGCTGCGTCGGCTCGGTACCGATCACATCGACCTGCTCTACCAGCATCGCGTCGATCCCGCCGTACCGATCGAGGACGTCGTCGGCACCATGGCCGACCTCGTGCGCGAGGGCAAGGTGCGCTTCCTCGGCCTGTCGGAAGCCGGCGAGAAGACGATCCGGCGCGCGCACGCCGTGCATCCGATCTCGGCGCTCCAGAGCGAATACTCCCTGTGGGAGCGCAACCTCGAACCGCGAATCATCCCACTGCTTCGCGAACTGCGCATCGGCCTCGTGCCATTCGCGCCGCTGGGCCGCGGGTTCCTCACGGGTGCCGTAAAGCGCGCGGAGGAGTATCCGGTCGGCGACTTTCGGCGAGGCGACCCGCGTTATCAGGGAGAGAACTTCGACGCGAATGTCCGCGCGGCGTCGGCGGTGCGGGAGCTGGCCACGAGGCGCGGCGTCACGCCCGGACAGGTCGCGCTCGCGTGGCTGCTGCATAAAGGCGACGACATCGTGCCGATCCCGGGGACCAAACGCCGCAGCTATCTCGAGGAGAATGTCGGTGCGGCGGACGTGTCGCTCTCGAGCACCGAGATGGCCGCGCTCGATGCTGCGCTGGCACCCGACAAGGTAGCGGGGCCGCGCTACGGCGAGAAGCAGATGGCCCAGGTGGACAGGTAGGGTCCCGCTCGTCGCATGTGGGAAAAAGATACGAGCGAAAATCCGCAGCGTGAACGCACCCGGTGTCCATCGGGTTTCTCATGCGACCTACACCATGGTGCGCATGAACGAAACGCTGGAGCTCGGCCTCGATACCTTCGGCGACGTCACGCGATCGGCCGATGGAGAACCCCTTCATCAGGCGCAGGTGATCCGCGACGTGATGGCCGAGGCGAAGTTGGCCGATGAGGTCGGCGTTGATTTCATCGGCGTGGGCGAACACCATCGCGCGGACTTCGCGGTATCGTCGCCGGAAGTCGTCCTCGCCGGCATCGCGGGTTGTACCAGCCGCATCCGCCTCGGCTCTGCCGTCACGGTGCTGAGCTCCGACGATCCGGTGCGCGTGTTCCAGCGCTTCTCCACGCTCGACGCGATCTCCAGCGGGCGCGCCGAGGTCATTCTCGGCCGCGGCTCGTTCATCGAATCGTATCCACTCTTCGGTTTCGCGCTCGACGACTACGAGAGGCTGTTCGAGGAGCGGCTGGACCTCTTCGCCAGCCTGCTCGAGCACGACCGCACCGGCGAGCCGGTGTCGTGGTCGGGCACCACGCGCGCACCGCTCGCGCGACAGAACGTCTTCCCGCGTACCGAGTCCGGCCGGCTGACGACGTGGATCGGGGTCGGCGGAAGTCCGGAGTCGGTGGTGCGCGCGGCGCGGTACGGGCTGCCGCTCATGCTTGCGATCATCGGGGGCGACCCACGTCGCTTCGCGCCGTACGTCAGTCTCTATCACCAAACGTTGTCGGAACTCGGCAAGGCGCGGCTGCCCATTGGTGTGCATTCGCACGGTCACATCGCGGAGACGGATGAGCAGGCGAAGCGCGAGCTCTTCCCCGCGTGGCGTGACATGCGCAACCGGATCGGTCGCGAGCGTGGCTGGCCGCCGACCAGCGAAGCGGAGTTCGAGCGGGAAATCGCGAGCGGATCGCTGTACGTCGGCGCACCGGAGACGGTTGCGCGCAAGATCGCCGCGACCGCGAAGGCGCTCGACCTCGCGCGGTTCGACCTCAAGTACAGCGCAGGGTCGCTCGCACACGACCTGCTCATGCGCAGCATTACGCTGTACGGCCGCGAAGTGATTCCTCGCGTGCGGGAGTTGCTCGCGTCCGACTGACCGGCGTGATGAATGTCAGAGCGGCGGCAGCGTGAGTGCGTGAAACTCGTCCGTGCGAAGGGCGCGGTGCGCCAGCACGCGCCGCCGCCGCCCTTCGGATACCGACGTCGCCACGAGCAGCCCCGCCGATAGCGCCGTCGCGGCGAGCACCATCGTGAACGCCGTCTGCACCCCCGCGATCACGTTGCGCTCGAGCAGGCTGTTGAGGCTGCGGAATCCCACGCTGCCCGGCACGAGCATCAGGATCGCCGGCACGAGCACCACGCTCTGCGGCCGGTTGCGCCACTGGCCCCAGAACGTCGCCGCCACGCCGTCGAACAACGCCGCGATGAAGAGGCCGAGCTCCGGACCGGCGAGCCGCACGCTCGTGCTCGCGAGCAGGTAACTCACCGCGCCCGCCGTCACCATCCATCCCGTGTCGCGGCGCTCGGCCTTGAGGATGACGACGAAGCTTACTCCCGCGGCCAGGATGGCGACGGCCATTGTCCACCACGGCAGTGCCACCGGGGTGAGCTCGCGGACGGCGCCGAACAGCAGCACCGCCATGCGGTCGCCGAGCGCCACGCCGAAGATGAGCCCGAGGAGGATCATCGTGGCCCCAGCGAGCCGCGCCGTCCCCGACGCGAGGTGGCGCTCCGCCAGCTCGCGCACCGCGTTGGTGAGCACGAGGCCGGGCAGCAGCACAATGATGCCGGCGAGGATCGCCGTCGATGAGCCGTAGGGCCCGAGCAGCGCGGCGACGCTCGTCGCGAGGAACGCGGCGGCGAACGCGGCGATCGTCTCGTACACGCGCTCGAACGCCGGTCGTCGCTCCGCGACGGCCTCGAGCGCGCCCGTGATGATGCCGAGAACCGCACCAATCACGATCTCCTTCACGCCGCCGCCGAGGACGCGCGCGATGCCGGCAGAGCCGAGACCGAACGCAAACACCGTCGTGAGCGAGCCGTAGGGCGACGGCTCCGCCTCGATGCGCTCGACGAGCGCGAGCGCCTCGGGAGTGGAGATCGAAGCGTCGAGCACGCCGTTCACCACCCGGTCGAGCTTGGAGAGTCGCCCGATGTTGGGACCGGCGGGCGCGAGCCGGAGCAGATGCGTCTCCTGCCGTTCCAGCTCGCCGAAGGCGCACATGATGGACGTTGGCGTGGAGAAGAACTGCGCGTGCACGATGCCGAGGCCGCGGGCGAGCAGCGCGAGGGAATCCTCGAGGCGCTGCGCGGTGGTGCCCGACGTGTGGAGCGCCCGCGCCATCGTGAGCAGGAAGCGCACGTCGCGCCGGCTCGCGGCGTACTGCCGCGCCGGTTCACGGACCTCGGCGGTATCGGTCATCGGTCTGGATCTCCACGAATCTGGCGGGTCGCGCTCCTGCGTCTCCCCGTTGCGCTGGCACCACGGCCGGTCGGTCGGCCACGCAGGCAGCGGTCGTGATGCGGCCGTTCAAGCTATCCTGAGAGAACCTATAACGCCGCCCCGACCGGCAGGCGCAGGATGTCCGCGATGCCCCAGAGGCGGAGCTCAGCAGCCGTCACGGGCTTTCCCCTGCGTCCTGTCGTGTTTGCGCTGACAGATATGACGAGTGTCGGCGCATATGCTTGATCAAGCAACGTGTGAATGACTTTCGTCCACGTGCCGCCATGTCCCGCGCTCTTCCACTCGGAAACCCCAGTGAAGCAATTCCCGACCTCGCGACCAACGGCACGCTCGCGGGAACGGTCGCCATCTTCGACCCGGCCATATGTTGCCCAACCGGCGTCTGTGGACCCACCGTCGATCCGGGCCTGCTTGCAATCACCCGCGATATCCGCCGTCTCGAGAAGCTTGGGGTGCGCGTCGAGCGTTACGGGCTCTCGCAGCAACCTGAAGTGTTCGTGACCCAGCCCCGCATCACTGGCCTGATGCAGGCGTTCGTCTTCTTCACCGGCAAGGGCGGCGTCGGCAAGACGTCGGTGGCGAGCGCCACTGCCGTTCGCCTCGCGGATACCCGACGGCGCGTGCTGATCGTGAGCACCGATCCGGCCTCGAACCTCGACGACGTGTTCGCCATGCAGGTCGGTGTGGCGCCGACACCCGTCGCCGACGTTCCCGGTCTCGATGTCATGAACATCGACCCCGAAGCAGCGGCGGCGGCGTATCGTGAGCAGATGGTCGGCCCGTACCGCGGCGTGCTGCCCGACACGGCGGTGCGAAGCATGGAAGAGCAACTCTCCGGCGCATGCACCGTGGAAATCGCCGCATTCAACGAGTTCACCGCGCTGCTCGCGCAACATGAGATCGTCGAGCGCTACGATCACATCCTCTTCGACACGGCCCCGACGGGCCACACGCTGCGGCTCCTCAGTCTGCCAAGCGCGTGGAGCGAATTCATCGACACCGGCTCGGCCGGAGCAAGCTGCCTTGGTCCGCTCGCGGGCCTGGAGGCGCACCAGGCGCAGTACGCCGCCACGGTGCGCGCACTTGCTGATGCGACCCGCACCACGGTGAACCTGGTCAGTAGCGCGGAAGAGAGCGCGCTCCGCGAGGCCGCGCGCGCGGGCGGCGAACTCGCGCTCCTCGGCATCGTCAACCAGCGACTGATTCTCAACGGCGTCTTCATGGCCGCCACTGGCGGAGACGTCATCGCCGAGGCCATTGCGCATCGTGAACACGACGCGCTGCGCAGGCGCGCAGTTGCGCTGTGCGACATCCCGACGACCATCGTTCCATTGGTGTCGACCGACCTGACGGGCACCGCCGCGCTCCGTGCGCTCACGACCACGCACGTCGACGACATGCGGCCGACGATGATGCAGGCGTCGCCCGACGAGAGCCGTGTCGAACACGCGGGGCTGGGTGAGCTGGTGTCGGCGCTCGAGCGCAGTGGCCGCGGCGTGGTGATGACCATGGGCAAGGGCGGTGTCGGGAAGACGGCGCTCGCCTCCGCGATCGCCGTCGCGCTCGCTGATCGCGGACACGCCGTGCATCTCACCACCACCGATCCTGCGGCACATCTCCTCGACACGCTTGGTGACGATCGGCCCAGCGGCCTGACGGTGAGTCGCATCGATCCGGTGGTCGAGACGGAGCGCTACGCCGATGAAGTGATCGCGGCCGCGGGCGATCTCGACGACGAGGGTCGCGCGATGCTCGAGGAAGACCTGCGCTCGCCCTGCACCGAGGAGATTGCCGTCTTCCGCGCGTTTGCGCGAGAGGTGGATGGCGCACAGGACGGATTCGTGGTGCTCGACACCGCGCCGACGGGACACACGCTGCTGCTCCTCGATGCCGCGGAGAGCTACCATCGAGAGGTCGGCCGGTCCAGCGGCGCCGTGCCGGACGCGGTGCGATCGCTGCTCCCGCGCCTTCGGGATCCGGCGTACACACGCATGCTCCTCATCACGCTCGCACAGACGACGCCCGTGCATGAGGCGAATCGGCTGCGGGACGATCTCCGTCGCGCCGGGATCGAGCCGTATGGGTGGATCGTGAACGCGAGCCTGGCTGCGAGCGGCACGACGCACCCGTTGCTGGCCGAGCGGGCGCTGCTCGAACTGGCGCATCTGCGGCGCGTCGAATCGGAGCTCGCTGTCCGCACCTGGATCGTGCCGTGGCAGGCCAAGCCGCTCGTTGGCGCGGAAGCGCTTCTGGCACTCACAAATGGCGCGGCACTCCAGGGCGTGTCCGCGGCGGGCGGTGTGCCACGGCATGCGCAGGCCGACGGCGCGACGGAGCGAGGGCCTGATGCGTGACCCCGCTGCGAAGTTGACGTATGACGTCAGGGCGCGGCGCATCGATGCGCATGGAAGCGTGGCCTCTTGTAAGTCCGCAACCATCAGTCTCGATACGGACCCGGCCGGCAACGTCGAGGCATTCAATCCCGCGGAGCTGCTGCTGGCGGCACTCTCAGCGTGCATGCTCAAGGGCATCGAACGCGTAGCGCCGATGATGCAGTTCCAGCTTCGCGACGTGACAGTGCAGGTGCATGGAGTGCGGCAGGATGCACCGCCGCGCATGGAGTCGATTGCGTACGAGATCGTGGTCGATACCGACGAGCCGGACCACCGGCTGGAACTGCTGCACCAGAACGTGAAGAAGTTCGGCACGGTCTTCAATACCGTTGCGCCTGGAACTCAGCTCAGGGGCACGTTGCGTCGCGGACGCGAGAGTCGAAGCGGTGATCTCGCGGTCGGGAACGACGAATCTCGATGAAGGCCCAGGGTACAGGAGCGTCGCGCAGGTGACGCGATTGGTCGTGCGTCGTACTTTGTAGCTCGTATCATCGTCGCGGCATTTGCCGGGGCATTGTTCACGCCTATTCACACCGAGCCGACTCATGCGCATCAACCTCACTCGTCCGCGACGTGCACTGTTCGCAACCGCGCTGCTGCTCGTGCCGCCCGCGTCCCTCTCGGCTCAGGCGGCCGCGATTCCAGGCCAGCAGCCGTCAGGCCCGGTCATTCAGAGCACGGGCATGTCGATGAAAGTTGACAACCCCACCTTCGTCGTGCCCGACAACCACGTGTTCAAGTCGGTGTTCGTCATCAACGCGGGCGGGGGCGATTCCGTGAAGGTGAACGAACAGCTGACGACCGTTGCGCGGTTCTACAACGTGCACGTGCGTCACGGGTATGCGCTGGCGAATGTGCACGGCGCCGCGGTCGTGCACGGCAATGGCTGGCCCGCCCTCTTGACCGATTCGGCGTTTGCGGCCCGGTTTGGTGGTAAGCCGAACCCCAGCCGGCGACTCGTGGAAGAACTCGTTCAGAACGGCGCCACCATCGTCTTGTGCGGGCAGACGGCTGGCGGGCGCGGCATCCGACGGGAAGAACTACTGCCGGGCGTCAAAGTGGCGATCTCGGCGATGACCGCGCTCACCGCGCTCCAGGACGACGGTTACCGGTACATTCCGTGGTGATCCGGGCGCTTACGGGGTGCGGTGATCCATGCGCTGGAACGCAAGGAACTCGTGGATCGCTGCGATGGCGTCCGTGTCCTTCGACACAATCAGCAGTTGGCCGCCGCGCGGCAATGCCGTGAAAGCATAGCTGATCGCGGAACGCTTCGCGGCCATGACGGAGGCGCCGGGCACCGATTGCATATGCACGAATGCCGGTGTCGTGAAATCACCGCCTTTGAACGCGCTGGCGATCCCCTGAAGATGGGCACGGATCTGTGCGACGCCGACGGAATCGTCCACGTCACGCTGCAGCTCGATCCGACCGCCGTCGGTCATGTCGTCGAAGTGGTGCGTCGATGTGTACTGGTCGACGCCCATGGCCTGCTTGCCGCGCTCCTGCAGCGCACCGAAAGCAGCAGCCGACGTGTCGTGCGTCATGCCTGGCATCGAAGCCCCGTTCATGCCACCACTCATCATGCCACCGTTCTTCATCATCGTCTCATGCATCGCGGCCATGCCGCGATGCACGAGGTCAGTGACCTCGGCGGCGTGCTGCTGGAGCAAGGCGACGGTGGCAGGATCGTTTGAGGTTTCGGTGACCGCCACCCCGTTCGCCGTTTCCGTTGTGGCGCGCGTGATGTGGGCCCCATTGCGCAGCACGCCATGCAGCGATGGCGACGACATCGGCAAATTGGGATCCTCGGCCTCGCTCACCAGGCTCCCGGTGCGGACGACGTGCGCCTTCAGGGTGCTGGCCATCCCCGGGTCGTCGGATTCGGTAAGAGTCCGAATCCCGTTCGGGAGATTGGTGACGGTGCGTCGCAGCTTGTCGTGATTGGTCATCAATTCGTGAACGACGCGCATGATTGCCGTCGTCGCCGTGTCGCCGCCCATTCCCATCATCCCCGCCCCCTGCTGCGCCAGGAGCGGTGCGGTGACGAGCGGCGTTGCCGCGAGCGTCAGGCTGGCGGCGGCCATGCCGACCACCGTGCGTATACGGTTCATTGAGCCCCCCGGTAGCTTTCTCGTGAGCGATCGCCGGTGCGTGCGGGATATCGCGGCGCCTCGACGGATACGCGTAACCTAGACGCGTCTGCCCCTCCACGATGGAACCGAAGTCACCGTGCCCACGGCAACCTCGGTGACGCTCATCTCATCGGACGCGGATTCGTTGGATGTGCTCCCACTCTTCGCATCGCTCTCCGCCGCGACTCGTGGCAAGCTGATCGCGGCGGGAACGGTGCGCCGCTACCCCGCGTACGCGATCATGCGCGACGATCCGGCGGTAGCGCTTCTGTTTCTGCGCCGCTTGTCCTCGCGTGTCCGAGAGCTGGTCGATCGCCTGGATCGCGCGACAAGACATTCAGTTCCGTCACGTCTCGCTGCCTTTCTGCTGGAGCGCGACGCCGCCGCGCCCGGGAAGCCCTTCACGCTCGGCATGACGCAGGGCGCGTTGGCCGAGGAGCTGGGGACCGTACGGGAGGTAGTGGTGCGCGCGCTCGCGCGGCTGCGAGTGAGCGGCGCGATCGAAGCCGTCGGGCGCGGGCGATTCCGCGTCCGGGACAGCGCAGCACTCGATGCCATACGGCGTGCCACGCACCATGCGTGATCAGCCGTGCGTCAGCGGCTGCCCAGGTCGCGTGGTGCGCCGGTCGTGCCCAGCACCCGACGCACGACCCACCGCACGGTGAGCCGCTGCACCAGATCGTTCAGGGACGGTGGCTCGTCGAGGCGCATTTGCAGGTCACTGCCTGATTCCTGGGCACTCGGCATCAGGCCGGTGCTACTGGGTGCAGTGAAGCGTCTCGATGTCTCCGGACGACCCACGTCACCGCGGCGACGAGCAGAAGTTGCAGCAAGACGTTAAGGCCGATGTTGCCCGCCGCTTCATCCCACGAACACGATGTCGCCCTCGTCGTCGATCCCGATGTCCTGCTGCAGCCCGCAGACGCCGCACGTCTTCGTCGCGAGCCACACCGCCTTCAACGTGTCGGCGATCGCCGGCAGCGCGGGCTTCACGCTCAGTCGCTTGATGGTGTACTCACCGCAGCGCTCGCAGGCATGACCGCGCGCAATCCGCTCCGCGCGTTCCTTCGTCATAGCAGCCACCGCTCAGCCTCCCACCATCATTTCGTGGAATCGTCGTCGCGTCGTGCGAGCGACTCGAGGCCCGGAGGCAGTCCGAGCGCCCCGGGCGCTGGCGCCCCCCGTCGCGGCGGCGCAGACGGTGTCGGCGCGGCCCCGCCGGCGGTGCGAATGAACATCTCTCGCAAACCGCCAATCGCACCCATCACGCCAGTGGCCTCCGCGGGCAGGAAGATGGTTGTCCCCTTGCCCTCGGTGAGCTTGGGCAGCGCTTCCATGTACTTGAGCCCCAGGAGGTACATCGCCGCCTGACCCTCGGGCAGTACCGCGGTGATCCGCTCGATCGCCTCGGCTTCGGCCTCCGCCATTGCCAGTCGCGCCGTCGCCAGACCCTGGGCGCGCAGGATCGCCGCGTCCTTCTCGCCCTCGGCTCGCCGCACCTGCGACTCGCGCACACCTTCCGCCTCCAGGATGGCCGCGCGCTTGCCCGCTTCCGCGTTCGTGACCGCGGCGCGACGCTCGCGCTCGGCACGCATCTGCAGTTCCATGGACTGCTGGATGTCGCGCGGGGGCTCGATGGCCTGCAGCTCCACGCGCGTGAGATCCACGCCCCATCCGATCGCCGCCTCCTCGATCACGTCGCGCATGCGGGTGTTGATCGCATCGCGGCTGGCGAGCGTGGAGTCCAGCTCCATCTCGCCCACGATGTTGCGCAGCGTGGTCTTGGTGAGCGTCTCGAGCGCGTACGGGAGATTCTGCACCGAATACGTGGCCTTCTGCGGATCGGCCACGCGGTAGTAGAGCACCGCGTCGATGTCGATGGTGACGTTGTCCTTGGTGATCACCGGCTGGCTCGGAAAGTTGAGCACCTGCTCGCGCAGGTCGATGCGCGTGGTGGAACCCGAGGTGATCTTCTTTACGCCCGCGGCCCCCTGCTCGAAGTAGCGCACGTCGATGGCCTTGGGCCGTTCCACGAACGGTATGAGAATGTTCAGCCCCGATCGCGCGACGCGATGGAAGCGGCCGAGCCGCTCGATGACCATCACCTCGGCCTGCCCGATGATCTTCAGGGAGGCCGTGAGGAAGTAGGTGACGAGGGCGACGATGACGGCGAGAATGACGAAGGTCATGATGTCATGGCGATGCTGGAGGAGTCCTCATTGTACGGAAACGTATCCGGGGCGGGCAGGGGCGTGCGCACCAGCCCGCCCCTCGCGCGGGCTGCTCACGACGAATAGTACGCCGCGTTCTCCTCCACGTGGCCCTTCGTGAGATCGCAGCCCAGGCTTTGGCCGCGGCTGCACAGCCCGAGGTCCACAACGAGGGCCACCACCCCCCCGCTCAATGTCGGCCCTGGCTGTCAGCGGCCCCGAGTCGCGCCAACGCCCACGCGGCGTGCACGCGCACGAGTTTCCACGGACACACCTCCTGCGAGGTGTATCGGTTCACCCGTTTTGAGGTTCCGCTGTCGACGGGTGGCGAAGTCCATCAAGGAGAAGAAATCAACTTTCGATGTCCACTGGTGCCAACACGAGGCCGCCACACCCACGCCTTCGCACTCGATGAACGCGTGCACGTAAAGGTGCTGTCGCAGCGCACGTCGCGCGGGCACTGGGAGGTCCGTCACGCTCTGGCGAAGCGGAGAATTCGTCGTGAACGCGTCGCCCCACTCCTGAGGCACTCGAGCCCCCGCAGGGCTAGATTGGCGCAACCCGGCTTCAGTATGGCGGCGTCAACCATGAGCGTCCATGACTGTCATTCGCGTTGCGTTCCTGGGCTACGGTAGCGTGGGTCGCGCTCTGCACGCATTGCTCGGATCGCGACGCCAGGCCTTGGCCCACAACTACCGCCTCGAACTCGTCGTGACCGGCCTCGCGTCGCGACGTACAGGTTGGCTGGCTGATGCACGCGGTCTCGATCCGGATCGGCCCGTCGGCGCTGACCACGGCGACATTCGCTCGTGGCTCAACGCGTCGCACGCCGATGTGGTGTTCGAAGCCATCGCACTCAACGCGAACACCGGCCAACCCGCCCTCGACTATCTGCGTGCGGTGCTCCAGAACGACGCACATGCGATCTCGGCGAACAAGGGCCCGGTGGTATTCGGGTATCGTGAGTTGATGGGCCTCGCGGCGGAACACGGCCGCGCATATGCCTTCGAGGCCGCCGTGATGGATGGCGCGCCGGTGTTCTCGCTCGTGCGTGAGTGTCTGCCGCTGGCCGGCCTTCGCGCGGTGCGAGGCGTATTCACATCCACGGCCACCGTCGTGCTGGAGGCCGTGGAGGAAGGTCTGACCATTGCCGACGGCATTGCCCGGGCTCAAGAACTCGGCATTGCCGAGGCCGATCCAAGCTACGATGTGGACGGATGGGACTCGGCCGTGAAGCTCTGCGCCGTGGCCAACGTGTTCCTGGGTGGCGACCTCCGGCCAAAGGACGTAGCCCGCGAAGGCGTCCGATCGCTACGGGAGGATGACGTGCGGCGCGCGGTCACGGAGGGGCGCCCGTACCGCCTCGTCGGCGAAGTGGGGCCGGGCGTCGGCGGGATTCTTCGCGCCTCCGTCAAACCGGTGCAGTGTCATATGGAAGGCCCGCTCGGTGTGGTCCGCGGCGCTACGCTCGTGATGCAGTACGAGGCCGACATCTTTCCGGGGGGCCTGACAGTGACCTCGCGCGACCCGGACCCCACGACCACGGCGTACGGGATGCTCGCGGATTTTGTGCGGCAGTACAAGACCGGGTGAATCGTGTCGATCTGAGGAAACCTCGTTCGACGTGTCGGTAGAGTCACGAGCCGTTCAGCTAGCGGTGTTCCTGGGAGTGCCGCGCGCCGTCGGACTCGGGTGGCGCGATCCGCTGCAGCGCCCACCTCGCATGCTCGCGCGCGAGCGACTCGGGGTCGTCGAGTGCGCGCGTGAGCAAGTCGACGTCATCGGTATCACCAACGTTCCCGAGCGCGACCGCGGCATTGCGCTTGAGTCCGCGCAATTTCGCACGCTTCATCGGCGAACCTTTGAATGCCACGCTGAACTCATCGGGCGTCATTGCGAGCAGCGTTCTCGCCGCCGCACGTGCTCCCTTCCCAACGAGCGCCTCACGCGGCGCAAACTCCGGCACTTTCAACTCCTGCGCGAACTTGATGTTGAATGGGCAAACTTCCTGGCAGATGTCACAGCCGTAAAGCAACCCGCCGACTGCCTCGCGAAACTCGGGAGAAATCTCGCCCTTCTGCTCGATGGTCAGGTACGAGATGCAGCGTGTCGCATCCAGCTCGCGCGGCGCGACGATCGCATCGGTGGGACAGGCGTCGATGCACCGCGTGCAGGTGCCGCACCGATCGCTCTCGAATGGCGCATCGACCGCGAGCTCCAGATCGACGACGAGCGCACCGAGGAAGAAGAACGAGCCGAGCGTGGGATTCAGCAGGTTCGTGTTCTTGCCGAACCACCCGAGGCCGGCGCGCCGCGCGAGGTCGCGCTCGAGGAGCGGGCCGGTATCCACGTACGCCTTGCCGAGTATCGCGCGGCCTGCGTCCACTTCGAGGCGGACGCGCAACTCGCGCAGCCGCGCCTCCATGACGTCGTGATAGTCGAGGCCGCGCGCATAGCGGGCCACCGGCCCGCTCGGTTCCTTCCCGCCGTAGTCGAGCGCAACGACGATGGCGTGGGTCGTTCCTGGCAGCGGACGACGGGTGTCGCGCCGCTGCTCCGCGCCGCGCTCGAGGTAGTGCATGTCACCCGCCCGTCCGGCAGCAATCCATGCGTCGAATGCGTCGGCAGTTGTCGCCGAGCCGAGACTCGTGATGCCGACGAGATCGAAACCGAGGGCGAAGGCATGCGCCTTGGCGAGGCCCGCGAGCGTCGCCGGCGAATGCGTGGGACGCTCGCCCTCGGCGGCGATCGCCGCGTGGGTCACGGCTCGCGAACCGCCCATCGCGCGTAGCGCTCCACGTCGTCCGCTAGTGGCGTGAACGCATCGTCCCCGTAAGCGGTGTGCATGCGCCAGCGCACGTAGTCCGTCGCGGGCAGGGGCAGGAACGGGAACCGCCGCCACCAGTGCCGGCGCCGGAACCGCCACGCGACGCGCAGCAGGGCGACGCCGGTGGTGGGACGTCGCAGGCCACGTGCAGCGAGCCGGAGGGTGAGGCGAGTCCAGGACATATGATGTAAGGTGCCGGGACGTAGCGATGTGATCAACGGGTGGCGGAAAAGCGACACGGACGGAACCTTCACTTTCTTCGGCCAACTGCGCGAGAAGCAGATCCTTCGCTGCGCTCAGGATGACACCAGGATCAGATCCTTCGCGATGACAGATCGCCAATGTGCTTGTCATCCCGAGCGGAGCGAGGGATCTGCTCGATGCCCGGCGTGAAAGCAGATCCTTCGCTGCGCTCAGGATGACAACGTACGGGTGGAATGACACGGCATTTCAGAACAGGAGGCAACGCGTGAACGTACTGCTGTTGGGCGCCACCGGAATGGTGGGACAGGGTGTGCTGCGCGAGTGCCTCCTCGCGCCCGACGTCGAGAACGTCATCGCGCTGGGCCGCACCGGCACGGGGCAGTCGCACGACAAGCTTCGCCAGATCGTGCGGGCCAATCCCGCGGATCTCTCGGCCCTTGCTTCGCAGCTGGAGCACGTCGACGCCTGCTTCTTCTGCCTGGGTGTGTCGTCCGCTGGAATGTCCGAGGACGCGTACGCGAAGATCACCTACGACCTCACCCTGGATTTCGCGCAGGCGCTCTCGCGCATCAGGCCGGCCCTGACGTTCGTGTACGTCTCCGGATTGGGCACCGACAGCAGCGAAAAGGCGCGGAGCAGGTGGGCGCGCGTGAAGGGTCGGACCGAAAACGCGCTGCTCAGGCTGCCCTTCACGGCGGCGTACATGTTTCGCCCAGGCTTCATCATGCCGCTGCACGGCATCCGGTCGAAAACAGCGCTGTATCGGCTCGCGTACTTCATCAGCACGCCGCTCTATCCGATCATCAAGCGCCTCGCGCCGAACGCGGTGACCACCACGGAACAGGTGGGGCGCGCGATGCTCGCTGTCGCCCGGAATGGCTATCCGAAGCGCGTGCTCGAGACGGCCGACATCAACGCGCTGTAGCTGCTAGAGAAACGACTCGCCGTCGAGGGCCGGCGGTGCGGGCACGCCGAGTGCCGCCAAGGTGCTCGCGAACACGTCGGTGGTGCGGCGTGGTCGTCGAGCCGGGGGCCGGTTGGTGAGCAGGGGCACGAGCATGTGATCGCGGTGCAGCGCGCCGTGCGCGCTCCGGTGTGGGATCGGCTCGTATCGCGCGCGAAAGTCCCACCCTGGACGTGCCGAGAGGATCATGTCGCCCGCACGCGCGGAGCCGGCGAGGGCGAGAATCTGCACGATCGCATCAGGGTAGTCGCCGTCGCGCACCGCGTCGTATGTCTCGTCGGCGTCGCCGTGGATGTCGGCGCCGAGGCCGAGCGGGTCCCCAGTGCCGCGCGTGTACCGGAATGCGCGGCCGTCCCGCGACACGAAGGCGGATCCGCGGTCCGAAGTCCGGATGTCACACCTGTCAGGCGAATACGGCAGCAGCACGAGGTCCACGGATTCGCGTCCGAGGAGCGTGCGGGCCAGCGCCTCCCAGCGCGACTCGAGGCGCGGCCACCACGGGCGCGTGCGTTCGCCGATGTCGAGGTACACGTGTGCCATGGCGTTCCCGCTCACCATCACCGCGGCCTCGGGCGCAATCGCGGCGGTCCACGGATGCGCGATGACCCGGACTCCCGTCGCGGAGATCACCCGTGCGAGGTCCTCGTGCGCGTGCACGGGCGAGTGGCCGTGATCGCTCACGATCCACAGGTGCGTATCGTTCCACCAGCCGCCCTCCTCGGCATCCGACCGGATGCGGGCCGCCGTCGCATCCAGGATGCGGAGCGCCTCGCGGGCGAGCGTGCTCTCGTGCCCGAACGCGTGCGAGGCCTTGTCGACGCCGGCCAGTGCGGCGAACACGTAGTCGGGGCGTTCCTCCCGGATACGAAGCGGAATGGTCGCCAGCACTTCGCGATCGATGTCGAGCCACCGTTCGGCGCGCCCGCGGAAATGCGTGAAGGCCACCCGCAGCGCGGACCGCGCCGTGAGGGCGCCGAGCCGCTGCGAGGGCGCGAGGCCGCGCGTCACCACGCTCAGCGCGCCCACGCTGTTCAGGACCAGCTCGAAGATGGTCGGTGCGCTGCTGTCGAGATCGTCGTCCACCCGCGAGAACTGATAGCCCACGTAGCTGCGCGCATGGCCGGGCCAGCTGCACACCGTGCGCGCGCGGTCATACCAGCGGATGCCTGGGAGCCCAACCGCCCCCGGAAAGCGCCCGACGAGGAACGGCGCGTACGCCGGCCCCGTCACGGACGGAAAGACCGTTGTGAGCGCATGCAGGCCGCCCTCGTCGCGCAGGCGCCGCAGGGCGGGGAGGTCGCACATGTCGCCTTCGAAGGCATCGAGGCGCGCGCCGTCCGCGACGAGGACGACTACGGGCATGTGGGGAACGCGAGCGGCATCGGCGAAGAAAAGCGGCCGGTGCGCGCGAGAGCAAGCGGCCGTGCCCAGTGCCGCGCGTCAAGCAGTGCCTCACCGATGCGCGGCAGTCCGCCCACCGGCACGCGCATCGCTGGCGCGGCGACCGGTCGTCCATGTACACTCCCGCATGGCTACTCCCAAGCGGGGATCGAAAGCGAAGAAGACGCCGCGTGCCACGACCGCCAAGGTCGTGAAGGCGCCAGCGGCGGCAGCCAAGGCGCGCTCGCCACGCACCGCCACTGGCAAGCGAGGCAACCCGGCCCAGCTCGCGGCGGCGCAGGCCGAGGCGCAGGATTTCCTGCGCGAGCGCACCGAGGAAGGACATCGCGCCGCGGGCCGCACGCCGCCGTCGCAGAAGTCGAACAAGCGGAGCGTGGGCGCCGAGCGCCGGATCGACGACGACCTCCGCGACTTCATCGGTCCCGTCACGGAAGACGAGAAGCTGCTCCAGGCGCCGCACGAAGCGGCGGCGAACCAGGCGCGCGACTTCCGCCGCACCGACACGTGGCGCGTGATGCGCATCATGGGCGAGTTCATCGAGGGCTTCGACGACCTCGCCACCGTGGAGCGCGGCGTGTCGATCTTCGGGTCGGCGCGCACGGCGCCCGACGACCCGCAGTACCTCGCGGCCCAGGAAACCGCCCGGCTGCTCGCCCTCGCCGGCTTCGCCATCATCACCGGCGCGGGTCCCGGCATCATGGAAGCCGCAAACAAGGGCGCGAAGGAAGGCGGCGGCGTCTCCATCGGCTGCAACATCGAGCTGCCCTTCGAGCAGGGCGCGAATCCCTATGTCGACACGCTGGTGAACTTCCGGTACTTCTTCGTCCGGAAGACGATGTTCATCAAGTACTCCAGCGCGTTCATCATCTTCCCCGGCGGCTTCGGCACGCTCGACGAGGCCTTCGAGGCGCTCACGCTCATCCAGACGGGCAAGATCTACCAGTTCCCGGTCATCCTGTTCGGCCGGCACTACTGGGCCGGCCTGCTGCGCTGGCTCCAGTCGCGCGTGCTCGCCGAGCGGAAGATCTCCCCGGGCGACATGGACCTGATGCTGCTCACGGACGACCCCGCCGAGGCGGCCCATGCCGTGATCGAGGCGTACAACGCGGTGAACGCGAAGTAGCACCTTCCACCGACATTCCCGACATGGCAAGCAAGAAGAGCACGAAGAAGGACGACGCTCGCGAGCGCGGCGGATTCAAGGCGAGCCGCCACGCCGCGCCGTCGAAGGCGTCGGCCGCCGGTAACAAGAGCGAACAGAAGCGCGCCGCGGAGCAGCGCGAGCACGCAGGCGCGAAGCACACCTCGCACGACACGTCGAAGTTCCTGCAGGGCGGCCGCATCGCGCCCAGGCGCATCGACGGAACGGAGACGGCAGCGGACCTGATCGACGGCACCTTCCTCGCCTACAACGGCGCCCGGCTCCGCGAAGCCTGCCAGCTCTTCACGAAGAAGATGCTGATGAGCGACGTCACGGTCGGCATGACACTCACCGGCGCGCTCACTCCCGCAGGACTCGGCATGGCGGCGCTCATCCCGCTCATCGAGTCCGGCTTCGTGGACTGGATCATCTCCACGGGCGCGAACCTCTACCATGACGCGCACTTCGGGCTCGGCCTCTCGATGCACCGCGGCAACGCGAACACCAGCGACACGGTGCTGCGCGAGGAAGGCATCGTTCGCATCTACGACATCTTCTTCGACTACGACGTCCTCCTCAGCACGGATGCCTTCTTCCGGAAGATCGTCCAGGGCCCGGAGTTCCAGCGCGCGATGAGCAGCGCCGAGTTCCACGCGCTCTGCGGCAAGTACATCCGCGAGCGCGAGAAGGCGCTCGGTATCGGCAACAAGTCGCTGCTCGGCGTCGCCTATGATTGCGGCGTGCCGATCTACACGTCGTCCCCGGGCGATTCGTCGATCGGCATGAACATCGCCGCGCTGGCCCTCGAGGGGAACAAGTGCGTCATCGATCCCAACGCCGACGTCAACGAGACGGCCTCCATCGTCCTCGGCGCGAAGCGCGGCGGGGGCAAGAGCGCCATCTTCATCTGCGGCGGCGGCAGCCCCAAGAACTTTGCGCTCCAGACCGAGCCGCAGATCCAGGAAGTCCTCGGCATCGATGAGAAGGGGCATGACTACTTCCTGCAGATCACCGACGCGCGCCCCGATACGGGTGGCCTGAGCGGCGCCACGCCCGCCGAAGCGGTGAGCTGGGGCAAGATCGATCCGGACCGCCTGCCGGATGCCGTGGTCTGCTACCTCGACAACACGGTCGCGCTCCCGCTGCTCACTGCCTACGCGCACGCCAGGCACAAGCCGCGCAGGCTCAAGCGCCTGCTCGACAAGCGCGAGAAGAACATGCAGGTGCTCCGCACGGAGTTCGCGAAGGCGAACGGGGTTCCGCACGAGCCGAGCGACACCGACGCCAAGCTGCCGATGCATCGATAGCCGCCGGATTTCCGCTGAGGCCGTCGGTGCGGACGGAAAATGGCCGTCATCCTGAGCGAAGAAACGTTGTCATCCTGAGCGAAGCGAAGGATCTGCTTCCCGCGCCCTCACGATCTGCTTCTCACCCCCCGGACCGCTCCCTGAGCACCGTCCGCACGAACGCCCGCTTCGAGTACTCACCGAAGCTCGCCCACCCCACCAGCGCTTCCCGCCCGAGTACGCGCTGCTGGATCTCGCGCTCCCCGCAGCCCGATGCAGCGAGCGCTTCGATCGTGCCCATCGTCTCTTCCATCCACGCGATCTTTGCGTGGAGGAGCGCGGTTGCATTCTCGAGCGGCCCGCGATGCGGATCGAGCAGCAGCCGTGGCTCGAGCGCCGCGGCAATGCGAAGGCTGCGCACGACGTCGCGTGGCGACTCGTGCAGGTGCGCCACCCGTACCCGTACGCCGAGAAACAGGTCGCCGCTCGCGAGGATGGCGCGCTCCGCGTCCCAGACGATCAGGTGATCCTCCGTGTGTCCGGGCGCAGGGATCAGCTGCAGCGGCGCAGGATCGAAATCCACGATGGGCGTGGCCAGTGGCGTCATCCGGCCCCACACAGCGCGCCGGTACGCACCGATATACGGTCGCGCACGCAGGGACGCTTCGCAGCGCGGATGCATGTGGATCGGGAGGCCGAGCGCGGCGAGGGCGGGAACGTTACCCGCGTGGTCTTCGTGGCAGTGCGTCACCACGACGCCGCGCGGACCGGCTGACATCACCGCCTCGAGGAATTCGTCACCGGCGTTGGGAAAACCGGTATCGACCAGCACGCCGTCCAGCAGGTATGCGCTGACGTCGTAGCCAACCGTCCGTCCGGCCCAGCTGCTGAGCCTGAACTGCACGACGCCCGGCTCGATCCGGCTCGTGACGAGCGTCACGCGCCCGCGAGGAAATTTGCCTCTGCCACGCGGAGGCGATAGAATGAAACCATGCGGCGCCCGACCCATGGTCGGGCGTCAACTTTTTTTTGTGTCTCGTCGTCCGGAAGCCCCATGATCGAAGCACTCAAGGCAAAACTCGGGGAGGAGGTCGAGAAGCTCCAGTTCGAGCTCAACGTCACGCTGCCAGGCGAGATCCGCCGCGCCGTGGAGATGGGCGACCTGCGCGAGAACAGCGAGTACAAGGCCGCCCTCGAGCGCCAGCAGTTCGTGCGGGCTCGCCTGAACCAGCTTCGCGAGCGGCTGAGCAAGCTGTCCTCCATCGACGTCACGCAGATCGCCACCGACGCTGTCGGCCTCGGCTCCCACGTGGTCGTGAAGGACGAGAAGACCGGCATCAGCGAAAGCTACGCGCTCGTGTTCGGCGATGCGCTCGAGTTCGAGGAAGGCCAGGTCACCATGTCGTCCCCGATCGGACGCGCCCTGCTCGGCAAGAAGGTGGGCGAGGTGGCGCTGCTGAAGTTGCCCGCCACGATGCGGCGGCTGCTCGTCACGGACATCAAGACGATCCACCAGCTCAAGGAAGACGAGCTCTGACGCCCGGCGTCGTGGCTCATGGGTCCACGGTGAAGATGCGCGCCACTTCGGCATTGTAGTCGTCCACCGCACGCGCCCGTGCATCGGGACTCCAGTCCAGCCACGGTCCCACGACGCCCACCACCGCCCGCGCTGCTGCACGCCCATGGTCCGCGGTCTCGAAGGCCACGGGCACGCGACGGATCAGCAGATCCCCGAGGGTCCGTGCGTACTCCCGCATGACTCCGTAGCGTAGCTCTGCGAGCAGGTAGGGCCGCTTCGGCGTGATGCGCGCGCCAAGCGATCGGTCGCTCTCGACGATCGCCCATACCGCGCGCCACGCCGACCCGTAGGCATGCACGAGCCGCTCACCCACCGCCTGATCGCCGCTGGCCTCGACCGCCTCCCGGATGCTCGCTGCCACGTCGCGAAGGTCCGCTCCCTCGAGCAGCTCCGTCGAGGTCGTGCACGCACTCACCCGCGCGCCGAGACTCGCCTGCACGACATCCACGATCTCCTCGGCCATGGCGCGGAAGGTCGTGAGCTTTCCTCCCGTCACGCGAACGAGGCCGGGAACGGTCGTCGCGATGCTGTGCTCGCGTGACGTGCTGCCCGGTTCGGTGGACGCATCGCCCCTCGCGGCGGCAAGCGGACGCAGGCCTGCCCACGCGCTCACGACGTCGGAGCGAATGAGTCGCGCATCCGGGAAGTAGTAATTGGCTGCCTCCAGCAGGTAGGCCACGTCCCGCTCCGCCGCGCGCACCTGCTCCGGCGCCACGTCCTCGAACGTGTCCGTCGTCCCCACGATCGTGAAGGCACCGGCCGGGAGCACGAACATCACGCGTCCGTCCTGCGGCGCCACCAGCGTCAGCGCGGCGACGTTGCCAACGCGCTCGCGTGGCACACTCACGTGCACGCCCTTGCTCCCGCGCACGCCGGACGCCGCGTTCGGACGCGCCAGCATCTCCACGCGATCGCTCCACGGTCCCGTCGCATTCACCACCACGCGTGCGCGCACCTCGAACGATCGTCCGCCGAGTTGGTCCGTGGCGCGCGCACCCATGATACGGTCGCCATCGCGGAGCAGGTCCGTCACCCGCGCGTGATTGGCGACGACGGCGCCCGCCCGGACAGCGGACAGTACGTTCGCGAGCGTCAGGCGCACGTCGTCCGTCGCCGCGTCCCAGTAGCGCGCTCCTCCCGTGAGCCCGGCGCGACGCACCTGTGGCTCGCCGGCGATCACGCCCTCCACGCCGAGGCGGTCATGTCGCCCCACGTTCCGGAACAGGGCGAGCGCGTCGTACAGCGTGAGGCCCAGCGAGAGCTTCCAGCGCGGTACGCGCGCGCCACGATACACCGGCCACGTGAAGGGAAGCGGTCGCACGAGGTGCGGTGCGATGCGGCGCAGGGTGCGTCGCTCGCGGCTCGACTCGAACACGAGATGCAGCAGGCCATGCTCGAGATAGCGCACGCCGCCATGCACGAGGCGCGATGACCGACTCGACGTTCCGCTGGCGAAGTCGTCCTGCTCCAGGAGCGCGACCCGCAACCCCCGCAGGGCAGCATCGCGCGCCACGCCCGCGCCGGTGATGCCCCCGCCGACGACGAGGAGATCGAACGGCTGCGTTGAAAGAGCGTCCAGCACGTGCTGGCGCTGCACCGCGATGGAAGGAATGGGCGTCGGCACTCCCGCCAAGCTAATCGTCCCCTAGCTTCCACGGATGCCCACTTTCGGTTCCCCAGGTCGCCGCGTCGCCATCGTTGCCGGCCTTCGCACGCCGTTCGCCAGGTCCGGCACCACGCTCAAGTCGGTCTCGGCCATCGATCTCGGCAAGCATTGTGTCGCCGAGCTGATCCAGCGGTCCGGGATCGATCCCGCGCTCGTTGACGCCATCATCTACGGGACGGTCGTCCAGTCCGTCCTCGCGCCGAACATCGCGCGCGAGGTGTCGCTGCTGCCCATCCTCCCCAAGGGCGTGCAAGCCTTCACGGTCGGACGCGCCTGCGCCTCGGCCAACCAGGCGATCACCGATGCCGCGGACCAGATCGCGCTTGGCCACGCCGAGGTCGTGATCGCCGGCGGGGCGGAATCGCTGTCGAACGTGCCCATCCTGCATTCGCGCGGCATGAGCGACGCGCTGGTCGCGGCATCAAAGGCGAAGAGCTTTGGCGGCCGCGTACGTGCGCTGGCCAAGGTGCGCCCGCGTGACCTGGTGCCCATCACGCCGGCCATCGCCGAGCCGAGCACGGGTGAGTCGATGGGCGAGTCGGCGGAGAAGATGGCAAAGATCAACCACATTCCGCGCGAGCAGCAGGACCAGTTCGCCCTTCGCTCGCACCGCCTTGCGGCGGCGGGCACGCAGGACGGCCGCTTCACCCGCGAAATCGCGCCGCTCTATGTGCCTCCCGCGTTCGATGCAGTGACGACGGACAACGGTATCCGCGCCGACAGCACCATCGAGGCGCTCGCCGCGCTCAAGCCCGTGTTCGATCGCAAGTACGGGACGGTCACCGCGGGCAATTCATCGCCGCTCACCGACGGCGCGAGCGCCGTGCTGCTGATGAGCGAGTCGCGCGCACGCGCGCTGGGCATCGTGCCGCTCGCCTGGATCCGGAGCTACAGCTACGCCGCGCTCGACCCGGACGAGCAGCTGCTGATGGGTCCTGTCCTCGCCACCCCGGTCGCCCTCGCGCGCGCCGGTCTCGCGCTCGGCGACATGGATCTCATCGAGATGCACGAGGCCTTCGCGGCGCAGGTGCTGTGCAACCTGAAGGGCTTCGTCTCGCGCGAGTGGGCGGAGCGTGCTGGCTTCAGCACGCCCGTCGGTGAGGTCGACCGCGCCCGCCTGAACGTGATGGGCGGCTCCCTGTCCATCGGGCATCCCTTCGGCGCCACCGGAGGCCGCATCCTCACCACGCTCTGCAACGAGCTCGCGCGCCGCGATGGGCAATTCGGCCTCATGACGGTGTGCGCCGCCGGCGGGATGGGCCACGCCATGGTCATCGAGAGGATCTGATGCCAGCACTCGCACTCGAACATCTCGACGGCGTCGCGGTCGTCACGATCGACCTGCCCGGCGAGCCGGTGAACAAGGTCACGGCGGGCCTGCGGATGGAATTCGCCGGCCTCTTCGCGCAGCTCGAGGCCGACCGCTCGGTGCGCGGCGTCGTGCTCATCAGCGGCAAGCCGGACACGTGGCTCGCCGGCGCGGACATCGACGAGTTCCTCACGCTGCACAGTGCGGCGGACGGCGAGGCGCTCAGCCTCGGCGGACAGTCGCTGCTGGCGCGGCTCGAGAAGCTCTCGGTGCCCGTCGTCGCCGCGATTCACGGCGCGTGTCTCGGCGGCGGCCTGGAGACGGCGCTCGCGTGTCGATATCGCATCGCGACGGACCATCCGAAGACCGTGCTTGCGCTCCCCGAGGTGCAGCTCGGCCTCATTCCGGGCGCCGGCGGAACGCAACGCCTGCCGAGGCGCATCGGCCTGCAGCACGCGCTCGACATGATCCTGACGAGCCGCAACGTGCGCGCGAAGAAAGCCTGGCAGATGGGTCTCGTGGACGAGCTCGTACACCCGGCGATCCTTCGCGAGATCGCGATCGACCGCGCGCGCCGCCTCGCGGATGGCAAGCTCACGGTAAAGGACGCGCCAAGGGATCGGGGTGCCGCCCGCCGGCTGCTCGAGGACAACCCGATCGGCCGCGCCATCGTGTTCCGGAAGGCGCGCGAAGGCGTGATGGCGAAGACGCATGGCCACTATCCCGCGCCGCTCGCCGCGCTCGCCGCGGTGCAGGCCGGCTACGAGAAAGGCCCCGAGGCCGGCTATCGCGAGGAAGCGCGCGCATTCGGTGAGATGACGGTCTCGGAGGTTTCGCGCGAGCTCGTGTTCCTCTTCTTCGCGACGACGGCGTTGAAGCGGGACCCCGGCGTGACGCCGCCCGCACCGGATCCGATTCCCGTTACCACGCTGGGCATCATCGGGGCCGGTTTCATGGGCGCCGGCATCGCCTCCGTGGCGGTGCAGCAGGGCACGGCGGTTCGGCTCAGGGACACCGATCCTGCGCGCGTGGGTCACGGCTTCGCGGCCATCAGTGACGTGCTCCGCGAGCGGCTCAAGAAGCGACAGGTCACGCGCCTGCAGTACGACGATTGGATGGCGCTCGTCGGCGGAGTGACCGATTACTCGGGCTTCGGTCGCGCGGAGCTCGTGATCGAGGCCGTGTTCGAGGATCTCGCGCTGAAGCACCGGGTGTTGCGGGACGCCGAGCCGATGATGCAGGCGGATGCGATCTACGCGTCGAATACCAGCACCATTCCCATCGAGCGCATCGCGTCCGCAGCGGCTCGGCCGGGGCGCGTGCTCGGCATGCACTTCTTCTCGCCCGTGCACAAGATGCCGTTGCTGGAGGTCATCCAGACGCCGATCACGGATGCCGATGCGACGGCGACGGCAGTGGCGTATGGCAAGCGGCTCGGCAAGACGGTGATCGTCGTGAACGACGCGCCGGGATTCTACACGACCCGCACGCTGTCGGCGTACATGAACGAAGCCGGCCGGCTGCTCGACGAAGGCGCGTCCATCGAGGCGGTGGACAAGGCACTGCTGGCGTTCGGTTTTCCGGTGGGGCCCATCACGCTTCTGGACGAGGTGGGAATCGACGTGGGCGGCAAGGTCGGCCTCGTGCTGTCCGAGGCGTTCGGGTCGCGCATGGCGCCGAGCGAATCGTTGCGCCGCGTGGTGGAATCGGGGCGCACCGGCCGCAAGGGCAGGGAGGGGTTCTACCGGTATGCGCCCGATGGCACGAAGGGCGAGGTGGACGACTCGGTCTACGCGCTTCTCCCGCATGGGTCGCAGCGCCGCGACATCGACGCCGCGGAAATCACGCAGCGTTGCGTGCTGGCGATGGTGAACGAGGCGGCTCGGTGCCTCGAGGAGGGCGTCCTTCGTTCGGCACGGGACGGCGATGTGGGCGCTGTGTTCGGCATCGGCTTCCCGCCGTTCCGGGGTGGCCCGTTCCGGTACGTGGATGCGGTGGGCGCCGGGGCGGTGGTGGAGGAGCTGGAGCAGTTGAACGGACGTTTCCCTGGCCGATTCGATCCGGCTGGCGTGCTGCTGGAGCACGCCAGGAGCCGGCATCGCTTTTATCCGGCGAGCGGCAATCCGTTGGCGTAGATTGAGATGGGTGGCTTGGGCACGGTGTCCGCGCCGGGGGGTATGTATGCCCTCTCACGCACGCCGTACGCTGGATGTTCCCTGTGACCGAAGGTGCCGGAGTTGGGTCTTGAAGGCATGGAGAGCTCGGATGCGGAGCTCGTCACGCGGGTGTTGCATGGCGATGTGAACGCATACGGCGCGCTGGTTTCGCGGTATCGGGACCGGTACGCCAGGTACGCGGTGCACATGCTGGGCAATCGGGAGGACGCGGAAGAGGCACTGCAGGACGCCTTCACGCGCGCCTACCGGTCGCTGTCGAGGTGTGAGGAGCCGGAGCGGTTCGGGGCCTGGCTGTTTCGCATTCTCGTCAACCGATGCCGGACGAGCGGGGCACGGCGCGTGCGTCGGAGTCAGACGTTCGTGCATGACGAAGGTGCGCTGCTGAATGCCTCGGAGGAGCATCCCGCCGAGCAGACCATGTGGCGCGAGGAGATCGAGCGCGCTGTTGGCGAGCTCAGCGCTGACCAACGGGAAGCGTTCCTCCTGAAGTACGTGGAAGAGCTGGGCTATGACGAAATGTCGGAGATCACCGGCGTCGGTGTCTCGGCGTTGAAAATGCGTGTCATGCGCGCCTGCGATCGGCTGCGCGTGTTACTGAAAGAGGTACACAGTGCCTGAGTGGGGACGGACCACACTGGAGATGATTGTCCAGGACCTGCAGCGACCCGTGCGGCTCGACGAGTCGTTCGAGCGGCGCGTCATGGTACGCGTGCGCCGACTGTATGCGGAGAAGCGCAAGCGCCGCAGCTGGGTCGCCATTGGCGCCAGCATCGCGCACCGCCCCGCCTGGGCTGCCGCGCTCGCGGCGGGAGTCGTCGCGATCGCGACGCTCGGTGTCGTTCGCGCGCGCCCTGCGAGCGAGCGGACCGTTGGTGTCGGCAGGCCGGAACCCGTCAAGTTCGTGCTCGTCGCCCCGTCCGCGCGCAGCGTTGCTGTCGTCGGCGACTTCAACAATTGGGGGCTCGACGATTCCGCGCTGGTCGCAACCAGCAATCAGGGTGTGTGGAGCGTCACAGCTGCCGTGCCCGTGGGCGTGCACCGTTATGCCTTCGTCGTGAACGGCAAGCAGTGGATGGCCGATCCAACCGCGCCGCGGTCGTCGGGAGACGATTTCGGCCTGCCCAGTAGTGCGCTGGTCGTGGAGGACAGCACCAAGTGATCAAAGGGACGTCTCGCAGTCTGATGATGGTCGTCGCACTCGCCAGCTCGGTCGCCTCGGCGGGCGCGCAGGATCCGCGCGTGCCGGCCAAGCTCGATTCGCCCTCGCAGGCCGCGATCAAGGCGATCGTGGATTCCGCCCGCGCGCAGGGTATTCCGGTGGAGCCGCTCTACCAGACGGTCGCCGAGGGCCAAGCCAAGGGCGCTGACGGACCGCGTATCGTGACGGCCGTGCGCAACCTCTCGCTCGAGATGGCGAGCGCGCACAAGGCCATGGGCACCGTCGCCACTGTGGACGAGCTCAAGGCCGCCGCGTCCGCAATGCATGCCGGCGTGCCGGCCGTGGAGCTCGGCAAGTTGAAGAAGCAGAGCCGACTCCGCTCGCTCGCCACGCCGTTCACCGTGCTGGCCGATCTCGTGTCTCGTGGCGTGCCCGTGACCACGGCCGCGAACGCGATCCGCTCGCTCATGGGCGCCGGCGCGAAGGATCAGGACATCAACGACTTCCAGCGCAACGTGAAGGTCGACATCGAACAGGGCGCGCCACCTGCGGCAGCCGCGGAAACGCGTGCCAGGAGTACGCAGAAGCCCGACAAGTCCGAGAAGCCTGACCAGACGGACCAGGTGGACCGGTAAGGTCGACGGCACAGCACAGGCGGGCCGGCACTCCAGTGTCGGCCCGCTGGCATTTTGCGCATGCACGGGCATGGATTCGTTGCCCCGGGAGACCGCGCCGCCGCTCGGGTGGCACCATGACCACGCCCCACGCCTCCGTTACATTTCCACGCTTCGCACCAGTTGGCGTCGGTCGTCGTCGCTCCTGAGGATTCATGCTTCGCAACACGCTGCTCTACCTCTCGAACCAGCCGCGCGTCTTCAAGTTCGTGCGCAACAACCGCCTCGCGAAGCACTTCGCCAGCCGCTTCGTGGCCGGCGAAACGGTGGAGGACGCGCTGGCCGCCGCGCGCGAGCTCAATGCGAAGGGCATCACGGTCTCCCTCGACCTGCTTGGCGAAAGCGTCTACACGGAGAAGGAGGCGCGCGCTGCCCGCGACCACTACCTCGAACTCCTCGACCGGATCCAGGACGCGAAGCTCCAGGCCAACGTGTCGGTGAAGCTCACCGCGATGGGCCTCGACATCGACAACGAACTGTGCATCGCGATCATGCAGGACATCCTCGGCCGCGCGCAGCAGTACGAAAGCTTCGTTCGGCTCGACATGGAGTCCAGCGCCTACACGGATGTCACGCTCGCCCTGTTCGAGGATCGGCTGCATCCGGCCTTCAAGGCCAACGTCGGCGTGGTGCTGCAGAGCTGCCTGTACCGCACGTTCGCCGACGTCGAGCACATGAACGCACTCCAGGCGCGCGTGCGCATCTGCAAGGGCGCCTACAAGGAACCGCCGGCCGTCGCATACCCCGACAAGAAGGACGTGGACGCGAACTACGTGAAGTGCATGCACGAGTTGATGCTCACGGGCAACTATCCCGGCATCGCCACGCACGATCCGGCCATCATCAACGAAGCGAAGCGATGGGCGAAGGAGCAGGACATTCCCCTCGACCGCTTCGAGTTCCAGATGCTCTACGGCGTCCGGCGCGACCTGCAGGAGGCGCTCGTGCGGGAAGGGTATCGCGTGCGCTGCTACGTGCCCTTCGGCACCCAATGGTATCCATACCTCATGCGCCGCCTCGCGGAGCGCCCCGCGAACGTCGCCTTCATCACCGGCAGCGTCATCAAGGAGGCGCTGCACGGCAACCGGTAGCGGACGGCTCATGCCCGGGCAGCATCTCCCCGCCGACCATTCGCGCGGCGACACCAACACTATCGGCGGCTACGCAGCGGTGCACGGCCGGCCAGCCGCGTTCGAAGGCACCGACGGACTCTCGTACAGCGTCGAGATCGTCACGTCGCCCACGGGCGACGCGCGAAACATGTGGGCCGCCTACCTGCTCTTCGTGCAGTGGGGCCGTATCGGCGCCACCTCCCCGAGCGGGCACCTGGAGACCGACTACCTGGCCGAGGCGGACACCGAAGCCGATGCGCGTGCCGTTGTGGCCGCGCTCTCACTCGGTCAGGTGCGCGGCGTGCTGCACGCGCTCATCGCCGAGCGCGTCGGCGGAGCGCCGTCGCGCCGCTGGTTCGACGTGATGCACGACGAACCGGACGTCGGCGAGGACGCATGACGGAGCCGTCGCAGATCGAGGGGGTCGTGCTCAACGGAACCGGTGGCATCTGGCACGTCCGCCGCGATGACGGCACGACGGTCGAGGCGTCGCTCCGCGGGCGCGTGAAGAAGAGCAATTCCGGGAAGCGCGCGGATGGGTCGCTGCGCCGCGATACCATCTCCGCCGCCGCGGAAACGCTCAAGCTCACCATCGGCGACCGCGTGGTGCTCGAACAGGACGACGCGCAGGGTCCGTGCGCGATCTCGGAGATCCTGCCGCGCCGCTCTCGGCTCGCCCGGCGGAATCCCGGCGGTGGCCACGGTGAGCGCATCGTCGCTGCCAACGTGGACCAGGTGGTCGTCGTGTTCGCCGCGGCCAATCCCGAGCCGCACCCGCGGATGCTGGACCGCTTCCTCGTGATCGCCGAGGCGAACGAGCTCGCGGCGCGCATCGTGATCAACAAGGTCGAGCTGGTGGGCGGCGTGGCGGCGGCACGGACGCGGTGGGTGGACTACGAGCGCGCCGGGTACACCATCCACTACACCAGCGTGAAGGAGCGCGAAGGCCTGGAGCCGCTGCATCAGGCGCTCGCCGGGATGGTCAGCGTGCTCACGGGGCCGTCCGGCGTCGGCAAGTCGTCGCTGCTCAACGCAATGTTCGCCGGTCTCGACCTCCGCGTGGGAGAGATCAGCGAGTCGGTGAACAAGGGGCGGCACACGACCGTTGGTGGCTTCCTGCACCCGCTGCCGGGCGCCGACGGCGGCTACGTCGCCGACACGCCGGGCCTGCGCGAAGTCGGGATGTGGGCGCTGTCTCCCACGGAGCTCGACCAGTGCTTTCCGGAGCTGCGGCCACTCCTCGATACCTGCCGCTTCGCGGACTGCCGGCACAGCGTGGAGCCGGGGTGCGCGGTGCGGGATGCCGTCGCACGCGGAGACGTGAGCACCGCCCGCTACGAAAGCTTCATCAAGCTGCGCGAGGAGCTGGAAGGGGTGAAGCCGAGCCGTTGATCGCGCGCTACCAGCTGCCGCGTTCCCCCGCCACCTCGATCACCTTCGCGATGCGATCGGCCGCGTGCCGCCAGTTGGCCTGCACCGCGTGCTGCGCCAAATCCGCCTCACCCGCGTCGATCGCATCGATGATCGCGTCGTGCTCGGCGACGGATGCCTTGATGTCGCTCGTGAGCATGCTGATGTACATGCGGATGTAGCGCTCCGCCTGCGGCTTCACGCTGTCGTGCATGGCAATCAGGCGCGGGCCGGCGCACGCATCCACGATCTTGCGGTGCAGGCGCTCGTCGACGTCGTAGAGCCGCCCATGATCGATGGGTGTGACGCGCCCCGTCCGGAAGAATTCGGCATTGAGTGCCTTCATCTCCTTCGTCAACGTCCGGCGTTCGGGAACCGGAAGCCCGGCGGCCCATCGCGCGCCGAGTCCCTCGAGCTCACCCACGATGTTGAGCAGCTCGTGCACGTCCGCCCGCGTCAATGGCGCGACAGTGAGCCGCGCCTGCTGTGCGCCGGGGGCGCCGACGACGAAGCCTTCCTGCTGCAGGCGCTGCAACGCCTCGCGCACCGGCGTCCTGCTGACTCCCAGGCGCGTCGCGACTTCCGTCTCCACCACCCGGCTGCCTGGCGCGAGCAGGCCCTGCACGATCAGGTCGCGCAGGCGCTGGTACACCTGCTCCGGGCGCGAGCCGTGCGGCGCATCGGAGGCCGCGTCGCTGCCCACGGAACGCGCTCCCCGGGCAGGGGCAGGGCGTGGGCTGGAAGTGGTTCGGCGGGCGGGCATGTGCGGTGGGGTGAACGGACACGTGGAATATAGGGCAAGTGGCTTCACATCGCTCTTGCTCGCGCGTGCCGTACCGGCACCGGCTCGACACGGGCGATCCGCCGCCCCATCATTGCGCATGACCGACTACCTGCACCTTCGCGTGGACACGACGCCGAACGGCGTCCGCACCATCGTCCTCGATCGCGCCGACCGACTCAACGCAGTGAACGACGCGCTCGCCTTCTCGGTGGGCGACGCACTCGCGGATGCCGCGGCGGACGATGCGGTGCGTGTCGTCGTCATCACCGGGGCGGGCCGTGCATTCTGCGCGGGCCTCGATCTGGCCGAGCCGCCGGCGCTCCCGCAGGCGACGCGCGCCGACCGCCTGGATCCGTACGCATGGGTAGGGACGTGGGTGCAGCGTGTGGTTGCCTGCGAGAAGCCGGTCATCGCGGCGGTGAACGGGCCCGCGGCAGGCGCCGGGTTCGGCCTCGCGCTCGCCTGCGACATCAGGATCATCGCGCAGTCGGCAAAGCTCACCGCCGGTTACGTCCGCCGCGGCCTGAGCCCGGACGCCGGCGTGAGCTACTTCCTGCCGCGTCACGTCGGCCTCGCGCGCGCGTCGGACATCCTGCTCAGTGGCCGCGACGTGGATGCGGCGGAAGCACTGCTGATCGGTCTCGCGACGCTGGTGGTACCCGACGACGAATTCGCGGGGGCGGTGGCCGGCTACGCGGCGCAACTGGCGCAGGGTCCGCCCATCGCCCAGGCGCTCACCAAGCGCCTGCTCGTGCAGAGCTTCGACAAGCCACTCGATTTCGCGCTGCGCGACGAGCTCACGCAGATCAAGGTCTGCTTCGCGACGCGGGACGTCGCCGAGGCGATCTCCGCGTTTCGTGAGAAGCGCGTTCCCGCCTTTCAGGGACGCTGAGCGGCGCTACGCCGCGGCCTGTTCTCCGGCCGGCACGACGACATCGCTGTCGCGCGCTGCGGTGATGATCGCCACGCCGGCGAGGATCACCGCGGCAGCGAGCATCGTGCGCATCGTGACGGGCTCATTCGCGATGGCCCAGCCGAGGATCACGGCCACCACGGGGTTCACGTACGCGTAGGTCGCTGCCTTGGCCGCCGTGGTGTGGGCAAGCAGGTAGACGTATGCGGTGAACCCGATGAGGGAGCCGAACGTGACGAGATAGAGAAAGCCGAGCAGCGAGCGTGACGACGCGTGGGCAAGATCGAGTCGTGCCAGCTCGCCCGACACGAGACCGGCCGCGAGCAGGAGCGCTCCGCCGGCGACCATCTGTGTCGCGGCCCCATTGCCGCCGGAGCTCGCGCGCGGAGCATGCTTGGTGAAGAGCGAGCCGGCCGCCCAGCTCAGGGACGCCAGCACGAGCACCATCGCGCCCACGACGTCGATCTCGCCGTGTGCGTGAAGTGCGTCATGTCCCACGAGGAGGGCGAGCCCTCCCAGCCCGAGCCCGAGTCCCGCGAACACGAGGCCGGGCGGGCGTCGTCCTCCCGGACGCAACCAGTCCAGCAGCACCATCCAGAGCGGCACGATCGCCACCAGCAACGCGGTCAGTCCTGACGGCACGCGCTGCTCGGCCCACACCACGCCGCCGTTGCCGCCGACGAGCAGCAGAAGGCCGCTCACGAACCCGGTACGCCAGTCGAGGCGCGTCGGGCCCGCGGACGGCGACCGGATGCGGCCCCAGGCCAGCAGGATCCCGCCGGCGATCGCGAAGCGTGCACCCGCCATGAGGAAGGGCGGCAACGTCTCGACGGCGAACCGGATGGCCAGGTACGTCGAGCCCCAGATGATGTAAACGGCCGCAAATGCGGCGATCAGCCGACCACGCATCGAGCAAACATAGCGGGGCGGAGGAGGGGCGGGACGCGTAGACCGCCCACTTGCATATTCGGTTCGATGAGTGTATAGTTGTCATGTAAATTAAATGAGACCCACAACATGACTTCGGCCCTGCTCGCCGTGCCCACGCCCGTCGGAGATACCTCCGAGGCGCCGGGCGTGGCTCTCGACGTTTCCACGTCCGCCGCCCCCGCGGACACGTCGCGCGATGTCGCCTTCGAGCGCGATGCGCTCCCGTGGCTCGACGACGTGTATCGCTTTGCCCTTTCACTCACCCGCGACGAAGCCGATGCCGACGACGTGGTGCAGGAGACGTATCTCCGCGCCTATCGCTCCTGGCACACCTTCATTCCGGGTACGGAATGCCGGCGCTGGCTGTTCACGATCTGTCGCAACGTGTTCCTGCGGTCGCGCGAGCGGCAGCGCCCCACCGTCGACCTCGAGGACGGCGAGCAGGACGCCGTCGCCGCGGGTTCGGTGTACGCGGCCGCGCGGGAGCGTGGGTACGATCCACTCTATGCCGCGCTGGACCTGGCGCCGGCGCTGCGCAGCGCCCTCGACGAGCTGGCGGAACCATTCCGCTCCGCGGTGATTCTCGTTGACGTGGAAGACATGACGTACGAGACCGCCGCACAGGTGATGGGGGTGCCGATCGGTACGGTCCGCTCGCGCCTGTTCCGCGGACGCCGCCTGCTGCAGGAAAAGCTCCTGACCGTCGCGGAAGATCTCGGCTTCGCGACGGCGTCCGCCGGCGGTGCGCGATGAGCGCGCCGGCCCGGGCGCAGCTCGAAGGCATGGGGCTGTCCTCCACATGCGTGGACGTCCTGCGACATCTCTGGGAGTATCTCGACGAGGAGATGACGCCACGCGGCGCCGAGCGACTGCGCGCGCACATCGCGTCGTGCGCGCAGTGCCGGGAGTACGAGGGTTACCAGTCGTGTTTCCTCGACACGCTCGCGCGCCTGCGGGTCGAGATCGGCGCGCCGTCGGCCCTTCGGCAGCGACTGGCGGACGAGCTCAAGGTGCGGGGATGCGGCTGCTGGGAGAAGGTGCGCCGCGAGAGCTGAATCGAGGCGCGTCGTAAGTCAGCCGGTGAACATTGGCTGGCGGACGGCGTCGCCCGTGTCGCCATTCAGCGTGAGGCTGGTCTCCACCACGATGTCCGGCGCCAGCGACGCCGACACCGAGCAGTACTTCTCGAACGCGAGCTGGATGGCGCGCTCCGCGTGCACGCGCTCGATGCCGGGTCCGGTGACGTGATACGTCACGACCACGTGCTCGAAGCGGCGGGGCGGCTCTGCGCGCCGCTTCCAGGTGACGTCCACGGTGAGGGAGTTCGCCGGCGTGCGCCGCTTCGCGAGGATGTCCACCACGTCGATGGCCGAGCACGTCGCGAGGGCGCTGAGGAGCGCATCGGGAGGAGTCTGCGCGGTGACGCCGCGTCCGTCGATGCGCGCCGTGGGCCCGCCCACGCGTCCCGTGTCGAACTCGTGGCCGCCTGCCCAGACGACGCGAACCGTCTCCATGGGCTGGTTCATCGTTCGATCGGGGCGCGTACTGCGTTTCCCCACTCGGTCCAGCTGCCATCGTAGTTCCGCACGCCGGGATAGCCGAGCAGGTACGTGAGCACGAACCACGTGTGCGACGACCGCTCGCCGATGCGGCAGTATGCCACGACATCGTCGCCCGGGGTCAGCCCGGCCTCTCCCTCGTAGATGGCCCGAAGTTCCTCCGCGCTCTTGAACGTGCCATCGCCGTTCGCCGCGCGCGCCCACGGGACGCTCCTGGCGCCCGGAATGTGGCCGCCGCGCATGGCGCCTTCCTGCGGATAATCGGGCATGTGCAGCTTCTTCCCGGTGAACTCGTCCGGCGAGCGCACGTCGACGAGCTTCCCGTCCTTCGCCACGTGCTCGCGCACGTCGGGCATGAACGCGCGGATCGGGGCGTCGTTGCGCGCGGAGGCGACGTAGCGCGACGGCGGCACGGGCCGGACGTCCGTCGTCATCTCGCGGCCCTCGGCCTCCCACTTCGCGCGTCCGCCGTCGAGGATGCGCGCGGAGGCAAACCCGAAGAGCTGGAAGACCCACAGCGCATACGTCGCCCACCAGTTGTTCTTGTCGCCGTAGAACACCACGGTCGTGGACTCGTCAATGCCGAGGCGCCGCAGCAACCGCTCGAACTCCTCGCGCGACACGTAATCGCGCTGCACCTGGTCATTGAGGTCGAGGTGCCAGTCGATCTTCAGCGCACCAGGGATGTGCCCCATCTCGTAGAGCAGCACGTCCTCATCGCTCTCCAGGATGCGCACCGCCGGGTCCTCCAGGTGTGCCGCGAGCCAGTGCGTGTTCACGAGCGCATCCGGATGTGCATAGTGCTTTCCAGCGATGTCCTGGTCGGTCATGTGTCACTCTGGCGATGAACGGTGAGTCCCTGCCGCACTTATCCCACCAGCTGCCGCGAGGTTCTTGGCGGAGCCAGCGGCCGTGGCCGGCGCGTCGCCAGCCGATGCAGGCAGCGCGTCGATCCAGTCGAGAATCACGGCAGCCTGCTGTTCCCATCCCGGCTCGGAGAGGAGGAAGTGCCCATGCCCGAATGCGACATGCAGACGCGCGCCGTACTTCGCGGCGACGCGTCGCGACGTGTCCATCGGAATGAAGCGGTCGTGCTCGGACGCCACGACGAGCATGGGCACCTGGATCGACTCCGCGGGCACGTCGACGCCGAGCGCGACCTGCCGCGCCGCGCGACCGCTGTCGGGCACGAATCGCGCGCGGATCGCCGCACGCAATTCGACGGGCACTCGGTTCAGGACGAGCGCATCGAGATGCGCGTCGCTCGGGAGGAACGGTCGCGAGAACAGCAGTGCCGGCAGGTAGGCCGCCATTCGGGCAAGGATCGGCGGGCTGAGCACGTTGATCCCGCGCGGCGGCGCCGGCGAGAGCAGGATGACGGCGCTCACCGCATCGGCCTGGGCGAGCAGCAACGCGAGCAATCCGCCCAGCGAATGCCCGATCACGATCGGGCGGCCGAGGGTGCGCGCGGCATCGCTGGCATCCTGCGCGAAGTCCGCGACGGACTGCCGGCCGATATCCGGCATCTCCGCGAGCGGCGGATGTCCGCGACACGAAAATGCCGACGCCTGGTGCCCGCGCACCGCGAGGAGCGGCAGCAGGCGCTCGAACACCCAGCCCCCGGCGAACAGGCCGGGAAGGCACAGCACCGGCGCGCGGGTCTGCGTTACGGGCGCGACGGTCTCGAGGTGATAGGTGCGCTGCAGGGGCGTCGGCATGGATGTCGAACTATCGACAGATCGTCGCGGGGCGGCAATGCCTCTCGCGCATCCGTCTCCGACGCCGAGTAGACTATGGCGATCCGTCTCGTCACAGCTTCGCCTCACGCCCGCCCGCGATGCCCGCTCCACTCATGGACCCCTACGCCCGGCATGTGCTGGTGTGCGTGGGCAGCTTCTGCTCGCCGAGTCGCGAGGGGCGACGCCTCTACGCGGAGCTGGCGCGGCTGCTCCAGCGCGAGAACCTGCTCTTCGGCCCGCAACGGGTGAAGCGAGGCGAGACGCCGTGCCTCGGCGTCTGCGCCGGCGGACCGATCGTGGTGGTGTATCCCGAGGGCGTCTGGTATGCCGGCGTGACGCCGGAACTGCTCGAGCGCATCGTCGTGGAGCACCTGCGCGACGGCCACGTGGTGGAAGAGGCGGTCTTCCATCGCCTGACGCATCGGTAGCGGGCGCCGGCCTTGCCGGATACGCTCCGGTGGCGCAGAATCGTCCCGTGCCAGACGACTCGATACTCTATACCCGCCGGTTGCCGCACGGCCCGGCCGTGCGCGTGCGCCGCACGAGCGAAAAGGGCACGCAGCCGGTGATCGCCGTGCTCGAGGTGGATCGTCGCGCCGGAACCCCGCGCGAGTTCGACGGCGGTTTTCCGCCGCCCTTGATGATCGTCGAGGGCGCGTCGGAAACCGACGTGCTCGCGGCGCTGGGTCCGTCGGCAGGCGACGACAGGATGGTTGCCGGTCTCATGCGAGAGAAGGGGCTTCGCTAGCGGTCGCGCGCCGGCGCGCGCTGATCGGCGCGGGCGAGCTCGTCCTCCACGCTGCGGAGGATGCGTGGCCAGACGTGTGGCGCGGCGAGCGCGAAGAAGTGGTGACGCGCCACCTGGTCTGCGTGCAGGAACTCCGAGAGGCGCAGGGCGCCCTTGCGAGCGTTGCACCCTCCACACGCCGTCACTAAGTTGCCCCCGGAGTGGTCACCGCCGCGCATGCGCGGCTGCACGTGGTCGACGGTGAGCGCCTCCGGCTCGAATCGCTCGCCGCAGTACACGCACTGGTAGCCGTCGCGCGCGAAGACCTGCTCACGTCTCAATGAAGAATCTCCCGTCCCGACGCAATCTCTTCGAGGCCGCGCAGAAATACCTGCTCGATCCCACCGAGGAGCAGCTCGAGAATGCCGCCGGCGCACCCCCGCGCCTCACTTCACAAGTTCTCCAACAGGCCCGCATGTCCCGCTCTCGCGATCGCATCCTCGCCAACCTCGACGACATGTATCGCGAAGCGTTCGAGCGCGCGAAGACCACTGGCGACGATTCCCAGATGGCATCGCTCGACTTCGCCTATCGCCGCGAGCAGCTGTACTTCGAGATCCTGCTCGACGTGCGCGACGCCATCGAGCGCCGCTAGACGCGCGCTCAGCGCCCGAACATCGAGCCGGTCGTGCCTTCGGACGCGACTGGCTTCGGCCACGCCAGTGACGCCGCGATCGACGCGGCGAGCACGCCCACAACGATGCCCAGCGACACCAGCGTCGGAATGTGGATCCAGTGCTCGGCGAGCATCTTCGCGCCCACGAAGGTGAGGATGACCGCGAGGCCGTACTTGAGCAGGTGGAACTTCGTCACCACGCTGGCGAGCAGGAAGAACAGCGACCGCAGGCCGAGCACGGCGAAGATGTTCGACGTGAAGACGAGGAAGGGGTCGCGCGTGATGCCGAAGATCGCGGGAATCGAGTCGATGGCGAAGATGAGGTCCGTGGCTTCGACGAGGACGAGCACGAGCAGCAGCGGGGTGGCGTAGCGCCGGCCGTTCTCGATGGCGAAGAAGTGCTTGCCGCGGTAGTCCGCCGTGATCGGCAGGAAGCGCCGCACGACCTTCACGAACGGGTTCTGCTCGCCGTCGAACTCCTCGTCCTGCTTCACCGCCATGCGGATGCCGGTGACGACGAGCAGGGCGCCGAACAGGTAGATGATCCACTCGAAGCGGGCGAGCAGCGCCGCCCCGACGCCGATGAACAGGCCGCGCATCACCAGTGCGCCGAGGATGCCCCAGAACAGCACGCGATGCTGGTACTGCGCCGGCACGGCGAAGTACTGGAAGATCAGCACGATCACGAAGATGTTGTCGACGCTGAGCGATTCCTCGATCACGTAGCCCGTGAGGAAGGTCAGCGCCGCCTGGTGGTCCGCGAAGACCGCGAGGCCGCCCGCGAACACGAGTGCCAGCGCGAACCAGACGGACGTCCACGTGAGCGCTTCCTTCGCCCGCACCACGTGCGGCGTGCGGTTGAACACGCCGAGGTCGAGTGACAGCATCGCGAGGACGAAGGCGATGAACCCGACCCAGAACCAGATGTTGGTGGCGATCATCTCGTCTCGTGCGCAGGCCTGGAAAAACGACAGGGCGAGCCACTACGGCACACGCGGTGTCGTAGTGGTCTCGCCCAGGACGGTGCCGCCTGTCCTTCAGCCGACCGGAAGCGCGCGGGCGCTCCGTCCTGACGATCGGCTGTTCCAGCACGCTCGTGCTGGCCGGCTACTCCCCACTGCATGAACGGTGACGCGCGCGGCCGCATTCGTCAAGCCGACGCGGCGGCCCTTTCGCCTGTCGGTGTTTCGTCGCACTCTGGAGGATGATCTCTCCGTTACTGCGCGCCGGCCGCGCGCGCGTCCTCGCGTTCCTCGCCCTCGCGGCGCAGCCCCTGATGGCACTTCCAGCCATGACGCAGTCCCTCGCACCGGCGCCCGCTGCGCTTCCCGCGCTCGCCATCGTGAATGCCCGCGCCTGGACCGGCGATCCCCGTCGTCCCTGGGCCGACGCCATCCTCCTGCGCGGCGAACGCATCGAGCTCGTCGGGTCGAGTGCGGAAGTGCGCAAGCGCGCCGGCGCATCCGTCCGCACGATCGACGCGAAGGGCATGATGCTCACCCCGGGCTTCATCGATGCACACGTGCACTTCATCGATGGCGGCTTCGCGCTGGCCTCGGTGCAGTTGCGCGACGCGCGGACGAAGGAGGAGTTCGTGAGCCGCATCAAGGCCTTCGCCGCGACCGTGCCTCCCGGCACGTGGATCCTCAATGGCGACTGGGACCACACGAACTGGGGCGGCGCACTCCCCGAGCGCAGCTGGATCGACTCGGTCACGCCGCACAACCCGGTGTGGATCAACCGGCTGGATGGGCACATGAACCTCGCGAACTCCCTCGCGCTCGCCGCCGCGAAGATCACGCGCTCGACTGCCGACGTCGCAGGCGGCACCATCGTGCGCGATGATACCGGCGAGCCGACGGGCATCCTCAAGGACAACGCGCAGGACCTGATGGCGGGAGCGATTCCCGACCCGACGATGGCGATGCGCCTCCGCGCGCTGGACGCCGCAATGCGCTACGTGGCAGAGCGCGGCGTGACGAGCGTACATCACATGGGAACGTGGGCAGATCTGGAGACATTCCGCCAGGCGCAGAGAGAGCACGCGCTCCGCACCCGGATCGTGGCGGCGGTGCCGTTGTCCACCTGGGCCCGCCTGCGCGACGAGGTGCAGGCGCACGGCCGCGGCGACGACTGGCTGCGGATCGGGGGACTCAAGGGTTTCGTCGACGGCTCCCTCGGTTCCCACACGGCGGCGATGCTCGCGCCATTCACCGACGCGCCGCAGGACCGCGGCCTGTTCGTCAACACCGAGCAGGACCTCCATGCATGGACCCGCAGCGCCGACGCGGCGGGACTCCAGGTGATCGTGCATGCCATCGGCGATCGGGCCATCAGGACGCAGCTCGGCATCTTCGAGCAGGTCGAGCGCGAGAACGGTGCGCGCGATCGCCGGTTCCGCATCGAGCATGCGCAGCACATCGCGCCCGAGGACATCCCGCGGTTCGCGGCGCTGGGCGTCATCGCCAGCATGCAGCCCTACCACGCCATCGACGATGGCCGCTGGGCCGAGCGCGTGATCGGCACCGAGCGCGCGAAGTTCGCCTATGCGTTCAAGTCACTGCTCGACGCGGGGACCACGCTCGCGTTCGGCAGCGACTGGTTCGTCGCGCCCCCGACGCCGCTGCTTGGCATCTATGCGGCCGTCACGCGCCGCACGCTCGATGGTGCGCACCCCGACGGCTGGATTCCGGAACAGCGAATTTCTGTGGAGCAGGCGTTGCGCGCGTACACGACCGGCAGCGCACGCGCGGGCTTCCAGGAGCACGAGGTGGGCATGCTGCGGGCCGGCATGCTCGCGGACATCGTCATGATCGATCGCGACCTCACCCGCGTGCCGCCGCCGTCCATTCCCGACGCGCGCATCATGCTCACGATGGTGGGCGGCCGCGTCGTGTACGATCGCGACGGGATAATCCGCTGAACATGGGCTGGCCACAAACGTAAACGGGCCGGATCAGCAATGATCCGGCCCGCAATACGGTGATGCGTGGGCGCTCAGGGACAGGCGACCGTCATGGCCACTCCGTTCACGCTTCCCGCGCCGGTGACCGTCGCGCCATTCGCCCGCCCGCTGCATGCGCCGCCGGTGATGAGCATCTGGCCATCCACGTTCAGCGTCGTGCCACTGCCGAGCGACACGTTGCCGCCCACGTTCATGATGCTGCCAGGCGGAATGTACAACTGGCCCAACGTCAGGATGACCCTGGGCTGCGTGGTGCCGTTGATCACGGAGACGCTCGAAAGGAGCTGCACTCCCGCGGCATTCTGCAGCTGCAGTCCGGAGAAGTGATTGTTGAGCGTATCGCTCATCGAGATGGTCTGCGGCGTCGTGCCCGCGAACAGCGTGAGGTGATCGCTCCCGGTGCTGAACGTGCCGGGCACGATGCCGGGAAGCTCCGTGAAGGACCCGACCACCGTGAGTTGTCCGCCGAAGAACTGTTGCACTCCGGCGCTACCACCACCCACTGCGACCGCCCCGCCCACGTACACGCTGGCATTGCCATAGGTGGCGGCGTCGGCGTTGAAGGTCGTGTTCCCCTGCACCTGCACGGTGCCCGTGACGTTGATGCCCTTGCCGCTGAGGGTGGCTGAACCGCCCACATACATGATGCCGGACACATAGAGCGAATCGCCGGCGATGGCGGCGTTGCCCCGGACCTGCAGGAGCGCATTCGGGCCCACGATGGAGAGGCGGCCCTCGCCGCCGTTCTGTATCGTGTTCAGGGTGGTGACCGCCGCGGCCGTCGAATCGATGCGCGTCCGGCAGTACACGTTCATCACGTTCGCACTGATGGTGCGGATCGATCCCGTCATCGGCGCAGCGGCGCCACACGACCCGCTTTGCCCGATGTCGAGCTGGTCGAAGATGCCGTTCAGGTAGCCGGTCGCGGCCAGGTGCACCGTGCCGTTCACGAAGATGCCGAAGCCGTTCACGCCGCCCGAGCCCACATCCAGGCCCAGGCCGCTCAGGTTGACGACCGCGGACGTATCGAGGACGATGCGACCCACGACGGGCCGCGTTGACATCTGTGGCGAGTTGGCCGAGGTGTAGTTCGGAATGAAGACCTGCGTCGTCGTGCCATTGGGCACAGTCGGCGCCGCAGGTGCGGCCGGCGTGTACCAGTTCGATGCGGTGTTCCAGTCCACGCTCGTGCGTCCCGTCCATACGTGCGTCGTCACGGCAGGATACAGCGCGACGAGAGCGGAGTCCTGCTGGATGGTGAACTCCGCGAATCCGCGAATGATGCAGCCGGTGCCATCCGGGTCCGTGGGCAGCACGAGCGGTACCGCCGCTTCCCCGTTCACGTCGGTGATGTACTGCCACGCCGTCTGTGAGCCCTGCACCGTGCTGATGCGGCAGCGGCCACTCGTGTTGACGTACACGGTCTGACCCGGGTATGGCGCCCCCGTCACCGTCTTCGCGGCGAAGATCGGCGTGACCTGTGTCGTGGTGCCGACAGGCAGCACATTGAAGCCGCCACTCTTCAGGACCAGCCCGCCGCTGCCCACTAACGTCGATACGACGAACGACTGGCTCGTCACCGGCTTGGGATTCCCTGCAGCGATCGTCGAGGCGACGAGCGTGTACGTGCCGCCCTGGTCGAGTGCCACTGCGGGGAACGTCGCCACTCCGTTCACGAACACCGCGGAGTCGCCGGTCAGGATCGCGCCAGTTGTCCCGGTGCCGATGGTGAGCCGCACGTACAAGGGAGCGTTCAGGTTCACGGAGTTACCGCCCGCGTCCAATGCCGCCACCGTGATCGGCGGCGTCAGCGGGACGCCACTTGTCCCCGCAAGCGGCCCCTGGATGAAGCTGATACTCGCCAGGGTGCCGACGCCGATCGTGAACGGTGGTGCGGTGGTCAATGTCGGCACGCCGGTGAGCGACGGCGCCGAGATGTCCAGTCGATAGGTGACGCCGGCCAGGTTGATGGACAGCCCCGTGAACGTCGCAACGCCGTTCACCGCGTTCACGGTCGTCGTGCCGCTCAACGATCCGTCCGAGCTCGACGCCGTATTGATCGCCAGCGAAACCTGCGCCGTCGTGGACACCGTGTCCACGCCGCCGGAATCCGACACGATCACCACGTACGGAGCCCAGCTCGAGCCACCCGTCGGGATGCTGCCGGTCGGCGCGAGTGGCTGTGGCGTCAGCGCAATCAGCTGTGACGCCGGACCCGCAATCGCCGTGGCCGTCGCGTCCACCTGGAGCGACGTCGTCGGCACCGTGACGTGCATCGAATCCTGCCGCGCACTCCGGCCGAGCTTCCACGTGAAGCTCGCCTGGCCGCTCGCATTCGTCGTGAGCGTCGTGGCGTTCGGCGTTCCGTTCAGCGTGGAATTGTTCCCGGCGGGCTGCAGCGCGATGGTGATGCCGCCGAGCGGCGTGTTGGAGGCGTCCTGCACCTCGATGACGACGGGCTGCGCGAGGGTGCTCAGCACGGCGCCCGTCTGCGGCGCGGTCCGCACGAGCAGCTGCGCGGGCGCGCCCGCGATGATGGTGATCGGTGCCGAGGTGACGTTGGTGTGCACGCTGTCGGTGAACGTGAGCACCGTCGCACCAGGCACGCTGGCAATGGACAGGCTCGTGAACGTCGCGATACCCTCCGCGTCGGTGCTCGCAGCCGAAACCCCACCGAGGATTCCCGGACCGGAGCTCACGATCGCGCGCACTACCTGGTTCGCGAGCGCGACGGCATTGCCGTTCTGGTCGGTGATGCGTACCTGGACAGCGGGCGAGAATGGCACGCCGCTGACGATGCTCGTCGGCGGCAGGGTCTGGAATGCCAGTCGCGCCGCGGCGCCGGCCGCCGCATTCGCGGTGAGGTGAATCGGGCTGCCGGTCAGTCCGGTCGACGTGATGTCGAGCGTGTCGGCATTCGCCGCCGCGAGCGGGCCAAGGATCCAGCTCGCGATCGTCGCGACGCCCTCGGTGCTGGTGATGACAGTCACGGGCGTGGTCGCCGTGCCGATCATGCTGCCATTTCGCGGTGTGAAGGTCACGCTCACGCCCGCCACGGCATTACCGGATGCATCGGACACACGCATCGACGGCCCGACGGGCACGGCCGTGCCGACGACCGCCGTCTGTCCGCTGCCCGCCTGCAGGACGAGCGAGCTGGCACTGCCGACGGCGATGGAGATGGGCTGCGACACGGCCGGCGTCAGCGAACCGCTCGTGAACGAAAGAATCCGCTGGCCAATGGTGCCGCTGATGAAGAGCGAGGTGAATGCGGCCTTGCCTGCCGCGTCGGTCTGCACGGTGGTCGTGCCACCGAGCGTCCCGCCGCCACTCTGGATCGCCGCCACGACGGGTACCCCGGACGTCGCCAGCGGATTGCCGCCTGCGTCCGCGAGCTGGATCACGGGCTGCGGCGCGAGCAGTGCACCGGCGATTGCCGTGAGCGCCGGCTGCGCGGAGACGAGCAGTTGTGCCGCCCCGCCGGCGACGACCACGACGGTCGGCGTCGACAGCGGCGTGATACCCACGGCGTTGAACGTCACGACAAGGGAGCCCACGGTGCCGGTGTAGGACGGGAAGGTGAACGTCGCGATGCCTTCGGCATCCGTAGTCGCGGTGAATGTCCCGCCCGATCCCACGGGCGTGGTCACCACCGTGGCCGTGACCGTGACGCCAGTCTGCCGCACCGGGTTCCCGAATGCATCCTGCAGGCGCACGCTCACGACCGTCGTCGATCCGCCCACGGTGATGCTCGCCGGGGCAGGCTGCACGAAGGCGAACTTCGTGGCCGCTCCCGCGCCGATGGTGAAGGTCGTCGTTGTCGAGATGGCGCCCGCCGCCGCCGTCACCGTCACCACGCTCGCCACCGGGCCGAGCGTGACGAGGGTAGAGACTCGGCCGTTGACGTCGGTGCTCGACGTGGCCGGCGCGAACGTCACGCCGCCCGCTGATGCGCTCAGCGTAACGGCGACATTCGATACCGGGTTATTGAGTGCGTCTGCGACCCGCAGCACGAGCGGCGTGGTGAGCGCGGTGCCGGCGATGCCGCTCTGCGCGCCGCCGGACACCAGCGTGATGATGCTCGCGGCGCGGCTGATCGCGGTGGCCGTGAAGAGCGCGGTGCCGGCGGCACCCGTCACGCCAGCCACTGTGGCTCGCACCGTCTCAGTCCCGATCACGCTGCCCAACGTGTACGTGTTGCGCGCGACACCCTGCGCGTCGGTGGTGGTGGTGACGCCGCCGAGCGTGCCCGTGCCGGACGCCACCGTCCATGCGACCGCCGCACCGCTCACCGCACCGCCAAACTGGTCGGTGACCTTCGCGGCGAGTGGAGCGGCCAGCGCGCGACCGACGGAGTCTGTCTGCTGATCACCCGAGGCGATCGCGAGCGCGGTGGCGGGAGCGGGTGTGGCTGTTTCCGTCGCAGCGGCCGGCGGGAGTGCGCCGGTAACGGCCTGGAAGATGTACGGACCGCCCGTGCGACCCAGCGTCACCGTCGTCGATGCACGGCCGGACGCGTCTGTCGTCGCGCTCGCCGTCTGGACGGCGCCGCCCGCTGTCACCGCGCTGAACGTGACGGGCACGCCCGGTACGGGCAGGTTGTCGCTGGCCTGCACTTCCACGACGAGCGGCTGCGGAAGCGTACTGCCTGCAACGCCCGTCTGCGCTCCGCCACTCACGACGACTAAGCGTGCGGGTGCCGGAATGAACGAGACGTGCGTGGTGCCGGCGATGCCGGTGGGCGTGACGGCGCTGATCGTGACGGTGCCGCGTCGTCCCTGGCCCGTGACAGTGGCGGTCGCGCTGCCCGTCGGCGTCACCGTGGCGAGCGTCGCGTCACTCGACGTCCAGCCAACGAGGAGGTCGCTCACCACCGCGCCGGACGAATCCACCGCGGTGGCACGGGCGGGGATTGATGCAGTCGCACCGGCCGTCGTATCCGGAGGGGCGACCGTCACCGTCCTCGTACGTGTGCCCGGGCCGGTGTACTGGATCACGACGACGGGCGGCGTCTCCGTCCCGAGGGTCGATGCGCGGACCACGACCACCTGCGTTCCGGAAAAGAGCACGACGTGCTGGTCGTTGCGCAGCTCGAGCAGGGCCGTGAACGTCTGGCCTATGGCGGCGCCCGGCACGGTGATGTCGATGACGAGCGTGTCCTGGCCCGCCGGAAACGCGATGGTGGTGTCTCGCGTCGTGCCGTCGGCCGCAGTGAGGTGCACGTGCACCTCGGTGACCTCTATGCCCAGTGCAGCGAGCGCCCGATAGGCGCTTGACGCAGCCGGCGAGAAACTCGGCGACATGCGCAGGTGACTCGCAGATGCCGCCGCGCCTCGGGATGCGCCCGGACCCGTCGGCGCATCGGTGCACGTAATGGCCACCACGACGAGGGCGAGCAGGGGGGCGGCACGCAGGCGAAGGCGCATGGGACGGCTGGGGAGAGGGCGGGAGCCGCGCGCGAACACGTGCGACAACGGCAGCATCGACAATCGGGCCGGGAGGCCGCGCCGTCAATGACCACTTCGGGAAAGACGCGCGCGTGGGCCACCGCGTCACGGAGCCGACACTGCTGCCGTCGTCCCAACTCGTTATCCGACAGACGCTTCCGGCGCCAGTACGTCCTCGCCCGTCTAGAAGCGGACGATCTCGGCGATGGCCTGCTTGAACGTGTCCACCTGCGGCAGGATCGCATCCTCGAGCTGCGGGGCGTAGCCGACGAACGTGTCGCTGCTCGCGACGCGCTTCACCGGCGCGTCGAGCCACGCGAAGCAGTCGTCGGCGATGCTGGCGGCGATCTCCGCGCCATAGCCCCACGACAGCGAGTCCTCGTAGCCCACCACGACGCGATTCGTCTTCTTCACGCTCTCGTACACCAGCTCACGGTCCCACGGCGCGAGCGAGCGAAGGTCGATCACCTCCGCATTGATGCCGTGCTCCTCCTGCATCTGGTTCGCCGCGGCGAACGCCCGCTGCACGGTGGCGCCGTACGTGACGATCGTGACGTCCGTACCCTCGCGGACGATGCGTCCCTTCCCGAACGGGATCATGAAGTTCGGGCCCGGATACGCCGCCTTGTTGTACGTCTGGCGATAGAGGTGCTTGTGCTCGAGGAAGATCACCGGATCCTCGCAGCGGATGGCGGTGCGCAGCAGGCCGTTGGCGTCCAGTGCGTTGGACGGGCAGATGACGCGCAGGCCGGGGCAGTGCGTGAACAGCGATGCACCGGTCTGCGAATGATAGATCGCCCCGCGGATGTAGCCGCCATACGTGACGCGCACCACGACCGGCGACGCGAACGCGTTGTTCGAGCGCCAGCGCATCGTCGCGAGCTCGTCGCGGATCTGCATGTACGCGGGCCAGATGTAATCGAAGAACTGCACTTCGACGACGGGCTTGAAGCCGCGCAGCGCGAGCCCGATCGCGCGCCCGACGATGGTGGCCTCCGCGAGCGGCGTGTTGTAGACGCGCGAGCCGCCGAACTCCTTCTGCAGCCCCCACGTCACCTTGAAGACGCCGCCCTTGCCCTTGACCTTGCCGAGGTGCTGCTCGCGCGACACGTCCGCAACGTCCTGCCCGAAGATGAGCATCTTCGGGTTGCGGCGCATCTCGTCCTTCATGCACGCATTGAGGAGGTCGACCATCGTGGTCTCGTTGCTCGAGAACTGCGGGTCGTCCTCCGTGTCGAACTGCTCACTCGTGGGATCGACGTCGGGCGAGTACACGAAGTCGTAGATCGTGTCGGCGCCGGGCTGCGGCTGGGCCAGCGCATCATCCGTCGCGGCTAGCACGAGCGCATCGACTTCCTCGGCGATCTTCGCGAGGTCGGCCTCGGTGGCGTGTCCCTTGGCGATGAGCCACTGGGGAAACGTCGTGACCGGGTCGCGCGCCGCGTCCGCCTCACGCTCGTCGGACGGACGGTACATCACCTCGTCGTCCGACAGCGAGTGCGAATAGGGACGGATGACCTTGGCATGCACGAGTGCCGGTCCCTTCCGCTGCCGCGCGTACTCGACGGCCTTCCGCATCACGTCGTAGCTCGCCACCAGGTCACAACCGTCCACTTCCTGGATGAAGAGGTCGGGAAACTTCGAGACGAGCCGCGAGATCGATCCGCCCGCCGTGTTGACCTCGACGGGGACCGAGATGGCGTAGCCGTTGTCCTCCACGAGATAGACGACGGGCAGCTTGAGGTTGGCCGCCGAGTTCAGGGACTCCCAGAATTCGCCTTCGGAGGTGGTGCCGTCGCCGGTCGTCACGAGCACGACCTCATCGCTGTGGAATCCTTCCGTGATGTCGAGCAGCCGTGCGCGCAGCGAGGCTTCCGCGCTGCCGGCCGCCTGCAGGAACTGCGTACCCGTCGGGGACGACGTGGAGATGATGTTGAGGTCCTTGTGGCCCCAGTGGCTGGGCATCTGCCGCCCGCCCGAGCTCGGATCGATTGCCGCGCCCACGGCTTCGTAGAGCATCTCGTTCGCCGTCATGCCGAGCTGCAGGCACAGCGCGCGGTCGCGATAGTACAGGTAGAACCAGTCGTAGGCGGGCTTCAACACCAGTCCTGCGGCCGTCAGGATGGCCTCGTGCCCGGCGCCCGAGATCTGGAAGAAGATCTTGTTCTGACGCTTGAGCTGGATCTCCTTGTCGTCGATCCGGCGCGACAGTAGCATCGTGCGGTACGCAGCGACGAGCTGGTCGCGCGAAAGGCCGGTCGCACGATTGCGCTCGGTCGCTGTGGTCTGGGTGGCCATGCGGGAAACGGTCTCGGGTGCGTGGAGGTGCGGCAGCAACGAAAGATAATCGCGCCGCGCGGGCCAGAAAGACACCATGGCGGCCGGCCGCGCTGGAGCATACTCATCTGGCATCCCGTGTGCATTTTTCAGGTGTCGCACTCACCCTGAGAGGATTCATGCCGCCAGCGCCGCAGCCCCACTGTTCGTTCTGTGACCTCATCCGCGGTGCGGGCGAGGTGTCGATGTGCTACGAGGATGTCGACGTCGTGGCGTTCATGGACGTCCAGCCCGTGAACTCCGGCCACGCCCTCGTCGTCCCGCGGGAGCACTTCGAGGGGCTCGACGACATCCCGCATTCGCTGGCGATGCACCTCTTCGAGGTGGCCATGGAAATCGCGCCGGTGGTCAAGCAGGTGGGCAAGGCGGACGGCATGAACATCGTCGTCAACAGCGGCGCCGCTGCGGGCCAGGACGTCTTCCACTATCACGTGCACGTGATACCGCGTCGTCCCGACGACGGCTTCGATATCCCGCTTCCCTTCCCGGGATCCGAGATGCCGGACCGCACGGTGCTCGACGTCCACGCCGCACGCATCATCGCGGCATTCCGTGATCCTGTCGCGTCGAAGAAGCGTGTCGAGCGCCGATCGGGCGAGCGACGCGGCACGACGTCCTGAGCGGAGGAGGCCGCCGAATCCCCGCGCGCGGCACACGCGCCGGCGGCTGCGCGTTGCCGGAATGCAACAGCCGCGTCGACTTTGTGTATTCCCTCTTGCGCAATCCTGACGACGGACCCACTAATACCCACGGCGGACCGAATCCGCCGCCCTGACGCACCCGGAGGCCGATGAGCACCTCGACCCGACATCGGAGAATGCAGTGGGTGATGCGCTCGCGCCCCGCGCGACGCGTCTGTCGTCCCACCGGTGCGACGCCGACCAAAACATGCGACACCCCGCGACAGGAATTCCTTCCTGTGCGGGGTGTCGTCTTTTCTAGCGAGGTGCAATGCCCGCTCGACACGGTCACCGCGTTTCCCTCCCACGTGCGCCGCGCGGCGTTCTGCGACGCGTCCGGCGCCTGCTCCCGGCGCAGCAGAAGCGTGCGATCAAGCTCGCCGCGCTTCGCGATTGCGGCCGAAGATGCGTCTACTGCGCCGCCTCGCTCGACTACGAGCACGCCACCCTCGATCACGTCCATCCGCTCGCCAAGGGCGGCGCGCACGCGCCGGGCAACGTGGTCGCGGCCTGCCCGCCATGCAATCGCCTGAAGGCCGACATGCTGCCGGTCGAGTTCTTCATGCGGTATCCGTGGGCGGGCGTCAACTTCATCCACCACGCGCGCGCCGTGCACCGGGCACTCAAGCGGCAGGCGCGTCGCGCCGTGAGCCTCGCCTTCGCCGGCGTACAGGCAGCCGCCTGATTCACGGGTGATCGTCGGCGAGCCCGTCCGGGCGGCTCGCCGACGCCCACCCTGCCGTCAACGACATGCGCCAGAACGTCTCATCGGGCACTCGATTCGAGCCGATCGTGGGCTACTCCCGCGCCGTGCGCGTGGGCCAGGTGGTGCACGTCTCGGGCACAACGGCCACGGACGCCAGCGGCCGCCTCATCGGCCTCGGCGACCCTGCTGCACAGACGCGCCAGGCTCTCGAGAACATCCGCCGCGCGCTCGAGCATGCCGGTGCACGTCTCGAGGATGTCGTGCGTACCCGCATCTACGTCACCGACATCAGCCGCTGGGAGGCCGTGGGACGCGTGCACGGCGAGTTCTTCGCCGCAATCCTGCCGACCACGTCGATGGTCGAGGTGCGCGCCCTCATCGATCCCGCGATGCTCGTGGAGATCGAAGCGGAGGCCATTCTTCCCGACTGAAAATGCGAACGCCCGTCAGCGGCGCCCAGGTTGCGGAGCGCTGACGGGCGTTCGCGAATCAGGTTACGGATTGATCGGGAACGGCGCGTTGCGGATGATCTGACCAGGCGTGCTCCAGCCACCGCGCGGCTCGCGCTGCGTGGACGGACGCGGTGCCTCGGGACGACCGACAGCGGCTGGCACGGGCTCCGGTGCGCGCTCAATCCGCGGCTGTTCGACCGGTGCGACGTCCTCCGACTTGATCGTCTGCTGCACCGGCCCAGGGGTCTCGTGCTTGACGCTCTTCACCGCTGTGCGCGTTCCGTGGAACGCACTTGGCGCGCGCGACTTCTCTGGTGCCTTCGGCGCGGGCGTGGGGCTCTGCGTGCGCTCACCCGCCGACACGACGTCGAGGCGCGGAGTGGACATGCCGGCCAGCTGCACGTCACCGCCGCCCACCTTGGCCAGGTCCTGCTTCAGGTCATCCGACAGTGCAGGCTGGTCGGACGAATGGGAGCACGCGGCAACCGCAGCGAGCGCAAGCGTGCTGATCGAAAGGCGCAGGATATTTCGCATGAGGTGTCTACCCCGTGAGATCAAGGAAGGTGCTCGGCAGGCCCGGCTGTACGAACCCACGTCGGATGGACGCTCGTGAGTCTGCTTTTCATACACCGCACTGCCTTCGCATGTTGCCGATTGGCGGCGAATATCTTCACCTCGGAGTACCGCTCGGCCCGCTACCGGTCTGAATGCCAGATGCGCTGGCCGGCGGCGATGGAATCCATGCTGCGCCGGCTCGCAACGGACGTCGTGACCTCCGCGACGATGTCGTGCGCGGGATCGGCATGCTCGTCGTCGTGCTTGATCAGCAGCCACTGCGGGCGACCGGGCCGCTTCATCCGGACAAGCGCCCATCCCCCTTCGAGCCGCCGGCCATGCAGGACGATCTTCAGGTCGCCCCGGCGATAGCCCGCACGCAGCGACGCCGCGCCACCGCCGTCCTCGGCCTCGTACGTCCCGCGGTCCCAGAGCATGACGGTGCCGCCGCCATACTCGCCCGCGGGAATGGTGCCCTCGAAGGTGTTGTACGAGATCGGGTGGTCCTCCACCTCCATCGCGAGCCGCTTCACCGACGGGTCGAGGCTCGGTCCCTTCGGCACGGCCCACGACTTCATCACGCCGTCAAGCTCGAGACGGAAGTCGAAGTGCAGGTGACTGGCCGCGTGCTTCTGGATCACGAAGTGAAGCGCGTTGCCTTTTGCCTTCGGCACCTTGCCCGCGGGCTCGCGCGTGCGCGTGAAATCGCGCTTCGCGTTGTACTCGGACAGCAGCCTCGAGGCCTTCTTCGCGGCGACCTTCTTCGCTCCGGTCTTCTTCGCTGCAGCCCTTTTCGCTTCGGCCTTCTTCGCAGGTGCCTTCGCGGTGCGTTTTGCGGACTTCCTCGCGGTGGCCTTCTTCGCCGGTGCCTTCACGGCGCGCTTCGTCGTTTTCGTCGTGGACATGTCCGCTGCCCGACGCCAGGACCGTGCCCGGCGATGCTGACGCACCAGAGAAGTCCTTGGCGTCCCCGGCGGTTCAACACTGCCACGAGTTGAACCGCCAGGATCTGCTTCCCTGGGCGCGTCCGTCGAACGTCGAACGTTAGTAGTCGACGGGCCGCAGGTAGCTCTCGCCAATCGCACTCGCGCTGAGCATCGCGACCGTGGGCAGCCGGCGCTTCCAGTGCGTGCTCGACAATCGCTTCGTCACCACGCCCACCTCCGCGCTGTCGAAGCCCCGCGCGACGAGGTCGGCCTCGCTGTATCCGTTCAACATCCAGTTCAGGATCTCGTCGGCCTTCGCGTAGCTGATGCCGAAGTCACCCTCGTCCGTCTGCCCGACGACGAGGTCCGCCGACGGTGCCTTGCCGACGATCACGTCGGGCACGCCGAGATGGCGGGCGAGCGCCCACACCTGCGTCTTGAACAGGTCGCCGAGCGGGTTGATCGGTGGCGAGTCGTCGGCGTGCCAGGTGAAGTAGCCGAACAGCCGCTCCGTCTTGTTGCCCGTGCCGAGCGGGATCGCACGGTGCTTCGCCGAGAGGTCGAACAGGGCGATCATTCGCGTGCGGGCCATGACGTTGCCACGGCGCGCCGCATCCGCGTCGGGCTCGCTGGCGAGGTAGCCATCCACTGCGGCGCTGATGTCCAGCGTGCGCGGCTCGATGCCGAGCGCATCGATCACGAGTTGCGCGTGGGCAAGGCTTTCGGGGCTCGACGTCCGGTACGGCAACCGCACGCCGATCACGTTCTCCGGTCCGAGCGCGCGCGCCGCGAGCCAGGCCGTGACCGCGGAGTCCACGCCGCCGGACACGCCGACGACCGCACGCGCGAATCCGCGACGCTGCATCTCGTCCTTCAGGAACCGGGTCAGCCAGGCTTCCGTCAATGCGGCGGCGATCTCCAGCGTCGGCGGCGCGCCGGACGACTCGCCGTGCATCACCGGGACATGCTTTCCGCGTGGCCGCTTGCCACCGGCGGTTGGCGCGGCTGCCTGTGCGGCGGCGGTGTTCGTCGACGAGACCTGCGGGATACCGTCGTAGCTCAGGAGGTGCGGTGCACCCGCGTCCACCTTCGCGATCGCGTCGCGCAGGTGCGGCATCATCGTCTCGAGGTCGGCGATGAGCGGCATGTCGGCGCGCGCGCGCGTCACGTCGTCGAGGTCGATGGTGGCGACGACGAGCGCTTCCTCCCACAGTGGACCGCGTGTTCGCAGGTCGCCCTTCGGGCCCGCAATCATCGAAGCTCCGGGAAACTGCTTGCCCGCCTCGCTGCCGACCAGGTTGACCAGCGCGATGTAGATCCCGTGCTCGTCGGCCATGTCGCGCGCCAAACGCTCCCAGCGTGACACGCTCGCCGGTCCGGGCACGTCGTCCGCCTTCGGCCACGCGCCGCGCGCCGGCGGCGCCGTCGGCACGAGGATCACCTGCGCGCCGTCGAGGGCCGCGATGGTTCCCGTCAGCGAATGCCAGACGTCCTCGCACACGAGCATTGCAGCGCGACCCCACGGGGTATCGAAGGCGCGGATCTCGCGCCCGCGTTCGACGAACCGCTCCTCGTCGAACATGCCGTACGTCGGCAGGAAGACCTTTCGGTGCACGTGACGGACGAGCGGAATCGTCTCGCCGAGTGACACGTACATCGCGCTGTTGTACAGCTTGTTGTGCCACACTTCGTAGAAGCCGATGCACACGTCGATCGGCGCGCCATTGCCGTACACACGATGCAGGTCGGCGGCGAGCTGCCCCGCCGTGACGGCGTGCTCGCGTACGCCGCCCTCGAGGAAGTAGCCGCTCAACGCCGTTTCCGGGAAGCAGACGAGCCGCGGACGCGGCTCGAGCGCAGACGCCTGCGCCAGCACGTCGCCGATGCGCGCGAGGTTACCCGCGTAGTCGCCCTTGCGCGGCTGGAACTGGGCGAGGGCGAGCGTGACGAAGTTGGCCATTGCCCTGATAATCGCGCCGGGGAGGAATCGAGGCAACGGCCGTGCGCTCCGTCACGCAACCCGTACGTCCCATGCGGGTATCTTTTGCCATGCATCGCCTCCTGCTCGCGAGTGCGCTCCTCGCCGCGCCCCTGGGCGCCCAGAATCCGGCCGCGCTGCCCTTCACGGGGCCGGTCTGGCAGATCGTGCCGCAGCCGCAGTCGTCGCTCGTGTTTGCGCGCGACGGTGCCTTCATCGGCGAGATCGGGCGCGAGTCGCGCACGTCGGTCTCCATCCGTACGCTGCCTCGCTACGTCGGCCAGGCGTTCGTCGCGGTGGAGGACCAGCGTTTCTACCAGCACGACGGTGTGGACCTCATCGGCGTGGCGGGCGCCATCAAGGGCAAGCTGCTCGAGGGGATCACCGGTGAGCACCGCGGCGGGGCGAGCACCATCACCCAGCAGCTCGTCGGCAACATGCATCCGGACCAGGTCGACCGCCGGGACATGAGCGCCATGCGCAAGTATCGCGAGCAGCAGGCGGCGCGCGAGATGGAGCGGCACTACTCGAAGGCGCAGATCCTCGAGGCGTACATCAACCAGATCAACTTCGGCCACGGCTGGTACGGGGTGGAATCGGCATCGCGCCACTACTTCGGCAAGGGCGCCTCGCGCCTCACGCTCGCCGAGGCCGCAACGCTCGCTGCTTTGCCGAAATCGCCGGTGAACTATGATCCCGCACGATTTCCCGACCGGGCCAGGGGGCGCCGGGACCTGATCCTGGGGTTGATGGCAGGGCAGGGCCTCGTCACTCCGGCCGACGCGGAACGTGCCCGCGCGGAGCCGGTGTGGACGGCGCCCTTCTCCGGAGCCGCGGCGCCCGCGCCGTACTTCATCGATGCGGTCCGGCAGGCGGCCGACCGCGCGGGCATCAACCTGGCCACTGGTGGATATCACGTGTACACCACGGTCGATCCCGCATTGCAGCGCGCGGCGGTGTCGGCCCTCGCGGAGGGCACGGCGAACGTGGAACGCCGAAAGGACTTCCATCATGCCAGCTGGGAGGCGGCAAAGGGGGTCGGCGATCTGCTCGAGGGAGCGATCGTCGCGATGGAGCCCTCGACGGGGGACGTGAAGGCGCTCGTCGGCGGCCGCGACTACGCGATGGCGCCGTTCAACCGCGCGACGCGCGCGTTGCGGCAGCCCGGAAGCTCCTTCAAGCCGTTGGTCTATGCCAAGGCGCTCGAGGACAGCATGAGCGCGGCGACCATCGTGCCCGATACGGCGCTGGCCATCACGATGCCCGATGGCAGCATCTACAGCCCCGGCAACTCGGACGACAAGTACCTCGGCCCGATCACGCTGCGCGAGGCCCTCGTGCACTCGCGGAACCCGGTCGCCGTGCAGCTTGCGCTGCGCATCGGGCTGGACTCCATGGTGGAGATGGCGAGGCGCGTCGGCATCACGACTCCCATCGCGCCGGTGCCGGCGAGCGCACTCGGCGCGTCGGTGGTCCGTCCACTCGACTACGTCGCCGCGTACACGCTGTGGGCGAACCTGGGCAGCACGGTCGAACCACGCATGGTCGTGCGCGTGGAGGACGCTGCCGGACGCGTGGTCTACCAGAAGGCGCCGGCCGTGCCGCACCAGGTGATGGATCCGCGCATTGCCTTCATCATCCGCGACATGATGCGTGATGCGGCGGAGCGGGGCACCGGGTCGCCGGCACGAAAGGGTGTGCCGTCGTCGGTGGTCATCGCGGGAAAGACGGGCACCACGAACGACAACGTGGACGTGTGGTTCATGGGCATGACGCCGGACCTTGTCGCCGGTGTCTGGCTTGGGTTCGACCGCCCGAAGACGATCACGCCTGGCGGCGCTGGCGGAACACTCGCTGCGCCGATCTGGGGAGCGATGATGGCGAAGTACTACGCCGGTCGTCCGGCGCCAGCACCGTGGACGCCGCCGGTGGGCCTCGTGAGCGCAGAGATCGATCGCGCCACTGGGCAGCTCGCCGACGAGACGACGCCTACCGAGCGGCGCTACCTCGAATATTTCGTTCCCGGCACGGAGCCCGAGCCGCTGCGCTCCATCCCATGGAAGGCCGCGGTCTTCGGCGCGCTGCTTCCCTGATCGCTCGCGCGCGAGCGCAGCGATCAGTTGTCATCCTGGGCGAGCGTAGCGACCGGTTGTCATCCTGGGCGAGCGTAGCGACCGGTTGTCATCCTGGGCGAGCGTAGCGACCGGTTGTCATCCTGGGCGAGCGTAGCGACCGGTTGTCATCCTGAGCGAGCGTAGCGAGTCG
>JBBRZK010000014.1:0-75622 GCA_038236775.1 Gemmatimonadales bacterium
ACATCATCGATGTGGCGTGTTCCCCGCGCACGCGGGGATGATCCGTCCTAGATGTCGCGCTCCTCGGCGTGGCTCGGGTGTTCCCCGCGCACGCGGGGATGATCCGATGTTGGACGCGCACTGGTACTCGCAGCGCGAGTGTTCCCCGCGCACGCGGGGATGATCCGCCTCGCGAGCGCGACCGGTCTGCTATTGAGCGGTGTTCCCCGCGCACGCGGGGATGATCCGTCGATCGACTCATGGGAGCGTCGCACCCGTCGGTGTTCCCCGCGCACGCGGGGATGATCCGCGTCCAGTGGCAGCACCACCGGCAGGGGACGTGTGTTCCCCGCGCACGCGGGGATGATCCGTTGACCAGGAAACTTTGCTTTGGCGCCCGCGCGTGTTCCCCGCGCACGCGGGGATGATCCGACGTATCACGGCGAATCGGGCGGGTTCCGCCGGTGTTCCCCGCGCACGCGGGGATGATCCGCCCCATGTTACTGCATGCGCCCTCTCGGGATCGTGTTCCCCGCGCACGCGGGGATGATCCGCTCACGCTCGCTCCTTCCGGGTGCGCCCGAATGTGTTCCCCGCGCACGCGGGGATGATCCGTTGACCAGGAAACTTTGCTTTGGCGCCCGCGCGTCCGTGGCCCTCAAATTGTGGGTCGTGCTCGCCCGCGCCTATGCCGCCGTCGGTGCCCACGTCGACGCAGATATCGCCGACCACGACCTGACCACCACCGAGTTCGGCATCCTCGAGGCGCTCCTCCACAAGGGGCCGCTGCTCCTCGGGGAGATCCAGCGGAAGATCCTGGTCTCGAGCGGAGGCATCACCTACCTGGTGGATCGTCTGGTGGACAAGGGGCTGGTACGACGCGAGGAATGCCCCACCGACCGCCGCGCACGGTACGCGGTGCTCACTCCCGCCGGCGACGCACTCATCCGGCGCCTGTTTCCCGAACACGCGCGGAAGATCGCGGCAGCCGTGTCCGGTCTCTCGACGCGCGAACAGGCACAGGCAACGAAATTGCTCCGGCAACTCGGACTCTCCGCGAGGGCGTCGGAAAGCTGATCGACGGCCCCATGAGGGCAAAGACTCTGGAACTAATATCTCAGTACTTGATTACTTATCAGTTGATAATTCAACGGAGGCCAGCCCCATGACCGCATCACCCGCGACCACCACGACCGCCTGGAAGCTCGATCCGACGCACACGATGGTGGAATTTTCCGCCCGGCACATGATGTTCACGACCGTGCGAGGCCGTTTCGCCGACGTCGACGGGACGGTCACCATCGCCGGAACCACGCCGGACAGCGCGTCCATCCAGGCGACGATGAAGGCTGCGAGCATCGACACGCGCACCGAGCAGCGCGACCAGCACCTGCGGTCGGCGGACTTCCTGAACGCGGAGCAGTATCCGGACGTCACTTTCCGCAGCACGAAGATCTCCGGCAGCCGTGAGCGCTTCACGTTGACGGGTGACCTCACCATCCGCGACGTCACCAAGCCGATCACGCTGGACGTCACGTTCGAAGGGACGGGCCAGGATCCGTGGGGCGGCCAGCGCATGGGCTTCAGCGCCGACGGCAAGCTCGATCGCCGTGAATTCGGCCTCACCTGGAACCAGGCGCTCGAAGCCGGTGGCGTACTGGTGAGCCACGAGATCAAGATTCACATTGAAGCGCAACTCGTCCACGCCTGAGCGACGCCATGGAACTGACAGGGATTCACCACCTCACCGCCGTCTCCGCCAGGATTCGCGACAACCACCGCTTCGTTACGCGGACGCTCGGCATGCGGCTCGTGAAGCGGAGCGTGAATCAGGACGACACGAGCGCCTATCACCTGTTCTACGCCGACGCGAAGGGCACACCCGGCACGGACCTGACGTTCTTCGACTGGCCAATGCCGGCCGAGCGGCGTGGGACGAGCTCGATCATGCGCACGAGTCTGCGCGTTTCGGGCGCGGATACACTGGAGTGGTGGGCGGGTCACCTGCAGTCCAGCGGCGTCGCCGCCGAGCAGATCGTGGAGCGCGACGGACGGCTCACGCTGGACTTCGAGGACGCCGAGGGCCAGCGGCTGTCGCTGGTCGATGACCAGGGGATGGGCGAGGCCCATCCCTGGGATCGGAGCGCGGTGCCGGCCGAGCACCAGGTGCGCGGGCTGGGCCCCATCGTGCTCAGCGTGCCCGACCTGCAAGGAACCGACGTCATTCTCCGGCAGGCAATGAACATGCGGCCGGTGCGCGAGTATGCGGATTCCGCCGAGGCATCGCGCACCGTGCACGTGTACGAGATGGGGAGCGGTGGACCAGCGGCGGAGCTTCACGTCGCCGTGCAGCCCGGGCTGCCGATTGCACGCCTGGGTGCGGGCGGCGTGCATCACGTGGCGTTCCGAACCCCGGATGCTGACTACGATGGCTGGGCCGAGCGGCTCCGCACGCTCGGCATCCCGAACAGCGGCAAGGTGGATCGCTTCTGGTTCCGGAGCCTCTACTTCCGCGAGCCCAACGGCATCCTCTTCGAGATCGTGTCGGACGGTCCAGGCTTCGGCGTGGACGAAAGCGAGGCCACGCTCGGTGAGAAGCTGGTGCTGCCGCCGTTCCTCGAATCGCAGCGCACGGAGATCGAGACGCGGCTGAAGCCGATCGACTGACTTGTGGGAGCCGCTCCGCAACCGATCGAGGCACGCGCCCTGATCCTGGCGCACGGCGCGGCTCGAGAGCCTGCTGATGGACGGCGGCGGGTGGAGCGTTGCCAGCCTCGGTGCGCAGCCGAACTGGGCGCCCGCCGACTGGGGCGCCATCATCGCGCGCAAGGCGTCGCTGCGGGCGCAACTCAACCGGGCGCGGAACAAGGGCGCGTCGGTCCACGAGTTTGATCCGCCAGCGACGGCGGCAAACCCGGCGCTCCGACGGGTGCTCGACGAATGGGTGAGCGACCGGCCGCTGCCGTCGCTGCACTTCCTCATCGAGCCGGATACGATGGGCGACCTCGTTGATCGTCGTGTCTTCGTCGCCGGGCGGCTGGGTACTACCGTCGGCTTCATCGTCGCCTCGCCCATCCCGGCGCGCAACGGATGGCTGATCGAGCAGATCATCCGTGGGCATGACGCCGCGAATGGAACGGCGGAGCTACTCCTGGACACCACGATGCGTGCGCTCGCCGCGAGCGGATCGACGTACGTCACGCTCGGCCTGTCGCCGCTGTCGCGACATTCGCGCTTCGATTCTGCGCGCATGCCGCGCTGGCTCCGCCTCACCCTCCGGTTCGTGCGGGCGCATGGACGGCGTTTCTACAACTTCGAGGGACTCGACGCCTTCAAGAGCAAGTTCGAGCCGCACGAGTGGGAGGAGATCGTGGCCATCGCCAACGCTCCATTCTTTCCGCCGCGCGGCCTGTGGGCGATCGCGTCCGCCTTCGCGAGTGGATCGCCGGTGTGGCTCATCGTGCGCGCGCTCGCGAAGGCAGTGCGCCAGGAATGGCGGTGGCTCCGCCACGGGCGGGCGCGCAGGCACAAAGCGTAGGTTTGGGAGCCATGGTCCAGTTCCGCCGCGCGCTGCACACCTTCCGTTCCGCGACCTTCGTCGCGACGTCGCGTCCCGCCTATGCGGCGGGGATACGCGCCTCGCTCGCCACCGTCGTTCCGCTTGCCGCGGGACAGCTGCTCGATCGCGCCGGCGCTGCCACGTGGATGAGTCTCGGCGGGTTCAACGGCGCGCTGTCCGACAAGGGAGGCTCGTACAGCACGCGCGCCTGGACCATGACGGTGCTGCTCGGAACGAGCGCCGTGGCCGCCGCGGTCGCGACGCTCGTTGGGGGTCACCTCGTGCCTGCGCTCGTGGCGACGTTTCTCGTGGCCTTTTTCGCCAGCGTACTGCGGGTATGGGGAAACCCCGGCATCAGTGTGGGCGGAGCGACTCTCTCCGTGTATGTGGTGGCGCTGGCGATTCCGGCGGCGCATCCGTCGGAAGCCATCGAGCGTGCCGCGTACCTGGTGGCCGGCGGGGTGTGGGCGATGGGCATCGCACTCGTGCTATGGCCCCTGCGTCCCTATCGGCCGGCCCGCGCGGCGATTTCCGCGGTCTACTCGGCGCTCGCGAGCTATGCCGAACAGCTCGCGATGGAATCGCGGCAGGTGCATACCGCAGAGTGGTCCGTCGTCTTCACGCCGGCGCACACGACGAGTGTTCGGACGGCACTCGAGAAGGCCACGACCGTGCTCGTACAGCTTCGGCGCGGGCGGCCCGGCGCCGTCGATCGCGGCGAGCGTCTGCTGGTGCTCACCGAATCGGCGGACCAGCTGTTCGGGCACACCGTTGCGCTCGGGGAAATGCTGGCCGCACTGCGCTCGACGGGCCGCGACGACGTCGTGCACGACGCGTGCATCGCGGTGCTGCTCGAGATCGCGGCGACGGCACGTGCCATCGCAACGGGCATGGTAGAGGAGAAGGACCGCGCATCCATTCCGGTCGACTGGTCAGGGGAGTCCGTTCGGAGTGCGATTCGCGCGCAGGGCGGACGCGACGTGGATCCCCACTACGAGCATGCCGCGGCAATCATCGATCGCGCGGCGCAGTTCGCGAGTGCCGCCTCCGTGACGCTCGAGCTGGTGAACGGTGGCCAGCCCAGCGCCGACTCCCTCGCGGCAGCGCGCATCGTGCGCGCGCCGGCGTCGGAGGAGCCACGCGAGACGCACGCGCTGTGGACCTCGTTCCGGGCGATGCTCTCACCGGGCTCGCTCATCGTCCGCTTTGCGTTGCGGGTGGCGGTCGTCACGACCATCGCCGTGGCGCTCACCGAGACGCTCGAGCTGAAGCGAGGCTATTGGGTGACGATCACGGTCATCGTCATTCTCCAACCGTATACCGGCGTCACGCTGACGCGGGCCGTGCAGCGCGTGCTGGGGACGGTCGTGGGTGGCATCCTCGCGGCAGCACTCGGTGCAACGTTTCACGATCCGCGCGCCGTCCTCGTGATCGCCACCGTGTTCGTCGCGTGCTGCGTGGCGCTGCTGCCCCTGAACTATGCCGCGTTCTCGGTCTTCCTCACCCCCACGTTCGTGCTCCTCGCCGAGGCGAGCGCGGGGGACTGGCATCTTGCCGGCACGCGCGTGATGAACACGCTGCTCGGCGGCGCGCTGGCCCTGGCCGGCGGGCGATTCCTCTGGCCGAGTCCGGAGCGGACGCGTTATCCGACGTACGCGGCCACGGAGCTGCGCGCCAACAGTGCGTACCTGCGCCGCGTGATCGAGTCGTATGACGACAGGAGCTATCGCGCCGGCGAGTCGATGCGCGCGATGCGACGGGCCGTCGGCCTCGCGACGGTGAACGCCGAGGAATCGCTTCAGCGCGCACTGACCGAAGCCCATGGCGACGAGCGGAAGCTGGCACCCGCGCTGACCTTCCTGACCTACACGCGCCGATTCACGGCATCGACGGCGGCGCTGGCCATCAGCCGGCACGTTTCGGCGGCGGCGGCGAGCGACGCGATGACACCGTTCCTGCAGGCGGCGGAGCCGGTGCTGGACGACTGCGCGTCGGCGCTGGAGGAATGGCGAGCGCCGCTGCCCTTGCCGGCGATGCCGATGCGCGGGAGTGCCCCGCTGCCGCCGGTGATCCAGGCGCGGATCGACCGGCTGGCGCGACAGGTGATGACGCTGCACGACGCCGTGGCGCGAATGACGGCGTCCGTGTCGGGTGCCGGCGCAGCCAGTACGGTATCGGGAACGGTCCTTGCGCCGTCACCGGGAGGGTGACGGCCGGGCTCTGGAGCTCGGCCGCATGCCTTCATTCCGCAGAGGCAGCGTGAGCCCTCGCTCGTTCGAAGATGCCAGCGGCGTCGTCTGGGAGGTGTTCGAGGTACAACGGGCGAGCGAGGCTCCGCGCGGCGTGACCCCGGGCCTCGAGAAAGGCTGGCTGGCCTTCGTGAGCGCCGAGGGCAAGCGTCGGCTCGCCCCGTTCCCAACCGAATGGCGTGCGAGCTCGGAGGGAGAACTCCGGCAGCTGTGCAGCGTGGCGCGGGTCGCTCAGCCCGCGCCGCATTCCTGGCTGGGCGCGTCGTCCCGACCGGGATCTCTCGCGGCGAAGATGACCTCCGTTCCGGCGCCAGACGAGGCGGGGCCGACCCTGTCGGCAGCGGAGGGCAGCCTGGTGCGCGACGTCGTGCGCGCCTTTGCGCGGGATGCCCGCGCCACCCAGCTCCCGGCCATCGAGGCCATGGTGCGCCTCAAGATGCTGCTGCAGCAGCGCTACGGGGGAGACGAGGTGGATGCGCCGACGCGGGAAGATGCCACCGACATGCGTCGTGTGCGACGCTGGTTCGTCGAGGCGTTCTACTTCGAGCGGTCCTCCTGACCAGCGGACCGGCTAGTCGCGGTAGGGCGACTCGTGGTACGGTGACTCGTCGTCGGTGAAGAGGTCGTCGAACTGCTCCTTCACGCGCGGAAGGAGTGCGTCGCCGTCGGGGGCGAGGGCCCGCACGAGGTCCACGAGCATCGGACTCAGGTGCGCGCCGAAGCGGCGCAGCATGGATGCCCGTTCGCGCTTCCGCAACAGGAAGGCCAGGATCGGCATGTCGGCCTTGGTGCCGTTGCAGTCGGCGCAGGCGAGCACGAGGTTGTCGCGCCGGTCGTAGGCGCTCTGGCCGCGCCGCGGTGCCACGTGGTCGAGCGTGATCGTGGTGGCAGCGACCCGCTTTCCGCAATACGCGCAGATCGGGCCGTGCTGCTGGAGGAGCCACCGCTTGGTTTCGGCGTAGGCGGTGCGGCTCGTGGAGGTCGACGTCAGTTGGGTGGCGGCGGTGCCGCGACCCCTGCGCCGGGTGGGGCGTTTTCGTGGTGTCGTCACAACGGAGGGGCATTCGCCGCCGGCAAGTCCGGCGGCGTGAAGAAAGAGTGATGTCGCCGATCGGCCAGTGGACGACCGGCAACGCGTCAGCGCCACAGTGTGGGCGACGTGTCGTCCCTAAACGTACACTGCCGCAGGACAGGTCGTTCCCGGGGCGGGCTCGGCTGGCTCGGCTGGCTCGGCCCGGATGGTGGCGGAAGGGGGGTTCGCCGGGTTAGAGTAAACGTGCGGTCGCCGGGCTCCGTCAGTTCCCCTGCGCAAGTGAGCGTGCTCCTGCGAACCCGATTCTGCTTCGTCATCGCCGCGATCGCGTCGCTCTCCTGCCGCAGTCAGCCGGGTCCAGCGTTTTCAGGTGCGTCGCTCCTCGCGCCGCCGCCCGAGCAGGAGGCCGCGCACGACGAACTGCTCCGCGCCGACCTCGGTCGCGGGGACAGCGTGACGCGGCTGGGCATCGTGGACGGCCTCACCAGTACGTTCGCCGAGGACGTCTTCTACCTCCGGAGTGGCCTGCCCATCCTGCGTGGTCGCATGGCCGCGCATGCGGTGATCGCCGCCGAGTCGCTCGCGGCGGGCTCGACGCTGCGGTGGCAGCCGGTGCGTGCGGAAACGAGCCGGGATCGCGCGAGCGGCTACACCTATGGCTACGCCATCTATGGCCTGCGTCACGGGATCGCGACGTCGCTGCGCATCGACCGGTACATCGCGTACTGGCGCCGCGAGGCGGCAGGGTGGCGAATTGCCGCCTACGCGGAGACGTACGGCGCCCCTCCGCCGGGACTGGACCTGCCGCCCGCATCCGCCGCGGGTGAGCTGGCGGACGTCGCGATGTCGCAGACCCGGTCGCCCGTGGACGCGATTCGCGCCGCGGACAGCGAGTTCTCCCGGGATGCGATGAAACTGGGCACGGGCGAGGCGTTCGGGCGATACGCCGCCGACGATGCGCAGATCTTCTCGCCGCTCGGCGAGTTCGTCACGGGTCCGGCGGCGATCACCGCGTCGTTCAGCGCGCCGGTGGGAAGGACATCGTTCTCGTGGTACCCTGTGGAAGGCGAGCTGGCGCGCAGCGGTGACCTCGGCTTCACGGTGGGCAATGCCGTGTTCATGGTCGAGCGCGAGGGAAGCACACCGCTCTCGCGCTATTCCAAGTATCTGACGGTCTGGAAGAAGCAGCGGGACGGCAACTGGCGCTACGTGGTGGACGGCGGCAACGGCCGGTCGGCACCGCCCGTGAGAGGGTGAGCTCGCGGTGACGACGTCTCGTCACCTCGTGCTGCCCGTGCTCGTGTGGCTCGCGGTGATGCAGCCCGCGAGCATCGCGGGCGCGCAGCAGCCGGGCACCGTCGAAGTTGGAGGCTTCCTCCAGCTCGACCGGCTCGACGGGGCGCTGCGCACGACGCGGCTCGGTGGTGGAGCGGGCGGGCGTGTCGGAGTCTTCATGTCACCGCGGTGGGAGCTGGAGGGAGAGTTTTCGTATTCGCAGGCGGATCCCGAACCCACCCGCACCACCAAGGCGCAGGTGAACTACTACGTGGCGCGGGTGGCGTACGACGCACCGTGGGGACGCATGCCCGGCAGCGCCGTGATCCTGGACCTCGGTGCGGGCGGTGCACGCATCGATGAGCATTCCGCCTTCGTCGTGTCGCCAGGCATCGGCCTTCGCGCCCAGCTGGCGAGTGCCGTTGCGCTGCGGTTCGACCTGCTCGGCATGATCGCGCCGAATCCGCAACGGCAGGTATTTTCCGATCCGGCCGGAGGAAATACCGTAACGCACTTCGCGAACTATCTCGCGCGGGCCGGCTTGAGCCTGATGCTTGGAACTGAGGGGTCGCCCGGGCGGTGACGACCGTGGGGCGCAGAAGAGGGCAACGGTGGCAATGGCCGGCACCATACTGGTGCCCCGGGGTACGCACGAGGACTGTTGATCGGCCTGCGCTGAACCGGAGGAGGACCATGACCCGCTCGCTCGGCTCGTCGATCGTGTTGCTCGCGCTGACCGTTGTCGTGCCCGCGTCAGCCCAGACCGCGCAGCGCCATGCCGCAGCGTCGCCACCGGCAGCGCCGGCTCCCGCGCCAGCCGCAAGACCACGCGTAGGCTATGCGGCGGAGCCTGCGCCGCAACCGGCGCCGACGACCGCGCCTGTCTACGTGCAGGCACCGGTCTATTACTACTACTACTCACCGGACGGCTACATGGTGAGCGGCGCGCCGTACGTGGTGCTGGCGGATGGTTCGGTGCTGCTCGACTTCGGGTACGGTTACCGACGCCAGCTCCGCTCCTGCGAACCGCAGTCATCGTCGGGCGCACAAGCCAGCCAGGGTGGGCTCGATGCGCTCGGCCGCATCGGCGATCCGCCTGGTATCGCGGCGCTGAAGGCAGGCGCCCGTGGGCAGGCGACGGGTTATGCGCCGGCGCGCAACGCGAACGCGTGTTACCGGAGCAACGCGCAGGGCGGCGTGGAGATGGTCACGGGCGTGTCGAACCGGCGCTGATTGCCGGGCGCGGCATCGGGCGCCTTTACGCGAGGAACGGCGTGACGATCGCGGTGACTTGCGCCATGGTGAGCGGCTCGTCGAATGCCGCCGTGGCGGCGTCCGTTCCGCCGAACGACGCGGCGAGATCGACGATCGCTGCACCGGCCTGGACGACGACATCCTCCCCGTCATAGACGGGCTGCAGGGATGCAGGCAGGTCGTCGCGACTGCTGCCGGTGATCCACCCCTTCCTGCCGCGCAGTCGCCGGATGGCCGACGCGTGCCGCGCCTCCACCGAGTGCACGGACAGGAGCGCGTTGAGCGCGGGCTTGTCATTCACGAGGCGGCCCACCTGTCCCTTGTACGCCCGCACGCCGAGGTCCTCGAAGGCCTGCGCGAGCAACGTGAACGTGGCGTACTGGGAGGCGGCGAACGTGAAGCCCGCAAAGGCGCCCTTCGCGGTGAAGTCGAACGCGGGCCGCGTGCGCGCCGTCGCGCCGCGCATGCCAATGAGCGCCTGCAGCGCGGTGACGTGCGCGGTCTCGTGTGCGGCGATCGCCCCGATCACCGTCGCGTCAGTCGCCGGCACGAGGCCACTCGCGGCCAGGGCGCGCTGGTAGAAGTCGGCTTCGAGATATTCCAGCAGGAGCGCGAACTGGAGCGCGTCGACGACATCCGACGGCGCCTGGCCATGCACGTCGCGCGCGAGGGCAGCCAGCGCGATGGGCACGGATCCGAGGGCAAGGAGCGCGCGGAGGTTTGCGTTCGCGGACGCACCGCGCGTGATCGCCGCGGCACGTGCCTCCAGGGCGGCAACGATCTCCGGATCGACGCTCGACGGATCTTCCTGCGCAGGGGCAGTCGTCATGCGGTGCGTCATCCCTTGTCGAATGGGTTCGCGACAAACGTCGTGGGCGCGTTGGCAAAGGCGAGCTTCTCCACCACGAACAGCTGTGCCGCGTAAGCCACCTGCGAAAGGCTGAAGGGGTCGTCGAATGATGCCGGCGCAAAGTCGGCAGACAGCGGCGCGATCAGGTCGTTGATCGCTGACGCATGGCGTGCCTCGACGGAGGCGATCTTCGCGGCCAGCAGAAGGTTCGCACCATCGACGAGGTATTGTGACGCGCCAGTGTAGGCGGCGATGCCGAGTGCCTCGAACGACTTCGCCGCGGCCAGCACGGCGGTGCGACTGCGGAAGTCCAGCGTTCCATAGGTGGACGTGACGGCGATGCTCCCGGCCGCACCCAATGCGCGCGCCAGTACGTCTCGATGGATTACCTCGTGATTGGCGATGTCGGTGATCACGGCCTGCTCCGCCACCGTGAGCGACGAGCCCGAAAAGTGCGCCACCACGTTCGCGTAGAAGTCCGCCTCGATCTGCTCGAGCACGGACGCGAGTTGCAGCACGGCGACGTCGCCGCGGGAAAAATCGATGGTGACGGTGTTGCCCGTGCCGGGCCCGGTGAGCCCGCCGGTGTTCGTGGTGTCTTCGCAACTGGCGAGGACGTTCGGCAGGAGCACGAACGCACTCCCGATACTGGCACGTCGGAGGAAGGTGCGCCTCGACGTGACCTCCGCGCGTGCAACAGGCGGACGGTCCGCGTCACTCGTGACGATGTCTATCTGCTGCATGCAACCTTCCTTTCCATGAATGTCCGACCGACGATCACGATCTCCTTTCCCACGGTGGAAAGCAGATCCTTCGCTTCGCTCAGGATGACAAAAGCAGATCCTTCGCTTCGCTCAGGATGACAAGAGCAGGAATACGGCCTGCTGGAGATTCATCGCCGCGTGCGGCCGCCACAAGGCGTTGACACAATTCCGTGAACGTCCGCCGGGGAGAGCACTGACGAAGGCGGCGAAGCGAGCGCGACCTGCGCACGTCCTCGTGCGGGTGATCGCGACAATTCCCGCCCCTGTGTGTTCCTTCTGAAGCCTCGCACGTCGAGCAAGACGGCGCACGCTGAACAGCGTCGCGACTGCGGCAAACTGCTTGGCATCCCGTCTGCCTAAGCGCTTGTCGGCTGCAGCACCGGCCGATGCGCACATCGCGAGCACATGCGACCGCAGCGGCCTCGAGCAGTCAGGGCTTCCCCACGGCGTCTGCCGGCGGCGGGCAGGCCGAGGTCGACGAACGCTAGCCCCGTCACCTCGAGTATTCAGGGCTGGTCCTCACGATGGAGGACACGCGATGTCCGAAAGCAAGGAACTCGTCATCAGCAGCGGAGACCAGCTGCTGCAATCGACGACCCGACGCAGGTTTCTGGGCGTACTTGGAATGGGGGGAGCGATCGTCTTCCTGCCCAGCGTCTTCACGGCGTGCGGCAACGACGACATCACCGGCACCACTGCGGCGCAGTTTACCCTGGACCTGTCGAACGACACGGGGATCCTGAACTACGCCTATGCGCTCGAGCAGCTCGAGGCCGCGTACTATACGACGGCGATCACATCTGCCGGGTACAACGCCCTCAGTGCGGCGGAGCAGGAGGTCCTCACCGACCTGTACAAGCACGAAGTGATTCACCGCGAGTTCTTCAAGATGGCCCTCGGCAGCGCGGCCATCCCAGCGATCGTGTTCAACACGACGACCGTCGGGAACCTGACGGCCACGCGCGATGTCCTGCTGAAGACGTCGCAGCTGCTCGAGGACACTGGCGTGTCCGCCTACAACGGTGCCGGGAAGTACCTGACGAGCGCCGCGAACCTGCTCATCGCCGGGAAGATCGTCTCGGTGGAAGCGCGCCACGCGGCCGCGATCCGCGACATTCGCGACGGGACGAACGGCCGGCTCTTCGCCGGCGACGACGTCGTGGATGCGAAGGGCCTGGACGTGAAGGCCGAGCCGAGCACCGTGCTCGCCGCCGTCGTCAGCCTGAACGTCGTGAGCAGCCCGCTGTCCATCGGCACGCCGCCGGACGCGACCAAGAAGACCACGGACGCGCCCGCGCCCGCCCCGGTATAACCGTCGAGCAGTCGACCTGGAGGATACACAGACATGGATAATCAGCCAATCATGGACACGATCGACCCCGAGCTCATCGAGCGACTCGCCGTCCGCAAGGCGGAGATCGATCGCGGCTCGTGGGCGAGTCCCGGCATCATCGCGGCCCTCGCCATCGGGTCGGTGCCCATCGCGCTCGGCGCGTTGAGCAAGGATCTCTACGCGCAGGGCCTGCCCGCGCAGATCAAGGGCGTGCTCGACTTCGCGCTCGCGCTCGAGATCTTCGAGGACGAGTTCTACAAGGCCGTCCTCGGCACCAGCAGCAACCCGGGGGCGGTCACTGCCTTCGCGAGCGTGCGCACGCAGGCCGCCGCGGTGCCGGGCGCCGTCGCGACACTGCAGCAGATCGAGAAGCACGAGGCGGCACACCGCGCGACGCTGCTGGCCACGGGCGCCACGAACGTGTTCAACCTCGACCACACGAGCTTCGACTTCACGGGCAACCGCAGCGCAACCGGCGGCGGGCCGTTCGCGAAGGCGACCACTGACCTCGCGTTTCTCCTCGAAGTCGCGGAGGGCGCCGAAGACACCGGCGTGCGGGCGTACAAGGGACAGGCGGTCAACCTGATGGTCACGGGGTATTCCGCGGTGCTCGAGGCGGCGCTGCGGATCCACTCGGTCGAGGCGCGTCACGCCTCGCGCATCCGGCGCATGCGCCGCGCCGCGGCAGGCGCCACCGCTCAGGTCCGCTACAGCGGTACGGTGCGCGGCGGCGAGCGCACCGCGGCGGGCGCGACGGACCTCGGCACGAACCCGACTGCCGTAGGCGCCGCATTCGACAAGATCTACGGCGCGGGCGCAAACGCCGCGACGGCACCGTCAGAAGGCAACACGACGCACGCGGGCATCAATGTCGCCACGGCGCTGTCGGCGGCCAACTTCGGTGTGGACGCCGCGACGGAGGCGTTCGACGAGCCTCTGGACCGCGCCGACGTGGTGGCCATCGTCCAGCCATTCTTCATCCCGCCGATCAGCTGAGCATGTCGGTGTGATAACGACGAAGGGCGGCCGCATGCGGCCGCCCTTCGTGCATTGCGGCACTCGGGTCAGCTGGCGTCGCGCGCCTTCGTCGAGTCCGGCTGTCCCACCACCACGCGCCGCACCCCGCGCCACGCGCGCACCAGCGACGACGACGTGCGCCCGATGTCGCTCTCGATGACGCGGCCGGCCCCGCTGCTCGCATGGATGTACCGCCCATTGCCGACGTAGATGCCGACATGGCTTGCGCCGAGCGCACCGGTACCGAATGTCAGCAGGTCGCCGGGGCGGAGTAACGACGGATCGCGCCCTACCGCGAACCCCGCAGTGGCTTGCAGCCGCGCCGTGCGCGGCATGTCCACCTTGAGTGCGGCCATCACGTAGCGCACCAGCCCGCTGCAGTCGAAGCCGCGCTCGGGCGACGTGCCTCCCCGGATGTACCTCGTTCCCACCTGGGCACGGGCCACGGCCACCAGCGAGTCGCGCAGCGAATGCACCGACGCACTCATCTTCGCGAATGGCTTCGCACGATCACGTGCAGAGTGACCCTGCGCACGTGCCGACCCAGCGCACAACAGGACGAGCGCGCTACCCGCGAGGGAACGCAACGCACGGCGCGGCATTGAGCACGACAGGGAAACAGGCATGGGCTCGGACGAGGGCCAGAGCGCCGCGGAGAGCGGCACCAACAAGAGGTCGGACGTGCAGGCTGCCCGAACCCAGTCTGTGGATCCTACCCGGGCCAGTCGGCGAGGTCAACGTTGACATTCACCTGACGCGCGCTCCCTGACCTGTCAGCAAGGTAATCGATTGGACACCAACGCCTTGCGATGCAGAGACTAGCGAATACCGAGGAGCTTGTGAGTCTGGATGCTGAGTCGCCACTGCGGATGCGCGAGGCAGTAAGCGAGCGCGGCCTGAGTGTTGGCGATCGTCGCCTCCGGAGTAGGACCATCGAGCGGCTGGAGAAAGAACGCATTGAATGCGAGTCCGGCGAACCGCTCTGGCTGCGCATCCGCCTGCGCCTGCGGATACACGAGCTTGAGCTCGTTCCCGCGATCCAGCTTCAGCGGCGCGTCGGCCTTGGGACTGACGCACACGTGATCGATGCCTGCCGGCGCCGGCTGCGTACCGTTGGTCTCGACGGCGACGGTGAATCCGCGGTCGTGAAAGGCCTCCACTGCCGCCGCGTCCAACTGCAGCAGCGGTTCGCCCCCCGTGCAGACTACAAGCGGGCGACCCCCGTTGGCCTTCCCGTTCGCGACGTCAGGCCACCGCGCGAGGACCGCGTCCGCGAGATCGTCGGCGCTGACGAAGTGGCCACCATCCGGACCCACGCCGACGAAATCCGTATCGCAGAACTGGCATACGGCCCGGTGGCGGTCCTGCTCGCGACCCGTCCACAGGTTGCAGCCACTGAACCGGCAGAACACGGCTGGCCGGCCGGCGTTCAGTCCCTCGCCCTGAAGCGTGTAGAAGATCTCCTTGACCGTGTACGTCATGTGCCACTCACGGCGCGTAAGACGCCGGATCCGCAACGCCCGCTTCGCTGAACCCCTTGAGCCGCAAGTGGCAGGCATCGCAATGGCCGCAAGCCAGGCCGTCCGGTGTGGGGTCGTAGCAGCTGAGCGTGATCGAATAGTCGACGCCGAGCGAGAGGCCGAGTGCGACGATCTCACGCTTGGTGAGGTCGAGCAGCGGCGCCTGGATGCGGATGGGCGTGGTGCCCTCGACGCCACCGCGCGTGGCGAGGTTGGCCATCGCCTGGAATGCCTGCACGTACTCCGGCCGGCAATCGGGATAGCCGGAGTAGTCGAGCGCGTTCACGCCGATGAAGATGTCGCGGGCCTCGAGGACTTCCGCCCATGCCAGGCAGAAGGAGAGGAAGATGGTGTTGCGCGCCGGTACGTACGTGATGGGAATCCCGTGACCGATTGCCGCATCGGTGCGATCCTTCGGGACGTCGATGTCGGCGGTGAGCGCCGAGCCGCCGAACGTGCGGAGGTCGATGTCCACGACGACATGGTCGCGCACGCCGTAGTGCCGGGCCACGCGCCGCGCCGCCTCGATCTCGGGGGCGTGCCGCTGTCCGTACCGGAACGTCATCGCGTGCACGTCGAACCCGTCCTTCACGGCGAGGGCGAGCATGGTGGTGGAATCGAGTCCACCCGAGAGGAGAAGTACGGCGGGGCGCATCGACGAAAGATAAAAGCGCGGCGCCGTCGATGCGTCCTGCGGTGCAGGCTACCCGAGCGCCGCCGCGAGGTCCGCGATGAGGTCGTCGGGGTGCTCGAGGCCTACCGAGATGCGCAGCAGGTTTTCCGGCGCCACGGTGGGCACTTCCACGGACGCGCGGTGCTCGATGAGCGATTCCGTCCCGCCGAGGCTCGTGGCGCGGGTGAAGAGCCGAAGCCGGCGCGTGACGCCGAGTGCCGCCTCCGCATCGCCGCGTACCTGTACGCTCATCATTCCGCCGTAACCGCCGCTCATCTGCCGCCGTGCGATGGCGTGGCCGGGGTGGGACTCGAGTCCCGGATAGTGCACGGCCTCGATGGCTGCGTGCGACGCCAGGTAGCGCGCCACCGCCATGGCGTTGTCGCAGTGCGCGCGCATCCTCCACGGCAGGGAGCGGATGCCGCGCAGCAGCAGCCAGCAGTCGAAGGGCGAGGGAACCGTACCACCCACGCGCTGGATGCGCCGCAGCCGCTCGGTGAAGGCATCGTCCTGCTTGAGCACGAGCGCCCCGCCAATGAGGTCACTGTGCCCACCGAGGTACTTCGTGGTGGAGTGCATCGCGGCGTCCGCGCCCAGCTCGAGTGGACGCTGAAGCACGGGCGTGGCCCACGTGTTGTCCACCACGCAGCGCGCGCCGGCATCGTGCGCCAGCTCAGCGATGCGCGCGATGTCCACCACCCGCACGAGGGGATTCGACGGTGTCTCGACCCAGACGATCTTCGTGGTGGGACGAAGCGCGCGCTCGACAGCGCCCAGGTCGGTCATGTCGACGACGTCGGACTCGAGGCCCCAGCCGGAGAAGATCTCGCGCAACTGGCGCAGCGTACCGTAGTACGCGTCGTCCGGCGCGAGCACGTGGTCGCCGGGTGCGAGCGACTGGAACACGGCGAGCGTGGCCGCCGATCCCGACGCGTACGCCAGCGCCGCCGCGCCGCCCTCGAGCGCGGCGAGCGATGCCTCGAGCGCGATGCGGTTGGGGTTCGACGTGCGGGAATAGACGTGGCCGCCGCGATAGCTGCCGTCCGCTTCGCGTTCGAACGTGGTGGAGAGGTGGATTGGCGTCGTCACCGCACCTGTCGTGGCGTCGGGAACGTGACCGGCATGAACGGCAAGCGTCTCGATGTGCATGGCGCGGGGGAAGGGGCGGACGGTCCGACAGGAGGCGTGAAGATACCAGCGCCGTCGGGCCGCCGACATGCCGCGCTCCGAATATGGTCCGCTTCGACGGTGGCACCCTACCTGCCTTCCTCCACACCATGAGAATTCTCGTCACGGGTGGAACGGGGGTCGTCGGCACGGGAACTGTCACCGAACTGGTGCGGCGCGGGCACACGGTGGTGCTCGTCTCGCGCCACGCGTGCGACGAAGCCCGCCAGTGGGCTGCCGGCGTGACGGCACGCGACGGCGACGTCGGCGACGCGACCTCCATCCGCGGCACCGCGGACGGGTGCGACGTCGTGCTGCACGTGACGGGCATCGTGGAGGAGACGCCGCCCGAGGCGACCTTTGCGCGTGTCAACGTGGGCGGTACGCGCAACATGCTCGCGGAAGCCGAGCGTGCACGCGTGCCCCGCTTCGTGTACGTGTCATCACTCGGCGCCGACCGGGGTGACTCGGACTATCATCGCTCGAAGCGTGAGAGCGAGACGCTCACGCGATCGTTTCGCGGCGGCTGGACGATCTGCCGTCCGGGAAATGTGTACGGGCCAGGTGACGAACAGATCTCCGTACTGCTGCGCATGGTGCGTGGCGCGAGCCCCGTCGTGCCGAAGGTCGGCGATGGCGACCAGCCGTTCCAGCCATTGTGGTGGGAGGACGCCGCCTGTGCTCTGGCCGACGTGGTCGAACGCGAGGACCTCGATGGGCGCGCACTGGATCTCGCGGGCGTGGAAGTCACGTCGCAGAACGACCTGCTCGACCGCTTCAACACCATCACGGGACGCGAGGTGCACAGCATCGCCCTGCCGGAATTCGTGGCCACGCTCGGCGCGAAGGCGGTGTCGCTCGTGGGCTGGGACGTGGGCTTCACCGACGACCAGCTCCAGATGCTGCGCGAGGGCAACATCATCGCGCCGGATGCGACCAACGCGCTCACGGACGTACTGCGCATCACGCCGACGTCGCTCGATGCCGGGTTGCGCGCGCTCTGCGACCTGCAGCCGGAGCAACTGCCCAGCGGTGGCATCGGCACGCTGAAGCGGAAGCGGTACTGGGCGGACATCGAGGGCGCCAATCAAACGCCCGACGCGATGTTCCAGCTCTTCACGGCGCGCTTCAACGACATCACGCCCGTGTTCGTCGAGGCACGGGCCGAGCCGGGCACCCGCGGCGTCATCGCCGACGGGGAAACGCTGACACTCGCCCTCCCGATGCGCGGTCACGTTCAGGTGCGAGTCGCGGGGCTCCAGTCACGCAGCGTCACGCTGCTCACGCTCGTCGGGCATCCCCTCGCCGGTGCCGTACGGTTTCTCGTGGAATCGCGCGGCCGTACGCTCCGGTTCCAGGTCGAGGTCTTCCACCGCGCGGCGAACATGATCGACCTCATCGCAATGCGAACGCTCGGCGACCGGCTGCAGAGCCACACCTGGTCGCACGTGGTGGAGCGCGTGGTGGAGCTCAGTGGCGGAACGGCCGCGGCCGGCATCGAGCACGAAACGCAATCGCTCGACGACGCGGAGGCGAAGGCCGTGTCGGCGTGGCTCGAGGAGCTGACGGTGCAGCGGAAGCGGAAGGAGAATACGGCAAAGATCGCGAACGACGTCGCCTGACCGTCAGCCGCGCTCGGCGGCTTCCCACATCTCGGCGGCGGGACGGGTCTGGCAGTGCGCTCCGCAACCGAGACGGTAGCGGTTGCGCGCGAACCATCTGTAAAACCTGTCGGCCAAGACGCGAACGAAGGGGATGCGGAAGACCCACGAGATCCAGCGCCCGCGCGGCAGCACGTCCAGCAGCGCCTCGATCGCGACGGCGCCCTGCCAGGTCTCGCCGTTCGCCGCGATCATCTGCAGCGCGTCCGCATAGGCGCTGGCCGGGACCCATGGAAAGCGGGCCATCACACCCACCTGCTGCGATGACACCACCTCGAGCTGGTGCGTGTAGTCCCATTTGCGCAGCACGCGCGACAGCCTCGTGCACACGCGGCAGTCGCCATCGAACACCACGGTGTATGCGCGACCGAGCCCATGGCTTGGCGCATCGGTCTGTCCGGCGACGGTGAAGCGCACGACGGGAACGGTCATGCGTGTGCCCCGGAATCCGACGTGCCACCTGGCGCCGCCGCTGGCTCGCCGTGCACTGCCGCGTGGTCGTGGTCGTGGTCGTGATCGTGCTGCGCTTCGCGGGCGCCAAGCACGTCGATGCGCGGCGGGTGCTCGAGGGTCGCGTGGATGGTGCACAGCGCCGCGACGCGCCTGGCCACCACCAGCCGTTCCGGCGGCAGCGCAGGCCAGTCCACGATGACGCCGATGTCAGACACACGATGCGGGTCGTCCGCAAAGCGCCATTGCACCTCGAGGGTGAGGTCGTCCGCCGACACCTTGGCGTGCGTGGCCCACGAGTGCAGCACAGAGTAGGTACAGCTCGCCAGGCCACTTGCCAGCATGTGGAACGGCGAATATTCCATGTCCTCCGACGCCGCCTCGATGGTGAGGGGTCCGGGTGCGGCTTCGTACCGGATGGTGGCGTCGCCAAGGAGTGTGATCTTCATGGCTGGCCGGGGTGCAAGGAGCGAACCGGCTCCGCGTTCACCGCGATCGTGCGACGGGCCGGTCCGCCGCGGGCTGCTGTTGTGTCAGGCAGTGCAGCGTGCCGAAGCCCCAGACGAGGTCCACGGCGTGAATGCCCACCACGGACCGATCGGGAAAGTGCCGGGCGAGCGCACCGAGCGCGAGTCGATCGTTCGCGTCGTTGAACGTGGGCACGAGCACGACGCCGTTGGCGATGTAGAAATTTGCATAGCTCGCCGGCAAGCGGTCGCCGTGCATCGTCACGGGACGCGGATACGGCAGCTTCACCACCTTGAGCGCGCCACGCTCCGCGCCGGCCAGCTCGAGCCGGCGCATGTTGTCCTCCGACCGTCGGTGATTCTCATCGTCCGCCGGATCCTCCTCGTACGCGAGCACGATCACGCCCGGCGCCACGAAGCGCGCGATGTCGTCCACGTGGCCATGCGTGTCATCGCCCACGCAGCCTTCACCGAGCCAGATGGTCTGCCGGATGCCGAGATGCTCGCGAAAGGCCCGCTCGTAGGCGTCGCGGTCGAGCCCGGGATTCCGGACCTGTACATCCGACAGCAGCCACTCCTCCGTCACGAGCATCGTGCCCGCGCCGTCCGTCTCGATACCGCCGCCCTCGAGGATGAGTCGCGCGCCATCCGTGGGACGCGTCGGCGTGACGCGCGCCAGCCCCGTCAGCCGCTCGATGGCTGAACCGACTTCAGCATCGCGCGCGAAATTCGGGTACTTCGCCCAGGCGTTGAAGCCCCAGTTCATCAGCGCCACGACACCCGTCGCATCGTGCACGAAGGTGGGCGCCGAGTCGCGCAACCATACGCGGTCCGTGGGGACGAGGTGCAGCCGCACGTTCGCCGTGACGCCGTGCGCGGCGAGGTGTTCCTGCGCCGCGCTGCGCACCGTCTCGTCGTGACAGAGGATCTCGACGCGCTCGTGCGCCGCGATCACGCGTGCGATCTCCGCATACACCCACGGGATGGGCCCGAGCTTTCCAGGCCAGTCCGGCTCGTGGTGCGGCCACGCGATCCAGGTGGCGTCGTGCGGCGCCCACTCGGCGGGGAACGTGAACTGCGCCACGCCGTCCGTCAGGCGCCGAGGTACCGCGACAGGATCGGCGCGTAGGCGTCGATGCGGCGGTCGCGGAGAAACGGCCAGTTGCGCCGCGTCTCCTCGATGAGCTTCGGGTCGCACTCGGCGATGAGGATCGTCTCGTCGGTGTTCGGGGCATCGGCGAGAATGCGCCCGAATGGATCGGCGATGAACGAGTGCCCGAAGAATTCGAGGCCGCGCGTGCCCGGCTCGTCGTCCTCGTGGCCGACGCGATTGGGCGACGCGACGAAGACCCCGTTCGCGATGGCATGCGAACGCTGGATGGTGCGCCATGCATCCACCTGCGCCGCGCCGAACTCCTCCTTCTCCGCCGGATGCCAGCCGATTGCCGTTGGATAGAAGAGGATGTCGGCGCCGAGCAGGCTGGTGATGCGCGCGGCTTCGGGGTACCACTGGTCCCAGCAGATCAACACGCCGATGTTGGCGTACTTCGTCCGCCACACGCGGAATCCGCTCGCCTGCTTGGCGATCTCCCCGATGGTGTCGATGCGGTCGTCGTGCGCGGCGTCGCCCGGCGCGAAGTAGTACTTCTCGTTGAACATCGGGTCGTCCGGGATGTGCATCTTCCGGTACACACCGAGCAGCGAGCCGTCCGCGTCGATGATCGCCGCGGAATTCCGGTAGACGCCGGGCGCCGGCTTCTCGAAGAGCGGGACGATGAGCACCACGTCGAGTTCCTTCGCGACATTCTGCATCCGCGCGGTGGTCGGCCCCGGGATGGGCTCGGCGAGGTCGAAGCGATCGCACTGCTGCGACTTGCAGAAGTAGGGCGCGTTGAACAGCTCCTTCAGGCAGATGATCTGCGCGCCGAGCGCCGCCGCCTCGCGAATGCGCTCGATCGACGCATCGACGGTGGCGCGCATGTCTGCGGATGCGGCGTCCTGAATGATGCCGACAGTGAAGGGCCGATTGGTCATGCACGAAATCTATCGTGCCGGGGAAGTGCGCCGAACCCGCGTGCGGCCGATCGCGCGGCAGCGCTCGTCAGTGCACCAGGCCGATGACGACGTCCATCACGTTCGTGCCCGTTGGGCGCGCGGGGAGCAGGGCACCGATCGAGGCGAGCGCCGCGTGCGCCTCGTGCCGCTGGAGGGCGAGATCAGGATCGCGTCCGCTCTCCCGGATCCGCGCCCACGACCACGCGTCGGCGAAGGCGCCGGCGGCGTCGGACGTGCCGTCGCGTCCGTCCGTCCCGGCCGCGAGCAGGCAGACGCGCTGCGCCGCGTCGCCGCCGAGCGAGAGTTGGCGCGCGGCGGCCAGCGCCAGTTCCTGGCAGCGCCCGCCAACCGGCGATGCGCCGGTGTCAATCCGGCGGCCGGCCGGCGCCGCGCCTCGCTCATGTCCCGCGGGCGCGCCCGGCACCAGTTGCACCGTGGTTTCGCCGCCCCAGATGATGCAGCCCGGTCGGCCTTCGCGCGCGCGGTCGAGCAGCGCATCGGCGACGCGGGCGCCGCAGTACGCGGCCTCCCCACTGAGGGGCGTCCCGATGCACTCGACGGACAGCGACAGCGCGGCGGCGTGCGCGCGCGCGGCATCCACGGCCAGCCGGTTGCTGCCGATCACGCGCGTCGAGACGTGCGCGAACGCGGGATGGGTCGCCTTCGGCGTCTCCGGGGTCGTGCCGCGCAAGACGCTCGCGAGGTAGTCCCGCATCGCGGCCGGAATGCGCGTGAACAGCGACGCCCGCTTCAGCATGTCGATCACGTCGGCCACCGTGCTCGGGTCGGCAGTGCAGGGCCCCGAGCCGATGTCGGCAGGATCGTCGCCGATGACGTCGCTGATCACGAACGCATGCGTGCGCGCAGGCGCGAGGGCGAGCGCGAGGCGTCCGGCGCCCCAGCGCGTGAAGCGCTTCCGTACCCGGTTCATGGAGCGGATGTCCAGTCCAGAGCCCAGCAGCAGCTCATAGAGCTGGCCCAGGTCGGACTCGGCCATGCCGCGCAGTGGCGCTGCGACCAGGCTCGATGCGCCGCCGCTCAGGAGGACGATCGCGACGTCGTCGCCCCGCGTGCCTGCCGAGAGCTCGCCAATGCGGTCCGCCGCCGTGAACGACTGGCGACCGGGGAGCGGGTGATTGCCCTGCAGCGCGGCGACCGTCGCGTACGGCGATGGCGCTACATCCGGCGACACGATGAGACCACCAGCGATGGTGAGCAGGGATCGCTGCAGGGCAGCCGTTGCCGCCGCGGCCATGGGATGCGCCGCCTTGCCCACGGAAAAGAGGAGGATCCGCTGGTCACGACGCGCGGGAAAGTCCGCGAGCGCCGCGCTGGTGATGGGGCCGGGGTCGGCGCCGGCGACCGCGGCGGCGTACAACTCCGTGAGGACCGCTCGCCCCTCCGTGTGATCCACTGTCAAACGAGAGGGGCGGAGACGATCATGTTCCTGCTCAGTGCTGCGGGAGCGTCTGCTTCACGGCGGCCTCGAGCTCGTCGTAGGCAGCCTGCGACAGGACATTGAACGGTTGCATGCGCTTCACGATCCGGCCCTCCGGGTCGATCACGAAAAGGGAACGGTCGTTCATCGCCCCACTCGTGGCGCCGTATCGCTTGCCCACTGATTGCGATACATCGCTTGCGTACAGCACGGACGTCTGCTGCTCGCGCGCCCACGCGGCCAGCGTCGTGTCGGCATCGACGCTCACGCCGAGCACGATGACGTTCTTTCCGTTGTTGAAGAGCTTGGCGTACTGATCACGGTACGCCTCCATTTGCACCGTTCAGCCCTTTGTCCGTGCCTTGAAGAAGAAGGCGAGGACGACCGTCTTGCCCCGGTACTGCGACAACTTGATCGAGTCACGCAGGATGCCGTATCTCGTGGCCGCCGGGAGCGTGAAGTCGGGCGCGAGCGTACCGACGTCCGGTGAATGGCTTGCCGACGCGGTGGTTTGGGCGCCGACGGTGCCGGCGCTCGCGCAAAGCGCGAAAACGGCCGCGGCACATCGAGCCTTGAGCAGGTTGGACACTTGATCTCCTGAGTGGATGGCGCGGCGGCAAGATGGGACGCGCCGGCCTCTCGCGCAATGCGAGCGTTTCGCTGGGAGGCAGCCTGGTGTACTCCAGCGAGGACGCCGGGCTCCCACTGGGTAGACGATCGGGCGCGTCGAGGCCCGCCTGAGGGGGCTGAGCCGCGGTCCGGCCCCTGCCTCTGGAGGCAGGCGAACAGCTGATCTCATTCCTGCTCCGGGAGGCAATTGTGTTGCGTGTCCACGGTATGACGATGTCCATTGCCGCGCTGGCGCTCGTCGGTGCCTGCAGCCGGGGTGCCGATTCGCACGCCGACGACGCACTGAAGAACGACCTGGCGCTGGCGGCGCAGGCACAGCCGTACCAGGCGCAGCAGTTCACGTCCCCTTCGGAGCAGCAACTCGGGGCAACGGGGATGGCGCCGCAGTACAATGCCGCCCCGCGCAGCCCGCAACCCGTGTATCGGGCATCGGCGCCCGTCCGTCGAACCGTGCGTCGCACTGCGTCGCGCTCGGGCGGCTACGGTCGGTCGTCGGGAACGTATTATCCCAGCGTGCCGCAGGAGCCTGTCCGTCACACCCAGCGTGACGCTGCCATCGGTGCGGCCGCGGGCGCCGTCATCGGCGCGACGACGAGTCGCGACCGCCTCAAGGGTGGCCTCATCGGCGCGGCCGCCGGCGGCATCCTCGGCGGGATCATCGGCCACACTGTCGACGTGCAGCAGCCGTAATCGACGCCGTGGCAAGTTGCGCGGTCGCCCGCAGCGGATACGCTGCGGGCGTTCGCATATTTGCCCGACGTGCGCTTCCGGTCCATCATTGCAGGGCATGCTTCTCGCTTCCCGACCGCCGGATGACAAACGAAGAATCGCCGCTCGTGCAGGCCATCGCGCAAGCTGGCGAGAGTGACTTGAATCCGGAACGGCGCAAGCGCCGCGTGGCCAACTTCGCGTTCGGCGCGATCAAGGCGCAGCACGCCGCGAATCGGTCCGTGCTCGAACGGTTCGTGGACTGGCTCAATGAAGTCGCGAGCTCCACGGCGTTCCTGGTCGTGCACGTCCTCGCCTTCGCGGTGTGGATTCTCTGGAACACCGGTGCATTCGGCGTCCGGCCCGTCGATCCCTTTCCATTCGGGCTGATGACGACGATCGTGTCCCTCGAGGCGATCTTCCTCTCGATCTTCGTCCTCATGGCGCAGCAACGCGAGTCGGCGATCGCCGAGCTGCGCGAGGAGCTCGGGCTCCAGGTGAGCCTGCGCGTGGAGCAGGAAGTCACGAAGACTCTCCAGCTCGTGGCGGGCCTCTACACGCGGCTCGGCCACCGCGTGAGCGACGACCCGGAGCTTGTGCACATGCTCCAGCCACTCGACGTGAAGGCGATCGAGCGCGACCTTCTCGAGCAGATCGAGGCCGCGACCTCGAAGAAGCACAACGCCATGCTCGATGGCGGGGCGGCGAGCACGATCCTGACGCCGAGACCGGCGCCCGGGGTTCCTCGTTGACGGCGCGGCGACTCGCGGGGTCCTCCTGCTGCACCCGCCGGCATCACGCGGCGGAAGCCACACTCAACCCACTCCAGACATGCGACGGCTCGCGACGGTGATTCTCGGCACATTGGCCATCGCGGCGTGCAGCGCGGCGGAGCCGATGACCGCGCCCGACCCCAGCATGGCGGGCACCTACCAACTGAAGACGATGGCCGGTTCCACGCTCCCCTACGCCGTGCTGCAGCAGCCCGGGCTCGACCTGAAGGTGACGGCGGAGTCCATGACGCTGGATGCCGCGGGGGCGTTCACGGACATCACGAACTACCTGCGCATCAACAACGGGGTTGTCGACTATCCCGTGGACACGCTCGTCGGCACGTGGACGGCATACCAGTCCAACGTGACCCTCGTGGCGAAGGGACAGAAATTCGGCGGCACGGTGGTCGGGAACACCCTGACGCTGTCGGATGGCGTCCTGGTCTCGGTCTATTCAAGGTGAACCAACGAAGGGGCGGCTCCGCATCACGGAGCCGCCCCTGCTGCATCGCCGGTCACCCGAATTATTTCCTGGCCAGCGACCGCAGCACGTAGGGCAGGATGCCGCCGTGCTTGTAGTAGTTCAGCTCCTCCGGCGTGTCGATGCGGCACAGCACCTGGAACGACTTCACCGCACCATCCGTCGATGTCGCCCGCACCGTCAGGGCATGCTTCGGCGCCAGCCGGTCATCCAGGCCCTCGATGTCGTAGGTCTCGAAGCCGGTGAGCCCGAGCGACTGCCGGGTGTCGCCATTGGTGAACTCGAGCGGCAGCACGCTCATGCCCACGAGGTTCGACCGGTGGATGCGCTCGAAGCTCTCGGCGATCACCGCTCGCACGCCGAGCAGCGTGGTGCCCTTCGCCGCCCAGTCGCGCGAGGAGCCGGTACCGTATTCCTTGCCGGCGATGATCACGAGCGGTGTGCCCTGCGTCGCATAACCCATCGCGGCGTCGTAAATGAACACGGGCGTGCCGCCGGGCGATGTGGTTGTCCAACCGCCTTCCGTGCCAGGGACCATCTCGTTGCGCAGGCGGATGTTGGCGAAGGTGCCACGCATCATGACCTCGTGATTGCCACGACGTGCGCCGTACGAGTTGAAATCCGTGCGTGCCACGCCGTGCTCGAGCAGCCACTTGCCCGCGGGACTCGCCGCGGGGATGTTGCCGGCCGGCGAGATATGGTCGGTGGTGATGGAGTCGCCGAGGAGGGCGAGCGCGCGCGCGCCCGAGACAGGCTTCACACCGGGCGCCTGCATGGTCATGCCCTCGAAGTACGGCGGATTCTTCACGTACGTGGAGTCGCCCTGCCACGCGTACGTCTCGCCGGCGGGCACCTTGAGTCCCTGCCAGTGCGCGTCGCCGCGGAAGACGTCGGCATACTGGCGCGTGAAGAAATCGCGCTTCACGCTGCGGTGGATCTCGTCCTGTACTTCCTGCGCGCTCGGCCAGATGTCACGCAGGAACACCGGACCATCGCTGCCGATGCCGAGCGGCTCGCGCGTGAGGTCGAGGTCCATCCGGCCCGCGAGTGCATAGGCCACCACGAGCGGCGGCGACGCGAGATAGTTGTAGCGGGTGAGCGGGTTGACGCGCCCCTCGAAGTTGCGGTTACCGGAGAGTACGCTCGCGACGAACAGCTTGCCCTGCTCGATGGCGACGGCGATGGGCTCGGGCACGGGGCCGGAGTTGCCGATGCAGGTGGTGCATCCGTAGCCGACGAGGTTGAAGCCAAGCTTGTCGAGATACTCCGTCACGCCAGCGGCGTTGAAGTAGTCCGTGACGACCTTGGAGCCGGGGGCGAGCGACGTCTTCACCCAGGGCTTTACCGTCAATCCCTTCTTCACTGCATTGCGTGCAAGCAGGCCGGCCGCGAGCATGACGCCCGGGTTCGACGTGTTGGTGCAGCTCGTGATCGCGGCGATGACCACCGCACCGTGCTGCAGCGTGAACGTCTGTCCGTTGAACGTGCACGACACCGCGTCGTGCTGCGGCTGGCTGCCACCCTCGCTGTCCTCGCGGATGAGCGCCTTCGAGAGTTCGGGCTCCGCGCTCACGGCGGTGGCCTTCTTGTGCTGTGCCGCGGCACCGGCCGGCGTGGCGATCTTCTCGAGGTCGACGGCGAGGGAGTCCTTGTACATCTGCGCCGCCTTGCCGAGCGGCACGCGGTCCTGCGGCCGCCGCGGTCCGGCGAGGCTCGGCTCCACGGTGCCGAGGTCGAGCTCGATGGTGTCCGTGAACACCGGGTCGGGGGTCGCATCGGTGCGGAAAAGTCCCTGCGCCTTCGTGTAGGCTTCCACCAGCGCGACATGCGCATCGCTGCGGCCGCTCAGCCGGAGGTACTTGAGCGTCTCGGCGTCAACAGGGAAGAAGCCCATCGTCGCGCCGTATTCGGGAGCCATGTTGGCGATGGTGGCGCGGTCGGCGAGGCTGAGGGTGCTCAGGCCGACGCCGTAGAACTCCACGAACTTCCCGACGACTTTCTTCTTGCGCAGCATCTCCGTGACGGTCAGCACGAGGTCGGTGGCGGTGGCGCCGGCGGGGAGCTTTCCGTGGAGCTTGAAGCCGACGACTTCCGGAATGAGCATCGACACGGGCTGGCCCAGCATGGCCGCCTCGGCCTCGATGCCACCCACGCCCCAGCCCAGCACGCCGAGGCCGTTGATCATCGTCGTGTGCGAATCGGTGCCGACGAGGGAGTCGCAGTACGCCTCGCCCGTCTCTTCGTTCACGAAGACCGTCTGGCCGAGGTACTCGAGGTTCACCTGGTGGCAGATGCCGGTGCCGGGCGGGACGACGCGGAAGTTCTTGAAGGCGTCCTGGCCCCAGCGGAGGAACACGTAGCGCTCGACGTTGCGCTCGAACTCGAGGTCCGTGTTGATGAGGAACGCAGCGTCGCTCCCGTATTCATCGACCTGTACCGAGTGGTCGATGACGAGGTCCACCGGCTGCAGCGGGTTGATGCGCTGCGGATCGCCGCCGAGTGCCGCGAGTGCATCGCGCATCGCGGCCAGGTCGACCACGGCGGGCACGCCCGTGAAATCCTGCAGCAGCACGCGCGCGGTGCGGAACGCGATCTCCTTCTCGACTTTCGCCTGCACGTCCCACGACGCCATGGTCTCGATGTCCGCCTTCTTCACGAAGGCGCCGTCCTCGTTGCGCAGCAGGTTCTCGACGAGGATTTTCAGGCTGAACGGCAGGCAGTCGCTTCGGCCCTTCGAGACGGCGCGGAGGGCGTCCAGCCGATAGATCGTGTACGACGTTCCCGCCACGTCGAGTGAGGCGCGGCTGCCAAAGGAATTCAGTGAGGTCATTGCGGGTCTCGCGGTGTCGCCGCGGTCCTCGGCCCGGGCGACGGTGGAGAACGGAGCCACTGCCGGATGCGGGCGCTCACGGGGAGCGGGCGGGCCGGCAGGCTGCAGGGAATGTATCGCCTTTTGCGGACGCGTGACACTCCGCTCGATACTTTGCGGCTGGCGGCGCCGCGACGCACGGTCGCACGCCGCCGCGCGGGCTTCTGCCCGGCCGCCACCTTCGACCTTCGACATGACTCACGCGCCGTTCCCGCCACCCGCCGCTGACGTCGCTGCCATCGCGACGTGGCTGATGTCGATCGAGTCCACGAGCGGCGGCGAGTCGGCGCTCACGACGGCGTTCGCCGAGGCGCTCGCGGTGCGTGGATGGCGCGTGACGCGAATCCCGGTGACGGATGGCCGCGCGAACGTGCTCGCGACCACGGGCGACGGACCATACGTCACGCTGTCCACCCATCTCGATACGGTGCCGCCATACCTGCCGCCGCAGCGGGATGGCGACGCACTGCGTGGCCGCGGGGCGTGCGACGCAAAGGGCATCGCCGCCGCGATGCTGTGTGCCGCGGAGCGCCTGCGCGCCGAGGGGATGCCGGTCGCGATGCTGTTCGTCGTCGGCGAGGAGACCACGCACGACGGTGCGCACGCCGCCGACGCCTGGTTGAAACGCACGGGCTTCCGAAGCCGTGCGCTCGTGAACGGCGAACCCACGGAAAGCACGCTCGCGCTGGGCACGAAGGGCGCCATGCGCGTGCGGGTGAAGACCGTTGGCGAGGCGGCACACTCCGCCTATCCGCACCTCGGGCATTCCGCCACGCGCGATCTCGTGCACCTGCTCGCCGACCTCGACGCGCTCGTCCTGCCCAGTGACGCGCTCCTCGGCGAGACCACGATCAACATCGGGCGGCTGTCGGGCGGCGTGGCGGACAACGTCGTCGCACCGAGCGCAGAGGCCCGCCTGATGGCGCGCCTGGTGACGAATGGCGATGATGTCTGGGAACGGCTCGAGGCGTGGGCCGCCGGCCGCGCGCACATCGAGCGGGGGATCGAAGTGCCTCCCGTGCGGCTGGGCACGCTGCCCGGCTTTACCACGTCCGTGGTCGCTTTCGCCACCGACATTCCCGCGATGCCGTCGTGGGGCACGCCGTACCTGTTCGGGCCCGGCTCCATTCACGTGGCCCACCGCGACGACGAATTCGTCTCGCTGCGCGAGCTCGAGGCTGCAGTGGACAGCTACGAGGTGATCGTGCGGCAGCTCGCGCGCGGCGCTTGATCCTCAGACGCCCGAGCCGGTGCCGCTCGGCGTGGGGTCATGCTGTCCTTCCTCGTTCAGGTTCGATGCGCGACGATCCACGTTGTGCGCCGAGATGGCGAGGGTAGGGCATTCGTGGACGAAGCCGCCGTCGGCGGGCGACCACTCCACGATGCGGGTGCGGGCGTAGGCCTTGTTGTGTGCGTCCATTCCCATGAGCGAGGGCGCGAGGCTCACGCACAGGCCGCATCCCGTGCACTTTGCCTCGTCGACGGACACTTCCACGCGGCGACGCGGATAGACACAGCTCGGGTTGTCCCAGTAGGACTCGAATCGCGCGAGCGCGCGCTTCGCCGAGCGGTAGCCTTCCTCGATGTTCACTTCCGTCTCGGAGAAGCTCAGCCAGTTCGCGTCGTCGACGCGGGGCCGGATGAGCACCATCGGTGGCCCATGCCAGCGAGCGAGCGGAAACTGCTGCAGGGCATGGAACATCATCGTCGCCGCCCGCATGTAGAGCGTCGCGAAGCCCTGGCTGTCGGCCCGCCCCTCCTGTGAGGCGTCGGAGCTCCCCACGTCCACCGCGATGATGATGTCGGCGAAGTGGGATGCGACGGATACGGGGAGGTTGTCCACCACGGCCCCATCGATGCACGTGCGGTCGCCAACGTGGCCCGGCGGAAAGAACCCGGGCAGGGCGCACGATGCATACACGGCGTCGCGAACGCTCACGTGCTCGAGGCCCGGCAGGCCCCACACCACGCGGGCGCCGCGATCCGGATCCACGGTGTTCACCAGCAGCCGCTTGGGCAGCATGGTGAAGTCGCCTTCGGGAATGGCCGAGTTGCACAGCTCGCGCAGCGGCTCCTCGAGATAGATCGACGTCGACCGCATCCGGTCGAGGAGCATGCCGAAGTGGTTCACGCGGAACAGGTCCTTCCGGCGCATGGACATGGCGCGCGCCGCCAGCTGTTCCACCTGCACGCCGGAGAGATACGCGGCGCCCATCATCGCCCCGATGCTCGTGCCCGCAAACACGTCCGGCACGATCCCGAGCTCCTCGAGCGCACGCAGGACACCGATGTGCGCGAAACCCTTCAGGCCACCGCCACCGAGGACGAGGGCGATTCGTCTGCTCACGACGTGCTCCTGCTGCTGGAATCAGGTGAGGGCGCAGGGCTCGGTGCGCGCCCGACCCCAAACTAGCGCGACGCGCTGCGGCCACGTGCCCGTCGCGACCGGGCGCCCTGTCGTGCGGCGCGGACGGTCGCAACGTGCTTCGGGCGGAGCCTACTGCAGGTAGAGGTAGAGGCCGTAGAGACCAACCACTGCGCCGGCCACCGAGATGGCGTAGCCCGCGCCGCTGCCGACCACGAGCCCCGTGAGAATCGCGGCACCGCCCACGATCATGAGCGCCGTGCCGCGGTCATGGCCACGGGCCGCGGCAGGAGCGGGCGCGTTCACATCCGCGGCGGGACGACGAACGGCCACGCTGGCGGCGGCGAGCGTCGGGCCGGTGGGGGCCGGCGCGGGTTCGGCCGATGCCGGTACCGGCTCGCGCGGAGCCGACGCGGTCAGGGCGTCCTGCGCGTGCAGCGGCGCGGCGAGAAGGATGGCGGCGCCGCAGAGGAGGGCGAGCGGTCGAAGCGTACGCGTGCGTTCGATCATGTTGTTCCAGGGATGGGGATACTGCGCCCAGCGAAGAGAAGGGGCGCTGGTGAATGGTGGCGCCGTCGCGGCGCGAGGTCTAGTCTTTCACGCGGCTCACCTGCGAACTTCGGGCCGTACAGCGACGAACCCGCCGCTCACTCCACGATGCCTACCTGCCGAACGGCCCGCGCGGCCGCCGCGACCGGACAATCGTACATGCACGCACTGTCCAGCCCGTGACGGGGATCACAACCGAAGGATCAGCGAGCGAGGGCAGGCTGGTCCGCGCGATCGGCCTCTGGGGTCTCGCCGCGGGGATCGTGAACATCACGGTCGGTGGCGGCATCTTCCGCCTGCCGAGCGGTGCCGCTGCGGCACTCGGCGCCGCGGCACCGCTCGCGTATCTCGTGTGCGCCGTCGCCATGGGGCTGATCGTGCTGTGCTTCGCGGATGCGGGCAGCCGCGTGGCCATGACGGGCGGACCATATGCCTACGTCGAGACCGCGTTCGGCCCGTACCTCGGCTTCCTGTCGGGCATGTTGCTCTGGGTGGGTATGACGCTCGCACTCTCGGCAGTCTCGTCCTTCTTCGCAGACGCGATAGCCGCGGTGATTCCCGCCCTGCCGGCACGCGGCCGCCAGCTGGCACTCCTCGCCACCCTGGTCCTCCTCGCGGCGGCGAACGTTCGCGGCGTGGCCGGCGTCACGCGGTTCAACATCGTTGCGACCGTCGCGAAGCTGCTTCCGTTGCTGCTGCTGATCGTGTTCGGCGCACTGGCCATGCGCACCGCCAACCTGCGCTGGACAACGATTCCCACCGGGGGCGCCGTCGCGCGCGCCTCCCTGCTGCTGATCTTCGCGTTCCTCGGCGTCGAGGCGGCGCTCGTCCCCAGCGGTGAAGTCATCGATCCCGCGCGCACGGTGCCGCGCGCGATCTTCTCCGCCATGACGGCGGTGGCCGTCCTCTACATCGTGATCCAGGTCGTCGCGCAGGGCCTGCTCGGCGACGCGCTCGCGCACGACCCCACGCCGCTGGCGTCCGCCGCGGCCGTGGCAATGGGACGATCCGGCCGCACGCTCATCCTCGTCGGCTCGATCATCTCGATCTTCGGGTACGTGAGCGGGATGATGCTCGCCGTCCCGCGCATGCTCTTCGCGTTTGCGCGCGACGGGTTCCTGCCGGCCTCGCTCGCCCGGACGCACGCACGATGGCACACGCCGCACGTGGCGATCGCGACGCAGGCGGGCATCGTCGCCTTGCTGGCGCTGTTCGGCAACTTCGAGAAGCTGGCCGTCGCGGCGAACGCGACGGTGCTCCTCGTCTACGCCGCGTGCTGCCTGGCTGCATTCGAGCTGCGGCGCCGCAACGTGCAAGCGGGCGGCGTGCCCTTCCACGTTCCCGCGGCTCGCGTGGTGCCATGGGTCGCGCTCGCCGTGATCGCATGGATGCTGTCCGGTGTCACGCGCAACGAGTGGTTGGCAGCATTCATCATCGTGGTCGCGACGACCGTCGCGTATGCCGCAAGCCTCCCCGCACGGCGCGCGCGCGCCATCGCCGCATGACCGATCCCCTCCTGCGCTTCCGTGAGGAGTTCCCCATCCTCGACACCACGACCTACATGGTGTCCAACTCGCTCGGTGCCATGCCACGCGCGGTGCCTTCGCTGCTCGCCGAGTATGCACGCCAGTGGGCCACGCGCGGGGTGCGGGCGTGGGCACAGGGATGGTGGGACATGCCCGTATCGGTGGGCGACGAGATCGCCCCGCTCATTGGCGCGCGCCCTCGCGAAGTGGCGATGGTGCCGAACGTCTCGATCGCGCAGGCGCAGATCCTCTCGGCGCTGGATTATCCCGCTGGTGGACGCGACACGATCGTGATGACGGCCATGGACTTCCCCTCGGTGCGCTACGTGTACGACGAGCTCGCGACGCGGCTCGGCGCGCGCATCGTCGTGGTGCCGAGCGACGACGGCGTCACGATCGACGAGGAACGGCTGCTCTCGGCGATCGACGAGCGCACGCGGCTCGTCGCCATCTCGCACGTGCTTTTCCGGTCCGCGTTCGTACTCGATGCCGCGCGGATCATCGCCCACGCGCACTGCATGGGCGCGCTCGTCGCGCTCGACGCGTATCACTCCGTGGGCGTCGTCCCGGTGGACGTACATGCGCTCCAGGCCGACTTTCTCACGGGCGGCGTGCTGAAGTGGCTTTGCGGGGGACCCGGTGGCTGCTTCCTGTGGGTGCGGCCCGAAGTCAGTGAGACCGTGGCGCCCGCCCTCACCGGCTGGCAGGCGCACGAGCATCCCTTCGCCTTCGACGCGGAGATGGCGTATGCGGACGGTGTGCAGCGCTGGCTCACGGGCACGCCGTCCATTCCCGCGCTGTTCGCCGCGACGGCGGGGCCCCGGCTGCTGCGGGAAGCCGGCATGGACGCCATCCGCGCGAAGAGCATGCGCCAGACGGCGCGATTGATCGAGCTGGCGGACGCGCGCGGCTTTCCGGTCACCGCGCCGCGTGATGCCGCGCGCCGCGGCGGCACCGTCGCGTTCGACGTCCCGCACGCGCGCGAGGTCGCGCAGGCGCTGCTCGCGCGCGACGTGATCGTGGACTACCGGCCCGGCGCGGGCATCCGGGTTGCGCCGCACTTCTACACGCGCGACGATGAAGTCGAGAGCGTGGTCGCCACGATCGACGAGATCCTGGAGACTGGCAGCTGGACGAAGTATTCTGACCTTACAACCGTCGTGACCTGACATGCCTCCCGTCCCAACGAAGCTCCGCAAGGCGTACGTCAACGTCGATCACCCGGCCGTGGTGCTGCGGTTCGAGGATGGCCACGAGATCCGTGTCGCGCAGGGCAAGGTGAAGACGTTCGACGCGTACACCGGCGAGACCATCAGGGTCGTCGCGGTCTATGATCCCACGTCGCGCGACCGCGACCTGCTCGAGTCCATCCGGGCCGAGGATCTTCCGGACGCCGAGCCGCACGAAGCGCGATGATCCGCCGACGGCACGCCATCGCGCTCGTCGCCGCGCTCGTCGTCGTTTCGGCACGCGTGGGCGCGCAGGCCGCGGCGCGCGGGACCTCGTTCCAGCACGCGGATACTGCGGCGCTGCACCGCACGCTGGATTCGCTGGCGGATGCGCACCACGGCGTGGTGGGCTACACGGTGCACGACATCGATACCGGTGAGCGCCTCGAGCGGCGCGGCGACGAGACGTTCCCCACGGCCAGCCTGATCAAGGTGGCGGTGCTGGTGACCGTGTACGCTCTCGTGGAGAAGGGCACGCTCGGCCTGGACGATCCGCTCACCGTCCTGAAGATCGACAAGGTCGGTGGCTCCGGACTGCTGCAGTTCATGCACGACAACGCCACCATCACCGTGCACGACGCCGCGTGGCTGATGACGACGATCAGCGACAACACGGCGACCAACCTGCTGCTCGACCGCATCATCATCCGCCGCGTCTGGGACAAGATGGAGCAACTCGGCCTGATGCACACGAAGGTCCACTCGAAGAGCTTCCTGCGCAGCGCGAGCGTCGCGATGGACAGCTCGGTGAAATACGGGCTTGGCGTCACCACGCCGAATGAGATGGCCCGGCTGTTCGCGCTGCTCGCCAACGGGCGTGCGGTGAGCCCGCACGCGGACAGCGCGATGCTCGACATCCTGGCGCACAACGAGGACTTCGAGAAGGTCCAGCGCTACGTGGTAGGCCTCGACGTGCCGCACAAGACCGGCGATACGGACAAGGTCCGCACCGAATGCGGACTGTTCCCCCTGCAGTCGCGGGTCGCGTACTGCGTGCTGACGAAGGACAACGCGGACGAGCGCTACATGATCGACAACGAGGCGTACGTGATGATGGCGCACATGGGCGACGCGATCGTCCGCGCGTGGCCGCGCCGGCCCGCGCCGTCGGGCGCCCCCTGAACGCGGCGCGCGTCACTGGCGGAGGGATCCGCGTCCTCCCGGAAATCTCGATCGCGATAGGCGCGGGTCGGCCTGTCGTGGCGCTGGAAAGCTCGGTGCTGGCGCAGGGCCTTCCGATTCCGGCGAACCGCGAGGCCGCCGAGCGCATGATGGAGGCGGTGCGCCGCGGGGGAGCGATGCCGGCCGTGACGGCGGTGGTGCGCGGTCGCGCGACCCTGGGTCTCGAGCCGGCAGAGCTGGAGCGCTTTTTCTCTCGCGACGGGGTGCGAAAGGTTTCCTCGCGCGACCTCGCCGTTGCCATGGCGCAATTGGCAGATGGTGCCACGACGGTGGCGGCATCGTTGTCCATTGCTGGCGCTACAGGTGTCGCCGTTTTCGCCACGGGTGGCATCGGCGGCGTACACCGCGGGGTGTCGTTCGACGAGTCCGCGGACCTGGTGGAGCTGGCCCGTACGCCGCTCGTGGTGGTGTGCGCGGGCGCCAAGTCCATCCTCGACCTTCCAGCGACGCTCGAGCGCCTGGAGACCCTCGGCGTTGCGGTGATCGGCTACCGGACGGACGAGCTGCCCGGATTCTTCACGCGCTCTACGGGCCTGCGGCTGGGCGCACGAGCGGACACGCCCGAGGAGATCGCCGCCATCCATCTCGCGTCAAGATCGCTGGGCCGCCCGCAGGCGACGCTCGTGGTGCAGCCGCCGCCGCCGGACGTTGCGCTTCCGCGCGAGCTGGTGGATACCGCCGTCGCCGAGGCGCTCGCTGATGCGGAGCGCGACGGCATCCGAGGTGCCGCGACGACTCCGTTCCTGCTCGACGCCGTACTGCGCGCCACCGAGGGGCGATCGTTATCCGCCAATCTCGGATTGCTGGAGGAGAATGCCTTCCTGGCGGCGCGGATCGCTGTCGCGCTGTCACGTCCCGGCCATCGGGACGGCGCAACCGACGGGCAGTGATGCTCGTCGTCCGACGGGATGCGAGACGACAAAGAAACTGGCGGCAAACTGTTGAACTTCCCAGTCACCGAATGGTACAATAGGGGTGTCCCTCACGAGCAGGAGGCTTGAGCACCAATGGCCACTCCGTTCCTGAGCTCCGAAGAGTATGACGAGCGCGCGCACCAGCTGTACAACGAAGGCCAGTACGACGACGCGCTGAGCGTGCTGCGCGAAGGGCTCGCGCTCTATCCGAACTCGGTGGAGCTGCATATCGGCGTGGGGTACGCACGTATCGCACGCGAGGAGTTCGCGTGGGCGCGGCGCAGCTTCGAGGAAGCGCTCGTGCTCGAGCCCGAGCACGAGGATGCCCTCGCGGGGCTTGGCGAGACCCTGCTCAAGTTCGGCCTCGAAGACGCGGCGCTCCGGTGCTTCAAGCGCACACTGGAACTGGGCTACGCCGACGATCTGGACCTCATGCTCCAGAGCGGCCGTGCACTTTTTCGCGAGGCGTCCACACGCGACCGTCGCGAACTGTTCAGCGCCTCGCTCGAGTTCTTCGAGGTCGCGGTGCAGCAGGCGCCGGACGGCGCGGAGGCGATTGCCTGCGTGGGCTACGCGCAGCACCGCCTTGGCGATGACGACGCGGCCATCGCGTCCCTGCGTCGCTCGCTCCAGGCGGACAACGAGCACGCCGAGGCGCGCATCTACCTGGCCAACATCCTGTATGACCGGGGGGACTATGAGGCGTCGCTCTATCATTTCGAGCGCACGACCACCGAGGACCACTGGGACGAGCTGGGGATCTGGCGCTTCATCGAGCTCAAGCGCGCGGCCTACAAGCTGAATGAGCACGACGCCGAGCTGAAGCCGTGGGAGGATCGCCTGGGCGAGCTCGGTGGTGAGTTGGACGACATCGACGAGCTGCTCATCGAGGTGGACGGCGGTATTGGCGGCGACAGCGGGGATGTGGAGGTCGCCCGGGGCCAGCTCGAGCTGTTCGGCACGCTTCTTTCCTCGCTCGCCGGCTCGAAAGCGGAGGAGTCGGAGTCGCCCGAGGTCGCCGACCTCACGGCGCACGAGGTCCTGACGCGTGATGGTCGGCAGCTCACTGGCTCGTGGGAGGATATCGTGCGCTCGTTGCAACACGTCGATTCCGAGGGGGGACGCGACGTCTCCCTCGAAGTATTCATGTCTCGCATGGCGAAGCGCACCTTCCGCGAAACGGGGGTCCGGGTGCCGAGTCACGATGTCGAGCTGTTCGTCCGCGGCAGCGCGGATGCGGGGCTTCTGCGCATCGTCCAGTGACGGGGCCGTCCCAGCGCGCCGCGCTCGACGCGGTGTATGCGGCGCGCCCGATCGTGGCGCGCCTCAGCATGACGCGCGACAAGGAAGACCTGGCGGCCGACATCATCGAGGCGTGGAGTGCCGTCGAAGTGGGCCTCCGCTCACTCGTGGGCGGCACGACGCTCGCCGGCCAGGCGCTCATCCGCGAGCTGCGCCAGCGCAACTTCCTCTCGCTCGACCAGGCCAATTCCCTCGCGGAGTTCAACGCGGCGCGCGAACGTGCGGGCCGCACCGACTACGCGCCGACGGAGAGCGACGTGAACGCGACGCGCGAGGCGTTCGCCAAGCTGGAGTCAGGACTGGCGGGTGATGCAATGACGGGACGGCCGATGCCCACGCCGAGTGTTGTCGGCGCACCGGCCCCCGTGGTCGCGACCGCGCCCGACCTTGCCACCATGCAGCCGACGCCCCGGACACGCCCGGCATGGGCGGTGCCAGTGCTCGGGATCGTTGCGGTGGTCGTACTCGCGCTCATCGGGTGGTTCGCGCTGGCTGGGCGAAGCTCGTCGTCGAGCGCCGCATACGACCAGGGCGTGCAGGCCTACAAGGAAGGACGGCGCGAAGCGGCGGAGGCGTCGTTCCGCAAGGCCACGACCGACGTGCCGACGGATCCCATGCCGCACGTCTACCTCGCGCGCATGGAGCGCGAGGCGGGCAACCTCGGCAACGCGAACATGGAAGCCGTCAACGCCGTGCGCCTCGGCCCGACGAACGCGACGGCGCTGCGCGAGCTCGCCAGTACGCTCTTCGCCGCGCAGCAATTCGACGATGCGCGCAAGTTCTACCTGCGCGCACTCACGGTGGACCCGAACGACAAGCTTTCGCAGGGTTTCCTGGGTTGCTCGCTCATGCGGCTCGGTCGCGTGGACGAAGCGCAGCGATGGATCGCACGCGCCGGGCCCGGCTCCTGGTCCGTCTGCACGTCGCCGTCGTCGCCGCTCGGCGGAACGGGGAATCCGCAGGTGCCGATGACCGGCGCGCCCCGTCCGTAATATCCTCGCGCGCCTGCATTGCGTGACCGGCGCGCCGCACGCGCGGCGCCCGCCCGCATGATCTCGTTCTCCGGCGTCGGCAAGAGCTACCGGAGCTGGCGGGGTCGCGAGGTGCGCGCGCTCACGGACTTCTCCCTCGACCTCCAGGCGGGGGAGGTGTTCGGCCTCGCCGGTCCGAACGGCGCGGGCAAGAGCACGCTCATCGGGCTGCTGCTCGGGTTTCTTGGTCCCACCGAGGGCGCCGTGCTGATCGACGGCAGCGATCCGCGCCGCTACCTCGAGCAGCATGGGGCCGGCTACCTCTCCGAGCTGGTGAATATCCCGCCGGGATGGCGCGTCGCCCCGGCACTCGAGCGCTACGCCATTCTCTCCGGCGTCCCACGGAGCACGTTGCAGGCGCGCGTTGCGGCGTCCATCGAGCAGCTCGGGCTCGAAGAGCACCGGTTCAAGCGCGTGCGCCAGCTGTCCAAGGGCAACCTGCAGCGCGTCGGGCTGGCGCAGGCGCTCCTCGCCGATGCGCGCCTCATCGTGCTCGACGAGCCGACCCACGGCCTCGATCCGGTGTGGACCCAGCGCTTTCGCGACGTGGTGGATGCGATGCGTCGTCCCGACCGCGTAATCCTCATCGCATCGCACAACCTCGACGAGCTGGCGCGCCTCGCGGACCGCGTGGGTATCATCGACGGCGGGCGCCTCCAGCGCCTCGTGGATGTGCGCGCCTCGCACCAGCACGTGACCGAGGGCGCCGCCTACCGCCTCGTGGTCACCCGCGGCGAAGACCAGGTCATGCGGCATTTTCCCGCGGCGCGAAGCATGGGGCGCGGCGAGTACGAGATGTCGGGCGTCACGCTCGACGCGATCAATGCGGCGCTCGTCGCGCTCATCCAGGACGGAGCGCAGGTGAGCGCCGTCTTTCCGGTGCACTCTGCGTTGGAGCAGCAGTTTCGCGAGGCCGTGGGCGGCCGCCGGATCACCGACCGATGAGCGACCCCGTGAACGCCACCGAGCTCGTGAACGCCACCGAGCTTCGAACTGCCTCCCGCGGTCGCGTTGCGCTGTACGGATTGTGGCAGTTCCGCGACTTCCTGTTCGAGCGCGGCCTGCCGATTTTCCTCATCAGCGGGCTGCTCGGCTACGTGACCGTGTCGCCGATGCTGCCGGGGCTGCACCGCAACCTCGCGTCGCTCCCCCCGAAGCTGATCCAGAAGTGGGGCGGGATCGACAACGCGACGGCGATGCTCATGAAGGACTTCAACGAGCTGTTCCTCCGCAACTTCCTCGGCGCCGTCGTGTTTCTCGGCGCGCTGCTGGCGATGAACGGTATCGTCGCGAACGATCGCAAGCAGGGCTACTACCGCTTCCTGTTCTCGAAGCCGATCGCGCCATGGCGCTATTACGGCCAGGCGTTCCTGATCCACATGGCCGGGTTCGTCGGCATCATCGCGCTGCTTGGCGTCGCGTACGGCCTGCTCGTGTGGCCGGTGCTCAGCGTGCCGCTGCTGTGGGCGGTGACGCTCATGTTCCTGATGTACGCCGGCATCACGTTCGTGCTGTCGGCGGCGGCTCGCTGGGACTGGCTGTCACTGGTGACCGTGACGGTGGCGGCGAGCTACTTCTGGGATCGCTTCAAGGATTCACCTTCCGCGTTGACGGTGCTGCTGTACCTGCTGCCGCCGCTGCACCGTACCAGCGAAGTGTACGGCGCGGTATCGAAGGGCGAGCCGCTGCCGTGGGACCTGCTCCAGTGGTTTGCCGGGTACGGCGTGGCGTGCTACGTGCTCGGGCTCGTCGTGCTGCGGTACCGCCGGCTCGCCATCATCTGACCGGCGCGTGCGCATGTACGCGGGGCGGCCAGCATTCCGCGCGCGTTCAACGAGCGGCGTGCTGACGCTCCACCTTCTCCAGGACCCATGACCGACTCCGACCTTTCCATCGCCCTCGATCCGTCCACCGTGCACCGGACCGTGCTGCCGAACGGGCTCACGCTGCTCGTGCGACGCGATGCTTCCGCACCGGTCGTGGCGATCGTGACCTACCTGCGCGCCGGCTACTTCGACGAGACGGACGACGTCGTCGGCATCGCGCACGTGCTGGAGCACATGTTCTTCAAGGGCACGCCGGATCGCGGCGTGGGGGACATCGCGCGGCAGACGAAGGCGGTGGGCGGCTACCTGAATGCGGCGACGATCTACGACCACACCGTGTACTACACGGTGCTCCCGTCGTCCGGCTTCCGCACGGGGCTGGACGTGCAGTTCGACGCCTACGCGAATTCGCTCATCGACGCAGACGAGCTGGGGCGCGAACTCGAGGTCATCATCCAGGAGGCCAAGCGCAAGGCGGACAACCCTGGCGCTGTTGCTTCCGAGACGCTGTTCGAACTGCTGCACGATCGGCATCGCATCCGTCGGTGGCGCATCGGCCGCGAGCCGGGCCTGCGCACGCTCACGCGCGACAGCATGCTGCGCTTCTACCGGAACTTCTATCGCCCGGAGACCACCGTGTTGTCCATCGTGGGCGATGTGGATCCCGCGGAAGTGCTGCGCGACGTGATGGCGCGTCATGGCGCGCTGGCGCGCGGGACGCCCGAGCGCACGCCCGGCCCCGCCGAAGAAGGACACATCGGGTTCCGCTATCGCGAGTGGAGCGGCGACATCGGCCAGACGCAGGTGGCGATGGGATGGCGCACACCGGGCACGCTGCACGATGCCACGCCCGTACTCGACATCCTTTCCACCGTGCTCGGCGGCGGCCGTGCATCGCGCCTCTATCGTGCCGTGCGCGAGCGCAAGCTTGCTACGTCCGTGAGCGCGTACGATTACACGCCCACCGAGATCGGCGTGTTCGTCGTGCATGCCGAGTCGCCGCCGGAGCGCGCAGCCGACGCGGCGCGTGCGATCTGGGCGCAGCTGCGCGCGGTGCGCGAGCACGGCGTCACCGAGGCCGAGCTGGTGCGCGCCAAGCGCTTGTTCGAGTCGCGCTGGGTGCGCCGGCTCGAGGACATGGAAGGCCAGGCCAACTACCTCGCGGAGTGGGAAGCCCTCGGTGACTGGCGGTCCGGGGAGCGATATCTCGATCGCGCACTCTCGGTAACCGCCGACGAGATTATCGCGCTGGCGCGCGAGTACCTCGATCCGGATCGCGCGGGCATCGTCATCTATCGTCCCGACGGCACACGGGAGATCGCCGCGAACGCAGACGCCATGCGCGCGCTGCTCGATGCCGCCGAGGAGGCGATGGTCGAGCCGCCGTCGCTGCCCAGCGTGCCGGCGCCCGCCGTCCACACCCGGCTGCGCATCGAGCGTGATGAAGCGGGCGTGCGCGTCTATCGAACGGACGCCGGCATTCCGCTCCTCGTGCGCCGCAAGCCCGGCGCGCTCGTCCATGCGGGCGTGTTCGCCATCGGCGGCGCGCGCGACGAGCTGGCATCCGAGGCCGGTCTCACGTCCCTGCTGGTACGGACGGCGTTGAAGGGCACGACGCAGCGCTCCGCGGCGCAGATCGCAGAGGAAGGCGAGCTGCTTGGCGGAAGCGTCGGTGCGAGCGCGTCGAGCGAGAGCTTCGGCTGGTTGATGAGCGTCCCGCACCGCTACGCGGCGGAGGCGATCGTGCTGCTCGCGGACGTCGCGCAGCATCCGACGATTCCCGATGCCGCGCTCGAGACTGAGCGGAGCATCGCGCTGTCCGACCTCTCGGCGCTGCGCGACGACATGTACCGCTACCCCATGCGCCTGGCGATGTCGACCGCCTACGCCGGCCATCCGTACGGCGTGCCGGTGAGTGGCGACGAGTCGACGCTGCCACGCATCACCGCCGAGCGTGTGCGCGAGTGGCACCGCTCGCGATTCCTCGGTGGGCCGAGCGTCCTCGCGATCGTCGGCGATGCCGACCCCGACGAGCTGGCGGCGATGATGGCCGTGCGGTTCGGCGAGGTGCGCGGCGGCGAGGCATCACACCTCGCTGCGCCTGCATGGCCCACCGCGGTGGTGCAGCGCGTGGAGCAGCGCGAAAAGGCGCAGACGGCGCTGGCGCTCCTGTTTCCCGCGCCAAGCCGCACGGACGACGCGCGCTTCGCGGCTGACATGATCGCGGGGGTCGCGAGCGGTCTGGGCGGCCGCTTCTTCGACGAGCTGCGCGACAAGCAGTCGCTCGGCTACACCGTGCAGGCGTTCGCGAGCGAACGACTGCTGGCGGGCACGTTCGCGGCGTACATCGCGACATCGCCGGAGAAGGAGGAGGTGGCGCGGCGGGGTCTGTTGGCGGAATTCGCCAAGCTTCGCGACTCGCCGGTGACGCCGTACGAGCTCGAGCAGGCGCAGACGTACGCGATCGGCACGCATGCCATCCGCCAGCAGAGCGGCGGGGCGGTGCTCGGTGACATGGTGGATGCCTACATGTTCGGCGGCCTGCGCGAGTTGTCCGAGTTCGATGCGCGCGTACGGTCGGTGACGGCGGCGTCGATGCTGTCGCTGGCCCGCACGTACTTCGACGAGTCGCGTCGCGTGGAAGGCCTGATCCGGGGCACGGGGCGCGCGGTGTAGCAGCGCGCGCCGGTCGGCGTCAGCCGCCGGCGTCCGCCGTCGGCTTCGCGGTGGTCGGTTTACCCGTGCTCGCCGGCTTCGGCGTCGTACTCGGCTTCGCGGTGGTCGCGGGCTTTCCACTGGCGGCCGTCGCCGGCTTCGCGCCAGCTGGCGTCTTCCCCGTCGCCGATGTCTTTGTCGCGGATGCCGACTTCGGCGCGCTACCCGGGCTCGCCGCTTTGTCCGGCGGCCGTGGGGATCCACCTGCGGAGTCCGGCGCTGCGGTCTCCTGCAGTCCCTTGATGGCCCGCTTGATCGCGAAGGCCACGCGTCGCAGGTGTCCGTCCGCCGCCCGGATGCCGCGTATTTGCCCGTAGTCGCCCGCCTCCGCCACGATGAAGCCCTTGATCGCCGGCCGGCTCGTCGCCCACGCAAGCGCCGACCACATCGCTCTCACCTGGCTGTTCTCGCCATGCGCCACGGGAAAGCCGCCGGAAGCGAACACCCAGTGATCCTTGGTGGACTGCGCCTCGCGCATCCACCGGTCGGCGGCGCCGCGCGCCGCGTCGAGCGTCTTTGCACCGGTAGCCGAGGGCCAGAGGGTGAAGCCGACCACGTCGATGGGTGAGCCCGCCGCGGCGGCCCACGCGTAGAGCGTGCTGTCGCGGTGGTCGTAGGCGGATGCCGCCACGCCGATGCGCGTGCGCGGGCGGGCGCGCTTCGCCTCGGCGGACGCACGCGTGAGGTAGTTCTCCCAGAACTGCGGCGGCCGCAAGCCCGCGGCGCTGGTGCCGGCGTCGTACGGATCCAGCGCCGGCACGAGGATGTCGGGACGCAGGATGCGCACGATGGGCTCGATGGCCGACAACCGCCGCGTCTCGCTGAAGTCGCGCTTGAAGGGATTGAGGCCGCCCTCGTACCCCATCGTCACGATGAGCTGCGTGCTGTCGCTGCGCAGGATCTCGATGGTGTGCGCGATGGAGTCGAGCGCCGTCTTCGTCATGCGCTCGGGTACCACGGTCACGGCGACCACCGACACGCCGAGGGTGTCGACGAGGGCGAGGTCGTTCTTGATCGCCGCGGGCGGCGGCCCGCCGCTGAGGTCGGGAAAGATCTTGACGCCGATGTCGAGATCGCCCAGGGGACGTTCCTGCAGCTTCTCCACCGCGGCATCGTGGATGGCATACGACTGCTGCGCCTCGAAGCCGGGCGCGATCTGCGAGAAGATCGCGACGATCCACGCCAGCGCGACGAGGGCGAGGAAGAAGCGGAAGCTCGCGGACCAGGTGCGGAGCGACGGGAAGGCGGGCGCCGCCATCGGCACGAAGAAGAACAGCGGCGAGGCGATGATCGTCGGCGATTGCGTCACCCATGCGAACGCGCCGCTCGTCGCCGCGAGGTACGCCAGCGCGATCGCCGGCAGCGGCCGGCCCTCGGCGGCCATGTACCGCAGCACGACGTCGATCGCGATGAGCAGGTCGTACGTCGACATGAAGAAGCCGAGGAACGGATTCACGAGTCGGCGCGTGGCCGCATACATCGCCTGGAGGGCGAAGAGCACCAGCGTCACCGGCCAGAGCCACTCGACGGCGGTCACGGAGCGTGCGGTGATGGCGTCTGCGGTAGCGAGGTGGATCGCCAGCGCCGGCAGCAGGAGGAAGCCGGCCAGCGCGGTGAGGTACACGAACGGCCGCGGCAGCGTGCGCACCTGCGCGATGCGCCCCGTGAGCAGGATGTCCCACGCGACGATGATGAAAACCAGCACCAGCTCGATGGGCGGCAGGATCGCTCTCATCTCAACCGCGCATCCGGGTATCGCTGGACACGGCGGCGGGCGTGAGCCGACGCACGAATACGTCGAGCGCCTTCTCGGCACCCGCGGCGTCCTTTGCCAGGACGTCCACGAAGGCGAGTCCGCGCTCGGGCAGCGAATGAATGCTCACGTGACAGGGATCGATGAGGAGCACGGCGGAAACGCCGCCCGAGAGCGCGCTCCGCACAATGGGAGCGCCGACGGGATTCAGGCCGGCGGCCCCGGCAGCGGCAATCAGCAGGCCGCTCAGCAGGGACGAATCGCGCAGCGCGCCCGATCCCACCCCTGACAGGTCGGCGCTCACGTGCGCGATGACGGGTGCATCAGTCACCGTGTCGTCACCGGGATGCTGGAGCGGCGGCGCGCGCGGCATTGCCGGCCGTGCGCGCCAGCGAGCGATGACCGCCTGGCCCCACGGCGCGCACGGCGGCCCAGCCATCATCGAGCTGGAAGTCGAGCTGCCAGGAGAGGGCCGTGCCGACCGGTATGACGCGCTCCCACGACGGCGACGTCGTGCGCCGCACGAGCACTTCGTAGCGAGCCGCGCCGGCCACGGGCGTCCAGCGGAGCGCCCAGGCCTGGCCGCCGGAGGCGGCATTCTCGCGGCGGGCCACGACGGTGTCCGGCGCCGCGGGTGCAGATGCCAGCGAAACGACGGTGGCTGCGTTGAGGCGGGCCACCTGGGCAACGTATCCGAAATTCACGTGGGACAGGTCGTCGGTCGGAAGGTGCTGGCGCTTGTAGTTCTCGAGTCGTTCCGTAAAGCGAAGACCGGGCCAGCCCGCCAGGATGTAGGGCGAGTGGTCGCCACCTCGGCCGAGGCGATCCAGGCGGAACACCGGCACCACCTCGAAGCCGGGCAGGTAGGTGAGTCCGAGACCCCAGACGAAACGGCCGAGCTCGCGACTCGCTGAGGTGTCTGGATCCTGCGCGAAGATCCTGACGCTCGTGGAATCAACGGCGCCGTCCTCCGCGACCACGTTCCCGATGATGTCGTCCGTCATGGCGGCGGTGACGCGACGGCCTTCTTCCCCCAGGCGACGCGCGAGATGGGCGGCGCCAAGCAGTCCCTGTTCTTCTGCCGCGTGGAGCACGAACACGACGGTGGCGTCGAGGCCGCGCGGATACCGGTGCGATAGCGCGCGCGCGAGCTCGACGACGGCGGCAGCGCCCGAGCCATCGTCGTCCGCACCGGGCGCATCGCTGGTGGAATCCACGCCGCCGTTGGAGCCGACGCTGCAGATGCACGAGTCGTAGTGCCCGCCGATGAGCACGATGCGGCTGGTGTCGCGCCCCGGAAGGATCGCCAGCACGTTCACCACGTTGGCGGAGGCGTGCAGCGGGTGCCGCTGCACGGGGATGACCGCGGCATCGTACTCGACGCGCAGGCATCCGCCGCAGTCGCGGCTCGCCTGCTCGAGCTGCGCGTGCAGCCAGCGGCGAGCGGCCCCGATGCCACGCGTGCGCGAGACGGTGTCGGAAAAGGTGTTGCGTGTTCCGAAGGAGACGAGGGCCGAGTCCGTCGCGCGGATCCGGGCGGCGCTCACGTCGGTGAGTGCAGCGGCGAGGGCCGTGTCGCGGACGAGGCCGATGCGTGGGTCGCCGAGCCACCCCGATCCCGCCGGGATGATGGCGAGGCCGCTCGCCGACGGCAGGATGTCGACGTGGGTGGTCGTGGACGTGGTGCAGCCGGCGAGGACGAGCCCACCGGCGGCGGCAAGGCGAAGGAAGACGCGCGCGGTCATGGGACGGAGGCGTTGGGGTCGTTCGCGATGGCGACGACCGCGGCCGTCAGAACATCGACATGGCGAGGAACGACCGCAGCGAGTCGTTCGTGTTGCGGAGGCGTCCCGACAGCACGCGCGTGACCGACCAGAGCACCTTGTACGCGAGCTCGCGGTTGAAGTCGAGCAGCATCTCGAAGTCGGGCCGCGTGATGGTGAGCACCGTGGTGCCCCCGTTGGAGATCGCGTGCGTGGAGCGCTCGCTGCGGTCGAACACGGCCATCTCGCCGAACAGCGCGCCCGGCTTGAGGACGGCGAGTGCCTCCTCGCCGCTTCCCGGCACATCGCGGCTGATGCGGACCTGGCCGTCGCAGATGAGGTAGAGGCGGTTGCCGCTTTCCCCTTCGCGGAAGATGAACTCGCCGCTGACGAACGTCTCCTCCCGGCAGATTTCGGACACTTGCGCGAGCTCGCTCTCGTCGAGATCGCGGAAGATGGCGACGGCCTTCAGCAACGCGATCGTGTCGGGCATGCGACTCCGCGAGGACGTTTGGGGCGGATGAGACGATTGAAGAAGCAGATCCTTCGCTTCGCTCAGGATGACAGTATGAACCCGCACCCGCGGGGCGGGCAAGGTGCGGCGTCGGCGGCTGCCATCGCGTCGCGTGATTATCTTGCGTGGCCATGATGACCGCGCGCCGCACGCTCGTCCGCCTCCCGAACCTGCTGTCCTGGTCCCGCCTCGTGCTCGCGGCGGGATTCGTCGCGGCGGGTGGCGCGGAGGCGCGGGTGGGGCTCATCGGTGCCGCGGCGGTCACGGACTTCCTGGACGGCTGGCTGGCGCGCCGGGTGCACGCGACGTCGCGCTGGGGCGCACTGCTCGATCCCATCGCGGACCGGGTGTTCGTCCTGACCGTGGTGGGGACGTTCCTGTTCGGCGGACTGCTGTCCACGTCCGCGTACTTCATCCTCCTCATGCGCGACCTCGCGACAGCAATCGGCTTCCTCGTCGCGCGCATGATCCCGTGGCTGCGCCCCGTGGTGTTCAAGGCGCGCATCCTCGGCAAGGTGGTGACGGTGCTCCAGCTTTTCACGCTCGCCGCGGTGCTTGGCGCCCCCCGCGCGGTGCCGGTACTCCTCGCCGGCGTGGCGGTCGCGTCGGTGCTGGCCATTGGCGACTACACGCTGGCGTTGTGGCGGGCGCGCGCCGACTGAGCAGGCCGGCCGCACACGGCCTGGCCATGGTACTGGTGATCGCGGCGGTTGCTGCCCGGCCCGCTCGCGCACAGTCCACACTCGAGTTGCGACCAGTTCCGGTGGTGCGCGCGGACGCCATCATCGCGAGGCACCAGACGTCGCTCGAGGCGGGGGGCGGCGTGCAGATCCCTGCCGGATACTACGTGCGCGTGGATGTCATTGGCGCGGCGGGGGAGCACACGCAGGACGGCGCACACGATGCCAGCGGTCGCCTCGACGTGGTGGGACGCTTCCTGCTCGATCCTTACCGGCAGACGCCGTTCGGCCTGTCGGCAGGCGCGGGCCTGAGCCTGCGCGTGCGGCATGGCGACCGCGTACGGCCGTACCTGCTGATGGTGGCCGACCTCGAGGGACCGCGAACCGCCGGCGGTGTGTCGCCAGCGCTGCAGCTGGGGCTGGGCGGTGGCGTGCGCATCGGCCTCGCGCTCCGCTGGTCGGGAAAGGCGGCGCGCTGAGGATCGATGATCAGGGGACGAGCAGATCCCTCGCTGCGCTCGGGATGACAACCGCTGGTTCGTCCGCGCAACGCGCGGCCGAGCCGAGCACCGCAAACGCAAACGCCTCCATGATCATGGAGGCGTGGTCGTTTCGGATTCAAATCGAGTGGCGGTCAGGCCGCCGAGGCGGCGTCGGTGTCCACACGCGCCTTCGGGGGCTGCGCGAACCGGAGTCCGAGCGTCTTGAGCTCGGTGATCTGCTGCTCGCTCAGCTCGGGGAAGCGATCGGTCATGTACTTGATCGTTTCGGCGAACCACTCCTCGACATGCTCGGCGTCAGCACCAACGACGCCACAACGCATGATGTGCTGGAACAACTCGTCGCGTGCCTGCTCGAACGGCGAAGGCTCCACGGGTCCTGCGTATCGACGTGTTCCTGTAGTTCTCTGCGGCTTGGCCATGAATTCGGATTTGGGTGGAAGACTTGTGAATATAACTGATCGGGGCTGTTTCTTACAGTGCCGGATGTCGCCCGATCAGTGCTGCATCGCGGCTGCGCCGATGAACTCCAGCAGCATGCTGGCCATCGTGTCGGGCGCCTCTTCGGGCACGAGGCGGCCGACGCCCGGCAGGTGCACCAGGCGGCTGCCCGGCATGCTCTCGGAGAGCCGGTCCGCAAATTTGGGGGTAACCCACGGATCCTGGTCGCCCCAGAGGATCTGCGTGGGCTGCGTGATGGCGGACAGCTCCACGTCCTGCATGTCCTCGTCGTCCACGGAGCGCGCGAGGAGCAGCAGGTGGTTCAGTCCCTCCTCGCCAACGTACGGCGCGAGGTAGCGCGCGACGAGCTTGTCCGGCATGTGCTCGGGATCCGCGACGCTCCGGCGCAGCAGCTCGCCGAGGATGGGGGCGGCGCCCAGGATGCCCTTGCTCACGCGGAAGGCGAACCGGGCGGTGTTCCGCTGCAGGGTGGTGATGTCGCCCGCCGGAATCTCGTCGAGGGCGATGGGGTTCACGAGGAACAGCCGCTCGACGCGCTCCGGCCGGGTAGATGCGAGCCGCAGCGCCACGGCGCCGCCGAGGTCGAGCCCGACGACCGTGGCCTTGGGGAGGCGCAGCGCGGTGAGCGCGCGGTCCACCAGCTCCGCCTGCGATGCGATGCCGAAGTCGGCGTCGAAGGGCCGGTCCGACTCCCCGTAGCCGAACAGGTCCATCGAGAACGCCGTGCGGTTGGCCAGGGCGATCTCCGGGGCGAGGTTCCGCCACACGAAGCTCGAGGTGCCGAAGCCGTGCAGGAGGACGACGGGTGCGCCGCCATGGCCGTAGCGCTCGACGTGAATCGAGCCGGGGCCGACAGGGATGCGCAACAGGTCAGCGTCGATGGGACCGTCCTCCGCGAGCCAGGGTGATGTCGGTACGTGCGCCGTGCGGCGCTGGAGGTAGCTCCGGCGCGCGCGGTGGGTCAAGGACGCGTGATGCAATGCACGCCTCGCGCCGCTGCTGCCGTGCCCGTCGCTGATTGCTTGCATCGACGCGTATCCGGCCTAGGTTTCGGCCGGGAACACCGTTTCACTTCAGGGGACGATAATGGCGAAAAAGGTAGAACCGAAGGGTCCGGGACATCGAAGCCGCCCCAATGCCGTCGCGGCAGCCCGCAGCAGCGGTCCCGGCCGCGGATTCTGGATCGCCGTGGGCGTGATCGCGGTGGTGGGGATCGCCGTGCTGAGCCTGCTCGCCACGCGACCCAAGGCGACCGCCAGCCGCATCGACCCCACGCTCCCCGCCATGAAGGCCGAGGGCTACGTCCTCGGCAGTCCCACGGCGCCCGTGGAAGTGGTGGAGTTCGCGGACTTCGAGTGTCCGAGCTGCGGACAGTTCGCGACCCTCACCGAGCCCGACGTACGCGCCCGGCTCGTGAACACGGGCAAGATCCGGATCCGCTTCATGGACTTCCCGCTTTCGATGCACAAGAACACCTGGGATGCCTCGCTCGCTGCCTCGTGCGCCAACGAGCAGGGCAAGTTCTGGGAGATGCACGACGTGATCTTCGCCAACCAGGACAAGTGGAACGGCGAGGCGACGAGCAACCCGCGCAAGGTCCTCGCGAGCCTCGCCGAAAGCCTCAAGCTCGACATGGGCAAGTACGGCGCGTGCATGGACGCCGAGACGCATCGCGCGCAGATCCAGGCCAACCAACAGGAGGGCGAGCGGCGCGGCGTCTATTCCACGCCGTCGTTCGCGATCGGCGGCCAGCTGTATCCCGGCGCGCTGCCGTTCGACCAGTTCAACAGGCTGGTCGAGGCGGAGCTCGCGAAGTCACCTGCGCCGGCGGCTGCTCCAGCAGCGGCGGGGGCCACGCCGGCTGGCAAGAATCCGTGACCAAGCGCATGCTGGCGGCGCTCCTGGCGCTCGCCGGACTGTTCGTCGCGCTCTACCTCACGCTCTACAAGCTCGGCTACATCGGCACGCTGGTGTGCGCGGTGGGCTCGTGCGAGACCGTGCAGACGTCGAAATGGGCGACGTTCCTCGGCCTGCCCGTGGGGGCGTGGGGAGTGGCCTACTACGCGGCCATCTTCGCGCTGGCCGTGGCGGGACTCATGCCGGCGCTGGCCGAACGCCGGTGGGTGTCGCAGGTGCTCGTCGCGGTCACGGGGTTCGGGGTGCTGTTTTCCCTGTGGCTCACCTATCTCGAGCTGTTCGTCATCCACGCCATCTGCCAGTGGTGCGTGATGTCGGCGCTGATCGCGGTCGCGCTGTTCGTGACCTCGTGGCTCGACCTGCGGGAGGTGACGAGCTGGGGCGGGGGCGCTACGCCCGCTTGATACCGCGCTTTGCCTCAGCCGACTCGCCCAGCCGCAGTGGCGGACGGGAGTCGTCTGGCGCCGCGGCGCTTTCCTCGCGCGACCGACGGCGATAGGGTACGAGGTCCTGGCCCAGGACAACGAGGGTGCGCGTCGCGACCGTGCTGGCCAGCGGCTCGGGGATGGACATCAGGCGGATGTACGAGTCGATGGCCCGATCGAACGTCAGGTCCTCGGCGAGCGTATCAACGAACATCAGCGCGTTGTCCACGTGCGTGCGGATGATGGATTCCTCCGCACGGGCCTGCGCGAGGCGCAGCCGCCGCTCGGCACTGGGGTCGATCTTGCGCGAGAACAGGTTCTCGGGGAACAGGCGCTTGATGGCACTCCACATGGTCGGTCGGTCCGGTTTGGGCGGCGCTCCGTAGCGCAGGGAACATACCACAATCCGGAACCAACGCTCGACGGGGTCGGAAGCGCTGGGCGAGAGGGCGAGAGGACGAGAGGACGAGAGGACGAGAGGACGAGAGGACGAGAGGACGAGAGGGCGAGAGGGCGAGAGGGCGAGAGGACGAGAGGACGAGAGGGCGAGAGGGCGAGAGGGCGAGAGGGCGAGAGGGCGAGAGGACGAGAGGACGAGAGGACGAGAGGAAAGGGCGGCGGGAGCCACTGCATGTGCGGATCCTTCGCCGCCGCGCCCGTTTGCCACCTACCGTGCCCCGCCCGGCGCGAGAGTGTTCAATCCCCGGGCAGAGCGCAGTATTGCGCAACGGCGCGGCGACTCAACGTGGCGACGCGCACGCTCGGGGGACAAGCAAAGATCCCTCGCTACGCTCGGGATGACACAAGCAAAGATCCCTCGCTACGCTCGGGATGACACAAGCAAAGATCCCTCGCTACGCTCGGGATGACAACGCTGCTCGGGATGACACGGTCAGCCGCGCACGACTACGCCGCAGGCGATGCGCGCGCCGCTGCTGCCACTCGGGTCGGTGCGCTGGTCGTCGGGCAGCGCGTGCAGCACCACGGCGCTGCCGTCCGCGTCGAGCAGGGAGTTGGGGCCCGGCGAGAGCGTGATGCGATTGGACGACGCGACGAAGCTGGCATGGCCGAATTCGTCGATCGTGATGGCCTCGAGGTCGCCCGCGTGAGGACCGTCGGGCGCGAACAGGCCATGCTTCCGGCCGGTGGGATTGAAGTGCCCGCCCGCCGTCGCGAACGCGCTCGATGCGTCGCACCGGCCGACCGAATGGATGTGGATGCCGTGCTGGCCGGGCGTGGCGCCGCGCGACACCTCGATGGCCACCGTCACGCCTGGCGTGCCGGGCGTCTCGGTGAAGTGCACCTGGCCAACCTCGCGGCCCAGGGAGTCGAGGAGGTAGGCCTTCGCATGGATCGAGTTGTCGTCGGGGGCCGGGTGCGAGCGGCAGGCGGCGGCGCCGGCGAGTGCGAGCGCGGCGACGGAGACAACGAGCGTGCGGTTCATGGCGGATCTCGTGGCGGTAGGCATGGTCAGCTCTCCTGGGACTCGTACATGTCCTTCAGTGCGTTGACCACAGAGGGGTCGGCGAGCGTGGTGGTGTCGCCGAGGGCTCGTCCTTCGGCAATGTCGCGCAGGAGCCGTCGCATGATCTTGCCCGAGCGCGTCTTGGGCAAGTCTGCGCTGAAGAGGATATCGTCCGGCCGCGCGATGGCGCCGATCTTCTGGGACACGAAGTCGCGCAGCTCGTCACGCAGCGAGGGGGACTGCGTGAAGCCTTCACGCAGCGTGACGAACGCGGCGATCGCCTGGCCCTTCAAGTCGTGTGCCTTGCCTACCACGGCCGCTTCCGCCACGGCGGGATGCTCCACGAGCGCGCTCTCCACCTCCATGGTGCCGATGCGATGGCCGGCGACGTTCAGCACGTCGTCCACGCGTCCGAGGATCCAGAAGTTCCCGTCGTCGTCGCGCTTGGCGCCGTCGCCGGGGAAGTACAGGTCCGGGCGGTCCTTCCACTTCGAGAAGTACGTCTCGACGTAGCGGGCATCGTCGCCCCAGATGGTGCGGAGCATGGAGGGCCATGGCTTCGTGATGGCCAGCAGCCCGCCGCCCACGGGGATTTCCTTCGCGTCTCTATCGACGAGGGTGACGGCGTAGCCGGGCATGGCCTGTGTCGCGGATCCTGGAGTGGTGTGGGTGAGCCCGGGCAACGGCGAGATGGCGATGGACCCTGTCTCCGTCTGCCACCAGGTGTCAACGACCGGACACCGGTTTCCGCCGATGTGCTCGCGATACCACATCCACGCTTCGGGGTTGATGGGCTCACCCACGGAGCCGAGCAGGCGGAGGCGGGTGAGGTCGTGCTTCGCAGGCCAGTGGTCGCCCCACTTCATGAACGCGCGGATGGCGGTGGGCGCCGTGTAGAGGATGGTGACGCCGTAGCGCTCGCACAGCTCCCAGAAGCGGTCCTTCTCGGGCCAGTCGGGGGCGCCCTCGTACATGAGGCAGGTGGCACCGCAGGCGAGCGGGCCGTACGCGAGGTAGGTGTGTCCGGTGATCCAGCCAACGTCCGCCGTGCACCAGTAGACGTCGTCTTCCTTGAGATCGAACACCAGCTCGGTGGACGATGCGGCGCCCACCATGTAGCCCCCGGTGGTGTGCACGATGCCCTTCGGCTTGCCGGTGGTGCCCGAGGTGTAGAGGATGAAGAGCGGATCCTCGGCATCCATGACCTCCGGCTCGCACCACATCGGCGACCCGCGCATGACGCGGTGCCACCACTTGTCGCGGCCATCGGTCATGTCCGCCGCGGCCTCGCCGCTGGTCTGGCCGGTGCGACGCTGCACCACGATGCAGTGCTCGATGGAGGGCGTCTCCTCGAGCGCCTTGTCCGCGTTGCGCTTGAGGGGTACGATCGCGCCGCGACGATAGCCGCCGTCGGCCGTGATGAGCACCTTGCACTGCGAGTCGTTGATCCGATCGCGCACCGACTCCGGCGAGAAGCCGCCGAAGATCACCGAGTGGATGGCCCCGATGCGCGCGCAGGCCAGCATGCTGATGACGGCCTCGGGAATGAGCGGGAGGTAGATCGCGACGCGGTCTCCCTTCCCGACGCCAAGCGAGCGGAGGGCGTTGGCGAACTGGTTGACGCCGACGTAGAGGTCCCAGTAGGTGAGGGTGCGGCGGTCGCCGGGCTCGCCCTCGAAGATGAGGGCCGCCTTGTTGCGGCGGCCGGAGCGGATGTGCCTGTCGACGCAGTTCACCGACGCGTTGAGCTTGCCATTCAGGAACCACTGGGCGTGGGGCGGCTTCCAGTCGAGCACCTGCGTAAACGGGGCGCTCCACTCGAGCTTCGCGGCCTGCGACGCCCAGTAGGCCTCCGGCTCCGCCAGCGCCCGCGCATAGATGTCGGGTGACGTGGCATTCGCGGCGGCGCGGAATGCCTCGGGCGGCGCGAACTTCCGGTGCTCCTGCAGGAGCACGTCGATGTCGGACATGTACGGAGACTCGGCGAAAGGCGTGAATGCGGATTCTGTCGTGCGGTCGGCGGGGAAGCAACCCGTGCCTCACTTGACGAATGCGTGCAGGGAGGTAGGCTAAGCGACCTCGACGCCCTTCCCCCGGAGGCTGGATGGCTTCACCGCGCACCACGATGTACGAGACGGCCGGCATTATCGAGCTCTCGGCGAGCGAGGTGCGTCGCGTGATCTTCGCGTCGTCCCTCGGCACCGTGTTCGAGTGGTACGACTTCTATCTCTACGGCTCGCTTGCGGCGATCATCAGCCGCCAGTTCTTCGCCGGGGTCAGCAATGCGAACACGGCGTTCATCTTCGCGCTGCTCGCCTTCGCGGCCGGCTTCGCGGTGCGACCCTTCGGCGCGATCGTGTTCGGCCGCATCGGCGACCTCGTGGGCCGGAAGGTCACCTTCCTGCTCACCATCGTGATCATGGGCGTGAGCACGAGCGTGGTGGGGCTGCTGCCGGGCTACGCGAAGATCGGCGTCACCGCGCCGGTGCTGCTGATCGTCATGCGCCTGCTCCAGGGCCTCGCGCTCGGCGGGGAATACGGCGGCGCCGCGACGTACGTGGCCGAGCATGCGCCGCACGGGAAGCGGGGCGCGTACACGTCGTGGATCCAGACGACGGCGACCCTCGGCCTCTTCCTCTCGCTGCTCGTGATCCTCGGCTGCCGCACCGCGCTGGGCACGGAGCAGTTCGAGGCGTGGGGATGGCGCATCCCGTTCCTGGTGTCGATCATCCTGCTTGGCGTGTCCGTGTGGATCCGGCTCAAGCTGAACGAGTCGCCGCTGTTCCAGCAGATGAAGGCGCAGGGCAAGGGCTCGACGGCGCCGCTGACCGAATCATTCGCGCGGTGGGGCAACCTCAAGCTGGTGCTGCTTGCGCTGTTCGGACTCACCGCCGGGCAGGCCGTGGTGTGGTACACCGGGCAGTTCTACACGCTCTTCTTCCTCACCCAGACGCTCAAGGTGGACGCGCAGACCGCGAACCTGCTCATCGCGGGCTCGCTGCTGCTCGGCACCCCGTTCTTCCTGGTGTTCGGTTCGCTGTCAGACCGCATCGGCCGCAAGCCGATCATCATGGGCGGGCTCGCGCTCGCCGCGCTGACGTACTTCCCGATCTTCCACGCCATCACGCACTATGCGAACCCGGCGCTGGAGGCGGCACAGAACGCGGCCCCGGTAGTGGTGCTGTCCGATCCGGTGCAGTGCTCCGTGCAGTTCGATCCCATTGGCAAGTCGAAGTTCACGTCGCCGTGCGACGTGGCGAAGGCGGCGCTGGTGAAGCGTGGCATCCCGTATTCGAACGAGTCGGCGCCTGCCGCCTCGGGCACGCAGGTGCGCGTGGGCGCGACCCTGGTGCCCGCGTACGACGTGACGGGCGCGACGGGCGCGACGGGCGCGACGGGCGCGACGGCGAAGGACGACGCCAAGGCATTCGACGCCACGCTGGGGAGTGCGCTCACCGCGGCGCGGTATCCGGCGAAGGCGGACCGCGGCCAGATGAACATCGTGATGCTCGTGGTGCTCCTCACCATCCTGGTCATCTACGTGACCATGGTGTACGGCCCCATCGCGGCGATGCTCGTCGAGATGTTTCCCACGCGCATCCGCTACACGTCGATGTCGCTGCCGTACCACATCGGCAACGGCTGGTTCGGCGGGTTCCTGCCGACCACGGCGTTCGCGATCGTGGCGTCCACGGGCAACATCTATTCGGGGCTGTGGTACCCAGTCGCCATCGCCGTGCTCACGCTCGTGATCGGGCTCGCATTCGTCCGCGAGACGAAGGACACCGACATCACGAGCGGGTGACGCCCGTCACGCACCACTAACGCTTTCGCGAGCCGTCGATCCAGCGCGCCAGGCCGTCCACCGTCATGCGCGCTGGCGTGGCGAGCTCGTAGGCGCGTGCGAGCGCAGGATCGCGTACCGCAGCGGCGATGTCGCGGTTGCTGCGCTGCTGAAGTTCCTCGGCCATGGCATCCGGCGTGAGCCCTTCCGCGCGCCACTCGTGCACCCAGCTCACCCATTCGTCGAGTCGCACCATCAACTCCTCGAAGTGCCGCTCGGGATTGTCGTGCGGGCCGAAATGGGTGGGATAGATGGTGCGAAGGCCGAGTGCGCGCAGGCGGTCCGCACTTACATGCCACGCATCCACGTCGATGTCCGGTGGCGGCGTGGGTGGCCGCACGTACGTCGCGCCCTGGAGGCGCACGCCGCCGACGTCGCCCGTGAAGGCCGAGCGGGCATCGGCATCGTGGAAGGTCACGTGATGTGACGCGTGGCCGGGCGTATGGAGCGCGACGAGGGTGCGGGTGCCACATGCGATCGTGGCATCGTCGTCGAGCCGTATGACGCGGTCGTCGGGGCAGGGCTCGAACGCGCCCCAGAGTGCGTCCATCCGGTCACCGTAGATGCGCGTGGCGCTGCGCAGGAGCTTCGACGGGTCCACCATGTGCGGCGCGCCGGCGGGATGCACGAACAGGCGCGCCTGCGGCAGGCGGCGCAGCAGCGAGCCCGCCGCGCCGGCGTGATCGAGATGGATGTGCGTGACGAGTAGCTGCGTGATGTCTTCCATCCGGGCGCCCGCCGCCAGGATCGCGCGCTCGAGCGCCGGAAGCGTCGAGCCCGGTCCCGTCTCGATCAGCGTGTGACCGTCGGCGCCAGTGATGAGGTACGCCGCCACCACTCCCGCGGAGCCCTGGAAGTCGAGGTCGAGGAGCCAGAGATCGGGGGCGAGCTGCGTGGCGGGCGTGAGTTGCATGGGCATTTGTGGGAGGCGGCGTGGGGGCAACTTAGCGCGCGGGCGTGCACGTGGCACGGCTGCCTCTCGGGCGGCGCAGCGCGTCTTATCTTTCGACGATGGCCCTCGCGTTCAGCGTCTACCTGTTCCGCACGATGCCTCCCATGCCGATCGTCCTCAAGCCGAGTGCCCCGCCGATGCTGGCGGAGATGCAGGTCACGTTCTTCGCGGGCGCTGCGCTGAGCATGCGCCCGCTGGCGAGCCGGTTGCGCGAGCGGCTGGGCGCGGCGGTACTGCGGGCGGCGCAGCGATGAGCGCCGCCGCAGCGGGCATCGTGTACCTCGTGGGCGCCGGTCCCGGCGACCCCGGCCTGCTCACGGTGCGGGGCCGCGACCTCCTGGCGTCGTGCGATGCGATCGCGACCGACGCACTGGCCAATCCGGCGATCGTGGCCGCCGCCCGCGCCGCGAATTCCGGCGTCGAGATCGTGGACGTGGGCAAGCGCGGGGGGAGTCGTGAGTCGTGGAGCCAGGCCGACATCGACGCGTTGCTCGTGCGATGGGGGCGCGAGGGGAAGCGCGTCGTCCGGCTCAAGGGGGGCGACCCGCTCGTGTTCGGACGCGGGAGCGAGGAAGCGCAGGCGCTCGCGGCAGCCGGGGTGGCGTTCGAGTTCGTGCCGGGCGTGACCGCCGGCGTGGCGGCACCGGCGTACGCGGGCATCCCGGTCACGCACCGCGGCGTGGCGACGGCCGTCACGTTCGTGACGGGGCACGAGGATCCGGCGAAGGCGGAAACGCAGACGGACTGGGCGGCGCTCGCACGAGCGGGGGGCACCATCGTGCTGTACATGGGCGTGAAGACGCTGCCGCGCATCGCCGCGGCGCTGGTTGCCGGCGGCATGTCCGCGGACACGCCGGCGGCCTCGATCCAGTGGGGCACTTATCCGCGGCAACGCACCGTGGTGGCTACAGTGTCCACGCTCGCTGACGCCGTGACGCGCGCAGGCATCGGCGCGCCGGTGATCACCGTGATCGGGGCGGTGGTGGCGCTGCGCGAGCAGGTCGCGTGGTTCGATCGCCGTCCGCTGTTCGGACGGCGTGTTGTGGTGACTCGCGCGTCCGCGCAGGCGACCGGGCTGCGCGACGCACTCGCGGCGCTCGGCGCGGAAGTACTCGAGCTGCCGGCCATGCGCATCGAACCGCTGGATGCCATGCCGCTGCACGCGGCGCTGGCGAACCTTCCAGCGGTGGACTGGCTCGTGGTCACCAGCCAGAACGCCGTACAGCTGCTGTGGGATGCGCTTCGCGACAGCGGGCGCGATGCGCGTGCGCTCGCGCACTGTCGCATCGCATGCGTCGGCCGCGCAACGAGCGACGCGCTGCTTGCCCGCGGGCTCGCGGCCGACGTGGTGCCCGCGAGGTTCGTCGCCGAAGGAGTGCTCGAGGCGATGACGTCGCGCGACGATGTGCGAGGCACGCAGGTGCTCTACCTCGCGGCCGCCGGAGCGCGGGACGTGCTGCCCGGCGGGCTGCGCGCGCTGAATTGCGACGTTCGCGTGGTGCCGCTCTACCGGAGCGTGAGCGACGGCGAGGGCGCCGACGCGCTGCGCGAGCGACTCGAGCAGGGCGGCGTGGACGCCGTCACCTTCGCGTCGGCGTCGGCCGTGCGAGGGTACGTCGACGCCGTGGGTGACGAGCTCGCGCGGTCGGTGCCGGCCGTCTCCATCGGGCCGGTGACGAGCGACGCGGTGCGTGAGGCTGGCATCCATCTCGGTGCGGAAGCAACGGAAGCCTCGGTGGCTGCACTGGCCGAGGCGACGCGGCGCTTCGTGCTCGGCGAGGATCGGTAGCGGGTTGGCGATGCAGTGCGACGACGTGCTCGCGTTCGCGACCGCCGCCGCGGTACCCGGCGTCACCGACGACGACATGCTGCTCGCGCAGGCACTCGAAGCGGAGGGCACGAAGGTAGTGCCGGCTGTGTGGGACGATCCGGCCGTCGAGTGGACGCGATTTGCGGCCGTCGTCATCCGCTCGTGCTGGGACTACCACCTGAAGCACGAGCAATTCCTGGCGTGGGTCCATCGTCTCGACACGCTCGGTGTCCGCGTCTTCAATCCGCCGGCGCTCGTGCGCTGGAACAGTGAGAAGACGTACCTGCGCGACCTCGCTGCCCGCGGCGTTGCGGTGGCGCCCACGCGGTGGGTAGGGCAGGGCGAGCAGGTGTCGCTCGGGGATGTGATGGGCGAGCGCGGCTGGGATGCCGTCGTCGTGAAGCCCGCGGTATCCGCGTCGGCCCACGAGACGTGGCGTTCCGGACGGACACCCGCGGTCGGCGATGAAGAGCGATTCCGGCGCATGACCGATCGCGGCCGCGTGCTCGTGCAACCCTTCCTCGATGAGGTACAGCAGGAAGGCGAGTGGTCGCTGCTGTTCTACGGTGGCGCGTACAGCCACGCCGTTATCAAGCGTCCACGCGAGGGTGACTTCCGCGTCCAGCGCGAGCACGGTGGACAATCGGAGTCGCGCGTGGCGTCGAGCGAGGCGATCGCAGCGGCTTCGACAGCCTTGCACGCGGCGACCGGGATCGCGTCGCGCTCCATGACGTCGCCGGCAAGCGAGCTGCTTTACGCCCGCGTGGATGGATGCATGGTGAATGGCGCATTCACGCTCATGGAGCTGGAGCTGATCGAGCCCGACCTCTACCTGCGCGCGCATCCCGACGCGCCGGCGCGGCTGGCGGGCGCCCTGCAGGTCGCGCTCGGTCTCGCATCGTGACCGCTCCGGGGCGACGCGGTGCGCTCGCGCCCATCGCGTCGGACGTGCCGCATCGAGCGATGGTTGCTAGCTTCCTCCCGTAATGACGACTTCCCCCATCCGCATCGGCACCCGGACCTCGGAGCTCGCGCTGCGGCAGGCGCGCATGGTGCAGGCCGCGCTCGCCGAGCAGGGGCTCGAGAGCGCTCTCGTCACGTACAAGACCGTGGGCGACAAGCGGCTCGACGAGCCGCTGTCGTCCATCGGCGCGAAGGGGCTGTTCACGAAGGAGCTCGAGACCGCGCTGCTCAAGGGGAAGATCGATCTCGCGGTGCACTCGCTGAAGGACCTGCCCACGCAGTCGCCGAGCGGGCTGGACGTGTCCGCGGTGCTCCCGCGCGAGGATCCGCGCGACGCGCTGGTGGTGAACGGTCGGGTGCTCGCGTCGTCGCTCGACGAGCTGCCACGCGGGTCGCGCGTGGGTACGTCGAGCCTCCGCCGCCGCGCGCAACTGCTTGCGGCGCGCCCTGATCTCGAGGTGGCCGAGCTGCGCGGCAACGTGCCGACGCGCCTGATGAAGGTGGACGAGGGCCGCGTGCACGCGGCGATCCTCGCCGCCGCCGGACTGCACCGCCTGGGCGCGCAGCAGCACATCACCTGCTACCTGGATGCGCCGTCCTGGCTGCCCGCAGCGGGTCAGGGTGCGATCGCCGTGCAGGTGCGTACGGACGACGACCGGATCCGCACCCTGGTGGAAGCGATGAACGATGCGCCCACCATGCGTGCCGTCCGCGCGGAGCGCGCGTTCCTCGCCGCGCTCGAAGGCGGGTGCCAGGTGCCGATCGGTGCACTGGCCATGCAGGAGGGAGACACCGCGCTGCTGCATGGCATGATCGCCGACATCGATGGCACGCGGGTCGTGCGCGGCTCCATCGTGCTCGATCCGAGTGACCCCGAGCTCAGCGGCATCCGCCTCGCCAACCAGCTGCGCGGCGAGGGCGCGAGTGACATCCTCGAAGGGCTGCGGCGCGCGAGCCACCTGCCGTCGCCGCAGCCCGAGTGAGACCGTTCCGAACCTGACGATGCCCTCCTATCCCGAATACCGCCCGCGACGCCTCCGTCGCACCGCCGCGCTGCGGAGCCTCGTCCGCGAGACGCTGCTGGCGCCGTCGCAGTTCGTGCTGCCGCTGTTCGTGCGGCCTGGCGCCGGCGTGCGGCTGCCGGTGAGCTCGATGCCGGGGGTCTTCCAGACCTCGGTGGACGAACTCCTCGTGGACGCGCGCGAGGCCGCGGCGCTCGGCGTAGGCGCGGTGCTGCTGTTCGGCATTCCCGCGGCGAAGGATGCCGAGGGCTCCGGTGCGTGGGACGACGACGGTCCCGTGCCGCGGGCGGTCCGTGCCCTCAAGGAAGAGCTTCCGGGCCTCGTGGTGATCACCGACGTGTGCATGTGCGAGTACACCGATCACGGCCACTGCGGCGTCCTGCGCGACGGCGTCGTGGACAACGATGCGACGCTGGCGCTGCTCGTGCGCGAGTCGCTCGCGCATGCGCGCGCTGGCGCCGACATCGTGGCGCCAAGCGACATGATGGATGGCCGGGTCGGCGCGATTCGCGGTGCGCTCGACGCGGCGGGATTCCAGGACACGGCGATCCTCAGCTATGCGGCCAAGTTCGCGAGCGCGTTCTACGGGCCGTTCCGCGAGGCGGCGGAGAGCACCCCGCAGTCGGGCGACCGGCGCGGCTACCAGATGGATGCCGCCAACGTGGACGAGGCGCTGCGCGAGACGTGGCTGGACATCGAGGAAGGTGCGGACATGGTGATGGTGAAGCCGGCGGGCCCGTTCCTCGACGTCGTCGCGCGGGTGAAGGCGGAGACACGCTATCCGCTCGCCGCTTACCAGGTGAGCGGCGAGTTCGCGATGATCCATGCGGCCGCGGAGCGCGGCTGGATCGACCTCGAGCGCTCGATGATGGAGAGCCTCACGGGTATCCGACGTGCAGGCGCGGACGTCATCATCACGTACTTCGCGCGCGAGGCGGCGCGCGTGATCGGTCGTCCGCTTCTTTAGCCTTCGCCGTGGTGATCATGGGCAGCCCGACCCGATGCTCGCTCCTCCTCGCTACCCTGCTCGCAGTGCCGTCGTCGATCGGCGCGCAGGCGGCTCCCCTTCGCGTCATCCGCGTCACGCCGTCGAAGGACGCGACTGTGACGTCGAAGATCACCGTCACGTTCGATCGGCCCGTTGCCGGCTCGCTCGACCGCACGGTCGATCCGGCGACGATCCTCACCGTCGTGCCCGCGGTGCCCGGTCGGCTGGAGTGGCGGGACCCCGTGACGATCCGCCTCACGCCCACCACCACGCTGTCGCCCGGCGCGGACTACACGGTGACGGTGCGGAACACCTTCCGTGCGATGGACGGCAGCGCACTCGCCGAGCCGTATGGCTTCACCTTTCACGTGCAGGGACCGGTGCTGCTCGCCGGCTCGCCCGTGGGGCCCGACCGACAGCACCCGATGCACGTCACGCCGATGCAGCGCTTCGACCTCGTGTATTCATCGCCCGTCGACCTCGACCGGCTGTCTGCCAGCGCATTCATCCAGCCGGGCGGAGCGTGCGCCGGCCAGCCGATCATCCGCCTCACGGCAACGGCGCAGCGACGCATCCCGGACAACGCGCGGTCGCCGTTTGCGCAAGCCGGTGGATGGGAACGCGATCGCGCCGCCGATTCGCTGCGCCGCATCGTGCAGCTCGTGCCGCGCACGCCGCTGCCGCGCGCGTGCTCGGCGGATCTCGTCGCGCCGCTCGATGCCGGCGACCAGCCGACGCGCGCGCCCGCGCACATGACATTCAGCACCTACGGCGACTTCCGCATCGACACGCTGTCGTGCGGTGGGAGGTACTGCGCCACCGGCCCGCTCACGCTGACGTTCAGCAACCCCGTTCGTGGCGCAGACGTGCAGCGCTACGTCTCGATCCTTCCCGCGACGAAGTTCAGCGTCGGCGATACCACGGCGGAATCCGTGCACTGGACGCTCGACGGCAAGTGCCAGCTGCACACGACCTATGCGGTCGTCGTCGATACCGCGCTGCGCGACGTGTTCGGCCAGTCGCTGCGTGGCAATCCGGCGATGGGGTTCCGCACCACCGGATATCCACCCGCGATCAACTACGCCTTCGGCCGCCAGCTCGTGGAGCGCGTCGGCTATCGCTCGCTGGCGGTGCAACACGTCAACGTCGACACGCTCGTCGTCACGATGGCGCCGGTACCGCCTGCGCTCGAGGCGAAGGCGCTCGGACTCGAGTCACGCGGCTCCGACACCGCGGCGTGGTCGGCCGTGTTGCGCGGCACGAGCGTCCAGCGCATCGCGGTGCGCAATCCGGCGGATCGGTCGATGATCACTGGCGTCCGCCTGCCGACGCTCAACGCGATGCGGCCCGGCACGCCGACGCTGTTCGCCGTGAAGGTGCGTGGCGGACTGCCGAAGGATTCCCTCCCCGACGGACCGGTCTCGCTCATCCAGGTGACGGACCTCGGCGTCCATGCCAAGGTCGGCCTGCGCGAGGCGGAAGTGTGGGTGACCGGCGTGAGCGATGGCAGCGTGAAGCAGGGCGCCGCAGTGGTGCTGCACGATGCCACCGGCAAGGCGATCGCCACGGCGCGCACCGACGCACAGGGGCTCGCGCACCTGACGTGGTCGTCGGATCCCGTCGCGGCGAAGCCAGCCGGCACGACATCCGGTGAAGGTGACGAAGACGAGTCGCCCAACTCCGGATTCGAGGGCTACGTGAGCGCGACGCTCGGCACCGATCGCGCGATCACGGCGATCAGCGAGTGGGATCCGGACCTCTCGCCGTACCACTTCAACGTGTCCGGCGCCTGGGGCGACGAGCGGCTGCCGCTCGCCGGCGCGGTGTTCACGGAGCGCGGCATCTATCGACCCGGCGAGCGCGTCTTCGCCAAGGCGATCATACGCAACGGATCGCTCGGCGCCCTGCGAGCGACGTCGCCCGGCGACTCGGTGCAGTGGACCTTCCACGACCGCGACGGGGCCGTGCTGCGCGAGACCACCGTGCGGCTCTCGGCATTCGGTACGGCCGACGAGTCCATCGCGCTCACCTCGGGTGCGGCGGTGGGCGAATACCAACTCGAGATCAAGGCGCGGCGGGGCGGTACCTGGCGTCGCGTCGCGGCGACGAGCTATCGCGTCGCGGAGTATCGTCCGCCGGAATTTCTCGTGGACTTGAGCGCGCCGTCGATCACGCGCATGCCGGGCGACAACTTCACCGCGACTGCGAGCGCTCGATACCTGTTCGGCGCACCGATGGGCCGCGCGGAGATTTCGTGGATGGCGCGGCAGACGCCGGTGTCGGCGTGGGCGCTCGACATCCCGGGCACCGAAGGCTGGTACATCGGCGAGTCCGGCTCGTGGTGGGAGGACGAGCAGCGCCAACAGGCGAACGTCTTTGCGACGCGCACCGACACGCTCGACGCGACGGGCGCACGGAGCTTCACCGTCGCGCTGCCGCCGAATCCGAAGGGCCGCGCGGCGCGCGTCACGGTGGAGGCGAGCGTCACGGACATCAATCGACAGGTCGTCGGCGCGAGCACGACGACGCTCGTGCATCCCGCGGAGTTCTACGTCGCCGCGAAGGCCACGGGCGATTCGTACTTCTGGAAGGCGGGCACGCCGACGGCAGTGCAGGTGATCACGGTGCGTCCCGACGGACAGCGGACGACGGGCGTGCGCGTACACGGCACCGTCGTGCGGCGCGAGTGGCACCGGGTGCGACGGGAGCGCAATGGCGTGTCGGAGCTCGTCGGGGAATGGGTGTCGGACACCGCGGCGACGTGCGCGGTCACGACCGCTGCGGCGCCCGTCTCGTGCACCTTCACGCCGAAGGCGGGTGGCGTCTACGCCGTCTCCCTCTCGGCCACCGATCGCCGGGGGCACGTCGCGAGCACCTCGTTCCAGCGCTGGGCGTCCGGTGAAGGCTGGGTGCCGTGGAGCGACGAGTCACAGTTCAAGATGGACGTCATTCCCGACCGCACGCGATACGCCGTCGGCGACACAGCGACGATCATGGTCGCGTCTCCATTCACGGGCGCCGAGGCGTGGATTACCGTCGAGCGCGAGGGGCTCATCGAGCAGCGCCGGCTCCGCATCACGTCGGGCTCGACGACCCTCAAGTTCCCCATCACCGAGGCGTGGGCGCCGAATGCCTATGTCTCCATCCTCGTCGCGCGCGGACGCAGCGCAAAGCCTGGCTACCTCGACGATCTCGGCCGGCCGACCATTCGCGTCGGCTACGCGGAACTGCGCGTCACGCCCGAGGTGAAGCGGCTCACCGTCGCGGTGCGTGCGGAGCGCGCCGAGTATCGGCCGGGCGACAGTGCGCGGGTGACCGTCCAGGTGCGCGACCGGCAGGGCCGCGCCGCGAAGAGCGAAGCGACGCTGTGGGCGGTGGACGAGGGTGTGCTCGCGCTCACCGGCTACAAGACCCCCGACCCGCTCGACCTCATCTATCGCGAACGCGGGCTCGGCATGCGGCTCGCGAGCAACATGACGTCCGTCGCGCCGCAGGTACCGGAAGGCGAGAAGGGCTGGCGCGCACCGGGCGGTGGTGGCGGCGTCGCCGGCGCGGACATCCTGCGATCGCGCTTCCAGACCACGGCGTTCTTCATCGGTTCCGTCGTCACCGACGCACAGGGCAGCGCGACGATCACCGCGAAGCTGCCCGACAACCTCACCACGTTCCGGCTGATGGCGGTGGCGGTCACGATGAGCGACCGCTTCGGCAAGGGGCAGTCGTCCATGCTCGTCACCCGTCCGCTCATCGCCCGGCAGGCATTGCCGCGCTTCGTGCGGCCCGGCGACGCGTTCACCGCTGGCGCAGTGATCAACCGTCGCGATGGTGCAGCCGTTCCGGTCACCGTGACCGCGGCAGCGACCGGAGCCACCCTCCGTGGCGCCGCGCAGCAGACGGCGACGCTCGCCGCGCAGCGCGGCGCCGAGGTCAGGTTTCCGTTCACGGCCACGAAGGTCGACAGCGTGTCGTTCCGGTTCGACGTCACGGACGGCACGAATGCGGATGCGGTGCGCGTCGCCATCCCGGTGAAGCCCGATCAGCATCCCGTGGTACACACGCTCGCGGGCGCGCTGCACGACACCGCGTCCGTGGACCTCGCGCTGCCCGCCGGGATGGACCTCGAGCGCTCGCGCCTGTCGATCGCGGTCGGCACCTCGCCGCTTGCGATGGTGCATGGGATGGAGGAGGCGCTGCGCGTCTACCCGTACTACTGCTCCGAGCAGGTGATCAGCGCCGCGGTGCCACTCATTGCGCTGTTCCGTGCCGGTGCGCAGCGCGGCGAGTCGCTGCTGAAGGGCAATCCGCGTCGCGACATCACGCGCGCCGTCGAGATGCTCGTGAGCCGCCAGCGCGCGGACGGCGGGATCGGCTACTGGTCCGCCACCGACTGGACGAGCGCATGGCTCAGCGCCTACGCAGGCATGGTGATGCTCGACGCGCGCGACGCGGGCGCCGGAGTGGTCGTCGATACGCTCGTGCTGCACCGCCTCGCCGACTACCTCACCACCGACCTGCACGGCAAGGCGACGCTGGCGTTCAGTCCGGTCGCGCACTGGATGGAGCGCCGCGACATCAGGCTTCGCGAGCGGGTGGCCGCCGTCGACTTCCTCAGCCGCTACGGCAGACCCGACGTCGCGGCGGAGAACGAGTTGCTGCGGAGCGCGGCGCTGCTCACGCTCGAGGATCGCTCACGTCTGGCCGAAGTGCTCCAGCGGCGGAAGCAGACCGCGGCCGCGCGCAGCCTCATGGAACCCACGTGGGCGCTCGTCCGCGTGGAGGGACGGCGTGCCGTACTGCCCGACTCGTCGCCCGCGCCATTCTACTTCGAGTCGCGCGTGCGGCCGTTGGCGCGCGTGCTCCTCGCTACTCTTGCCATCGAGCCCGGGCATCCGCTCGTCGGACCGCTCGCGGAAGGTCTCGTCGAGCAGACGCGCGCCGGTTCGAGAGGCTGGTACTGGAACACGCAGGATTACGCATCCGCCGTTTCTGCCCTCGCGGCGCTCGACCGCCAGCAGCGCGCGCAGGGCGAACGCATCGTGCGTGTCCGTGCCGGCGATCGCGTCATCCTCCAGGGCGGCATCGCCGCGCAGGCCGCCATGCGCGACTCGAGCGTCGCGTTGAGCGGCTTGGTCTCGACGGCGGGCAGCGGCCGTCTTCTCCACCTGTCGCTCGACGCCGTCGGAGGAACGGGTACGACGTACTTCTACCTCTCCGTCACCGAAGTGCCGGCGACGCCGCCGGTCACGCCGGGCGATCGCGGCATCCAGGTGGAGCGATGGTACGAGCGCATCTCCGACGGCAGGCCCGTCTCGACCGTTGCCGAGGGCGACCTCGTGCGCGTGCGGCTGCGGCTCACGGTGCCGGCGACGCGCTACTTCGTCGTGCTCGACGACGCACTGCCCGCAGGACTCGAGGCGGTCGACCTGAGCCTCCGCACCGCGTCGGTCATGCCCGGTCCCGGCATCGTCGCGAAGGCCGAGAAGGCCGATCACGCGGCGACCGAAGGGCGGTCGTGGTTCGGGAGCTGGGATTCCGGATGGTGGTCGCCCTTCGATCATCGCGAGATCCGCGACGACCGCGTGATCTACTCGGCCACGCAGCTCTGGCCCGGCACGTACACCGCGACCTACATCGCGCGCGCCACCACGCCGGGCACGTTCATCCGGCCGCCCGCGCACGCCGAGGAGATGTACAATCCCGCGGTGAACGGGCGAAGCGATGGCGGTACACTCGTCGTGACGACGAAGGGCGCCCCGCGATGACGCGAGGTCGGCGTGTCGTGCTGGCAATCGCGGCGGGGTTGGCGATGCCGCTCGCCGTGTGCGCCGCATGGATCTGTGCGCCGATTCCCGCGGCGATCATCGCGCGCGCGAGCGGACATGCCGTGCGTATCGAGGACCGCACGGGCCGACTGCTTCGCTCCACCCGCTCCGCCGACGGCAGCCAGGAGCAGTGGGTGTCGTACGACCGCATCGATCCCGACGTCATCAATGCGTTCGTCGCGGTGGAAGACCGTCGCTTCTGGGCGCATCACGGCATCGATTCGCGAGCGGTCGTCCGTGCGATGCGCGACAACCTCTTCGCCGGCCATGTCACCTCCGGCGCGTCGACGATCACGATGCAGCTCGCACGACTGCTGCGGCCGGCGCCGAGGCACTGGGGTGGCAAGGTGATGCAGGCGATGTGGGCGCTGCGCCTCGAGGCGCATCTCACGAAAGCGCAGATCCTCGAGCAGTACCTCAACCGGGTGCAGCTCGGCCAGGCCACCGCCGGCGTCGGGGCGGCGAGCGCACTGTACTTCAACGCGTCGGCGGCGGAGTTGAGCATCGGCCAGGCGGCAACGCTGGCCGGTCTCGCGCACGCGCCGTCGCGCGACAACCCGTACGCATCGCCGAGGCGTGCAGGCCACCGGCGCGCGTACGCGTTGCGTCGCATGCGGCAGCTCGGATACGCGACCAGGGACGACATCGCCCGTGTGCGGGATGAACGCCTGCGAGTGCCGTCCGCCACTCCAGCGTTTCTCGCGCCGCACTTCACGACGCGCGTGCTGTCCTGGCTCCGGGACGACGAACACACCGTCGAGCGAGCGTGCGCCGCGCGCGCCGCCACCCGTGACGATCGGTGCCGCGCGACCATCGTCACGACGTCGCTCGATGCGGATCTCCAGCTCGCGATCGAGGCTGAAGTCCGCCATACGGTCGACATGCTGCACGATCGCGGTGTCGAGGAGGCCGCTGCCGTGGTGCTCGACAACGCCAGCGGCGAAGTGCGCGCGTGGGTGGGCTCACCGGACTTCTGGGCCGCCGGCGACGGGCAGACGGACATGGTGATGTCCGCCCGCCAGCCGGGCTCCGCGCTCAAGCCGTTTCTCTACGGTCTCGCGCTCGATCGCGGCGTGACCGCGGCCACCGTGCTCCCCGACCTGCCGAAGACGTACGCCACGCCGACGGGCTCGTACAGTCCGCGCAACTACGACCGCCGTTTCCGCGGCCCGGTGCGCGCGCGCGAGGCGCTGGCAAGCTCGTACAACGTGCCCGCCGTGGAGCTCGCGTCTCAGGTGAGCGCGGCGAGCCTGCTCAACACGCTCCACGAGGCCGGCTTCGCCTCGCTCGACCGGGACGCCGAGTTCTACGGGCTGGGCCTCACGCTCGGCAATGGCGACGTCACGCTCATCGAGCTCGCGAACGGTTATCGCGCGCTGGCCATGGACGGCGTGTGGCACCCATGGACGTGGCGCGCGTCGAATGACGGCACACGCGGGACGGGCGACTCGCGACGCGTGATCTCGCCCGTGGCAAGCGCCATCGTGCTCGACATGTTGAACGATCCCGTCGCGCGCATTCCGGGGTTCGGTCTCCAGACTCCGTTCGACTTTCCATTCCCTGTCGCGGTGAAGACCGGTACGAGCCGTCACTTCACCGACAACTGGGCGGTCGCGACAACCCGCGGATTCACCGTCGCGGTGTGGGCCGGCAACTTCAATGGCCGGCCGATGCAGGGCGTGAGCGGCGTGACGGGTGCGGGCCCACTGCTGCATCGCGTCGTGATGGAGACGGCGAAGCGTATCGCACCCGGTGCATTCACGACCCCCGCCGAAGTGGGCGCTCGCCCGGTGTCCGTGTGCCGCCTGTCGGGATTGCGCGCGACCGCAGGCTGTCCGCAGCTCACCGAATGGTTCGCGCCCGGCACCGAGCCAGCAGCCGTGGACGACTGGGAGCAGGGCGGACAGGTCGCGCTCCCGGTGCAGTATGCGAACTGGGTACGCCAGCAGTCCGAGCCGCCGATGATCCTGCGCGAGTCGTCCGTTGCGGCGTCGGCGGGACAGGGGAGCGCGACGCCGCACGAGCGTGCGCGATTCGTCATGACATCGCCACGCGACGGCGACCGCTACGAGATTCCTGCGGGCGTCGAGGCACAGTACGCCACGATCGCCCTTCGCGCCGGCGGCCCAGGCGCGCAGCGGGTGCGCTGGTGGGTGGACGGCCGCGCGCATGAGGCAGGCCGGTGGACGCTCACCGAGGGTGAGCACGTCCTTCGCGCGACGTCGGCGCTCGGCGCGAGTGTCGAGGCGAAGGTCGTCGTCCTGAAGTAGGCAACCGGTCTGGCCGTTGCGATCAGCATTGCCACACCGACAGCGCGACTCACCATCCCGGAGGTACCATTGCTCCAGAACTCGCCGATCATTCCGTACATCCCCGTCTCCGACCTGCAGCGCGCACGGAAGTTCTACGAGGAGGTGATCGGCTTCACGCCGACGATGGAGACGAACGGCGGCATTGTCTACACGTGTGGTGGCGCCACCGAGGTCTTCATGTACGTCTCGCAGGGCGCCGGCACGTCACAGGCCAGCCAGGCGTTCTTCAACGTGAAGGACATCAAGGCCGAGATGGCCGAGCTGCGCGGCCGCGGCCTCACGTTCGAGCACTACGACTTTCCCGGCATGAAGATGGAGGACGGCATCATGACTGGCGGCGGCGCGATGGCCGCGTGGTTCAAGGATTCGGAGGGCAACATCATGGCGATCATCCAGGGCACCTGACACGAGTTCTGTCACCCAGGGCACCTGACACGAGCTCCGTCATCCTGAGCGCAGCGAAGGATCTGCTTTTGATCGAACGGTGCGAGCAGATCCTTCGCTTCGCTCAGGATGACAAGCGGCGGCGATTAGCTGCGCTCCCGCAGAGTGGCCGCGCCGGCTTCCGCCGCCGCCGCGCCGCCGTGGCGGTTAGCTTTCGGCCATGAGATACCGCGACTTTCCCAATACCAGCGTCCGCGTGAGCGAGGTGGGCTTCGGGACCTGGACCGTGTCCACTGGCTGGTGGGGCGACAAGACCGACGCCGAAGCCGTGACCCTGATGCGCACGGCGCTCGACGAACACGGCATCACGTTCTTCGATGCCGCGGACGCCTACGGGAATGGCCGCGCGGAGCGGCAGATCGCCGACGCGTTTCGCGGGCGACGCGACGAGATCGTGATCGGCACGAAGATCGGCTACGACATCTACGATGAGGCGGCGCTGGCCGCGCGACGCGGGCAGCAGGAGCTGCCCATGCGCACCGACCCGGCATTCATGCGCCTGGCCGTGGACCGCTGCCTCGAGCGCCTCGAGACCGACTACATCGACGTCCTCCAGCTGCATAACGCCAAGATGGAGCACGTGCGCGACCCTGAGCTGTGGGGCACGCTGCGCGACCTCCAGCGCGAGGGAAAGATCCGGGCGTGGGGCGCGGCGTTCGGGCCTGCCATTGGCTGGCTGTACGAGGCGGTGGAGCTCGTGGAACGCGAGCCGGAGGTCAACACCATCCAGATGATCTGGAACGTGCTCGAGCAGCATCCGGGCTCGGCGATGATCGAGGCCGCGCGCCGTCACGCGCCCAATTGCTGTTTCAACGTGCGCGTGACGCACGCGAGCGGCATGCTCGAGGGGAGGTACACGGCGGACACCGTCTTCCCGGACAACGACCACCGGAAGCACCGCCCGCGCTCGTGGCTGGTGAACGGCGTGGAGAAGGTGAAGACGCTCGACTTCCTCTCGCACGAGCAGGTGACGCTTGCCCAGGCGTCGCTCAAGTGGCTCCTGGCCGAGCCGCTCGTGGTGACGACGCTGCCGAACGTGTACGATGCCGCGCAGCTCGCGGAGTTCGCGGCGGCGGCGGACCTGCCCGACCTCACGGCGGCGCAGATGGACCGTGTGCACGCGCTTGACGCGGAGAACTTCGGCATCGAGGAAGCGCCGATGAAGTACAAGGGCGCCATGACGCGCCAGCATGGGGCCAACGCCGACCTGCAGGACGCCCGCAATCCCATCTCACGGCCGGCCGGCTCGGCCACCACCACGAGCTGATGATCAACCTCTGGCACGACCTTCCCGCGGGCCTGCACGTGCCCGAATGCGTCACGGCGGTGATCGAGATCCCCTCCGGCAGCCGGAACAAGTACGAGCTGGACAAGGCGAGCGGCATGCTGAAGCTCGACCGCGTGCTGTTCTCCGCGGTGCATTACCCGGGCGACTACGGCTTCATCCCGCGCACCCTGCACGAGGACGGCGATCCGCTCGACGTGCTGGTGCTGGTGAAGGAGGAAACGTTTCCCGGGTGCCAGATCGACGTGCGTCCTATCGGCGTGCTGAAGATGCTCGACAAGGGCGAGCCGGACGACAAGATCCTCGGCGTGCCGCTCCACGACCCGTTCCAGCAGGAGTACTTTGACATCGCGGACATTTCGCCGCATATGTTGAACGAGGTGGAGCACTTTTTCCGCACGTACAAGGATCTCGAGGGCAAGCGGGTCGAGATCATCGGGTGGGGCAAGAGCGACGAGGCGTCGCGCATCGTGCTGGAGTCGATCGACCGGTACGAGGCGACGTACGGCTCGAAGCGGGAGTTGCGGAGCGCGGCGGACTGACGCGCGTTGGAGCGCGAGGTGCCGTCGCAGTGATCGACGTTTCCCGGCAGCATGCCGGTGCAGCGTGGCGGCGCCCCACGATTATGCACGGGTCGCCGTCTCACCCCTGGAGGAAACGCATCCCATGCCAGGTCCCACGGATGGCACGCGCGACCGCCGTACGTTCCTCACGCAGCTCGCCACCGGCTCGGCGGCACTTGCCGCGGGCGGCGTAGCTGCCCATCTCGCCGCGGGCATCGCCTCCGCGGAAGAGCCCCCCGTCGATCCGGAGTTCTCCGAGGCCTGGCTCGCGCGGATCACCGGCAAGCATCGCCAGTTCTTCGACGCGTTGACGGTGAACAGCGGCTTCGCCCTGGGCTTTGCCATGAACTTTCTCAACAGCAACAACACAACGTACCGACTCCCGGACAGCAGCCTGAGCGCGGTGGTGGGCATGCGCCATTTCTCGATTCCCATGGCGTTCACCGACGACATCTGGGCGCGCTACAAGCTCGGCGAGGCGCTGGGCATCATGGATCCGGCGACCAAGGCGCCCTCCACGCGGAACTTCCTGTACCATCCGCACCCTGGTGACATTCCGCTGCCGGGCATGGCGATCGAGACGCTGCTGGGACGCGGCGTGCAGATCACGTGCTGCAACATGGCCCTGACGGTGCTCTCGGGGATGACGTCGAAGAACGCGGGCGTGGACGCGGCGACGGCAAAGAAGCAGTGGGTGGCCGGGCTCGTCCCGGGGGTGGTGCTGGTGCCGTCGGGCGTGCTCGCGGTGAATCGCGCGCAGGAGAAGGGCTGCACCTATTGCAGCGGCGGCTGAAGTCGGGAGGGTGGGGCGGGCATTCCGAACACGGTGGGATGAGACTTCAGCGGCGCCGCGTGCGAGACCGCATGCGCACCGCTGGAGGGGTATCTTGCACGGACACCGCCTCACCGGGAACCGGCCGTGCACATCCTCGTCCTCAACGTCGGATCGTCGTCGCTCAAGTTCCAGCTCATCGACACGGACGGCGACGCCATCGCCAGCCGGCGCGACCGGCGGCTGGCGCGCGGCCAGGTGGAGCGGATCGGCGGCGAGGCGATCCTCAGGATGTCGGCGGGCGATGAGCCGGCGACGACGAGCACCGAGACCATATCGGACCACGCGTCCGCGGTGGCGTTCATCATCCGCTGGCTCACGTCCGGCGCGGGCGGCAACAGTCCCATCACCCGCATCGCCGACATCCAGGCGGTGGGCCATCGAGTGGTGCACGGCGGCGAACGCTTCCAGGCGTCCACGCTGGTGACGGACGACGTGCGCCGGAAGCTCGAGGCGCTGATCGACCTCGCACCGCTGCACAACTCGCACAACCTCCGTGGCATCGACGCGGCGCGCGCCGCGCTCGGCCCCGGCATTCCGCAGGTGGCGGTGTTCGACACGGCCTTCCACCACTCGCTGCCGGAGCACGCGTTCCTCTACGCGCTTCCGTACCAGTTCTACCGCCGCTATGGCGTGCGGCGGTACGGCTTTCACGGGACCTCGCACCGCTACGTGGCGTACCGGTATCGCGAGATCACGGACACGCCGCGGAGCGAGGTGAAGATCGTCACGCTGCACCTTGGCAACGGTGCTTCGGCCTGCGCCATCGTGGGCGGCGAGTCGATTGATACCTCGATGGGATTCACGCCGCTCGAGGGGCTCGTGATGGGTACGCGCTCCGGCGACCTCGATCCGGCGATCCTCGAGTTCGTGGCGGTGAAGGAAGGCGCAAGCCTCCGCGAGATCGAGACGACGCTCAACAAGCAGTCCGGCCTGCTCGGCATCTCGGGACTCACGTCCGACATGCGGGAACTCCTGGCCGAGGAGGCCGAGAACGGCGACCGGCGCGCGCGGCTGGCGGTGGACGTGTTCTGCTACCGCGTGAAGAAGTACCTCGGCGCGTACCTTGCGGCGATGAACGGCGCCGACGCCATCGTGTTCGCCGGCGGCATCGGCGAGAACTCCCCGGAGATCCGCGCGCGGATCTGCGCGGGCCTGGACTGGCTCGGCATCCGGCTCGACCCGGCGAAGAACGCCGCGGCGGTGAACACGGAGGGCCGCATCGACGCGGAAGGCGCGCGCGTGGCGCTCTGGGTCATACCCACGGACGAGGAGCTCCTCATCGCGCGCGACACCTGGCGCGTGGTGAGTGACGCACCGCTGCCATAGCCGGCGCGCGAGAAATCACGCAACGACGTGGTGAGTGCCGCCCAGTAGAGCAGCGGCGGCACGAAGATCAGGAACAGCGGGTCCGGCGGAGTGTTCAGCCCTGCGGGTTCACCGCGCCGTGATCGGCTTGCTCCTTGCCGCGGCGCAGGAACAACGCGTCGTACAGGACCGCCGCACAGATGCCGCCGAGGATGGGCCCGATCCAGTAGATCGCCTGGCCCTCGAACACCTGCGACACCACCGCCGGACCGAAGGAGCGCGCCGGATTCATCGACCCGCCGGTGCGCGACCCGATGGCGAGCATGTCCGCGGTGAGCACGAGCCCGATGGCGAAGCCGCCGACCTTGGGCGCGTGAGCATCCACCGCCGTCCCGAACACCACGAACACGAGGAAGAAGGTGGCGATGGCTTCGCACAGGACCCCCTGTGCCATGCCCACGTCCGCGGCGACCGACTGTCCGCCGATACGCGTGGCGGCGACGACCTGCTCGGGAAACACGGCCTTGAGCGCGTATGCTGCCACCGCGGCGCCGAGCAATTGCGCGATGATGTAGACCACGCCCATCATCGGTTCGATGCGTCGCGTGACCATGAAGCCGATGGTCACCGCGGGATTGAGGTGCCCCGAGATGCGCATGGTCGCGGTGACCATGATGGCGAAAATGAGCCCGTGCGCGATGGCTGCCGGCACCAGCGGATTGATGTTCGCCAGGGTCGCCGACATGATCGACCCCCCGCCGACGAATACGAGGGCGAAGATACCGATGAATTCAGCAACGAAATGCCGCCAGCTGTCGCGCATGAGGGGCCCGTGGTTCGAGAGGTGAGCGGCGCCACCGGTGCGCCCCGACTCAAACGATAACGGGGAACCCCGCGGGGCGTCAGACCCCGTCGTGCCGCTTCAGCACCACCGCCGCATTGATGCCACCGAAGCCGAAGCTGTTGCTGAGCGCATATTCGACGTCCGCGTCGCGACCATGCAGCGGGATGTAGTCGAGGTCACATCCCTCGGCGGGCGCATCGTGGTTGAGCGTGGGCGGCAGCCACCGCCGGTCGAGCGCGAGCGCGGTGATGGCGAGCTCCATGGCGCCCGAGGCGCCGAGGGCGTGTCCGTAGTAGCCCTTCGTGCTGCT
>JBBRZK010000015.1:0-70876 GCA_038236775.1 Gemmatimonadales bacterium
GACCAACCGCCGCAGCATCCGGCTCTTGAACCCCGCACTATAGACTGGCACCGAACTACCCACCTTTGACCCCCAGGGACTGTGATCGTGTGACCGCTTAAGCTACTGCGGTCGTACGACAACTATCCTGACACCGGGGGGAGATGTTCAACCGCAGAACGAAAGCAGCGGGTGGTTCGAGGGCGCCGCACGTTTATGCGGTTCAACTGGCGCAGGAGATTGAACCGCCAAGCGCGCCAGGAAGGCCAGCAAAGGCAGATCGGGTGATGAGTGGTGAGGGAGGAGGATGGTGTCGCCTGAACGAACGCATTGCTCGATTCCCTGGACGCGTCATTACGGCGCGAAGGTAACCCGAACCGAGTCCGCCATGATGAGACCCATCGTGTCCACGAGCGCCACGCCCATCGCACGCGCCCAGGACACCGGCGCCCATGCGAACGTGAACGGCCTCCGCGTGTATTACGAGACGCACGGCACCACCGGTCGCCCGCTAGCTAGTGCTCATCCACGGCGGCGGCTCGACGATCGGCACGACATTCGGTACCGTGCTGCCGATGCTCGCGAAGACGCATCGCGTCATCGCCGTGGAGCTCCAGGCGCACGGGCACACGTCCGACCGCGACGCGCCCGAGACCTTCACACAGGATGCGGACGACGTGGCCGAGTTGCTCCGGCAACTGAATGTCACCGATGCCGATATCCTCGGCTTCAGCAACGGCGGCCAGACGGCGATGGAACTCGCGATGCGCCATCCCGCTCGCGTGCGCCGTCTGGTGCTCGCATCCGTGTTCTACAAGCGCAGCGGCGTGGACGCCGGCTTCTGGGACATGATGAAGAACGCGACGCTCGGCGACATGCCGCAGTCAATGAAGGACGCCTTTACGCGCATCAACCCCGATCCCGCGGCGCTGATGAACATGTTCCGGAAGGACGCGCAGCGCATGCGGACTATTACCGGCTGGACCGACGCGGAGATTCGGACGATCACGGCGCCGTCATTCGTCATCGCCGCGGATCAGGATGTCGCGCGGCCCGAGCACGCGGTGGAGATGTTTCGCATCCTGCCGCACGCGCGCCTCGCGATCTTCCCCGGCGGGCACGGGGCGTACCTGGGCGAGTCCTCGTTCACCAACGTCGACCCCGCCATCCCGGCGGCCTTCGTGAGTATGATGATCGACTTCCGCGCCGCGCCGCTCGACGGCCAGCGCCAGGCGCTCCGCCACGCGCAGGTCTTCGGCGCTTCGCCCGCGTGCCCGATGGCGCCGGTCACGCGCCTCACTTGTTCACTTTCGTCCAGCTATCGCGCAGCGTCACGGTGCGATTGAACACGGGCCGCTCCGGCGTCGAGTCGGAGTCCTTCACGAAGTAACCAGTCCGCTCGAACTGGTACCGCGACACCATGTTCCCCTCGGCCACGAGGCTGGGCTCGACCTTCGCGCCATGCACGACAACGAGTGACGCGGGATTGAGCAACGTCGTGAAGTCCGCGTCGTCCGCATCGGGGTCCGGCACGGTGAACAGCTTGTCGTAGAGTCGGATTTCCGCGTCGACACCGCGCGCCACCGACACCCAGTGGATCGTCCCCTGCACGCGACGGCCATCCGGCGCATCGCCGCCCCGCGTGGCGGGGTCGTACGTGCAGTGGATCTCGACGATCTCGCCGGCGTCATTCTTCACGACGCTCTGGCAGGTGATGAGGTACGCATAACGCAACCGCACCTCGCGCCCCGGTGCGAGCCGGAAGAACTTCTTCGGCGGATTGTCCATGAAGTCGTCGCGCTCGATCCACACCTCGCGCGAGAAGGGCACCTTCCGCGATCCCTCCAGCGGCACGTCGTGCGGATAGTACGGCGCGTCGAGCTCCTCGACCTGCCCTTCCGGATAATTCGTGAGCACCACCTTCACCGGGTTGAGCACCGCCATCACGCGCGGCACGCGCATGTTGAGGTCGTCGCGCACCGCGTGCTCGAACGTCGGCAGCTCGGTGCGCGCCGGCTTCCGCGCCACGCCGATGGTGTCGCAGAACGTGCGGATCGCCTCGGGCGTCACGCCGCGCCGCCGCAGGCCGGCGATCGTCGGCATGCGCGGGTCGTCCCACCCCGAGACGAAGCCCTCGTTCACGAGACGCAGCAGCTTCCGCTTGCTCAGCACCGTATAGTCGATCTCCAGCCGCGCGAACTCCGTCTGCTGCGGTGGATGCTCGTACCCGGCCTCGCGCACGAGCCAGTCGTAGATCTCGCGGCTGTCCTTGAACTCCAGCGTGCACAACGACCGCGTAATGCCCTCGATGGCGTCCGAGAGCCCGTGCGCGAAGTCGTAGAGCGGGTAGATGCACCACGCATCACCGCGCCGATAGTGATGCGCGTGCCGGATGCGCAGCAGCAGCGGATCGCGCATGATCATGTTCGGGTGCGCCATGTCGATCTTCGCGCGCAGCACATGCGTGCCGTCCGCGAACTCGCCGGCCTTCATGCGCCGCAGCAGGTCGAGGTTCTCGTCCACCGAGCGGTCGCGGTACGGGCTGTTCGTGCCCGCCGCCGTCACCGAGCCGCGCCCCTCGCGGATCTCTTCCTCATTCTGCGAATCGACGTACGCCTTCCCGCCCGTCACCAGCCGCTCGGCGATCTCGTACAGCTGCTCGAAGTAGTCGCTCGCGTAGCGCTCCTCGTTCCACTCGAAGCCGAGCCACCGCACGTCGTCCCGGATGGACTGGACGTACCGGATGTCCTCCGTGGCTGGATTCGTGTCGTCGAAGCGCAGGTTGACGCGCCCGCCGAAATCGCGCACGAGCCCGAAGTTCAGGCAGATCGACTTCGCGTGCCCGATGTGCAGGAACCCGTTCGGCTCGGGCGGAAAACGCGTCGCCACGGGACGACCGAACCGGTTCGTCTCGACGTCCTCGGCAACCAGGTCGCGAATGAAGTTGTTGCGGGGCGCGGCGGTCTCGGTCACGCCTTCTTCACCAGCGCCTGCGCCGCCTCGACCACCTTTTCAGCGGTGATGCCCAGCTCCCGGTAGATCGTCTCGAACGGCGCACTCGCGCCATACCGGTCGATCCCGATCACCGTCCCGTTCGAACCGACCCAGCGGTACCAGCTCATCGACGCGGCCGCCTCGATCGACACGCGCGGCACTCCCTCCGGCAGCACGGACGCGCGATACTCGGTCGACTGGAGCGCGAACAACTCGTGACTTGGCAGGCTCACCACGCGTGCCTTCACGCCGGCGGTCGCAAGCTTCTCCGCTGCGATCACGATCAGCCCCACCTCTGACCCGCTGGACAGCAGCACGACGTCCGGCTTGCCACCCGGCACGTCCGCGAGCACGTAGCCACCCTTCGCCACCCCCGTCGCCGGCGCGTACTTCGTACGATCGATGAACGCGAGCTTCTGGCGCGTGAGCACGAGGCACACCGGCCCGTGCTTGTGCTGCACCGCCACCTTCCACGCCTCGGCGGTCTCCGTCGAATCGGCCGGCCGGATGATCGTGATGCCCGGCACCACCCGCAGGGCGGAGAGCTGCTCCACTGGCTGGTGCGTGGGCCCGTCCTCGCCGAGGCCGATGGAGTCATGTGTGTAGATGAAGATCACGTGTTGCTTCATGATCGACGCGAGCCGGATCGGCGGACGCATGTAGTCCGAGAAGATCAGGAACGTGCCGCCGAACGGTACGATGCCGCCGTGCAGCGCCATGCCGTTCATGATCGCGCCCATGGCGTGCTCGCGGATGCCGAAGTGCATGTACCGCTTGTCGTAGTCGCCCGGCTCGAAGTTCTTCCACGTCTTCACCGCGGTGCCGTTCGACGGCGTGAGGTCCGCCGAGCCGCCCATCAGCTCCGGCATCACCCCGACGAGCGCGTTGAGCACCGTGTTCGACGCCGCGCGGCTGGCCACCGAGCCATTCTCCGCCGTGAAGTCCGGAATGACCTTCTCCCAGCCGGTCGGCAACTCGCCGGCGAGCCGGCGCGCGAGCGCGCGCGCGTCGTCCGCGTGCGCCTTCGCATACGCACTCTGCCGCGTGTTCCAGTCCGCATGCGCCTTCGCGCCGCGGTCGAGCGTCTGTCCACGCCAGTGCGCGAGCGCCTCGTCCGGCACGTAGAAGCTCTCGTCCGGCTTCGCCCAGCCGAGCGCCTTCTTCGTGGCCACGATCTCGTCGGCGCCAAGCGGCTCGCCGTGCGCGGCGCTCGTGTCCTGCTTCTTCGGGCTGCCGTAGCCGATGTGCGTGCGCGTGATCACCATCGTCGGACGCGTGGTGTCCGCCTTCGCGTCGGCGATCGCCTGGTCGATCGCATCGAGGTCATTCACGTCCTCGATGTGCAGCACCTGCCAGCCGTACCCCTTGAAGCGAAGCGCGGTGTCGTCCGTGAACGTGAGGTCGGTGCTGCCGTCGATCGTGATGCGGTTGTCGTCGTAGAAGCCGATCAGCTTGCCCAGCTTGAAGTGGCCGGCGAACGAGCACGCTTCATGGGAGATGCCCTCCATGAGGTCGCCGTCGCTGCAGATGAAGTACGTGTAGTGATCCACGATCCCGTGGCCGTCGCGATTGAACGTCGCGGCGAGGTGCGCCTCGGCCACCGCGAAGCCCACTGCGTTGCCGACCCCCTGACCGAGCGGACCCGTGGTCGTCTCGACGCCTGGCGTGTGGCCGTACTCGGGATGGCCCGGCGTGCGGCTCTCCCACTGCCGGAACTGCTTCAGGTCATCGAGCCCGAGGTCGTAGCCGCTCAGGTACAGGCAACTGTACAGCAGCATCGACGCGTGGCCGCACGACAGCACGAACCGGTCGCGGTCCGCCCAGTGCGGATCCTTCGGGTCGTGCTTCAGGTGATGCGCAAAGATGCGGTAGCCGAGGGGCGCGAGGGCCATCGGCGTGCCCGGATGGCCGGAGTTCGCTTTCTGCACCGCGTCCATGGACAGCGTGCGGACGGTGTTGATGCACAGCGTGTCGAGGGGAGAATTAGGCATGCGCAACAAGATAAAGCCGCTCGGCCCATTCTGCTTCGCCGCTCCGCGTCGCCGGTATGGCGGCCGCGGGCGTTCGTTGTTCAGGGTCGCGCGAGCGCCATCGACCGCAGCCCGGACTCGGGGCCAACGTAGAGCATGCCGGCCGTGGGCGATCGTGGATCCATCAGCGGCGCCCGCGACGCCGTCGCCTTCACATGTTCGGAGACGTCGCCGGAAGTCGCGAAGGGATGCGCCTCGAGGTACAGCGCGATCGCACCGCTCACGTAGCCGGCCGACATCGAGGTCCCCGTCCAGAGCTGCTGCGTTGGCGCGTGCAGCCGGTCCATGCTCGGCAGGAGCACGGAGTCGCCCGGCGCGAACACGTCGATGCAGGGACCGAACGCCGTACCGGGCGCCCGTTCGTCCACGAGCGCGGACGTCGTATCGCGGCGCGCGCGTCGAACGCGCGAGGCGCCGACCACGATGGTGCCCGGTGCATTGCCCGGCGAGATGTGGCAGGCGTCCATCTCGAGGTTGCCCGCCGACACGACGACGGGGATGCCGGCGGCCGTGAGCTGGCGCACCGCCGTATCGAGCGCCGGCACTGCTTCCGCGGTATCCGCGATGAACGACCAGTTCGCGATGGCGCGCCGATCCGGGTGACGCGCATGGTCCGCCAGCACCCACTGCGTGCTGCGCACGATGGCGTCGATGGTCCCGCGCATCTTGTGGCACTCCACCATTTTCACGTCCACCACCTCCGCGGCGGGCGCCACACCGAGTGTCGCTCCCGCGGCGGCGCCCGCCACCGCGGTGCCGTGCGCGTTGCAGATGTGCGCCTCGTCAGGAAAGGCGTCGTAGCCCAGCCGGACGCGGCCGGCGAGCTCGGGGTGTCCGGCGAGGATGCCGCCGTCGAACACGTAGATGGTCACCCCGCCACCCGTGCCGAAGTGCCGGTACGTCTGGTCGAGGGGCAGCGCGTGCTGGTCGATGCGGTCGAGCGCCAGCGACACGGTCTGCGACTCCATGTACGGCGTCGCGACCGTGGTCGCCATGGTGGCGCCGGCGGACGAAACGATCGCGCCGTGGCCGGACGCGCTCGCGGATGGCATGCAGCCCCCGGCGACGAGGGCGCCGCTGACGGCAAGCACGAACGAGCGGGTGCGACGGGATGGCGCGGCGGTCTGCATCGGCACGACGGTGAAGTGGCACGGACTGCGACGCGGCCACCGCCGCGCGCCATGCCATAACACATTTGCCGTGCCACGCGCCGCGCGACGGCGCGATGCGCCGACCGCCGCGCCGCGTACCAGGAGGCGGTATGCCTTCACCTCACGGTTTGCCGCGCTACCGCGCTAACGAACCAGCGCTTCCGCCTCGGCCGCCTTGCACCGCTCGGCGTGGCTCGGGTAGGCCTGACCGCAGTGCACGCACTGTTCGCCGAAGCCGGTGCGCTTCCACACCAGGTGGTAGACGGCGCGCTGCAGCTTCGCGATGCGATCTTCGAGGTCCCTGGTGGTGCTGTCCGCCATGTAAGTCTCCGGTGTTGGAAGGAGCGCAGCGACGCGCCCGGTCAATGTCCGTCGCCCGGCGGCGCTTCGCCAGTCGTGATCAGGGTGTCGCGACGCGCGCGCCTGACGGCGCGAGGCCATCGACCACGAGCCGCGTGCTCACCAGGGCCGCGGGAACGACGCGATAGTGGATCCACCGTCCATCGCGCCTCGTCGTGACGAGGCCCGCCTGTCGCAGGGTGCGCAGGTGGTGCGACACGAGCGATTGCCCCAGTCCGGTGTCGTCCATGAGGTCGGCCACGGTGCGCTCCGTGTCCCTCAGCAGTGCGAGTAGCCACAGTCGTGTCTCGTCGCCGAGCGCGCGAAAGCGCAACGCGGCCACGGCACGGGCGCGGGAAATGTCTTCGGACATGCGCGTAATATAAATACCAATTTATATAATTCCAACGATTCAGTGCGACGTACGCTGCCGGGGCAGTCGCTGCAGCCACCACAGCACCGCGCTCTCGAGCGCGATCCGCTTGTCGGAATAGGAATGGTCGGTCGCCAGGTGTTTCACCGTGACGGCGCCGTTGCCCTCCGCACGCATTGTCTTCACGAGCGCGTCCGCATGCTCCGCGAGGCCGTCATCGGACGTCACCACCAGCAGGGGGACGCGGGCGAGCCCAGGCGCATCGCCGGCAAAGCGCCACCTGGCACCATTCCGCAGCAGCTCGTCGGCCATGACTTCCGCAGTGACACCGGCGAGCGACTCCATGTTGTCCGCCATGAATGGCACTGCGTCCGCGCGCGGCATGGTGCTCACCCGCCCCATGTCTGCCGCCGAGATCAGGATGGCGCCGAGCAGCCGGTGGTCGTGCGCGGCGGTGTAGGCCGTGACCCAGCCGCCCATGCTGTGACCGGCGATCACGATTTTGGTGGTGTCGATGCCGAGCGCACGCGCGTTCGCCGGGTCGCGAAGGAATGCGAGCGTCGCATCGGCGTCCTCGAGGTTATTCGCGAAGCGGAAGACACCGGGGCTGCCCCACGAACCGCGGTAGTTCACCGTAACGGCGTTCCAGCCCGCCCGTCGCACGGCCTGCGCGAGGTCGAGGTTCTTCTCGTTGCCGGGAAGGCCGTGAAAGAAGACGAACGTGGGATGCGTGCCCGCTCCGGAAGCGAGGTACGCGACGCCGTTGATCTTCACGCCGCCCGACGGCACGTGCAGCACCTCCATGCGCGCCGGATGCGCCGAGTCGCGCGGTGGATCCGTGAAGATTGCGCGCGGCACCTGCTGGGCTGACACTGGCACGGCGAAGGCGAGGACGGCGGCGAGATGGAGGCGCATGGCGGTGCAAGCTATCGCTTGTCCGACGACGTGTCCGGTGCGCCGGCCTTCCCGCCGTAGCCGCTGCGGTGCTCCTGATCGTGCTGCGTCGACTCCGCGTCGCCCGCCGTGGCTTCGCGCCCTGCGCCGGTGACGCGGTCCGGCCGCCCGGAGGCGCCGTCGTTGTGGGTCGCGGGCGTCACGCGATCCGTCTCGTCCGGCGCGCCGATGCGCGTGCCCTGTCCGTCGCCAAGCCCCTGTTCCCGATCCGCCATTGCCGCATCTCCTCGCAAGTGTGCGCGACAATGGGGGCAACGCTTGTGCCATGGGTCGGGCCGATCCGCTCGCTGCGCCGCTGGGGTGTGCAAGCGCGCCGCCCACCGACGTCTCCCATGCACGGTGGACTGGGAACCGGGCGCGCTACGTGCCATCTTCACGCGTCATGGTCACTCCCGACCGCCTGCGGGCGTTGTTCTCGATGTATCACCAGCCACTGGTGCGGTTCCTCACGCGCCAGGTCGGCGATCGCGACTGGGCGGAGGAGATTGCACAGGAGACGTTCGTGCGCGCGATGCAGCAGGAGTCGATCGCCAGCGAGCGGTCGTGGCTGTTTGCGGTGGCGATGAACCTGGTGCGCGACGAGGCTCGGCGGGATGCCCGCCATCGCGGCCGGTTGGAGCTCATGCGGGACGAGGCAAAGGCACAGTCGGTGGTCATGCCGGGTCCCACGACCATGGAACGCGATGAGGAGCGGGCCATGGCGCGGCGCGCCGTGGACGCCCTGGCCGAGCGCGATCGCGACGCGCTGCTCATGCGCGAGGAAGGACTGAGTTACGAAGAGATCGCTGCTGCGCTCGATCTCTCCATCGGCTCGGTGGGAACGACGCTCTCGCGCGCCCGGCGGCGGCTGATGGAAGCATACGAGTCGCTGCAGGCGACGAACACGGCAGAACCGGCATGATGCCGACGGAGTGGGACCAATGACTGGCGAACAGGAAGGCGACCACCCGGACGAGGGAATGATCCACGCCTGGCTCGACGATGCGCTGGATGCCGCGCAGGTCGCGCGGCTCGAGGCCCACGTGACCTCGTGCGCATCGTGCGCCGCGCGCGTGGCCGAGGCGCGCGGGCTCATCGCCGGCGCGACACGCGTGGTCGGCCTGCTCGACGAGGAGCCGGCCCCGCTGCTCACCCCGGCCGCCACGCCCACGGCGGGCAGGGACCTTTCAGTGTGGCGCCTCCTGCGCGTCACGCCAGCGCGCGCGTCGATTGCCGCGCTGCTCGTGGTGGCCGTGGGGCTCGTGCTCACGCGGAGCTACCTTGGCGTCGGTAGCGGAGTACATGACACTGCCACGATGGTCTCCAGCAGCGCTCCCGCGGCGTCGCCAGCGCCCAACACCGAGGCGCTCGCCATGCACGACACGGTCCTCGACTCCGCAGTGGCGCGACGCCTGTCCGTCGAGCAGCCGCCGAGAACGGTGGAGGCGGCGCCGGGCGTGGCGATTCCCGCCGCGCCTGCCGAGCCGGGGATCGTGCCGCCGAGGGATTTCGGCAGCGCGGCGTCGAAGGTGCTGGCGGGGCGCGCCAGCATTCGCGCACAGCGCGAAACCACCACGGTGAGCGCAGACCGGACGCGTGCCGGCATGGGACAGCTGGCCGCTCGCGCGAACCTGGCCGAGGTAGCAGTCACCGCGGCGGCCATCGCGGCGGACAGCGTCGGGCGTGCGCCCAGGAATGCGCAGGGCGTGACGCTGGCGCGCGCCATCGCGCCGCGCGAGTGCTACCGCGTGGAGAGCACTGCGCCCGCCGTGTGGGGTTCCGTGCCGCTACCGCTGATCCTTGCCATGGACTCGTCCGCCACGGACGCGCGAGTGCTATCCGCCAGCGGGGCGGAGACGGAAACGCGCGCGTACCTCGAGCGCAACGGGACGGACAGCGCCGTCTTCCGCCTCCGCCGCATCGGGTTCGTGGGCTCGCTCACTCTGACCGGGAACGGGCCGGAGCACGCGGGAACGCTCCGCTCCGCAGCGGCCAGCGACGCAGCCGCCGCCCGTTCGGCAGGTTCGGCCGCCAAGGCCAGTCCTTCCGCCGAGCCGGCCCGCGACGCTCGCGGCGCGGCGGCACTCGTGAAGGTCACCGCTCACAGGGTAAGTTGTCCTGGTTCCTGACCGCACCGACGACATGGCGCCGCACCCGAAAAAGAGCAGTGGGCAACGTGACGCCAGGCGGCACCCGTCGTCGATCATCGCATGTCCGCCCGGATGACGTCCCGGCGGCTGGCTTCCCTTCTCCGATGTGCGTGTGATCGACGCTGATTCCAGCTCAGGCGGCGTCCCCGAACCCACGGCACGAGCGCCGCAGCTGTCGCGGGAGCTGACGGAATTCCTTGTGGAGCTGTCGGTCGCGATGCACAAGCACGCGATCTACCCACCGGGGCACCCGCTGTTGCAGCAGGCGGTGGAGGCCGTTTACGGGAAGCTCCAGCCCCTGCTTGCCGAACGGTCCGCACTGTCCATCGGCGTGGCGCGTCGCCAGCTCATCATCGAGGGCGTCGCCACGGGATCCGTACACCCACTGCTGGGCGAGCTCGCGGGCAAGCTGCACCGTCACCACATCGGCGCCATCAAGCTCGTCCGCGGGCTCGAGCGCGAGGAGCTCGGCAACGCCCTGGGCATCGTGGGCGTCGAGGCGCAGCTGGGCGAAGAGCCCCTGGGCATGCAGCCCGGCCTGGAGTCGATGTGGACGCACGTCCGGCTCTTTCCGCTCACGTACGACCGACTCGAGTTGCTCGACGAGGACGAGGAGGAGGGACGCGGCGGCAGGCCGGCGACGGCGCAGGACGGCCGCGCCGCGCAGCTCTGGGTGAGCCTGGCGCGCGCCGCCATCGCCGCGGACCGCACGACCGAGGATTCGCCGCTCGACCCGGAACAGGTGGCACACGCCATCGACGAGCACGACCGCGAGCCGGCATACGACCAGGTCATCGTCGGTTACCTGCTCCAGATCGCGAACGAGGTGCGGGCGGACGACACGACGGTCGCCGCCACGGAGGGACTGAAGCGCCGGATCTCGCGCCTCGTTGGCGCGCTGCAGCCGGACACGCTGCGCCGCCTCCTCGAGATGGGCGGCGACAACCTGCAGCGCCGCCGCTTCGTGCTCGATGCCGCACAGGGAATGAGCGTGGAGGCCGTGATCGAGCTCGTGCAGGCTGCCGCGACAGCCGAGGGACAGACGATCTCGCACTCGCTCGTCCGTATGCTCACGAAGCTCGCGACGCACGCTACCGGCGATGCCAATGCCCGCGGCCGTGCCGCCGACGGCGCGTTCCGCGAGAACGTGGAGCGCCTCGTCAACTCGTGGTCGCTCAACGATCCCAATCCGGAAGGCTATTCCGCCGCGCTCGAGCAGATGTCGCGCAGCGGCGCCGCCGGCGCGCCGCCTCCCGATGCCGACGACGCACGCTTTCCGTGCGAACCCTCGCGCACGATCGCGATGGCACTGGAGATGGGCATCACGGGCGACAACGTCGCACGCGCAGTGGCCGAGATGCTCCGGTCCCAGTCCTACGTCGAGCTGCTGGACCTCCTCGACTCGGCGCCGCAGCACCACACCGAGGCCATCGAGTTCATCTGGTCGCGGGCCGCGGCGTCCGTGCCGCTCGACACCCTCCTCGCGGCGCCGCGGCTGGAACACCAGCTGATCCGGCGCGTGGTCGAGCGCACCGGAGTGCCGGCGGCGCCCGCGCTGATTCGTGCGCTCGCGTCCTCCCCCGACGGCATCCGCCGCGACCGCATGATCGCGTTGCTCACGTCGCTGGGACCGGACGTCGCCCCGCTCATCGCCGAGCAACTCGCGGGGTCGCCCTCGCCGCTCGCCAAGGAACTGCTCGCGAGCCTGGGACGGATCTCCCCGCCCACCCTGCCCGCCAAGGCCCGCGGCTTCCTCGCACATCCCGATCCCTCGCTGCGGCGCGAGGCGGTACGCCTGCTGCTCGCGTACGACGAGACGCGCGAGATCGCGATGGCGGTGGCCGTGCGCGACGAAGATGAGCGCGTGGTGTACGCCGGACTCCTCGCGGCGCAGGAGAAATGCTCACCCTATGTGGCGGCCACCATCCGGCAGCGCATGGACCGCGCAGAGCTCAACGACGGGGCGTCCCGGGTGGCGGCGGTGCGTGCGGTGGCCGTTGCGGGAGACGACGCGGCGCTGCCGTGGCTGCTGGGCCGCACGGTGACAGCAGGGCGACTGCTGCGCCGCACGCGGCTGGCGCCCACGTCGCCGGAGATGCTGGCGGCGCTGAGCGCGATCGCCGCGCGGTGGCGCAAGGATCCCAGGGCCGCGGAGGTGCTCGAGATGGCGCGTGCGAGCAGCAGCCCGACCGTACGTGCGGCCGTGATCGACAGCGCGGCGCGGATGTCGTCGGGCGGCTTCAAGATCGTATGAGCGACCCGGTCCGCTTCCTCACGGCGTTCACGCAGGCGGTAGCCACGATGGCGCTGTACGGGCCGTCGCACCCGGCGCGTGGCCGCGCGGTGGACAGCGCGTACCGCCTGCTTCGCGACCTCCAGGCCGAAGATGCCCAGCCGGAATTTTCCTTCCTGGGCGACGAGGTGGTGTACGGCCAGACACCGTTGCGGCAGATGCGCGACTGGGAATGGGCGTCGCGCCTCGCGGAGGCGGGCGTGCAGCGGCTGGAGTTCGCGACGGACGTGACGCGCGCCGACTTCGAGGGATTTCTCGAGGAAGTACTCGTGCGCCTCACCCTGGCCACCATCGACACGACCGAGGCTCGGCCGGGTGCAGGGCGGTCGTCCATCCGGTTCGGCGCGCTCGGCATTCGCGGCGATGCGCGACTCGCGGCGCTGCCGACGACGGACCTGCCGGCACCGGGCGCGCGCTACGACCTCACGGAAGAGGTCGAGACCGTGAAGTGGATGCATGCCGAGGTGGGCGAGCGCGGCCAGTTGCCGCTCATGGAAGCGGAGTCGGTGGTGCGTTCGCTGGCGGTGGCCATGCACGGCGACCAGGAGATGCTCCTGCCGCTGCTTTCGCTGCGCGAGTTCGACGAGTACACCACCACGCACTCGCTCAACGTGTCGGTGCTCACGATGGCGCTGGCGGAGGCGATGCAGATGTCGGCCGGGGACGTGCGCGCGTTCGGCGTGGCGGGCCTGCTGCACGACCTCGGCAAGACGCGCATTCCCCTCGAGATCCTGAACAAGCCGGGCAAGCTCTCGGATGCCGAGCGGGCGGTGATGCAGAGTCACACGGTGGAGGGCGCGCGGCTCATCATCACGAGCGACCGGCAACTGGACCTCGCCGCCGCGGTGGCGTACGAGCACCACATCATGCTCAATGGCGGTGGTTATCCGCACCGCCACATCCGGCGTGCGTGTCACTGCGCGAGCGCGCTGGTGCACGTGTGCGACGTGTACGACGCACTGCGCACGCACCGCCCCTATCGCGGCGCCTGGGAACCGGAGAAGGTGCTCTCCTACATCGAGGAAGGGGCGGGCACGGACTTCGACGCGGACATCGCCCGGGTGTTCGTCGCACTCATGCGGCGGATGGAAGGCCGCATCGAGCACTCGACGCTGGCGGAGCTGGGCGCGACCACGTCCGCCGACTAGCGGATGCCGCGCAGGGCCCGGCGAATCCACTCAGTCTCCGCAGACATCTTCTGGCGCTCGGTGGCCGCACATCGATTCATCGACTGGCGGAAAGCGGCCTGGATGTTGCGCCCAGGCGCGACCGGAATCGTGACTCATGATGCGCCGGACGACGTGGTAAACGGCGGACGAATGTCGCGCCAGCATCGACATACTACGCAGGCACGATAGCCCCATACATTCGAACTGCCAGCAAAATGCACCAAAACACGAACGAGCCTGGCTGGCATCTGGACGCCGTCATCTACCAGCTGCACGTCAAGGCGTTCCGCGACAGCAGCCGCGACGGGTACGGCGACTTTCGCGGCGTGATCCAGAAGCTCGACTACATCGCCGGTCTCGGCGTCAACTGCATCTGGCTCCTGCCGTTCTACCCGTCGCCCCTGAAGGACGACGGCTACGACATCGCCAACTACACGTCGGTGCATCCGACCTATGGCAGCCTCGAGGACTTCAAGGAGTTCCTCGACGCGGCGCACGCCCGCGGGCTCAAGGTCGTCACCGAGCTGGTGATCAACCACACGTCGGATCAGCACCCCTGGTTCCAGCGCGCGCGTCTCGCGCCCAAGGGCTCGCCCGAGCGCGACTTCTATGTCTGGAGCGACGACCCCAACAAGTACGCCGGCGTCCGGCTCATCTTCCCGGACATGGAGTCGTCCAACTGGGCATGGGACCCGGTCGCACAGCAGTTCTACTGGCACCGCTTCTTCAGCCACCAGCCCGACCTGAACTTCGACAACCCGGTCGTGATGGAGGCGGTGCTGGACGTCATGCGCTTCTGGCTCCGGCTGGGCGTGGATGGCATGCGGCTGGACGCCATTCCGTACCTCGTGGAGCGCGAGGGTACCAGCTGCGAGACCCTTCCGGAGACGCACGCAGTGCTCAAGCGGCTACGCGCCGCCATGGACGCCGAGTTCGACGACCGGGTCTTCCTGGCCGAGGCCAACCAGTCGCCCGTGGAGGTGAGTTCGTATTTCGGGGACGGCGACGAGTGCCACATGGCGTTTCACTTCCCCGTGATGCCGCGCATGTACATGGCGCTCGCGCTGGAAGACCGCTCGCCCATCGTGGACGTCATGGCGCAGACGCCAGCCATTCCCGCCGGCTGCCAATGGGCCATCTTCCTCCGCAATCACGATGAACTCACCCTCGAGATGGTGTCGGAGGAGGAGCGCGAGTTCATGTACGGGTACTACGCGAAGGATGCGCGCATGCGCATCAACGTCGGCATCCGCCGTCGGCTCGCGCCGCTCCTGGGCAACTCACGGGACGAGATCGAGCTGATGCACGCACTGCTCATGTCCCTGCCCGGCGCCCCGGTGATGTACTACGGCGACGAGCTGGGCATGGGCGACAACGTCTACCTCGGTGACCGCAACGGCGTGCGCACCCCAATGCAGTGGAGCGCTGACCGCAATGGTGGATTCTCGGAAGCCGAGACGGCCGCGCTCTACTTCCCGGTGATCAGCGATCCGCCGTACGGCTACCAGATGGTCAACGTCGAGACGCAGGAGGGGGTGGCGAGCTCGCTGCTGAACTGGGTCCGCGCCATCGTGCACCTGCGCCGGAAGTACCACGCGTTCGGCCGGGGGAGCTTCGAACCGATCGCCGCCGGCAACCAGCGGGTGCTCGCGTTCCTGCGCCGCCATGGCGACGAGGTGCTGCTCTGCGTGAACAACCTCGCGCGCCACGCGCAGTACGTGGAGCTGGACCTCGGGGAGTTCGACGGCTGGCTGCCCATGGAGTTGTGGAGCGGCCAGGCCTTTCCTCAAATCGGGACGCGCCCGTATCTGCTCACGCTGAGCGCCCGCGAGTTCTACTGGTTCAGGCTCATGCCGCCGGGCGGACCAGACCACCTCGACGCCGTGTCGCCGGTGGGCCCGTGACCTACCCGGCAAGCATGGAGCACGCACGTCCGGGCGACATCGGTGCGGAAAGGCGGCCGTGGCACCTTCGCCGCGGCGCGACGGTACTGCCGCACGCGGTGTCCTTCAGCGTGTGGGCGCCATCGGCCCGGACGGTGTCCGTGCACATTACCACGGGGGACGCGGCCGGTGACCACGCGCTCGAGACGTCACGCGAGGAGCGGGGCGTCTGGGAGCTCACAGTGCCGCGGGCGCGGGCGGGCGATCGCTACGGCTTCCGCGTCGATGGCGGCGAGCCCCGACCGGACCCAGTGAGCCGCGCACAGCCTGACGGCGTGCACGGGCTGTCCGAGGTGGTGGACCCCGACGCGTTCACGTGGACGGACGAGGCGTGGCGCGGCGTGTCGATGGCGGACTTCGTCCTGTACGAGCTGCATGTCGGCACGTTCACGCCCGAAGGCACGTTCGAGGCAGCGACCGCACGGCTGTCCGATCTCGTGGCGCTGGGCGTCACGGCCATCGAGCTCATGCCGGTCGCATCGTTTCCCGGGCGTCGCAACTGGGGTTACGACGGCGTGCACCTCTACGCACCGCAGCACTCGTACGGAGGCCCCGACGGGCTGCGCCGTCTGGTCAACGCCGCACACGCGTACGGCATCGGCGTGGTGCTCGACGTCGTGTACAACCACGTGGGCCCGGAGGGCAACTACCTCGACACGTACGGGCCGTACTTCACGGACATCTACCGCACCCCCTGGGGTCGCGCCGTGAACTACGACAGCGCCGGCAGCGACAACGTGCGGCGCTGGGCGCACGACAACGCGCTCCACTGGATCACCGAGTACCATGTCGACGCGCTGCGTCTCGATGCGGTGCACGGGATCTTCGACTTCGGCTCGCTCTCCTTCCTCGAGGAGCTCTCGGACGAGGTGCACCAGCTCGGGCGGCAACTGGACCGCAAGGTGCAGCTCATTGCCGAGAGCGACCTGAATGACCCGAAGCTCGTGCGGGCGCCGCAGGAGGGCGGGTTCGGGCTCGACGCACAATGGGCGGATGACTTCCACCACACGCTGCACACCACGCTCACCGGCGAGTCGAACGGCTACTACCAGGACTTCCGCGGCCTCGCCACCATGGCGGACGTATATGCCGAGCCGTTCTTCTACGCACGCCGGTACGCGCCGCACCGCGACCGCGTGCACGGACGCTCTCCGGCCGGCGTGCCTCGGCAGCGGTTCATCGTCGCCGCGCAGAATCACGACCAGACGGGCAACCGTCCGGACGGCGAGCGGAGCGCCTCGCTGGTGGGGCCGGACCGCCAGCGGCTGGCGGCCGCACTCGTGCTGCTCTCGCCGTACGTCCCCCTCCTGTTCATGGGCGAGGAGTACGGCGAGGTGGCGCCCTTCCTGTACTTCATCGAGCACGGCGACCCTGCGCTCGTGGACGCCGTGCGCGGCGGCCGCCAGCGTGAGTTCGAGGCGCTCGGCAGGCCGGAGGCGGGGCACGACCCGCAGGCGGACGCCACCTTTGCCGCGTGCCGGATCGACTGGTCGCGTCGCGACACGGAAGCCGGCGCCGCACTGCTCACGCTCTACCGCGACCTGCTCGCCCTTCGTCGCGAGGAACCCGCCCTCACACCCGGCGCGAGCGAGACGCACGTGCAGGGCGCGGCCGAGTGGTTCACGGCGCTGCGGGTGATGCCGCTCCAGCACGACATCTACGACGCGTCGCGGTCGCGGCGCGCGCTCCTGTGTGTCTTCAACCTCTGCGGCCATCCCATGAACGTCCCCGTGCGCGCCGATGCGATCGGCGCGTGGAAGCTCCGCCTCTGCACCGAGGCGCCGGGGTACGGCGGCAGCGGCGAGATGATCGACCGCATTCCTCCCGAGGAATCGCTGGCGCCGGCGGCGGACGCGCCGAAGCGCCTGATGGACGTGGCGCCGACTGCGCCGCGGATCCGGACCGTGCGTCTGCCCGCATGGAGCGCCGCGGTGTACGTCAGCGACTTCGACGACGAGATGGGGGGAGTCGCGTCATGAGCGAGCTGCGCGTCTGGCCCGGCCGCCCGTATCCGCTGGGCGCCACGTGGGACGGCATCGGCGTGAACTTCGCGCTCTTCTCCGAGCACGCGAGCGGCGTGGAGCTCTGCCTCTTCCGCGGTGACAGGGATGCGGAGGAGTCGGCGCGCCTGACGCTCACGGAGCGGACCGACCAGGTGTGGCACTGCTACCTGCCCGACGTGCGGCCGGGGCAGTTCTACGGCTACCGGGTGCACGGGCCGTACGAGCCGCAGCTGGGGCACCGGTTCAATCCCGCGAAGCTGCTCATCGACCCGTATGCCAGGGCGATCACGGGCGCGATCCTGTGGAGCAGCGACCTGTTCGCGTACAAGGTGGGCGAGCCGCTCGACGACCTCATTCCCGACCCCGACAACTCGGCTGGGGGCGTGCCGAAGTCCGTCGTCATCGACTCCGCGTTCTCGTGGGGGGGCGACGCGCCACTGAACGTGCCGTACAACCGCACGATCATCTACGAGTGCCACGTGAAGGGGATGACGATGCGGCATCCCGACGTGCCGCCCGAGCTGCGCGGCACGTACCTGGGCCTCTGCAGCGACCCGATGCTGCACTACTTCCAGGCGCTCGGCATCACCGCGCTGGAGTTGCTGCCCGTGCACCAGTCCGTGGTGGACCGGCATCTCGCCGAGCGCGGCCTGACCAACTACTGGGGCTACAACTCCATCGGCTTCTTCGCGCCGGACGTGCGCTTCGCCACGCGCGGACTCGGCAACCAGGTCTACGAGTTCAAGACGATGGTGAACACGTTGCACGCCGCAGGGCTCGAGGTCATCCTCGACGTGGTGTACAATCACACCGGCGAGGGAAACCATCTCGGGCCCACGTTGTCGATGAAGGGGATCGACAACCGGGCGTACTACCGCCTGGAGCCCGACAACCCGCGGTTCTACACGGACTTCACCGGCACGGGCAATTCGCTCAACATGCAGCACCCGCGCACCATCCAGCTCGTGATGGACTCGCTGCGCTACTGGGTGGACGAGATGCACGTCGACGGGTTCCGCTTCGACCTGGCGCCCGTGCTGGCGCGCGAGTTGTACGACGTGGACAAGCTCTCGGCCTTCTTCGACATCATGCACCAGGATCCCACGCTCGCACGCGTGAAGCTGATTGCCGAGCCGTGGGATGTGGGGCCCGGTGGCTATCAGGCAGGGAACTTCCCCGTGCGGTGGACGGAATGGAACGGCAAGTACCGGGACGCCGTGCGCAAGTTCTGGCGCGGGGAGCCGGGCCAGGTATCGGAGATGGCGAGTCGGCTCGCCGGCTCCAGCGACATCTTTTCCGGCAGCGATCGCGGCGCGTACGCGAGCATCAATTTCATCACGGCGCACGACGGCTACACCCTGCACGACCTGGTGAGCTACGAGCAGAAGCACAATGTGGCGAACGGCGAGGACAACCAGGACGGCCACAACGACAACCTGAGCCGGAACTGGGGGACGGAGGGCGAGACGGACGACGCGGGAATCCTGGCGCTGCGCGCCCGGCTGGTGCGCAGCCTGCTGGCCACGCTCGCGTTCTCGCAGGGCGTGCCGATGCTCTCGCACGGCGACGAGGTGGGTCGCACGCAGCGTGGGAACAACAACGCCTACGCCCAGGACAACGACACGACCTGGATGCACTGGGACCTCGATCCCGCGCAGCAGTCGCTCCTCGCGTTCACGCGGAAGGTGCTCGCCCTGCGCCAGGCCTACCCCACGCTCCGCCGGCGCCACTTCTTCCGCGGCGACGTGGTGCCTGGCTCCGCGCACAAGGACCTCACCTGGCTCCGGCCCGACGGCGGCGAGTTCGCCGAAGTAGATTGGCGCGATGCCGGGTCGCACGTGATCGGCATGCTCATCGACGGCGCGGCCACGGATGACGTGGACGAGCGGGGGCATGCGGTGCTCGGCGACACGCTGTTGATCGTGCTGAATGCCGGGGCTGCGCCGGTTTCCTTCACGCTTCCCGCGCTCGACGCGAGCGGGGACGACATCTGGGTGACGATGGTCGACACGGCGCATGACGAACTGGCGGTGGTGCGGGATGGCGTGGTGGCCGTCGAGGCGCACGCCGTCCTGCTGCTCCGCTTCGGGACGGACCGCCGCATCAGCATCGAGGAGCCGCGCCGCGAGCGGCCGTCCCTCGTGGAGCAGCACACGCTGTGAGCAGGCTCGAAGAAGGCACGCGACAGGCGCTCCTGCATGCGCGGCATGGCAGTCCACATGACGTGCTCGGGGCACACGAGCACACGGTGGGGGGCAGGCCGGGCACGATCATCCGCGTGTTCCAGCCGGATGCGGCGGACTGCTATGTGGTGCGTGACGGCGTGGCAACGGCGATGCGCGCGGAAGGCGATGGCTTCTTCTCGCTCGTGCTCCCGGGCGTGGCGCTGCCGGTGCGCTACTCGCTGCGCTTCCTGTCGCACGACGGGCACACGTGGGAGCGCGGCGACGCGTACCGCCACCTGCCTACGGTGGGTGAGACGGACCTCTACCTCTTCAACGAGGGAACGCACCGTCAGCTGTGGACCGTGCTCGGCGCGCACCTGCGCACGGTCGAGGGTGACGAGGGAACGTCCTTCGTCGTCTGGGCGCCCAACGCGGAGCGCGTGAGCGTGGTGGGCGACTGGTGCAACTGGGATGGCCGGCAGTATCCCATGCGCCGGCTCGAAGGCAGCGGGCTCTGGGAGCTGTTCGTGCCGGGCGTCGGCGCCAACGCGCTCTACAAGTACGAGCTGCGCACCAGCCAGGGCCTGCCGCGCCTGAAGTCGGATCCCATGAGCTTCAAGATGCAGCAGGCGCCGGAGACGGCGTCCATCGTCGTGGCGGAGGGCACGTACACGTGGCGCGACGAGGGCTGGATGGCCACGCGCGCACGCCACGAGCCGGTGCGCGAGCCCGTGCACATCTACGAGGTGCACCTGGGCTCGTGGGCGCGCGTGCCCGAAAACGACAACCGCTCGCTGACCTACCGTGAGATCGCGCCGAGGCTGGCCGCGCACGTGAAGAAGCTGGGGTTCACGCACGTGGAACTGCTCCCGGTGATGGAGCATCCGTTCTACGGCTCGTGGGGCTACCAGGTGACTGGCTACTTCGCACCGTCGTCGCGGTACGGCACGCCGGACGACCTGCGCTTCCTCATCGACACGCTGCACCAGGCGGGCATCGGCGTGCTGCTCGACTGGGTGCCCGCGCACTTCCCCAAGGACGACAACGCGCTCCGCCGCTTCGATGGCACGGCGCTCTACGAGCACGAGGACGCGCGCCTGGCGGAGCATCCCGACTGGGGCACGCTGATCTTCAACTACGGCCGGCGCGAGGTGCGCAACTACCTCGTGGCCAACGCGCTGTACTGGCTCAACGAGTTCCACGTCGACGGGCTGCGCGTGGATGCCGTCGCATCGATGCTCTACCTGGACTACAGCCGCGAGGCGGGGCAGTGGGTGCCGAACAAGTATGGCGGCCGCGAGAACCTCGATGCCATCGACTTCCTGCGCGAGATGAATGCGATCGTCGCCGACGAGGCGCCGGGCTGCATCACGATCGCGGAGGATTCCACGGCGTGGCCCGGCGTGACGCGCTCCATCCACGACGGAGGCCTCGGCTTCACGTTCAAGTGGAACATGGGATGGATGCACGACACGCTGCAGTACTTCGAGAAGGACCCGATCTACCGGCGCTACCACCAGGACCTGCTCACCTTCGCGATGATCTACGAGCACAGCGAGCACTTCATCATGCCGCTGTCGCACGACGAGATGGTGCACCTCAAGGGCTCGCTGTACCAGAAGATGCCGGGCGACCACTGGCAGAAGCTGGCCAACCTGCGCGCCCTCTATGCCTACATGCTCACGCGCCCGGGCAAGTCGCTGTTGTTCATGGGGAGCGAGTACGGCGCGCCAGGCGAGTGGAACCACGACGTCTCGCTCGACTGGCATCTGTCCGAGCACGGCGACCGCGCGGCGATGATGGCGTACATGGAGCAGCTGGGCGCGGTGTACCGGGCACACTCCGCCTTCTGGCAGCTCGACGGCGAGCCGCGCGGCTTCGAGTGGATCGACGTCTCGGACCGCGACCACTCGGTGCTGTCGTACGTGCGGCGAAGCAACGACGAGCATGCCGTGGTGGTGATGAACCTGCAGCCGGCGCCACACGCGTCGTATCGCATCGGCGTGCCCGAGACGGGTGAGTACACCTGCGTGCTCTCGAGCGATGCCTCGAGCTGGGGTGGCAGCGGGTCGGGCACGATGGGGACCGTGACGACCGACGACATTCCCTACCACTGTCGGCGCTACTCGCTGAACCTCGCCCTTCCACCGCTCGCCGTGCTCGTGCTTGTTCCGGCGCCGAAAGCGCGCTAGCTCTCGCTCCCCAATGGACGACACCATCGACCGCCCCCTGCTACGCCAGCTCGCCGCCCGCATGGGGATCGTCGACGCATACGTGGACCAGTCCGGCGACGAGATGCGGCGCACGTCGGATGAGACGCGCGTGCGGCTGCTCGCCGCGATGGGGGTCGACGCGAGCACGGAGGGCCGCGCGCGCCGCGCGCTGCGGGCACTGCGCCGCGCGAAGCGGTGCCAGTGGATCTCCCCGGTGCGCGTGGTGCGACAGCGCAGCCGCCACTTGTCGAGGGTGAAGGTCCGTGTGCCGCGGCTCGACGTGCACGAGGTGCACTGGCTGCTCGTGCTCGAGACCGAGGAGGGCATCCGCAGCACCTGGGAGGGCGTGCTTCCCGGCGGGCCGTCGCGTCGCATGGACCTCACCCTGCCGGTGGTGCCGCCCCTCGGCTACCACGTGCTCGAGGTGTCGTTCCGCGGCGGCGACCAGCACCACTCTGCACGACAGCGCCTCGTCGTGGTGCCGTCGCGGTGCACGCCGCCCGAGGCGCGACTGCAGGGCAGGCGCGGCTTCGGCATCACGACCAACCTCTACACCGTGCGCAGCGCGGAGAACTGGGGCGCCGGCGACATCGGCGACGTGAAGGCGATCGCGGCGTGGCTCGGCCAGCATGGCGGCACGTTTGTGGGGATGAACCCGCTGCACGCGCTGCGCAACGCCGGCTACGACGTGAGCCCGTACAGCCCCATCACGCGCCTCTTCCGGAACCCGCTCTACCTGCGCGTTGCGGACGTACCCGAGCTCGCGCACGACGCGTCCGCCCGCGACCGCACCGCGACGCCCGAGTTTCAGGCCGAGCTCGAGGCGTTGCGCGCCGCCGCCATGGTGGACTACGAACGCGTGATGGCGCTGCGCGAGCCGGTGCTCGAATCGCTCCACCGCACGTTCCAGGTGCGCGAGGTGGCCAGCGCGACGCCGCGGGCGCGCGAGTACGCCACCTATGTGACGCGCGAGGATCCACCGCTCACGCGCTTCGCGACGTACATGGCCATCGCCGAGCGGGAGGGGCCGGATGCGCGCATCTGGCCGGAGCCGTTGCGTGACGCCAATGGCGCCGCCGTGGCCGCGCTGCAAGAGGAGCTCGCCGACCGCGTGGACTACCACCGCTGGCTCCAGTTCGAGCTCGACCGCCAGCTCGGCCTCGCGGAGTCGGAGGCCATGCAGGATGGCCTCGAGCTCGGCATGTACCAGGACCTCGCCGTGGGATCCGCCGCCTCGGGCAGCGACGTGTGGTCGCACCCGGAGCTGTTCCTGCTCGGCGCCACCGTGGGTGCGCCGCCCGACATGTACTCGGACGACGGGCAGAACTGGGGCCTGCCGGCCATCAACCCGCACGTGCTGCGCGCCACCGGCTACGACTACTGGACGCGGCTGCTGCGCGCCGGCTTCCGCCACACCGGCGCCCTGCGCATCGACCATGCGCTCGGCCTCTTCCGCATGTTCTGGGTCCCGCTCGGCGAGTCGGCCAGGCAGGGCGCCTATGTGCGCTCGTTCAGCAAGGAACTGTTCGGCATCCTCGCGCTCGAGAGCGTGCGCCACAACGCACTCGTGGTGGGCGAGGACCTCGGCACGGTGCCGTCGGACGTGCCCGGCGTGCTGGCGCGCTGGGGCGTGCTCAGCTCCAAGGTGCAGGTGTTCGAGCGCGACTTCCACACCGGCCGCTTCCGCGAGGCGCATGCGTATCCTCGCATGGCGCTCGCCACCGTGAACACGCACGACCTGCCACCGCTCGTGGGCTGGGCGGAGGCGCGGGACATCATGCTGCGCAGCGAGGTGGGCGACCTCGCGGATGCCGCGGTGTCCGGTGCGATGCGCGACTCTCGCAAGAACGACCTCGGCGCGCTGGTTTCGTCGCTCATTGAGGCCGGCCTGCTGCCGCACGACGCGCACGACCACCTCACGTCGGACCTGCTCATCGCCGCGGTGCATGGGTTCATCCGGCGCACGCCGTCTGCGCTGGTGGGACTGTCGCTCGACGATCTCGGCTTCGAGGCTACTCCGGTGAACATTCCGGGGGTGTGGCAGGACAAGTATCCGAGCTGGTCGCGCCGCATGCGCGACACGCTGGAGACACTGTTCGCTTCCGAGCGCACGGAATGGGCGCTGGGCCCGGGGGACACCACGACCGGCGCCGCGTGAGGCGATACACACGTCCTGATCGACTCTGAAGACGCTGACTGGCGGCACGTCCTCCAGCGAGGAAATCATGTGGCAGCGAGCCGATCGCTGCACATGCGCAAGATTTTTCCGAACTTTTGGTGGCTGCACTGCACCGAAATCGATTGCGCTGAGGACGGTTCGGTTGAACAGTGGCGAACCGGGGGTAGAATTCGTCGGGTCACCATCTGCAGTCCTCGGATCGCCGCCTTCACCGCGCGGTCCGGGAGCGGGCGCCCACGCCCCGCTGCGCTTTTCCGCTCGAGGAATTCATGTCGTCTGATGTAAACCGCACCACCGTCGCCTACTTCTCCATGGAAATCGCGCTGGAACAGGCAATTCCCACCTATAGTGGCGGCCTTGGCGTGCTCGCCGGCGACACGCTGCGCTCGGCTGCGGACCTCGGCGTGCCGCTGGTGGCGGTGACGCTGCTGCATCGGAAGGGCTACTTCGAGCAGCACCTCGACGCCGTCGGGCAGCAGACCGAGACGCCGGTGCTGTGGAGTCCGGAGACGAAGCTGGAGAAGGTTGCGGCGCGCGCCACGGTGACGATCGAGGGACGCCCGGTTCGGGTGGCTGCGTTCCGGTACACGGTGAAGGGTGTGCGCGGACACGAAGTCCCGGTCTACCTGCTGGACACGAACCTCGAGGAGAACAGCGCCTGGGATCGCACCCTCACTGATTCCCTGTACGGCGGCGACGACCACTACCGCCTCTGCCAGGAGATCGTGCTGGGCATGGGCGGGGCGGGAATGCTCGAGTCGCTCGGTTACGCGGGCAACGTGATCTACCACCTGAACGAGGGTCATTCGGCGCTGCTCACGCTCCAACTGCTGGAGCGCCAGCTCGACGGGCGGCAGCACTTCGAGCTGGACGACGCCGACCTCGAGGCGGTGCGGCAGCACTGCGTGTTCACCACGCACACCCCCGTGCCGGCCGGACACGACAAGTTCCCGCTCGACATGGTGCGCAGCATGCTCGGCGACGAGCGCGTCGCGCTGCTGGAGGGCTCCGGCGGTGTGTTCGAGGGCATGCTCAACATGACGCACCTTGCGCTGCACCTGACCCGCTTCGTCAACGCTGTGGCCATGCGGCATCGGGACGTCTCGCGCAGCATGTTCCCCGACTATGCGATCAACTCCATCACCAACGGCGTGCACGCCACGACGTGGGCCGGCCCCGCGTTCGCCGAGCTGTTCGACCGCCGCATCCCCGAGTGGCGCCGCGACAACCTGTACCTGCGCTATGCCGTCAGCATTCCGCTCCAGGAAATCCGCGATGCCCACGCGGCGAGCAAGACCGCGCTTCTGACCGAGGTGACGCGCCGCACCGGCGTAGTGCTCGACCCGAGCGTGCTGACGATCGGCTTCGCGCGGCGCGCCACGCCATACAAGCGGGCCGACCTCATCTTCTCCGACGTCGAGCGCCTCGCGGGCATCGCGCGGAACGTGGGCCGCATCCAGATCGTGTTCGGGGGCAAGGCGCATCCGCACGACGGCGGCGGCAAGGAGCTCATCCGGCGCATCTTCGCCGCGGACGAGCGGCTGCGCGGACTCGTGGAGGTGGTGTACCTCGAGAACTACGAGATGGCCCTGGCGCACCAGATGGTGGCCGGCGTTGATCTCTGGCTGAACAACCCGATGAAGCCGCTGGAGGCATCCGGCACCAGCGGGATGAAGGCCGCGATGAACGGCGTGCCATCGTTCAGCGTGCTCGATGGCTGGTGGGTGGAAGGCCACGTCGAGGGCGTGACGGGCTGGTCGATCGGGACGCCGGACGCCGAGGGCGATCCCTCGCGCGATGCGCTCGACCTCTACATCAAGCTCGAGCGCGTGATCCTTCCGCTGTTCTACGGCCTCCCGTTCGCCTACGCCGAGGTCATGCGGTCAGCCATCGCGCTCAACGGCAGCTTCTTCAACACGCAGCGCATGGTGCGGCAGTACGTACACAACTCGTACTTTCCCGGCGGCCTGCCGGTGGACGTGCGCGTCGAGGACACGGCGCTGCTGTAGGAGGTCGAGTCAGGCGACGTCGGGTATCGGCGCGCCCGTCGCGACTTCCGTCTCGTAGTCCTCGGTCTTCCGCACGGCGCGCAGCACTGTGCTGCCGGCCGCGATCGCGCCAAGCACGATGTAGATGTAGAACGTGTAGAAGCGCCACCATACGAGTGCCGCGCCGAACAGCCGGCCCGGAATGGCGTGTCCGAGCGCGGCGCGGAACGCCATCTCCACGGCGCCGCCGCCACCCGGTACCGGCACCACGGCCGCGCCGTAGAGGAAGCCGAGCGGCCAGAGCGCCAGCGGCGCGAGCGGCGCCGATGGCACGCTGGTGAGCACCAGCGCAGGCAGCACGGTGAGCCGGATGGCCACGTGCACGAATGACGCGAGGAATGCCGCCACGGCGGACTTGCGGTGGATCCGCTCCACGGAGTCCACGGTCGCGCGCAGCTTGCGCAGCGCGCGCTGGATGGTGCGCCAGCGGCCGGCATGCAGGCGCAGGCGGCGCGCCCACCGCGGGGGCGGGCCGCTCGCGTTCCGCCGCGAAAGGAAGAGGGCGAGCGCGCCGATGCCGATGATGACGCCCGCGTAGAGGCCCACGACGCTGACGAGCGTGGTGAGCACCGCGCCGGCGTGACGGAACACCAGCGCCACGCACAACACCACGGCGGCCAGCGATAAGACCTCGAGGAACAGCTCGGCGTAGAGGATCACCAGCACGCTCGACGACGGCAGGCCGCTCTCCGAGAGCACGAAGAACCGCGCGGGCTCGGCGCCACTGCGCGCCGGCGTGATCGCGGCCGCGAAGTCGCCGCCCAGGCACGTGCGCGCCGCCGTCGACAGCCGCAGCCGGATGCCGGCGGCGCGCGCACTCCAGCGGATCTTGAGGGCCCGCGCGAGCACTTCCACGAACACGGCCAGCAGCGCGAACAGGTGGGCGCGAACGGGGAGCACGAGCGACGTGCCCTCCTGCGACCACCCGAGAATCATGTAGATCGAGACACCGATCGTCGCGGCGAACGAGAGCGCGGTGAGCAGCCAGCGCGTCGGCGTCATGCAGGGTTCGTGAGCACCATCGACAGAAGCTACCTCGCGGAGCCGACGGTGGCGACCAGGGAATTCGCCCGGCGCGTGACACGTCGATACATTCGTGAAGCTTGCCGACAATTCACGGGAGTGTTTGCGTGACCACTTCGAAGAACCCGCGCTCCGACCGCCGCGAATTCCTCACCCAAGTCGCCACCGCGGCAGTCATCGTGGCAGGCAGCGCCTGCGCGGCGCCGCTGAGCGCTGGGGCGCAACAGGCCGGCGCCTCGCGCGCCGCTCGCGGCGCGCCCTTCGACGACAGCTGGACGCAGCGCGTGATCGCGGCGAAGCATCGCGCCGTCATGGATTCGCCCGGTATCGAAGACGGGCTCGCGCTGGAACACGCGACCTTCTTCATGCAGGGCTTTCGCGAGCAACTCGACGTGGGCGGCGCGGACGTGGTGCCCGTGGTGGTGCTGCGGCACGTGGGCACCGTGATGGCGCTGAACGACAGCCTGTGGGAGAAGTACGCACTCGGAGAGCGCGTGAACCTGAAGGATCCCGCCACCGGCAAGCCAGCGCTCCGCAACCCGTTCATCCGCGTGGCGACGGGAGACAAGAACGCGCTCGTGACGCCGGATGCATCGATCGAGGCGCTGCTTGCCAGCGGCGCGATCCTCCTCGCGTGCAACAAGGCCACGATGCACCTGGCCGGCCAGGTGGCGCAGAAGTACAACCGTGACGCCGAGGAGATGCGCGCCGAGTTTCGCGCGGGCGTGGTGCCTGGCGTGCTCCTGCAGCCGTCCGGGATCTACGCGACGCTTCGTGCGCAGGACGTGGGCTGCTCGTTCATCAAGTCCAGCTGATCGTCACCAGCGTCAGCGAGGCTTGCGGGCGAGCAGTTCGCGGCACGGCGGAAAGATCCACGGGGTGAAGTCGCTGTACTCGATCGTCCATCCCGCATGGAGCAGCACCGCGGCGTAGTCGGGCACGTGCGCGATGTCGATGATGGCGGCCTGCCCGCCGGGCCGCACCACGCGGTTGATCTCGCCGATGGCCTTCGCGCGGTCGCGGCGAGAGGACACGTTGTGGATGGCGAGGCTCGAGACGGCGGCGTCCACACTCGCATCGTCGAGCGGCAGGACCCGCATGTCGCCGTCCTGCACCGTGATGCGGTCGCGCACGCCCTCCACGTCGGCATTGGCCAGCGTGGCCGCCGCGCTGTTGGCATGCTGATCCGTCTGCGACCAGAGATCGATACCGATTGCCTTCCCGCGCGGCAGACGCTTCGCCGCGCCGATGAGCAGCAGGCCGAGTGCCCGCAGCCGATATCGAGCACCGTTTCGCCGCCGGCCAGCGCCAGGCGGTCGAGCAGCCGGGCACCCGCCCGCAGCTTGCCCCATCGGCTGCTGGCGAGCATGAGCGCCGTCGTGATGGCGAAGGACGCGGCGGGCCAGAGGAGTACCCTCCCCAGCCGGTGTCCGGCGGGGCCGGCGGCGGCCTCCATCAGGAGGCCCGCGCCAGCGAGCGCGATGGCGAGCAGCGCCATCGCGCGGACCACATTCGGCGCGTCGAGGCCGTAGTGCGCGCGCCGTGTTACCGGAGCGCCCGTGGGAATGGTCATCGCGAGGAGAAGTGGATGGTGCGCTTCGCGGGACGCCCCAACTTAGGACAGTCGTCCCGTTTGCGCAGCACCCCGGTAACGCCGGCTGCACAAGGTGCTCGGGGCTGCAACCTCAGGGCCCCTGCCACTGCACCGCGCCGCCGCCCTCAGCCGCTGCGCTTCTCGTGCAGCAGCTTGCTCTCGAACCGCTGCGATTCGCTGATGCGCTCCACTTCCACGGAGATCGCGTCCATGCTCTGCTGCAGCTGCACCAACTGCTGCTGGAGCAGGCGCGTGTTCTCGCCCGCGGCGCTGATCTCCGTACGGCGATCCATGCGGCGGGCGAACATCCGCGCGAACGGGCCCAGGATGATGATCGCCGCGAGCAGGCCGAGCACCCCGAACGCCGTTTCCTGCCCCATGCGCGCGAGCGGCATCACCTGCGGCGGAAGGGAGGCGCTGGTGATGACGGTGTTGCGCCCCTGCCGCTGGATCACGATGCGGCCGCCGCCGTCGGGAATGGGAGGGAGCGCCAGCGGCGCGGCGGAGGCATCGGGGCTCTCGAGGTCGCCCGCCCGTGCGGGCAGCTGCTCCACCGTCACGACGTGAGCGGGTTGTGCGTTCGTCGTGCGTGCGGTGCCGCGGGCATTCTGCATCGGGCTCACCTGTCGACCATCGGGGAAGTGGCAATGTACAGTGTTCGGCGAACCCTACGCGCGGCGCTCATGGTTGGTGTCCGCCGCGCCGTCAGCCCGCCACGGCCAACTCGTGGCCATGAGGCGGACTGTTTCGGGGCGCAGGATGCGCACGCCGTCGAGCTCCCCGCCGTTCGCCAGCATGCGGGCGAAGCGCATGTAGTGGTCGAGCGTGGACGTCAGCCCGTAACTGCCGGGCATGAGCGGCCAGTGATGTGTTCGAGCGGTTGAGCGGATCCGCGGCGCGCAGGAATGGACCGACGCCGGGATTGCCGGCGGCGGTCGCGAAGCCGGCGGTGCGCCGCGTGAGGTCGCGGATGGTCACCGGCCGATGCAGGGCTCGAGGATCGGCGCGCCATCGGCCGCCCCGCTTCGCGATCCGCCATGCCGAACGCACCAGCATACCCCTCGCGCCCATTCTCGTACACCAGCCCCCCGACGTGCCCGCGACGCGTCCCGCGTCGACGAAATGGCGCAAGGTGGGGTCGATGCGGGTCCGCGCTGCGGACGTCTGCAACGAATCGCGTCACTTCCTCCGGAGGTGTCGTCTCAAGTGATCACGTTCACGCCGATCGCTTCACCCTGCGCCGCGGCCTCGCCCTTCGTCAGCCAGTCGAGCGCATGCGTCTCGGTGTCGAAGAGCCGCATCGGCCGGCCCGCGAGCTTGGCCACCTTGTCCGCGAGGTAGCGCTTGATGCCCGTGACGCCGATGAGCGCGTGGCGACGCACGTACGGTGTGGTGATGGCCGAGCTTTCCTTGAACAGGCCGACCACCGCCGCGGAGGCGACGGTGTCGCGCAGGTCGATGAGCACGAGCACGGTGCCCTTCGGCTCGCGCATCATTTCCTCATCAGCCGCATGGACCTCCGCTTTCAGCCCCTCGAAGTCCGTCTTGAAGTTCGCATAGTCGAGGTGCAGCACGGCGACACCGTTCCACTTGATCCAGCGTGACTTCATGACGTGAGGAGCAGAGGGGTGTCGCGTATCGGCCGCGCCCCGCGCGTTCATGGCATGGAGCGGCGTCTCCAGTTCCGCCGTTGGCGTTCCATGGATTACCCTGGGCGGGGCCGAAGGCAAGGGGCGCAGCCCACTTGCCGGGCGCGGCGTGCACGCGCCTTTTTCCCGGACGCGGCGGCCATGCGCGCGCAGGTTCCCATCCCCCGGTCATTCATGATGTCCGTTCTCCACATCGCACTCGTGCTCGTCGCGCTCACCACGGCACCGGCACACGCGCACGCTCCCCTGCCGATCATCGGGCTCATCACGAAGACCGAGACCAACCCTTACTTCGTGAAGATGAAGGAAGGCGCCGAGGCGGCCGCGCGGGAGAACCACATCCGTCTCCTTACCGGTGCCGGCCGCGCCGACAACGACAACGCGGGGCAGGTGACCGCAATGGAGAACATGATCGCGGCGGGCGCCTCGGTCATCCTCATCACGGTGAACGACGCGAAGGCCATCGTGCCGTCCATCCGGAAGGCCCGCGCGAAAGGCATCCTCGTCATCGCGCTCGACAGCCCCACCGATCCGCGCTCCGCCACGGATGCGCTCTTCGCCACGGACAACTATCGCGCCGGCATGCTCATCGGCCAGTATGCGCGCGCGGCGCTTGGGCGCCGACCCGCGAAGATCGCGATGCTGGACCTCTTCCCTGGACATCCGGTCGGCGCGCAACGCCACAACGGATTCCTCAAGGGCTTCGGACTCCTGGCGCCCGACGCGTCGAGCGTCGCGCTCGGCAGGCCGGCGGAGGTGGTGTGCATGGCCGACAGCTACGGCGATCAACAGAAGGGCCGCACCGGCATGGAGAACTGCCTCCAGAAGAATCCCGACATCGACGTGGTCTACACCATCAACGAGCCCACCGCAGCAGGCGCGCACAAGGCGCTCGTCGCGGCGCGGAAGGAGAAGGGCGCGATCCTGGTGTCGGTGGACGGCGGCTGCCCGGGGATCCGGCAGGTGGCCGCGGGCGAACTCGCGGCAACGGCGCAGCAGTACCCGGTGCGGATGGCGGCCATGGGCGTCGCCGCGGGCGCGGCGTTCATCCGCACGGGCCATCGTCCGTCGGGCTACACGGATACGGGCGTGACGCTCATCGCTGGCCGACCGATCGCCGGCGTGGAGAGCAAGGACGTGAAGGCCGGCATGCAGTCGTGCTTCGGCGACAGGTAGGCGCGCTCGCGTGGGTGGGGGTCCTCGGACCACTGCTCGCGCTGGTGCTGGCATGCGGCTTCTTTGCCAGTCGCACCGATCGCTTCCTCACCGCGGACAACCTCTCGCTCGTGCTCCAGCAGGTGATGGTCGTCGGTGTCATTGCGCTCGGACAGACGCTCATCATCCTCACCGCCGGCGTCGACCTCTCCTGCGGCATGGTGATGGCGCTCGGCAGCATCGTGATGACCAGGCTCGCGACGAGCGCTGGCGTGCCGGTGCCGCTGGCCATCGCCGCCGGCATCGGCGTGGCGACGATGTTCGGGCTCGCGAACGGATTTCTCGTCACGGTGGTGCGGCTGCCGCCGTTCATCGTGACGCTCGGTACGATGAACATCGCATTCGCCCTCACGCAACTGGCATCGGGCGCGCAGACCGTCACCGACGTGCCGCCCGCGTTGGCGATCCTGGGCAACACCGTCACGATCGGCCGCACGTCCGTCGTGTATGGCGTCGGGCTCATGCTGGCCCTCTACCTCGTGGCGTGGTTCGCGCTGCGCGAGACGGCGTGGGGACGCCACGTGTACGCGGTGGGCAACGCGCCGGAGGCCGCGCGGCTCTCCGGCATCCCCACGCGGCGCGTACTGATCGGCGTGTATGTCCTCGCCGGTGCGGTGTATGGCCTCGCGTCGCTGCTGTCCGTCGCGCGCACCGGCGTGGGTGACCCGAACGCCGGCACCACGGAAAACCTCGACGCCATCACCGCCGTGGTGCTCGGTGGCACGAGCCTGTTCGGCGGACGCGGCGTGATCGTCGGCTCGCTCGTGGGCGCACTCATCATCGGCGTCTTCCGCAACGGCCTCACGCTCATCGGCGTGGTGTCCGTCTACCAGATCCTCGTCACCGGCATCCTCGTGATCCTCGCCGTCGCCGCCGACCAGCTGTCGCGAGGCAGCGCGCGATGACGGTGCTCCAGGCGCGCGGTCTCGTGAAGCGATACGGTCACGTGACGGCACTCGACGGCACCGACTTCGACCTCCAGGCGGGCGAGATCCTCGCCGTCATCGGCGACAACGGCGCGGGAAAATCGTCGCTCATCAAGGTGCTCTCGGGCGCACACGCGCCAGATGAAGGCGAGCTGCGGCTCGATGGTGCGGTGGTGCGCTTCGGCGGACCGCTCGATGCGCGCCGCGCGGGTATCGAGACCGTCTACCAGGACCTCGCCGTCGCACCCGCCATGTCGATCGCGGAGAACCTCTTCCTCGGCCGAGAGATCCGTCGTGCGGGCGTGCTGGGCAGCGTGTTCCGCATGCTCGACAAGCGGCGCATGCTGGACGACAGCCGCGCGCACCTGCGCGACCTCGGGCTCGCCGTGCAGTCCATGACGCAGCCGGTGGAGACGCTCTCCGGCGGGCAGCGCCAGGCCGTCGCCGTGGCGCGCAGTGCGGTGTTCGCGAAGCACGTCGTCATCATGGACGAGCCCACGGCGGCGCTCGGCGTCAGGGAAGGCGCGATGGTGCTCGACCTCGCGCGTCGCGCCCGCGATCGCGGACTCGCCGTCGTGCTCATCTCGCACAACATGCCGCAGGTGTTCGGCGTGGCCGACCGCATCCACGTGCAGCGGCTCGGCCGCCGCGTCGCGGTGCTCGATCCGCGCCTTGTGGGCATGAGCGACGCGGTGGCGTTGATGACGGGGGCCGTGCCCGCGACATGACGTGTCGTTTTCGGGCAGGTAGGGTGTCTGCCGGACCGGGTGTCCATGCTGCGAACCCTTATCCCTCTCAATGGGGCAGCATATGACGCGAAAGTACTCACATCTTCTGGTATCTGGTGCCCTCCTCCTGTCCGTGGCGGCGTGCCAGGACACGACGGGTACCTCTGCTTCCTCTGCGGCGCTGCTTGCCGCCCTGTCCTCGGTGCCGGTTGGCTACGGCGACCTCGCCACCAGCTATGTCGGCACGATGACGGCCAGCGCGTCCAGCGCCGGTCTCTGGGTGGGTGGCGGACGCGAGGCATCGTTTGACCACGGCGGCCTGATGGGCGGTGGACTCGGTGACGCCTTTGCGGGCGGCATCGGTTTCCCGAGCAGGGGCGGCCACCGCGGACCATTCGGCGGCGGTCTTCCCTGCAACGGCGCGTTCGACGCGGCGTCGGGCCGCGTGATCTGCGCCGACGCCACGACGCACGGCATCACCGTGAGCCGCAGCGCGAAGTACACCACGGCGGCGGGCGTCGTGCAGCAGGCGTTCGACACGCTCACCACCAACACGGTGGATCTCCAGTCGAAGGTTGCCGGCACGATCACGTTCACGCGCGGCGCGGACAGCGCCGAGGCCGGCGATCACGGCGAGAACCGATGGGGCCGCGGGCGCGGCCCGTTCGGCCGGCTGCTCGGCGACACGTCCACGATCCTCACTGCCAGCACCATCATCACCAGCTCGAGCGCGCGCCACACCACCGGCCTCGCACAGGGCAGCACGCAGCGTACGGTGAACGGCAGCTCGGCGGGTCAGGAGACGACCACCGGTACATCGAGCAAGGGGAGCTTCACGGCCACGCGCACGGTCGGTGATACCACGACGGGCCTCGTCATCCCGGTGGCCACGGGTACCACGCCGCCGTATCCCACGGCCGGCACGGTCACCCGCTCCATCCAGGCTACGATTTCCTACGTCGGCTCCACCCCGGTGTCGATCTCGCGCCGCGAGGTCATCACCTACGATGGCTCCGCGACCGCCAGGATCGTCATCACGGAGAACGGCGTCACGAAGAACTGCACGCGGGCTCTTCCGCACGGTGCGCTGACCTGCAGCTGATTTTCCTCACTGACCTTATGATGCAGGACGGGCCTGGCGCTGTACGCGCCAAGCCCGTTCGCATTCCCGACGACCAGATCCCTCGCTGCGCTCGGGATGACAACAAAAGAAGGACTCCCAAGCCTGTCATCCTGAGCGGAGCGAAGGAGCTGCTTGTCATCCTGAGCGGAGCGAAGGATCTGCTTGTCCTCGTGTCGCTAGTGCGCGCGCATGCGCACGACGACCGGAATGCTGCGCAGCAGCAGCGCGACGTCGCGCCACAGGGTCCAGCCGTTGATGTACTCCTGCTCGATGCGAACGACGGCGTCGAAGCTCGTGATGTCGTGTCCGCCGCTCACCTGCCACGGACCCGTGATGCCCGGCGTCACCTCGAACCGCACGAAGTGCCGCGTCTGGTAGCGCGCCAGCTCGCGTGGAAGCGGCGGACGCGGGCCCACCAGCGACATCTCGCCGCGCAGCACGTTCCAGAGCTGCGGCAGCTCGTTCAGGCTGGTCCGTCGCAGGAGTCGGCCCACCGGCGTGACGCGGCGGGTTGTCTCATCGACCGCGCGCGTGCGGAGCTTGAGCATGCGGAACGACTCGCCGCCCAGTCCCACGCGCCGTTGCTCGAAGAGCACGGGACCGCGCGACGTGAGCTTCACGAGCACCGCGCAGATCGCCAGCAGCGGGGAGAGGAGGATCAGGCCGAGCGCCGCTCCGCAGACGTCGAACGCGCGCTTCGTGACGAGCTGCCATCCGATCAGCGCTGGGCTGCTGAGCAGCGCGATGGGGCCCTCGCCGCGGCGCATCAGTGTCGGGTTGTTCATCTCGCGCAGTGGCCGGCGTCGGAGCCCGAATACGCGACACCCAGCGCTCGAGCCGGCGATGAGCACGTTCTGGAGCGCCGCGTCGCCCAGCGGGCCCACGAGGATGATCGCGTCCGCCATGGACCGGTGCACTTCGGCATAGAGTGACTGCCATCCCTCACGCTGCTCGCCCGGCCACTCGGGATCGATCTCGTAGGCCGAGGGCGGCGGCGCCGTGACGTCCACGTGCTCGTCGAGGAACGTGCGCAGCTGACGGCCCACGCCCACCAGCAGCGTCCGCTCCTGATCCAGTCGACGCGGATCGAACGCCTGCAGCGCGCGCTGCGTGACGCTGCGCTGGCCCACGAGCGCCAGCCACAGCAGCACCACCACAAAGGCGACCAGCGTCATGCGTTCGGCGAACATCGTGGGCGTCGCCACCGACCACTGCGGCACCAGGATGCCGATCGCCATCGCGAGGGCGATGCGGCCGGATTGCGTTGCGGCGCTCGTCGTGGAATACGCGCGTGCGACCGACAGGCAGAAAAGGAGCAGCGCGATGCGCATCAGCAGCGCCGCCGGCGTCAGCGGAACCAGGCCGTTCGCGAAGTCGAGACGGAACGTGCCAATGCCGATGGCCGCCTGCGCCAGGAGCACGAAGACGAACGCGATGGTGAGCGCGTCAGCGGACAGGACGGCTGCCGCGTACACGAACTCCCGCCAGAAGCGTCGCCGCTGGAGGAGGACGACGTGTCGTTGTTCCACGGAGCCCAACCACTCCCTGCTCTCGGTGGGCGACGGCATTGTCTCGACCGCTAACATCGCCGGGTTGTATGCGTAGACGATACCAATTGAAGATTGGCGGCGAATATGTCGTGGCGCGGACTAAATGACCAGACAAGATTTCCCGCGGTCAACTAATTGGTCGCAAGTCGTATCGCACGTGTCCAATATGTCCGTATCAATCTGCCAGGCTCGGGTGGCGCTGCTGCTGCCAACGCTCAAGATTGTCCAGCCGGTGACCCTGATGCAATTCCTCCGAACGCTCCAGTAAGCGTGGCCGCCTCTCCTGTCCCTCCGTCGTCCTCCACGTCGGCGAGCCTGCTCGCCGACGGCATCCGCTACGAACGTGGTGGCGTCGTGGAGCGCGCGCGAGAGTGTTTCGAGGCCGTGGTGCAGCGCGAGGGAGACGACCCCGCCACGGTCGCCGAGGCCTGGTGGCGGCTCGCGAACCTGCACCGCCTGCATTCGTCGTGGAGCGACGCGCTGGATTCGGCGCGTACGTCCGCGAGGATCGCGCGCGAGCACGGGCTCGCCAACACCGAGGCGGATGCCCTCAACATCGAGGGCGCCGTCTTCTACATGCGCGGCGAATACGACACCGCACGCGATCTTTACAAACGCACGTTGGAGCTCGCCAGCACGCAAGGCACTCGCGCCAAGGCGCTCCAGAACCTCGGCGCCGTTGCGGCAATGGAGCGCCACTTCGACGACGGCGAGCGACTCTTCGCCGAATCGCGTGAAGCCTATCGCGCTGCCGGCGACGCGCGCGGCGAGGCGAACTCCCTCCTGAACATGGGGCGTCTCCAGCTCGACCGTGGTCTCCCGGACCTTGCCATTGTCACGCTCGGGAAAGCGGTGATCGCCGCGCGGGCCACCGGCGATCTCGAGATGCACGCCGCCGCCCTGCTCAACCACGGGATGGTGCTGAGCGAGCTGGGCCTCATCGAGGACGCCGAAGAGCGCATCACGATCGCGTACGGTCAGTTCACGATCGCCGACATTCCCGTCCAGCGCGTGCTCTGTCTCATGCAACTTGCCGCGATGGCCGCTGGCCGCAACGAGCCGACGGGGGCGCGCCTCTGTCTGGAGCACGCGCGCGACGTGGCAGTCGTCTCGTCGTTGCCGCGCGAGGTCGCCATGATCGATGCGCAACTCGAGACACTGCACGACGCAGGATCCTGACGGGCTGAGCGGCTACGCGTGACGTCCGCCACAGACGCCATCGAACCGTTGGCACACGTTTCGCTCACCCCGAGCCGCATAACGCCACCGGGAATGGCCACGTGAGCCAGGACCTCGTGAGGGCGTTGGATCAGAACCGAGGTGTAGTCATGCGAATCCGTGTCCTTCTCGCCGTCACCGCAACGCTGGCCCTCGGCGCCTGTGCCGAGTCGAGCACTACCGCGCCGCAGTCGCCCACGCCGGGCGCGCGGTCGTCGGACGACATCGCCTGCCGCTCTGGCTACCACGTGGCGACGCGTGCCGACGGGTCGCAGTACTGCGAGGCGGACATGCAGCAGATGGCGACGAGCCGCTGAGGTTCGCTGGTTCCGTTCTGAAAGCCGGCTCGCAATGAGTCGGCTTTCGTCATTTCTGGGCGTGTGTCATCCTGAGCGAAGCGAAGGATCTGCATCTTGGGCGCCCGGCCCACAAACAGGTCCCTCCCTTCGTCGCTTTCGCTCCTCGAGGGCAGGTTGCTGCGCTCGGGACGACAATCGCCTGTGTGGTCCTGCGCGAAGCCAGGCGGAATTCCCCTTGCGCGAGACCCCGGCCGACGTCTACTTGGCTTCGTCATCCCTAACCATCGCCGGAGTCCCACACTCGTGACACGCCACCTCGTACGCGCCGCCGCATTCGGCGCGCTCTTCGCCCCGCTCGCAGTCCTCGGCGCCCAGCGCCCGGCGCCCGGCTCGGCCAACGACACGCGGCCCAGCATTCCCCTCGACGGAAAGCTCCGCGCCGGCGACCCGCTCGACACCGCCGCGCTGAACACCCTCAAGTGGCGCGAGCTCGGCCCCTTCCGCGGCGGCCGCTCGGTCGCCGTCGCGGGCTCGGTCGCACACCCCAGCGAGTACTACATGGGCACCGTCGGCGGCGGCGTCTTCAAGAGCCTCGACGCCGGCCAGTCCTGGGCGGCCGTGACCGACAAGTATTTCGGCGGCACCATCGGCGCCATCGCCGTGTCGGCGTCGAGTCCTGACGTCGTCTACGTCGGTGGCGGCGAGTACGCGCTGCGCGGCAACGTCTCGCATGGCGAGGGCGTCTGGAAGTCCACCGACGCGGGCAAGACATGGACGTCGCTCGGCCTCAAGGCCACGCGGCAGATCTCCCGCGTGCTCGTGCATCCCACCAATCCGGACATCGTCTACGTGGCGGCTCAGGGCGACGTGTGGGCGCCGACGCCGGATCGTGGCGTGTACCGGAGTCGCGACGGCGGGAAGAACTGGAGCAAGGTGCTCTTCCGCAACGACTCCACCGGCGCTTCCGACCTCGCCTTCGATCCGTCGAACCCCAACGTGCTGTACGCTGCCTTCTGGCAGGTGGGACGCACGCCCTGGATGCTCAACTCCGGCGGCGCGGGCAGTGGCGTGTTCAAGAGCATCGATGGGGGCGACACCTGGCGCGACATCAGTCACAATCCGGGCATGCCGGGCGGCATCTTCGGCAACATCGGCCTCACGGTGTCCGCGGCCAACCCGAACCTCGTCTTCGCCATCATCGAGGCCGACTCGGGCGGCGTGTACCGCTCGAACGACGGCGGCGCTACCTGGACCCGCACGAACGCCGACCGCGCGCTGCGACAGCGCGCCTGGTACTACTCGAAGATCCACGCCGACCCGAAGGACACGAACGTCGTCTACGTCAACAACGTGAACTTCAACAAGTCCACGGACGGCGGAAAGACCTTTCGTCCCGTGCGCAGCATCCCGCACGGCGACTCGCACGATTTCTGGATCGCGCCGAACGACAACAAGCGCATGATCGAGAGTGACGACGGCGGCGCTTCGGTCTCCATGGACGGCGGCAAGACCTGGTCGGACGAGGACTTCGCCACGGCGCAGTTCTACCACGTCATCACCACCAACCACTTCCCCTACCAGATCTGCGGCGCGCAGCAGGACAACAGCACGCTCTGCGGGCCGAGCCGCAAGGCCGGCGGCATCGACGCGCGCGACTGGGTCGAGGCCGGCGGCGGCGAGTCCGGCTACATCGCGTCCCGCTCGGACAACCCCGACATCGTCTACGCCGGCAGCTACGGCGCGCTGCTCACGCGCAAGGACCTGCGCACGGGTCTCACGCGCAACATCAACCCGTGGCCCGACAACCCGATGGGCCATTCGGCCATCGACCTCAAGTACCGCTTCCAGTGGACGTTCCCGATCGTGCTGTCGCCCTTCAGCCCGAACGTGTTGTACGCCACGTCGAACTACGTGCACCGCACCACGAACGACGGCCAGAGCTGGGAGGTGATTTCGCCCGACCTCACGCGCAACGACCCGAAGACGCTCGGTCCGTCGGGCGGACCGCTCACGAAGGACCAGACGTCGGTGGAGTACTACGGCGTCATCTTCGCGTTTGCGGAGTCGCCGAAGCAGAAGGGCGTGCTGTGGGCCGGCTCCGACGATGGGTTGATCCACGTGTCGCGCGACAACGGCGCGTCGTGGCAGGACGTGACGCCCAAGGACATGGCGATCTACACGCGCGTGTCGATCATCGAGCCATCGCACTTCAACGCGGGCACGGCATACGTGGCCGCGAACCGGTTCCAGCTCAGCGACGACAAGCCGTACCTGTGGAAGACGACGGACTACGGACGTTCGTGGACGCGCCTCGACGCGGGCATCGACCCCACCGAGTTCACGCGCGCCATCCGGGAGGATCCCGAGAAGCAGGGGCAGCTCTACGTGGGCACGGAGCGCGGCGTGTGGTTCTCCCACGACGACGGCGCCACGTGGCAGCGGCTCCAGTTCAACCTGCCGCCGGTGCCGGTGCATGACCTCGCGATCAAGGAGGGCGACCTCATCGCGGCGACGCACGGACGGAGCTTCTGGATCATCGACGACATCTCCGCGCTGCGGCAGATGACGCCGACGCTGACCGCGGAGGACGCGCACCTGTTCAAGCCGCGCGATGCGTATCGCGTGAGTTTCGCGAGTGGTCGTGGCGGCGGCGGTGGCGCCCCCGCGCCTGGCGCAGCGGCCGGTCCGCCGGTGCACCCGGTGGCTGCCAGCCCGGCCGGTGGCCCGGTGGTGAGCTACTGGCTCAAGCGCCCGAATCGCGAGGTGATGCTCGAGTTCATGGATGCGAAGGGCCAGCTCATCAAGCGGTTCACGAGCCGGCAGGACTCGACGCAGGCCGCCGATTCCGTCACACGCGCCGCGCGCATGCGCACGCGGGTGGATTCGCTCGTTCGCTCCGGCATTCCGTCCGATAGCGCGGAGCGGATGGCGCGCCGCGCGGTCGCCGGTGCGGGGGACGCGGTTGCTCCCGTCGGTGGGGAGGACGACGGCCCGATCCGCACGCCGCCCCCGCCGCGCGTGCCGAACAAGGTCGGCATCAACGTCTTCAACTGGAACATGCGCTATCCGGATGCGCCCACGTTCGAGGGGCTCATCATGTGGGCGGGCGGGACGCAGGGCCCGACGGCACCGCCGGGCACGTACCAGGTGCGTCTGCTCGTGGACGGCAAGCCGGTGGCGACGCAGAGCTTCGCGTTGAAGAAGGACCCGCGCACCACGGCGACGCCCGCCGACCTGGCCGCGCAGTTCGCCTTCCTCATCAACGTTCGCGACCGCACTACGGCGGCGAACAATGCGGTCAAGACCATCCGGTGGGTGAAGTCGCAGCTCGACGACCGCGAGAAGAAGCTCGCCGGTCCGGCGAAGACCGAGTTCCAGGCGCAGGCCGCGCCGCTCCGGGCGGAGCTGTCCGTCGTGGAAGACTCCGTGTACCAGACGAAGAATCGGAGCGGCCAGGATCCGCTCAACTATCCCATCCGCCTGAACAACAAGATCGCGGCACTGGCGGGCGTGGCGGGGAGCGCGGAGGCCGCGCCCACGCGACAGACCACCGAGGTCTATACCGTGCTGTCGAAGCAGCTGGACGTGCAGCTCACGACGATGAAGAAGTCGCTCGATGCCCGGCTGCCGGCGGTGAACGTGACGCTGCGGAAGGCCGGCCTGCCCGAGATCGTCGCGCGCCCGGCGGACGTGCCTGCGCCGCCGGGAACCATCAGCGACGACATCTAGCAGGCTCCCCGACCCGCGAGTATCAGGCCGGCGTCCTTCTCGACGCCGGCCTTCGTGTTTTGCGAGACACAACGCGGCGCACGGCACACCTGAGCCGATTCTCCGCACGATTGCGCGTTCCTGTCCGGGACGCCTCGCACTCGGCGATGCGGTTCCCTCACCGGCGATGTCTGCCGCACCGGAGGAACGCAATGCATCCAGCTCTCGAAAATTCGTCATTTCCGCGGACGCGGGAATCCATGTTGACGTTCGTAAACCCGGAGACGGATCTCCGCCTTCGCGGGGATGACGAACCAAAGGATGACGCGCCGCGCCTGCGCATCATGCACGAGACGCCCGTCAATCTCGGCGTCACGTACGACTCCGAGGACTACGCGATGTTGAATCGTCCGATCGAGACCGGCCGGCACGCGCGTCGCATTCTCCGGTACCTGAAGCCCGCGGGGGCGGATCGGCTGCTGGAAATCGGATGCGGGCGCGGCTGGCTCACGCAGCGGATGCAGGAGCTCTGTCCAGCGACGTACGGCATCGACGTGAACCCGAAGTCCATCGTTCACGGGGTCGCGCAGCACCTGTCGACGATGGATGCGGTCGACCTCCGCTTCGACAATGAGCAGTTCGACCACGTGTACTCGTTCCACGCCATCGAGCACATCGTGGACGTGGGCGAGGCGATTCGCGAGATGCAGCGGGTGCTCGTCCCGGGAGGGCGCATCCTGCTTGTGTATCCGGCGGAGCCGATTCGGGGACTCTATGCCATGCCGGGTGCGTGGATCGGATTCGGCAATCCATTCCTCGCACGTGAGCTGCACGTCCACGCCTTCACGCCGAGACGGATTCGCACACTCGCCGAGCGGTGCGGGTTGCGCCATGTGGAGAGCGCGCTCGACTTCTTCATCACGCCGCAATTCATGACCGTGCTGGAGAAGGCGCCGCGCGCGTCGCGATGACGCCCGGGGGCCGGCGATCGCTGCGCGCGCTGGCGAGCGCCGCCCTGGTGGTGCTGCTCGCCCTCTTTGCGCGACGCGTGGACTGGCGGGCGGCCGCCGCCGCGGCGCGCGATGCCGACACGGGTCTGCTGGTGCTGGCCTTCGCGTGCAACCAGCTCTCGCTCGTCCTCAAGGGCGCACGGTGGTGGGTGTTTCTCCGCGCACTCGGGGTCCATTCGCTGCGGCTCGTGCTCCGCGCGACGTACGCGGGCGCGTCGCTCAACAACCTCGTCGTCGCCCAGGGTGGCGAAGGCGCGCGGGTCTTCATCGTGTCGCGTGCGAGCGGCATTGCGGCCTCGCGAGTGGCGGGTGCGCTCGCACTGGAGCGCGCGCTCGACGCCGTCAGCTACCTCACGCTGCTGGTCGGTGCCGCGTTCGCACTCGATGTTCCCGAGACACTCGCTCGTTGGCGCGTCGAAGCGGCATTGGCGTTGACGTGTGCAGTCGTCGCCCTGTGGCTCCTGGCGGCCACGTCGCGTGTGCGAGGTGTTTCGACCGTACGCGCCGACACCGTGAGGGAGCGTGTGGCGGGCGCACTGAAGCGATTTGCATCGGGTGTCAGCGAGACGGCAACACCCGTCCGTCTCATGACTGCGATGGCGCTCTCACTGGGTGCGTGGGGGCTCCAGGTGGCCACCTATCATGCCGTCGCGCGCGCGACACATCTTCCCATTCCACTCGCGGGGTCGATCGCGGCGATGCTGGTCATCGGCATCAGCTTCCTGGTTCGCGGCACGCCCGGAAACGTCGGGATCTTCCAGGTGATCTACGCCATGACGGTTGCGTCGTTCGGCGTGACGCAATCGGCAGCGGTGGCCACCGCCCTGCTGATCCAGGCGGTGCAGATCATTCCCACCGTGCTTCTCGGGTCGCTCGCTGCGCACGGTCTGGGTGCGCGCACATCGTCGTAGTCTACGCCTCCGGCGCCATCACACCCATGCCCATCGTGTGGTAGCCCTTGTCCACGTAGAGCGTGGTGCCGGTGATGCCGCTGGCGAGGGGCGAGCAGAGGAACGCCATGGCGGTGCCGACCTCCATGGCCGCGAGCTCGCCGGTGATGGGCGAATTGGCCGAGACGTACGCCACCATCTTCTCGATGATCCCGATGGCCGATGCGGCGCGTGATGCGAACGGTCCGGCCGACACCGTGTTCACGCGCACGCCCCACTTGCGGCCGGCCTCGAACGCAAGCAGGCGCGTGTCGCTCTCGAGGGCTGCCTTCGCGCTGGACATGCCGCCGCCGTAACCGGGAATCACGCGCTCGCTCGCCATGTACGTGAGCGACGCGAACGCGCCGTTCGGGCGCATGAGCGGCCCGAACCGCTGGACCATGCTCACCAGCGAGTACGCGCTCGCACTGATCGCCGCGAGGTAGCCGCTGCGGCTCGTCTCCAGTAACGGCTTCTTCACCTCGGGGCCATTCGCGAGCGCGTGCACCACGATGTCGAGCGGCTGGCTCCCGAAATCGGCGACGAGTCGCGCGGCGAGTCCCTCGATGGAGCAGTCGCCCACCTCCTTGTAGCGCTTGCTCGTGCGCAGTTCCTCGGGCATCGTGTCCATCGTGTCGAACACCGCATCGAGTGGGTAGATCTTCTCGAAGGCGAGCTTCGAGCCGTTGGCGAGCGTGAGGGACTCGTCCATCCTCCCGCGCTCGAGCAGGGTCATGAAGATGTTCAGGGCCGGCGGCCAGGTGCCCACGCATACAGTGGCGCCTGCTTCGGCAAGTGCCTTGGCGATGGCGAACCCGAACCCCCCATCATCGGCGACGCCGGCGACGAGCGCGCGGCGTCCTGTCAGGTCGATATTGAGCATTCCCTGAACATGACACGCGTGGGCTGCCGAACAAAGGGGTATTCGCGCGGCCGAGGGTGGTGACGCTTTTGCTGTAGTTTTCGACCAGTACCGGACGCACGCACTGGATCGAGACGCCATGACGACGCTGCTGTACGTGGACGACGAGGAGACGATCGGACGTGTCGTGTCGCGCTACTTCGAGCGGCGCGGTGACCGCGTGCTGGTGGCGCGGTCCATCGCGGAGGCGCGCGGCATCCTCGGCCGCGAGGAGCCGGATGCCATCTTTATCGACATGCGGCTGGGTGCGGAGAGCGGCGTGGAGCTGATGGACTGGATCGTGCGCGAGCAGCCCGGGTGCGTGGAGAGGGTCACCTTCGTCACCGGCGACCTGGCGGTGGGCGCGACCACCGGGTCGTGCCATGGGCGCCCGGTGATCCAGAAGCCGTTCGAGCTGGCGCAGCTGGTCCACGTCGTCGAACGTGCGGAGCCTCGCGCGGGCACTTAACGTGTAGGCGTGTCCCGCCACGTGACCCCGCAAGCCAGCCTCGCCTCGCCTCCCCAGTCGCCAGTCGAACCGTCCCCGGTGCAGGTGGAGCGGCGTCGTGCGCCTTCCGGTTCGGGCCCCGCCTTCGCGCGCGGCCTGTGGCGCATCGCTGCCGCGGATGTTTCCAGCGGCAACGAGGTGGAGCTACTGCACGATGGCCTCGCCACGTTCGACGCCATGTGCGCGGCCATCGCCAAGGCGGAACGGACGGTGGTGCTCGAGGCCTACATCCTTCGCTCCGACGACGTGGGCCGCCGCATCGCAGCCGCGCTCGTCGAGGCCGCAGGGCGCGGGGTAGCGGTACGCGTACTCAGCGACTGGATCGGCATGCGCGGCATCTCGGGCAGCTACCTGGCCGGCCTGCGGAAGGCCGGCATCCAGCACCGGGCCTTCAACCCGCCCGGCTTCCGCCCCTGGTTCGGGCTCATCCCGCGCGACCATCGCAAGGTGCTCGTGGTCGATTCCGCCGTCGGCATCACGGGCGGCGTCGGGATCGGGAACGAGTGGGTCGTCGGCAAGCCGCACCGGAAGCGCAGTCACTGGCGCGACACCGCGGTGCGCATCGAGGGGCCGGCTGCGCACGACATGCAGGCGGCATTCGACACCATGTGGGAGCGCGCAAACAAGCGCGAGCGGCGCGGGTCGCAGCGGCTCACGCGGCGCGCGGCGCGCGGCGCGCACCTCGACCCATCCACGGCCGCGCCCGCGCTCGTGGGCATCATCGAGGGCGAGCCTCTCCGCCTGCGCGTGGCGCGCGCCCTCCAGATGCAGGCCATTTCCGCCGAACGGTCGATCTGGATCGCGAACGCGTACTTCGTGCCGAGTCCGTCGGAGGTGGAGGCGCTGCTCGGTGCCGCGCGCGACGGCGTGGACGTGCGCATCCTTGTACCCGCACGCAACGATCACCGCTGGGTCTCCTTCCTCACCCGCCGCTACTATCGCCGCCTGCTCACCAACGGCGTGCGCATCTGGGAATGGAAGGGCACCATGATGCACGCCAAGACCAGCGTGGTGGATGGCCGATGGGTGCGCGTCGGCTCCACCGACTTCAATCCCCTCGGCGTCGCGATCAACTACGAACTCGATGCCGTGATCGAGGACGCGACACTCGGCGCCAAGGCGGAGGCGATGTTCCTCGAGGACCTCGCGCTCTCGCGGGAGATCACGATGCGGAGCCGGGTGCTCCGGAAGTAACGAGCGCAAGCGTCGCGCGACTTCGCCGCCATCGCGGCCGCACCGGCACGGCTCATGAGATTGCGACGGGTCCTGATCGCGTCCGCGATGGTCACCGCTGCGCACACCATGTAGACTTCGCACCTTGCTGCCCGGCTGGTCCGTGTCCGCGGCCCGGCTGGCGGCCACCATTGCATATGCCCCACTGGATTCGACCTTCCCGCCTCGCGCTCGTCGCCGTGCTGCTCGCCTCGGCGCCGGCGCAGGCGATGGCGCAGTCCGATACGACGCATTCGACGGTGGAGCTGTTCACGTGGCGCGACGGCGCCCTGGCGACGGGCGTCATCTTCGCCGCCCTCTTTGCGCGGCGGCTGGACGACCACTATGCGCAGCGGCTCCAGGATTCGTCCACGCAGGCAAACGCGAAGCTGCACGCGCTGGCCACGTTCGTCCGCACGACCGCGGCACCCGGCGCCTTCATCATCGGCACCTCGATGTACGCCACCGGCCGCATCGTGAAGAACGACCACCTCGCCTCGCTCGGCCTGCATGGCACGGAGGCGCTGCTGGTCGGCGAGTTCGCCGGCGGCGTGCTCAAGGGAGTGATCGGCCGGCAGCGGCCGTACGTCAACCCGCAGAACTCGCACAGCTTCGGCTTCCTGCGTGGCTTCGGCGGCGGAGACCAGTATCGCTCCTTTCCTTCCGGGCATTCCCTCGCCGCGTTCGCTGCCGCAGCGGCGGTGTCGAGCGAGACGTCAGGCTGGTGGCCCAACACGCGGTGGATCTTCGGACCGGCGCTCTTCGCGGGGGCGACGCTCACGGGCGTCTCGCGGATGTACGACAACAAGCACTGGGCGAGCGACGTCATCGTCGGCGCTGGGCTCGGCACCTTTGCGGGCCTCAAGGTGGTGCGCTACACCAATGCGCACCCGGGCAACCGTATCGACAAGTGGCTGCTGAGCGGCTCGATCGTTCCCACTGCGGACGGCGGCTACGCGCTGCACTGGTCTCTCGTGCCCGGCGTATCGATCGGCCGGAAGTCGATGGCGCAGTGAGCGCCGCGTCGCCGTGAACCGCGGCCCGAAGAGCGGCATCTTCGTCATCGCGCCCATCACCGGACCGGTGGGCGAGCGGATCGCGGCGCTGCAGGGCGTGCACGACCCGCGCATCCTGAAGCTTGGCCAGCCGCACGTGACCATCGCCGGTTCGTCCGGCATGGGGCCGATCGCGGCGAACACGCCGCTCGAGGAGCTCGAGGAAAAGCTCGGCGCCATCACGGCGGACACCGCGCCCATCCCGCTCATGTTCGGCCGCCCGACGAAGTTCATGCAGACGGAGATCGTCGTGCTCCCGCTGGACCCGCACGGGCCATTGCGCACACTGCACGAGCGCATCGGGGCGAGCGGGCTGCGCAGCGCCCCGCGGCGCTTCTTCTTCACGCCGCACGTGACGCTCAGCCTTTACCGCGAGCTGCCGAAGGACGTGCTGAACGCACTCCTGCGCGAACGGTTCGACGAGACCGTCATCGTCGACCGCATCGAGGCGCACCTCACGCAGGACACCGGCGAATCGAGAAAGTTGCTGACACTGCCTCTCCTGGGATGACGACACCGCACGAGCAGGAGCAGGTGCTCCGCGACATCGAGTCCGACATGTCGGCGGAATCCGCAGCGGCGTTCACGGCGCTGGCGGTGGAATACCTCGCGATGACGCGGGATGGGAAGGGACCGGTGAGCACGTCGCTGACATCTGACCAGTTGGACCAGCGGTTCGATGAGGCGCTGCCGCTCGACGGTTCACCGCTCGCGGCGGTGGTGGCCCGGTTGCGCGACGACGTCCTGTCCGACAGCAACCGCCTCATGCATCCGCGCGCCGCGGGGCACCAGGTGTCGGCACCGCTGCCCGCGGCGATCTGGGCCGAGTCGGTGATCGGGGCACTGAACCAGTCGCTGGCGGTGGCGGAGATGTCGCCGACCGCGACGGTGCTCGAGCATCGCGTGGTGCGATGGATGTGCGACCTCGTCGGCTATCCGGCGAGTGCGGGCGGCACGCTCACGAGCGGTGGAACCGAGGCCACGCTGGCCGCGCTGCTCGCCGCTCGCGCCGTGGCGATCCCCGACGTGTGGACGAATGGCGTGGGCGCGCATCCGCCGGTGGTCGTGTGCGGCGCACATGCGCACTACGCCGTCGCGCGAGCCGTGGGCGAGCTCGGCATCGGCATGCGGAACGTGGTGGTGGTGCCGGCGCGCGACTTCAGCATGGACGTGGGCGCGCTCGAGACCACGCTGGCCGCCCTCGCGCGCGAGGGCCGGCCGGTGATGGCCGTCGTCGCCACGGCGGGATCCACGGCGACCGGGTCGTTCGACGACCTCGAGGCGATCGGCGCGCTCTGCGACGCGCGCGACCTGTGGCTGCACGTCGACGCCGCGCACGGCGGATCGGCGCTGCTGAGCGCCCAGCACCGCGACCGCCTGCGCGGCATCGGGCGCGCGCGGTCCATCGCGTGGGACCCGCACAAGATGATGCTGCTGCCGCTCTCGGCGGGACTGCTGCTCGTACGCGACGAGCGGGCGCTGGAGTCGGCTTTCTCGCAGCGCGCACCCTACCTGTTTCACGGCGCGGCTGGCGTACGCGTGTGGGACCAGGGCGTCCGCAGCCTGCAGTGCTCGCGGCGCGCCGACGTGATCAAGCTCTGGGTGGTGCTGCAGCGCTACGGTGCGAACGGCATAGGGGCGCTCTACGACAGGCTGTGTGCGGTCGCGATGGCCATGCATGACGTGCTCGCGGCGCACCCGCGGTTCGTGGTGCTGCACGAGCCTGCGTCGAACATCCTGTGCTTCCGCTGGGTCGGCGACGGATCGCATGCCGATGATGCACTCGACACGTTGAACCGCGAGTTGCGCGAGCGGTACAATCGATCGGGGGCAGGGTGGATCACGGCGACGGACCTGGACGGGCGCCGCGTGCTGCGCGCCACGATCATGAATCCACGCACGGATGAGGACGACGTGCGCGAGATCGTCGACGGGCTCGACCGGGAAGCGAGCCGCATGGTGTAGCGGAACCTTCGGGTTCGTACAAGATTGGTGGAGAGACGCCCGTGGCCGCCCGGATGCTGCGCTCCCCCGACACCGGATTCCCGACATGAAAGCCAACACCATTCTCGACACGATCGGCAACACGCCGCACGTGCGCATCAACCGACTCTATGCCGGCATCGCGCCCGCGAATGTCGAGGTCTGGCTGAAGCTGGAGCGCGCGAATCCCGGCGGCAGCATCAAGGACCGCATCGGCATCGCGATGATCGAGGACGCCGAGAAGCGCGGCATCCTGAAGAAGGGATCGGTGATCGTGGAGCCCACGTCGGGGAACACCGGCATCGGGCTGGCGATGGCCGCGGCGGTGAAGGGCTATCGCTGCATCCTCGTGATGCCGGATTCATTCTCCGTCGAGCGTCGCCGCCTGCTGCTCGTATACGGGGCGGAGCTCGAGCTCACGCCGCGCGAGCTCGGGATCAATGGCGCCATCGCGAAGGCAAGGGAGATCGTCGCCGCGACGCCGAACGCGTGGATGCCGATGCAGTTCGAGAATCCGGCGAACGTGGAGATCCACAAGCGGACGACCGCGCAGGAGATCCTGCGCGACTTTCCCGAGGGCATCGACTACCTGATCACGGGCGTCGGCACGGGCGGCCACATCAGCGGCGTGAGCGAGACGCTCAAGCTCACGATGCCGAAGCTGAAGACGTTCGCCGTGGAGCCCGCGAAGTCCACCGTGCTGAGCGGCGGCACACACGCGCCGCACAAGCTGCAGGGCATCGGCGCCGGCATCATCCCCGGCAACTTCCACGCGGCCACGGTGGACGGATACATCCAGGTCACGGAGGAGGATGCGTTCTCCTACGCCGTGCGTGCGGCGAAGGAAGAGGGCATCTTCGTGGGGCCGTCGTCGGGTGCGTCGCTCGCGGCTGTCGCGAAGAAGCTGCCGGAGGTGGCGGCGGGCAGCCGCGTCCTCGCGTTCTGCTACGACACCGGGGAGCGCTACCTGTCGGTCGAGGGGCTGTTCTAGCCCTTTGTCATCCTGAGCGCACCCTTTTGTCATCCTGAGCGCAGCCTTTTGTCATCCTGAGCGCAGCGAAGGATCTGCTTGTCGGCCTGCAAGAAAGCAGATCCTTCGCTTCGCTCAGGATGACAAAGGGGGGCTTCGCTCAGGATGACAAAGGGGGGCTTCGCGCAGGATGACAAAGGGGGGTTTCGCTCAGGATGACAGCCTTACAGCGCCTTCCTGATCGCGGCCTCGATGTTCTGGTCGCCGCCGACACCGGTGTAGACCACCTTGCCGGCCTTGTTCAGCACCACGACGTACGACGTCGCCGGCACATCCCACTTGTCGGTGGCGTCACCCTTCGTGTCGAAGAGCTGTTCGCCCGGCACCTTGTACTTCGCGACGTGCAGCTTCACGCGGTTGACGCTCTGGTTCACGCTCACCGCCACGGCGACGAACTTCACCTTCGAGCCGTACGCCGCCTGCGCGCGCTGCATCGCGGGCAGCAGGTGCTCGCAGTTCTCGCACCACGTCGCCCAGAACTCGATCACCGCGGGACCCTTCGCCACCTGCGCGAGATCCACCGTCCGGCCATCGAGCGTCTGCAACGTTGCGCTCGGCGCCGTGCTGCCGATGGCGAGCCCGGAGTCCTGCGCCTGCGCGACACGCGGCGCAGCAACGGAAAGCGCACCGGCGACGAACGCCGCGGCCAGGCGAATGCGAGCGAGAGCCATCATATGAGCAGTTGCCCCATCTTGACGAGGTAGTACTCGGCGGCGCCGAGCATCACGAGCGCGAACACCTTCTTCACCACCACCATCCATGCGCCCGCTCGCGGAAGGCGCGCCAGCCCGCCGGTGGACAACCCGACGACGACGAGCAGCGCGCACATGCCGAGCGAGAACGTGAGCAGGTACACGAACCCGAGCGCGGCACTGTGTGTCACCGTCACCCACGTGAGCACCGCCGCCATCACCGGCGCCGAGCATGGCGCCGCGACGAGGCCCGACATCGCCCCCATCCCGAACGCACCCGAGAACCGGCCCGCGGTGCCGAGGGTCGAGGCCCGCGCCATGATACCCGCCGGAACCCGGATCGGTACCACGTCCACCATGCTGAGCCCCGCGAGGATGAGCACGTTGGCCATGGCGAAGTAGAGCCACGGGTTGGTGCTCACGCTGCCGAACAGCGTGCCGGTGAGGCCCGCGAAGACGCCAAGTGCCGAGTAGACGACGGCCAGCCCGGCGACGTACGTGAGCGTGAGCAGCACGGGCCGCAGCCGCGACGGCGCGGCTGCGCCCGTGGTCTGTCCCCCGACGATCGCCGCAGTGATGGGGATCATGGGATAGACGCAAGGCGTGAGACTCGTGAGCACGCCGCCGAGGAACAGCGCCGGAAGTGCGAGGAGCGGGTTGCCGCTGAGTAGCTGCTGGGAGATGGAGGCGTCGGCCACGCAGGAAGTCTACTCGCGGTGCACGAACCGACGCGCGATCCAGTCACCCATGCGCGCGAGCGCCACGGGCGCGATGGTCTCCTCGATGCCCATGTACTCGCCGACCGCGCCGGTCTTCGCGGTCTGGAACAGGTGATTCAGTCCCGGCAGCTCGACGACCTCGTAGTCGCGGTTGCCGCCCGCCTTCAGCGCCGAGGCGATGCCGTCGAGGTCCTCGCGATAGGGCACCTGCGAGTCGAGCGTGCCGTTGAGCGCGAGCACTGGCACGTGCACACGCCTGAGGGTCGGCGCCGGGTCGTATCGCAGGAGGTTGCGCATCCACGCTCCCGAGAGTTGCGTGAGACCGCTCGACAGGTTGGTGCGCAACGCGGCCTGCTCACTGCCAGGGCGCGACGCGATGAACTCCTCCTCGATGGCCGAGGCCCGCGTGCGCGCCTCGGCCGAATCGGGCGCGCTGGCGACGGCGCGGAAGACCCGGGCGTTGAACCCGACCACGGAATCCTGCTGCGCCGCGGGCGCGCCGCCGACGCGCAGCTGGGCGCGTGTCTGCAGGATGAGCAGGGAGTCGCCGCGGACGCCCGGTCCCGCCATCATCACGATGAAGGCGACGTCCGTCGAGCGGGCCGCGACCATTGGCGCGATGATGCCGCCTTCGCTGTGCCCGACGATACCGATGCGGTCATGCGCGATCTCCGGACGTGTGGCGAGGAATCGCACGGCGGCCTCGGCATCGTCGGCAAAGTCGGCCGTCGTGGCCCCGGCAAAGACGCCGGTGGATTTTCCCACGCCGCGATCGTCGGAGCGCAGCACCGCGATGCCGCGGCGCGTGAGATAGTCGGAAAGGACGTAGAACGGACGGTGGCCCATGAGGGCCTCGTCACGGTCTTGCGGACCGGAGCCCGTCACGAGCACCACGGCGGGAAACGGTCCGGGCCCCTGCGGCTCGGTGAGCGTTCCCGCGATGCGTACGCCTGGCACCGACTCGAACGCGACGTCCGTGACGCGATAGGGCAGCGGCAGCGACGGTTCCTGCGGCCGCGCCGACGACACCTTCACGATGCTGCTGGAGAGGTGCGCCATGGCGAGTGAGCCCGTGCGTCCGGCCTGGATGAACGGGCCACGCAGCGTGTCGCCGGTGGTCGTAAGGGCGCCGGTGAATGTCGCGCCGACCATCGGCATCCGCACGACGAGGCTGTCGCCCTGTACGGCAAGCTGGGCGGGGATGCGCGCATTGCCCTGGTCGAGGCTCACCAGCGTTCCCGTCAACGCGCCGGCCGAGCGCGTCACTTCGAGCGCGAGGCGCAGCGTTGGCACGCCCATGACGAGCACGCCGCTCCAGGTGCCGAGGAACCGCACGTCGCGCGTGGTGTCGGCCTGTGCGTGGAGCGGCGCGACGACGAGCTGCGCCGCGCACAACAGCAGCAGGCCTCGCACGAACGCGGTGGTGGAACGGGCGCGCTTGATCACGGTAACCGGGGCAATGGTGGAGACGGCCAGTTGCAGGAAGCACGGCGAATATACGCCCTTCACGAGAATCGCACATGTGGCGCCTCGTCGCGATGGTGAGGTCCTTCGGCAGGGCGAGACGGCTGAGGAAACCGGCACGCCCGACGCGTAGGGACCTCGTCCCTGCTCTTTGTCATCCTGAGCGCAGCAGCCTGCCCTGAGCGCAGCCGAAGGGAAGGATCTGCCGCTTGTCATCCTGAGCGCAGCAGCCTGCCCTGAGCGCAGCCGAAGGGAAGGATCTGCTTTGTCATCCCGAGCGAAGCAGCCTGCCCCGAGCGCAGCCGAAGGGAAGGATCCGCTCTTTGTGCCCCGGAACCGATCGGCTTTGATCCGTTCCCCTCCGCAGAATCGGTGTTCCCTCCTTTGTCATTTGCGGTTGCCAATCGTGGTTCACGTCGCCACGCCGGACTCCAACGACAAAGGGGAACGCGGATTGTGCGGAAAAAGCCGAATCCCGCGGATCTCTCCGTGCGCTGTCACTCGTCATGCGCAACGTCACCTTCCCCCAATCTTCAAAAGGGCCTTGGGTTTGGCCCGGCGCCTACTACTCGAGCCCCTCAACGATCGCCCGTCCTTCCACCACCGGAGTCACGCCATGCGCGCACTTCCTGTTTTCGCGTTCGTCTTCCTGCTGGCCGCCGCACTGAAGGCGCAGTCACCCGGCCCCATTCCACATCCGTGCAACACGCGCCCCGAGTCGAAGCAGTTCGACTCCTGGATCGGCCAGTGGGACGTGACGCCGTGGAAGGTCGCCGCGCCGACCGCTGCGCAGCAGATGGGTGTCAACGACGTCCATCCCCTCCTCGAGCACTGCGCCGTGTCCGAGAACTGGAAGGGAGCGCGCGGCGGCGAAGGCAAGAGCTACAACTACTACGACACCAACCTCGGCAAGTGGCGGCAGGTGTGGGTTGACGACAGCGGCAGTGTGCTCGACTACACGGGCGAGTTCCGCGACCGCGCCATGCGCTTCACGGGATGGAACCTGGACGCGAAGGGCAATCGCGTGGAGCAGAAGCTCACCTTCTTCGCGATCGCGCCGGACACGGTGCGGCAGTTGTTCGAGGCCTCCGCGGATGGCGGCAAGACGTGGACGTCCACGTTCGACGGACGGTACGTGCGGAGGCCTTGATGCACGCGGTCCGGCGCTCTGCACGGCCGTCGCCGTCGTGACAGGCCGCCGGCGTTAACGTTGGACGGGCCGAGTCGTCGCATGGCGACAACAGCGGAGCCTCCCATGCCATCGTTTTCGTCAACCGTTCGTCGAGGTCTCGCCGCGTGCGTCGCGCTCGCGGGCGTGCTGCTGCTCGCCGCCGGTCACGCACGCGCGCAGGGTCACGAGACGTCCGCCGCGGACATGAACGGTGATCTCCACATGGAGATGACGCCGTCCCGCGCGGGCACGCACGCGGACTCGGTGCGTGCGGCAGGCGTCGCGACGCAACTACGCAAGGCGCTCGAGCCGTATGCGGACACCACGGCTGCCGTCGCGGCCGGGTACAGGATGTTCATGCCGCAGGTGAAGACCCAGAAGGTCTATCACTTCACCAACAAGTGGCACGCCGTACAGGAGGCGTTTCGCTTCGATCCCGCGAAGCCGACGTCATTGCTCTATCGGAAGGACGCGAGCGGCCGCCTCGTCCTCGTGGGCGCCATGTACACCGCGCCGAAGCGCGTCGGGATCGACAAGCTGGATGCACGCGTGCCGTTGTCCATCGCGCGCTGGCACAAGCACGTGAACTGGTGCATCCCGAAGCAGGGCCACCAGTCGCGCTGGGCGGAGCGGACGGATGGTCATGCCGTGTTCGGCCCGGAGAGTCCCATTGCCACGAAGGCCGAGTGCGACGCCGTGGGCGGCACCTTTCACGACACGCTGTTCGGGTGGATGCTGCACGCCAACGTCATGGCCAGCGACGACCCGCGTGTCATCTGGGGCGACGATCACGCCGGACACGACATGCATGAGGGCATGAAGATGGGGGTCGATCCTCGCGTGGAACCGCTCTGAACCCCGGCACCTGGTGATGGGCGTAGGAATTGGCGCGGGATGGTGCCATACTTGGCCCGCCCATCCAACCCCCACCCAGGTACCGACCCATGATGAACGGCTTGTCGTTGCTGTTGTCCGCCGCCCTGGCGGGCGGAGTTCCCGCGCCGGCCGCGGTGCCCACTACGCCGCCCGTCGTGATCATCCATGCGAAGGACTACGCCTACATCGCGCCGGCCACCGTGAAGGCTGGCGTCAGTACCTTCCGTCTCGTGAACGACGGCAAGGAGCTGCACCACCTCTCCATCATTCGGCTCGACACGGGCAAGTCGATGGCGGACTTCGCTGCCGCGATGAAGAAGCCCGGGCCGCCGCCCACATGGATCACTGCCGTCGGTGGGCCCAACCCGGCACTGCCCGGCGGCAGTGTGGAGGCGACGCTGAATCTCGATGCCGGCAACTACGTCATGCTCTGCTTCATTCCCTCCCCCGGCAGCACCATGCCGCACGCAATGAAGGGCATGATGGCTCCCCTGACGGTGACGGCACCCGCCAACACCGCCACTGCTCCCGCCGCGGACGCGACCCTGCACCTCTCCGACTACACATTCACCGTGGACAAGCCGATCACGGCTGGCCACCGCGTGATCGGCGTCATGAACGACGCCGCGCAGCAGCACGAGGTGGTGATGGTGGAGCTCGCGCCCGGCAAGACCATCGCGGACATGGGCAACTGGGTCGAGAAGAGCCTGATGAAGGGCCCGCCGCCGGGCCGTCCGATCGGTGGCATGGCGGGTCTCGACAAGGGTCGCGCGGGCAGCTTTCCCGCCGACCTCAAGCCCGGGAAGTACGGGCTGATCTGCTTCGCGCCTGACGCGAAGGACGGCAAGCCGCACTTCATGCACGGCATGATGAAGGAAATCACCGTCGCCGCGAAGTAGACTCTCTGCGCCAACTCGCCCCGGTCGCCTGCACTGGCGGCCGGGGCGATTATCGAGCCATCGGGCGAGCTCACATGTCGTGGATCGCATCGCCCGCTTGCCGCCGTGCTCTCATTCGTGCATCGTCTCCCGATCGAACGCGAAACCTGCACCGCGCCACATGATCCGCTCAGGCAGTGAGCTCGGCGTCGCATTCGTTGTACCCGAGGGCCCGTATTCGCAGGGCGAATTTCAGGACGCCGTCGCGTTGGCGCTCAGCGCCAATACCTCGCCGCGCTCACCGAGCGCTATTCGCGCCGCATTGCCTACATCGCGGCGTCGGAGGCCATGACGCGCGTGCTGGAAGTCGGCGGCGTGATCCGGGGCGGCGAAGGCACCAGCTATCGGTACTGCCGCGACCGCGACGAGGCGACGGAATGGATCGCCCAGGAAGCGGCGACGGCGTCGGCGTCCTAGACCGCCGTCGTTCCGGGCCGTTCGAAGCCGATTAGATTCCACGGCTGCGCGCGGCGCTCGCCGCTCACGCCCTCGACTCCCTGAATCCAGCGCCCCGTGGCTCCACAGTTCATCTACGTCATGAAGTCGCTGCGGAAAGTCGTTCCGCCGGCGAAGGTCATTCTCGACGACATCTGGCTCTCCTTCTACCCCGGCGCGAAGATCGGCGTGCTCGGCGCCAATGGCGCGGGCAAGTCCACCCTGCTGCGCATCATGGCCGGCGTGGACGAGAACTTTCAGGGTGAAGCGTGGGCCGCGAAAGGCACGAAGATCGGCTACCTGCCGCAGGAGCCGCACCTCGACCCGACGCTCGACGTGCGCGGCAACGTGATGCTCGCCGTCGCCGACCAGCGCAAGCTGCTCGACCGTTTCAACGAGATCAGTGCCGAATTTGCCGAGCCCGATGCGGACTTCGACAAGCTGATGGCGGAGCAGGCGCGCGTGCAGGAGCGCATCGATACGCTCGACCTCTGGAACCTCGACAACAAGATCGAGATCGCGATGGAAGCGCTGCGCCTTCCGCCAGACGACGCCGACGTCACCGTGCTGTCAGGCGGCGAGAAGCGTCGCGTCGCGCTGTGCCGCATCCTGCTCGAGCAGCCCGATATGCTGCTGCTCGACGAGCCCACCAACCATCTCGACGCTGAATCTGTCGAGTGGCTCGAGCACTTCCTCGCAGATTTTCCGGGCACCGTCGTCGCCATCACGCACGATCGCTACTTCCTCGACAACGTCGCGAAGTGGATCCTCGAGCTCGATCGCGGCAAGGGGCATCCGTACGAGGGCAACTACACGCGCTGGCTCGAGCAGAAGCGCGAGCGGCTGAAGCTCGAAGAGAAGACCGAGTCGGCGCGCCAGCGGACGCTCACCCGCGAGCTGGAGTGGGTGCGCATGGCGCCGCGCGCGCGGCAGGCGAAGAGCAAGGCGCGTATCCAGAAGTTCGAGGAGTTGCAGGAGCAGGACACCGGCGACAAGGTGCTCCAGCACGAGATCACCATCCCGCCCCCGCCGCGGCTCGGTAACGACGTCGTGATCGCGAAGGGCGTGAAGAAGGCGTATGGCGACAAGGTGCTGTTCGACGACCTGTCGTTCTCGCTGCCGCGCGGCGGTATCGTCGGCGTGATCGGCCCGAATGGCGCCGGCAAGACGACGCTGTTCCGGATGATCGTGGGCGAGGAGAAGCCCGATGGCGGTGAGCTGAAAGTCGGCGAGACCGTCGAGCTGGCGTATGTCGATCAGGGGCGCGTGCTCGATTCGTCGAAGACGGCGTACCAGGAAGTGAGCGAGGGGCGCGACGAGATCACCGTGGGCAATCGCGAGATCAATGCGCGGGCGTATCTCTCGCAGTTCAACTTTCGTGGAACGGATCAGCAGAAGAAGGTTGGCGATCTTTCGGGTGGAGAGCGGAACCGGCTGCATCTCGCGAAGCTGCTCAAGTCCGGCGGCAACGTGCTGCTGCTCGATGAGCCGACGAATGATCTCGATGTCGACACACTGCGTGGGCTCGAGGAGGCGCTCATCGACTTTGCGGGATGTGCGGTCGTCATTTCGCATGATCGGTGGTTCCTCGATCGTATTGCGACGCACATCCTGGCGTTCGAGGGTAATTCGGAAGTCGTGTGGTTTGAGGGGAACTTCAAGGAGTACGATGCGGACCTCAGGCGCAGGAAGGGCGCTGACGCCGACCAGCCGCATCGGGTGACGTACAAGAAACTGGTGCGGAGCTAGTCAAGGCCGACCGGCCCCTCCAAAGGGCATCTTGGAGCGGCGTAGCACTCGCGCGAGGTGGCCGGCAATGCGAGCCAGAGCGCCGGAACCGGGCCCGAGCACGTCGCCTCTTCTGGTCTGGCGGCGTGGGCGACGCTGAACAGCGACACCTCACGGGCGTTCATGAAGCGAAAGGGAGACGAGTTCCGTGACGCGCTCAATCACCTCGGCGACGAGGATGAAGGGTTCAAGGTGAGTTAATTATAGCGATATATTTATACTTATACTTGAATTGCGCTATAAATGCGCATAGATAAGTACATATGGATCCCATAACGAATCCTTTCTCCCCTGGCGCCGGCTCACCTCCACCAGAGCTGGTCGGCCGCGATCCGATCCTCGAGAGAGCCAGAATACTCCTCGGTCGAGTTCGGCAGAAGCGCGCGGAGAAGAGCATGTTGCTCACCGGGCTGCGCGGCGTCGGCAAGACGGTTCTACTTAACGAAATAGAGCGGTTGGCGGACGCTGCCGGGTACCGAACCGTTTCAATCGAAGCACACGAAGACAAGCCGCTGGGGCCATTGCTGGCGCCTCATCTCCGCGCCCTGCTCTACAGCTTGGACAGGGTGGCCGGCGCAGGTGACAAGGTCAAACGCGGATTCCGCGTTCTGCGGAGTTTCGTAGGTAGCCTCAAGGTCATGTACGCGGACGTTGAAATCGGACTGGATGTGGATCCGGAACAGGGTTCAGCCGACAGCGGAGACATCGAGCTCGACCTTCCGAGCCTCTTTGTCGCACTTGGCGAAGCGGCAGCAGAGCGTGAGAGTGCGATCGCCATCTTGATCGATGAGGTCCAATACTTTACCAGCAAGGAATTGGGCGCGCTCATCATGGCGATGCACCGAATCCAGCAGCGACAGCTCCCAATTGTATTGCTCGGAGCAGGGCTGCCGGTCCTTCCCGGCCTCGCCGGTGAGTCGAAATCGTACGCCGAGCGGCTCTTCAGCTTCCCCGACGTCGGCGCACTCTCCGCGGAGGACGCGGCGGAAGCACTACGCGCGCCTGCGCAAGCTGCGGGGGTGACGTTCGAGGCCGATGCGCTGAATGAGGTTTTTCGCCTCACCAAGGGTTATCCATACTTCCTTCAGGAGTGGGGTTACCAAGCATGGAACCAGGCCCCGACCAGCACAATCACACTTGACGTGGTTCGCAACGCGACGCCGACAGTGATCGAGCGTCTGGATCAGAGCTTCTTTCGCGTGCGCTTCGACCGACTGACGCCGAGCGAAAAGCGGTTCTTGCGCGCCATGGCGACCTTGGGTCCGGGCGCGCACCGCACCGGGGACATAGCGGACGCACTGGGAGTTAAGGTCACCAGCATCGGTCCTGTTCGGGCACAAATGATCCGGAAAGGAATGGTCTATAGTCCTGCGCACGGTGACATGGACTTCACAGTTCCGCTGTTCGACGAATTCATGCGTCGAGCCATGCCGACATTCGGGGGGTGAGCTGAACGGTGGGATTCCGAATAGCGGACACGTTCACTCATAGCCTCGTGCGGCTCACTGGCGAAGTCAAGACGACGGCTTTCGACCTTCAGCTCAATCCCGCGCAGCCAGGACTGAGCTTCCACAAGCTCGACAAGGCACTCTGGTCGGTGCGCGCAGCGGGCGTTACGTACGCGGCTGGTATCAGGACGCGCACGGTACACTCCCGCCCATGTACTTTTCGCGAGGCATCGGCACGTCGATTGTCCCGATGCGGTTCTGCTCACCACCGGAGATCGCCGTATTCGATTGGCATCTTTCGGCTGAGTGACCTCGCCAGTGACCGCCCGACCCTGCACATGAACAACACATGGTGACGCCTCGCCCCACACCACTGGATGACGTCCTCGGGATCGCCGAGTGGGCTGGCACCGAAGAGGCGCGAGCCATCATGGGTGATATCAGGGCGGACCTCAATGCGGGCGAGGACTTCACGCCGTGGACGTCGGCGGTCCAGCTCGCGCGCGACCTCGCAGCCATCAAGGCCGAACAGGCGTATGCGCTGCTGGACGTCATTACGGAGGCGGCTATCTCGCCGCTGATCGAAACCGACGCCACCCTGCTCGCGCTCTCCGCGCAGATGGACGCGATCAAGCTCGCCGACGGGCTCGAGGAGGACGAGGACTACTACGTCACGGAGGCGCCGCCCGAGTGGCAGCGCATCAACCGACTCTGGGAAAGCCGTCTGGACTGCATGCGCGCCGAGATGTTCCGCGGCATCGGTGAACCGGGAATGGCCGCCGGTATCACGCTGAATCCGCAGGCGTACAACGAACGCACCGCAAGCGGCCGTCGCGAGTTGTTCGAGATCCGGGACGAAGACGGAGACGACGACGAGGATGAGGGTCTGTCGTTTACCTGAGTCCCGTCGCCGTCCGTCGCGCTTACTCGAGAGCAGCGGGTCGCACAGCGGCGCGCGGTCTCGTGAGACGTCTCCACCTGGCGCTGTTGTCGCTGCGTGAACGTTCCCCGGCGCGTGATTGAGGCCGGCGGACAACGCACTGCGAGCGCGTAGGTGCTCGCCGACTCCGCCGTTGATGAGTCGGGCACACGCGATACTGTCGCCTCGTTGTCGGGGAATCACCTTGACGCGCCAGGAAATCTCCCGATGCGGAGCACGCCGGCGCGTGCCAGACTTCAGGGATGGACCGTCGCCAATTCGTCGCTCTCACCAGCGCCGCAGGATTCGCGTCGCTGACCTCCCGCTCCGCGTTCGTTGATGGTGCGCGCCTCCTCCGCACCCTCGGCGTCCCCGACGTCCGCCCGCCGTTCGAGCGGGCACCGCTCCAGATGCCGACCACTGTATCGGCCGATGGGCTCACGCTCCGGGCCGCGGCCCGACGGGTCGAGATCGCGCCGGGGGTGCCCGTGGAGGCGTGGAGCCCGGGTGACGGCCCCGTTGGGCCGACGATTCGCGTGCGCACCGGCGACACGGCCCGCATCACGCTCGAGAACGCGTTGCATGAGCCGACGATTCTGCACTGGCATGGCCTGCGCGTCCCGGAGAGCGCCGACGGCCATCCGCGACTCGCAATTCCGACGGGCGGCAGCTACCAGTACGACTTTCCCGTGATCGATCGCGCCGGCACCTACTGGTATCACGCGCACCCGCACCGTCGCACCGGCGTGCAGGCCTATCGCGGCATGGTCGGTCTGCTGCTCGTGAGCGATGCCGCCGAAGACGCGCTCGGCTTGCCCATCGGCGAGCATGACCTGCCACTGCTGATTCAGGATCGACGGCTCGCGGCCGATGGCACGTTCGCGTACCAGCCCGCGATGGGTGAGCAGATGGAAGGCTTCTTCGGCGATGTGGCCTTTGCGAATGGCATTCGCTTGCCGTCGAAGTCAGTCGAGACCACGACGTATCGCGTGCGGGTCGTGAACGGCACGACGTCGCGCATTCTGCGACTCGCGCTCTCGAATGGTCAGCCGATGACGCTGATCGGCACCGACGGTGGCCTGTTGCCGGCGCCGGTCACGCTGACGCAGATCGATATGGGCACCGGCGAGCGTGTCGACCTGCTGATCGACTTCGGCAAAGTCGCCGTGGGGTCGCGTGTCACGCTCCTGTCAACTGCGTTCGAGTCGCCGGCGCGCATGGGCGGCATGGGCATGGGCCGCCGTATGGGTGGCGGGATGGGCATGGGCCGGATGGGCATGGGCCGGATGGGCATGGGTCGGATGGGCGGCGGCGGGCTCGCGCAGGGGGCCGCGATGGAGCTCGTGGAGTTCACGGTCGATCGCGCGGTGACACCAGTGGCGTGGAAGCCGCGCGCCTTCCCGCGCATCGCGACCTTCGATGCTCGCACGACGAAACGCACGCGCACGTTTCAGTTCAACAGCGCGATGATGCAGCATGACATCAACGGCCGCGCGTTCGACATGGAGCGCATCGACGAAACGGTGCGCTTCGGCGACACGGAAGTGTGGACGTTCGTGAACGAGAGTCCGTTCCCGCATCCGGTCCACATGCATGCAGTGCAGTTCCAGGTGATTGAGCGACTCGACGGCCGCGCACGCATCATGCCGTGGGAGCGCGGGCTCAAGGACACGGTGCTCGTGCATCCCGGCGAGCGCGTCTCGGTCGCGGCAACGTTCGATCGCTATCGTGGCCGCTTCCTCATGCACTGCCACAACATGGTGCACGAGGACATGGGCATGATGATGAACTACGCCATCGTGTAGCGCATGCGGGCGTGATGTGCGTCGCGGGGATCGCGGACAGCGACGTGGTTCCGGAGCAGCACACCATGAGCATATTGTGATGACCACACGGTGCAGATGCTGCACGTCGCCCGCCACCTGGCAGCCGGATGATCGACTCGCAATTGAACATCGCTTCACGACTCGCGATTGCTGCACTCGTGGGCCTTGCGGCCGGCCTGGAGCGAGAGTGGTCGGGACACACGACCGGTCCGGATGAGCGCTTCGCGGGCATCCGCACGTTCTTCCTGCTCGGGCTCGTCGGCGGCATCGTCGGCATCCTCGCGGACTCCACGCACGCGGCGGTTGCCGCGGCGCTCGCACTCGGCGCGGTGGCGTTGTGCGTGGCGGCCTACGTGACGTCCGTGCGTCGCCCTGGCGCAGAGGCCGATGGAACCACGGAAGCGGCTGCGCTCACGATCATCGGCCTGGGTGTAGTCGCGGGCACGGGCTTCATCGGCATCGCAGCGGGGGCGGGCGCACTGGTGGTGCTGATGCTGCGCGAGAAGCAGCGGCTGCACCGCCTCGTGCAGCAACTGGACGAACCGGAGTTGCGCGCCGGGTTGCAGTTTGCGGTGCTGGCCGTTGTCGTCCTGCCTTTGTTGCCGGATGGACCGTTCCTGGGCGCGCTGGCCATCAAGCCACGCGCGCTTTGGTTGCTCGTGCTGATCTTTTCGGGGCTGAACTTCGCCGGGTTCATCGCGCGCCGTGTCGTGGGAGCCAACCGCGGATCGGGCATCGCCGGCGCACTCGGCGGCCTGCTGTCATCGACCGCCGTGACGCTCACCTTCTCGCGCCAGAGCCGCACCGACGAGCAACTGGGCGCGCCACTCGCACGTGGGGTGATCGCGGCGTGCACGGTGCTCGTGCCGAGAGTGCTCGTCATCTGCGCGGTAATCAACGTGGATGTCGCCCTCCGGCTGCTCCCGATGATGCTGCCGCCCCTTGGGGTAGGACTGGCGCTCTCCCTCATTGGGTGGAACACCGGTAATGCGGACGACAGTATTGCGACAGACGGAGGGAATCCATTGCGGCTCGACGTGGCCATCCAGATGGCCGTGGCGTTTCAGGTGGCGATGATTGCGATTACGTTCGTGCAGAAGACGTGGGGGACGCCTGGCGTCTACGCAACGGCAGCCGCACTCGGGCTCACCGACGTCGACGCGCTCAACGTGGCGATGAGCCGGCGCGAATCGGGACTCCTCGTCGCCACGGCGGCGCGCGCGATCGCGATCGGGATTCTCTCGAACACCTTCCTGAAGCTCACCGTTGTCGGCGTGCTTGGGCGGTCGACCTTTCGTCGCCGCGCTGGCGTTGGCCTGATGGCGTTGGCCGCGGCGAGCGCGCTGGGCCTTCTGGCCGGATGAATCACCTTCGTGGCACGCCGCCAGGAATCCGTCATGCCAGTGGATAGCCAGCGAGGCATCCGCTCCGCGCAGGTCGGGATCCTCATCAACGCGGTCCTCGCGATCACGAAGCTCTCTGCGGGGCTGATCGGCAACGCAGGCGCGCTGGTTGCGGATGGGGTCGAGTCCATAGCGGACATCTTTTCGTCGACCGTCGTGTGGGGCGGACTGCGTGTCGCCTCGCGAAACCCGGACGACGCGTATCCCTTCGGCTACGGCAAGGCCGAGCCGCTCGCCGCGGTGGTGGTGGCGCTCATCCTGCTGGCCGCTGCTGTCGGCATCGTCATCGAGGCAATCAGCGAGATTCGCACGCCGCATCACGCACCGGCGGCGTGGACGCTCGCAGTGCTCGTCGGCGTCATCATCGTGAAATGGATACTATCCCGCCGTGTGAGCATGGTGGGCAGGGAAATCGGCAGCACCGCCGTGAAGGCCGACGCATGGCATCACATGAGCGACGCGATCACCTCCGCCGCCGCGTTCGTAGGCATCTCGATTGCCCTCTGGGGCGGAGCGGGCTGGGAGTCCGCCGACGACTGGGCCGCCCTCTTCGCCTCGGCCATCATCGCATCCAACGGCGTCCTGATGATGCGTCCGGCGCTGAACGACCTCATGGATCGCATGCCTGGGCCCGAGGTGGTTGGACCGGTGCGGCGCGCTGTCGAGAGTGTGCCGGGAGTTCTGGCGACGGAGAAGCTCGCCGTTCGCCGCTCGGGCATGGAATTGCGCGTCACGCTCCACGTGCAAACGGATCCGTCCATGTCACTCCGCGACGCGCACGTGCTTGGCGGCATGGTGAAGAGCGCCATCCGCTCGGCGGTGCCGCAGGTACAATCAGTCCTGGTGCACATGGAACCGTTCGAGGGTGCATCACCGTAGTGCTCCCGATGATTCGCACGGAGTGGTGCCGATCATCCGCTCGCAACGATCAGATGAACTGCCCGCTCGGATGGCCATGAGGCCAATGCCTAGTGCGGAGTGTTGACCCGCCCGAGGCGCTCACCTGAGGGCAGCTCGCCCCGCTCGGCACGCCGCACCGAGAGCGGCTCGCTCAGCAGGCCCACCATGAAGCGCTGTGCCTCGGAGATCCGCTCCACCTCGATGGCGATCGCGTCCACCGCCGTCTCGAGCCGTCGCTGGCGATCCTCGTTGTAGTGCGCCTCGCGTTGTGGTGTCACCCCGGATCCCTTGCGCCACAGGATGCGGGTGCCCAGGCCGATGGCCAGGAAAGACGCAGTAGACATCACGATCACGAACATGACCTGGGCGAAGGCCAGGGTATCTCCATTCATCTCGTCCTCCGGGATTCCCTATCTACGGGGCAGCGCGGCTCGAAGTTGCGTCAGGTAGTGCGGCCGATGTCCTTGGCAAGCACGCACTGCCTCGACGCTCATTTAGAACGGCGAATATTCCGGCGGCGTCACGCCATTGAGCCGCAGGTAAGGCACCGTCTGGCCCAGCGTCCAGGGGAAGTGATCGAGCAGCTCCATCAGCGCCCGGCCGCGCGTGACCTTGTTGCCGAATTGCACGATGTTGTCGTTCAGCGAGGCATCGCTCGCGCCGCGGAGCATCGCAATCGTGTGGTCCATCGCGGCGGTAGCGTAGGCCTTCAATGCCGTCTTGTCGTGCAGATAGACGGCGGAGTCACCCATGGACGGGATGCCCTTCGTCGTGCCCGTGATGGCCAGGTGCGCGATCAGCGCATCGCTTCCCGTGGCGTGCTCCATCTGCTCGGCAAAGGTGCGTACGCCGCGAGTCGGCCGAAAACCCAGCATGGAGTCGGGCGCCGCGTCGATGTACCGGAGGGCAGCACTCTTGTGATTCTCGACGATGGCGATGAGGGCCGCTCGCGAGATGAGAGGTGCCTGCGCGACGAGCAGAGCAGGCGACATCAAGGGCAGCAACGTGAGGGCGACAGAAGCAATCCGTATCAGACGCATGGGAGCCTCGCATGTGTGGCATGTGGCGTGGTGAGTGCCCAAGCTGTTCCGGGAGACCGGGGCGCGCAAGCAATGCATGCGCGGATCACATTGCAGACGTATGAGCCGAGGACGCTCAGGCCGTCGACTCGTCCGCCCGCAGCTGGATCGTGAACGTGCTGCCCTCGCCCAGCCGGCTCGTTGCCGTGAGGCGAAACCCCATCGCCGTGCACAGCGATCGCGAGATCGCCAGCCCCAGCCCAGTGGCCCCGTCGCCCGACACCGCCGTCGGCCCGATCACGAACGCCTCGAACATCGTTCCGATCTGCTCCGCCGCAATGCCGATGCCGGTATCCACCACGTCGATGTGCCCCGCCTTGCCCTCGGCATCCACGCGCAACCGGATCACCACCGTCCCCGCCTCGGTGTACTTGATCGCATTCCCCACGAGGTTGATCAGGACCTGCCGCAGTCGCTGATCGTCGGCAATGACGACAAGGTCCTCCGGCGCCACGCCGTGCGGCAGGTCCACCGTCAAGCTCAGGCCCGCCTCAATCGCCGTGCCCTCCAGCGTCGCCCGCACATCCTGCACGAGCGCGGAGAGCAGCACCGGGCCCGGCTCCAGCTCGAGTTTGCCGGACTCGATCTTCGACAGGTCGAGAAGGTCGTTCACCAGTGCGAGCAGGTGCCGCCCGTTCCGGCTGATTCGCTCGAGGTACTTGAGTTCCGTGTCGCCGAGCGTCCCGGACCGGTTGCGGAGCAGCATCGAGGAGAAGCCGATAACGGCGTTGAGCGGCGTGCGCAGTTCGTGCGACGCACGCGAAAGAAACTCCGACTTCGCGCCGCTCGCCGCCTCGGCAGCCTCCCGCGCGATCACCAGCTCGGCGGTCCGGTCCGTCACGAGCCGCTCGAGCTCGGCGTGCGACCGGCGGAGCACCTCCCCGGCCGCCTTCAGGTCGCTCACGTCCGAGCTGATGATGCAGAAGCCGTTGCCCACCTTCACGACCACCATGCGGAGCCACTTGGCAACGCCCGGGTGGAAGAACGTCATGGCGTGTGTCCGGCCCGTGCGGAATACCTCCGCGTAGATCGCGTAGCGCCCCGAAGCGCGCGCGCCGGGAAACGCCTCGTCGAGCAATTTCCCCACGAGGCTGTCGGGCTCTCGATCCATCAGCCGCGCCGCGGCGTCGTTCGCGTACACGATGCGCGCGTCGGCCAGTGTCCCGGACGCGTCCGGGATGACGTCCAGCAGGAGGAAGGAATCCGGCGACGCGTCCTGCACGGTCCGGAAGCGCGCCTCCGCGTCCCGCGCCGCCTCTGTCGCCTGCTGGAGGGCGGCGGCCCCTTCCTTCTGGTCGTGAATGTCCGTGCAGGTGCCCAGCCACTTGATCACCGTACCGGTCGCATCGCGGATGGGACTCGCCAGGCCCAGGTGCCAGCGGTACGCACCATCCGACGCGCGCAGGAAGCGGTACTCCAGCTCGTACGAGGTCCCCGTCGTGTACGCGTGCTGCCAGCGCGCGACACACGTGTCCAGGTCGTCGGGATGCAGCACGGGACGCCAGCCCCATCCCTTCGTCTCCTCGATCGACATCCCCGTGTAGTCGACCCAATGCCTGTTGTAGTAGTCGAGCAACCCGTCCACGCGCGCCGTCCAGGCGATCTGTGGAAGCGCCTCCACGAACGCGTGGAGCGAGGCATCGTCAGGCTGAGCGGACACGGCTGGCAGCGCGGGAAGTAGGGCTCGCGCATGACGCTGTCACGCGCGTCCACGCAGTATCGGTGCGGAGGCCGCCGGACTTGAGCGCGCCGAGGACGCCAGCCCCGAATTCGCGGTGCCCACGACTATCTTGTGCCATGCTCGGCGACATTCTCTCCATCGGCCTCACGCTCCTCGTGGTGGCGGTCCTCGGGTTCGTGTACCTGACGCTCGCCCTGAATGCCGAGAGCCAGGACCAGGCGAACGTGGTGAGCCTCCCCATGGTCGCCTCGTCGCTCGACGCGTTCATGCGCGCCGTCGGCGGCGCCGCGGGATCGCTCCTCTCGCACGGCAACACGGTCGACCTCTACCAGAACGGCGACGAGATCTTCCCCCCGATGCTCGACGCCATCGCCGGCGCGACGAGCACCGTGCACTTCTCGACCTACGTCTTCTGGGACGGCACGATCCCCGACACGTTCGCGGACGCGTTCATCGCCGCGGCGCAGCGGGGCCTCACCGTCCGCGTCGTGCTCGACAGCGAAGGGTCGTCGCCGATGAAGAAGGCGGTCGCGAAACGGATGCGGGCCGCAGGCGTGCGCGTCTCGTGGTTCCATCGCGCACGATGGTACGACTGGGCGCGCTACAACCGTCGCACGCATCGCCGCCTGCTCATCGTGGACGGCGTCGTCGCATTCACGGGCGGCGTCGGCATCGCCGACGAATGGAGCGGGCACGCCCAGAGTCCGAAGCACTGGCGCGACACGCACGTGCGCCTCACCGGGCCGGCCGTCACGGCGCTCCAGAGTGCGTTCCTCGACAACTGGAACACCTGCGAGAACGAGCTCCTCCTCAACGCACGCGACTTTCCCGTGCTGGAGGAGACGGGCAGCCTCACGGTCGCGACGATCGTCAGCATGCCGTCCAACGGTACGTCGTCGGCGCAACGCGTGATGGCTGCCTGCGTCGCCGGCGCAGAGCACACGCTGCACATCACCAACCCCTACTTCATCCCCACCCAAGGCTTCCGGCACGCACTCGGCCACGCGGTGGAGCGCGGCGTCGAAGTGACGGTCATCATGCCGGGCCCGTATCACGACCAGCCCGTCGTGCGGCGCGCCAGCCGGCACACGTGGCCGAGCCTCCTCCGGCGCGGCGTGGTGCTGTATGAGTACCAGCCCACGATGATCCACGCCAAGACGCTGGTCGTCGACGACGAGGTCATCCTCGTGGGCTCGATCAACTTCGACCCGCGCTCGTTCTCGCTGAACGCCGAAGCCGGCATCGTCGCGGCCGACGCGACGCTGGCGGCCCGCATGAACAAGACGTTCGCGGCCGACCTTGCGCAGAGCATTCGCGTGACGCCCGGGTCTGTCGCCGCCCGCCGCTGGCCCAACCGCGCCATCGACGCGGTGTGCTACTGGGTCCGGGCGCAGCTCTGACGGAGCGCGTTGTCATTCTGAGCGAGTGCTGTCATCCTGAGCGAGTGTTGTCATCCTGAGCGAGTGTTGTCATCCTGAGCGAAGGGAAGGATCTGCTTGCCGCTCTTCACCGATAGCGATCGTTGCGGCACCCCCGATCAGCGCCTCGCCGTCGCGACGTAGATGGTGTGCATCGGGCCGGTCGTGTCATGTGCGCGGACCCGCACGATCTCCACTGCGAGCCGCGACTGCTCGAGCGCCGAGGCGAACGCGCGGTCGTCGCCCACGGACCAGTAGGCGAGCGTGCCACCAGCCCGGAGCGCCGCCCTCGTGGTCTCGATGCCGAGCATCGCGTAGAGCGGCGCATTATCGGCCATGAGCATGCCATCGGGCCCGTTGTCCGTGTCGAGCAGGATGGCATCGAACCCCGCGGGATTCGAACGCAGCACGTTCACCACGTCGTCGTGCACGATCCGCGTGCGAGGATCACGCATGGCCTCGGCCGAGAGCGCGTAGTCGGTGTTTGCGTTCCACTCGATCACCTCGGACACCAGCTCCGCGACGACCACCTCCGCATCAGGACGCAGCAGCCGAAGCGCCGCGCGTAGCGTGAAGCCAAGCCCCAGCCCGCCGATGAGCACCCGTGCCGCCGGCACCTCGGTCAGCCGCGTACACGCGACTTCGGCCAGCCGGTCCTCCGACAGGTGCCGACGCGTGGACATCAGCTCGATACCGTCGGCGCGGATGAGGTACGCGCCATCGTGCCGGATCAGCTCCAGCTTCGTGCCACTCGGCGTGCGGGCCTCGCCGAGTCGCTCGTGTCGCTTCATGCGAGCCGCCCGATGCGCGCGCCCATGCGCACCACCTGTCCCACCTCGAGCGGATCGAGTGTCCCGCATTCCTTCGAGCACACCACGATCACCGTCGAGCCGAACTCGAAGTGGCCGAGTGGATCGCCAGCATGGAGCCGCACGGGCGGATCGTAGTGGCGACGGTCCACCACACGTCGCCGCGCGTTGGTGTGAAGGTCGTCGAATTCGAGTCGCGTCATTCCCACCATCGTGGCGCCCACGAACACCACGGCCGCCGTGCCGGCGCCGCTTCCCGCGTGCTCGAACGTGACGACGATGCGCTCGTTCACCGCGAAGAGGCTCGCGACGTGTGCGACGGCGAACACGTTCACCGGCCACAGCTCGCCGGGGATGTACGTCGCCGCGGTGATCTCGCCGGCGATGGGCGAATGCACGCGGTGGTAGTCCTTCGGGGCGAGGTACAGTGTCGCGTAGCTGCCGCCGTCCATGCGGCGCGCGAGGGCGTCGTCGCCGAGCAGGGCGGCAAGCGAGTAGTCACGCCCCTTGGCCTGCACGAGTGTGTCGCCAACTACCGGCCCGCATGCGCCGACGCCGGAATCCGCCGGCGAGACGATGGCCTGCGTCGCGATGGGCCGCAGTCCCGGCCTGAGCCGTCTCGTGAAGAACGCGTTCAGGCTCGCGTAGTCGGCCAGCGGCAGCTCGGCGTCTTCGGGCGCGGCGCCGAACACGCGAGAATACCCGCAATACACCCATCCGCGCAGCGGCCTGGGCACCGTTCGGTTGGCCAGCCATCCGGCGACGCGGCTCATCGCATGCCGGGGCAGCACGGAGAGCACGAGGATGAGCACGCGGCCGAAGAGTGTCATCCGTGAGCGAGGAGGTAAGGGTCGGGTGGGGAGTGTATTCCCCGCAACACAAGGGCAGGGGACATGCCGGGCCGCGTGCCAAGAAGTCAAAGGTGCCGAGCGCTGCGCTGCCGCATCACTGAGCCAGCATGGCCGCATGCTCAGGGGGCGATACCACCGGAGCTCGCCGGGGGCATATTCGGGAATATGCTTCACGCCCGGAACCCTGTCATCCTTAGCGGAACCCCTTGTCATCCTGAGCGGACCCCTCTGTCACTCTGAGCGAAGCGAAGGATCGGTGATGTCAACCGGTGAACGCAACAGTGCATCATTCACTGTCTTCACTGGAGTGACGTGTATGAAACGACGTCGACGATTGAGCCCGGCGCAGTTGCAGCAGCTGTGGCCGAGTGGGTCCAGGGCCAGACGCTGGCCCAAATCGGCGCGTGGCTCGGCGTCTCGGCGTCGGGCGTGTATGGGGTTGTCCGGGCGCAGCGCGGCATCGCCCCCCGCGTCCGCACGCGCTCTTATGCCATGCCTGTAAACTGAGTCCTTGATATCAACGTCCTAGTTCAGCTGCAAGCACGTTACAGCCGTTGCGACGAAGTCGCATCCGGGACATGCTTGTCTGCTGCAACGTTCGTTGGGCAGCGAGACGGTAGTTCCGAACGCGAGTTCACGGGAATACAGTACTGGTCGGCGGACTTGATGTCAGACTCCGCTGTATGCACTATTAAACTAGTGTAGTGTCGCCAAAGTGGCGTTCGCTTTACCGACCTTCGTCAGGATTTGCTTGACGGTGGCGGTCCAGACAAACGGCGTTGGCTGTGCGTTGCGCTGGTCGATGTACTGCGTGATGGCGACGATCAATTGCTCGA
>JBBRZK010000016.1:0-69171 GCA_038236775.1 Gemmatimonadales bacterium
CAGACGTGGGTTCGGCTGCGCCTCAGGATGACAGACGTGGGTTCGGCTGCGCCTCAGGATGACAGACGTGGGTTCGGCTGCGCCTCAGGATGACAGACGTGGGTTCGGCTGCGCCTCAGGATGACAGACGTGGGTTCGGCTGCGCCTCAGGATGACAGATGTGGGTTCGGCTGCGCCTCAGGATGACAGATGTGGGTTTGGCTGCGCCTCAGGATGACAGCGTAGAAAAGCAGGTCAACACACCAATCGGATCTCCACCATGTTCATCTCGGATTTTGCGATCAGGAAGCCGCTCATCACCGTCGTGGCGATGGTGACGCTGGCGATCTTCGGACTGTTCGCGCTGTTCAAGCTCAAGACGGACGAGTTTCCCGACGTGGCGCCACCGGTGGTGACGGTGGGCATCCCGTATCCGGGGGCATCGCCCGAAGGCGTGGAGAAGGAGATCCTCGATCCCATCGAGGAGCAGATCACCTCGATCAGCGGCGTGAAGCACGTGAACGGCTCCGCCTACGACGGGTACGGCTTCATCCTCGTGGAATTCGAGTTCGGGAAGGACCTGGCCGAGGGGTCGCAGGAACTGCGCGATGCGATCTCGGCGAAGCGGGCGGACCTCCCGGTGGAGATGAAGGAACCGATCATCAAGAAGTTCAACGACACCGACCGCCCGATCGTGTCGCTGGCCCTGTCGAGCACCACGCTGACCCAGGCGGAGCTCACGCGCCTCGCCGATCCGACGATCACGCGCGAACTGCGCTCGATCCCGGGCGTGGCCGAAGTGGCGGTGAGCGGCAAGATGGAGCGTGAGCTGACGGTGCTGCTCGACCCCACGCGGATGCAGGGCGCGGGGGTGAGCGTCGGCCAGATCGTGCAGGCGCTTTCGCTCCAGAACCTCGCGGCGCCGGTGGGCCGCGTGACCGGCGCGCTGGACGAGCGAGCCATCCGGCTCAAGGGCCGGCTCGAGAACGCGCAGGAGTTCAAGCAGCTCGTGGTGTCCGAGCGCAACGGCGTTGCGACGCGGCTTGGCGACGTCGCCGACGTCAGCGACGGCACCGAGGAGCCGCGCACGCTGGCGCTGTTCAACGACAAGGAAGCGGTCGGCATCGACATCAAGAAGTCGAAGGGCTACAGTACCACCGACGTGAGCGACAAGATCCGCGAGCGCGTGGAGGTGCTGCAGAAGACGCTCGGCGTGGGCACCAAGTTCGAGCTTGTGCGCGATTCCGGGACGCGCGTGGACCGTGCGGTGAAGAACGTGGAGGAGGCGCTGCTCGAGGGCGCGCTGCTCACCGTGCTGGTGGTGTTCCTCTTCCTCAACTCGTGGCGATCCACGGTGATCACGGGATTGGCGCTGCCTGTCTCGGTGCTCGCGAGCTTCATCGCCGTGTGGGTGATGGGGTTCAAGCTCGAGACGATGTCGCTGCTCGGGCTCTCGCTCGCCATCGGCATCCTGATCGACGACGCCATCGTGGTGCGCGAGAACATCGTGCGACACGTGGAGATGGGAAAGGACCACTACCGCGCGTCGATGGAGGGGACCGACGAAATCGGCCTCGCCGTGGCCGCCACGACCTTCTCCATCCTGGCCGTGTTCATCCCCATCGGCTTCATGCCGGGAGTGGGCGGGCAATGGTTCAAGCCATTCGCGCTGACCATCGCCTGTTCGGTGGCCGTGTCGCTGTTCGTCTCGTTCTCGCTCGACCCGATGCTCTCCGCCTACTGGTCGGATCCGCACCAGACCGAGGACCAGAAGGCGTGGATCACGAAGAAGCTCGACATCTTCAACCACTGGTTCAACCGCCAGGCGGACAACTACCGCCGTGTCATTTCGTGGGCGCTCGATCATCGCTCGGCGATGATTGCCCTGGCCGTGGGCACGTTCGTCGCCTCGTTCACGCTGTTCTCCGGTGGCGTGACGGGACTGATCGGCGCCCTGGCCGGCATCGGCGTGCTGGTGTTCGCGCTCACCACGAAGCGGCTGCCGGTGCTGGCGAAGATTGCCGTCGGGCTCGTGGGCGTCGCGCTGTTCGTGATGCTGCCGCGGATCATCCCGCCGATCCGCACCGTGGGCGTGGGCTTCTTCCCCGAGGATGACCGCTCGCAGTTCATCATCGCCATCGAGACGCCGCCCGGGTCGAATCTGCAGTACACGCGACTCAAGGCGCAGGAAGCGGCGCGCATCGCGCGCTCGCATCCCGAGGTGGACTACACGTACACCACGCTGGGCGGCGGCACCTCCGGCTCGGTGGACGAGGGCAACATTTTCGTCCACACGGTGCCGAAGGACAAGCGCAGCAAGAGCGTGGAGGACCTCGCCAACGCGTTGCGTGGCGAGATGAAGCGTGTGGCCGGAGTGACGCTGTCCGTCTTCACCAGCGACTTCGGTGGCGGACGCAAGATGCTCCAGTTCCAGCTGCGCGGAAACAACCTGGCCGCCATCAACCAGGCGGCGGAGCAGGTGATGGACGTCGTGCGCAACACGCCCGGCGCGGTGGACATCGGCCTCAGCACCAAGGGCCAGAAGCCCGAACTCGAGATCGACGTGAATCGCGGCGTTGCGGGCAGCCTTGGCATCACGGTGGGCCAGATCGCGCAGTCGCTCCGTCCCGCGTTCGCGGGCATCGACGTGGGCGACTGGCAGGATCCGAGTGGCGAGATGCGGAAGGTGCAGGTGCGCCTCAAGCCCGAATCGCGGCGCAACGCTGAAGACCTCGGCCTGCTGCCGCTGATCGTTGCGGGACCGAATGGCGCGCCGAACGCGCTGCCGCTGGGTCAGGTGGCGACGATCACGCAGGGCAAGGGACCGGCGATCATCAACCACCTGGACCGCGACCTCGTCGTCGCCGTCGAGGCGAACGTGTCGGGCCGCGGGTCGGGCGACGTCACGGCCGACGTGCAGAGCAGGCTGAAGAAGATCACGTTGCCGCCGGGCGTGCGCGTGTCGCTGGGCGGCGACGCGCAGTCGCAGCAGGAAGTGTTCGGCCAGATCTTCACGGCGCTCGGTGTCGCGGTCGGGTTGATGTACCTGATCCTCGTCGTGCAGTTCGGCAGTTTCCTCGATCCCCTGGCGATCCTGATGTCGCTGCCGCTGTCGCTCATCGGCGTGCTGCTGGCGCTCGCCGTCACGGGCAACACGGTGAACCTGATGTCGCTCATCGGCGTGATCCTGCTCATGGGTATCGTGGCCAAGAACGCCATCCTGCTCATCGACTTCGCGAAGTGGGCGCGCGAGAAGGACGGCATGCCCCTGCGCGAGGCGCTGATCGAGGCGGGCGCCATCCGGCTGCGGCCCATCCTCATGACGACGTTCGCCCTGATCGCCGGCATGATCCCGGTGGCACTCGGCCGGGGCGAGGGGGCGCAGTTCCGCGCGTCGCTGGGGGTGGCAATCATCGGTGGCGTAATCACGAGCACGCTGCTCACGCTGCTCGTGATCCCCACGTTCTACGAAGTGATGGACGAGGGGCGTCACTGGCTCGCGCAGCGCTTCGGATTCAACCCGCCGATGACGGCCGAGCATCCGGTGCCGGGCGGCGCAGTGCCGGCGATGGGAGACGACTAGGGCGATGGGCGCGCCGACGACGAACGGAACGGCAGACCCGCGCGCGGCGCGTCGCAGCGCCATGCGTCGCGCGACGCTTCACCTGATACTGGGCGTGGCGCTGCTCGATACGATTGCGATACTCGGTTACTATGCCGTGATCGTGCACGCGCCGGATCGCACGAAGCTGATCTTCACCGGCGTGTGGACCGTGGCGACGGCGCTCGTCGTCGCGGTCCTGCTCAGGCGTGTGAGGAGGGTGCGCTCCGGGCAGTCGCTGCGCTGAGGGCCCGGGCGACCGGGCCGCGCGGCGCGGGCAGCTCGATGCGGGCGAGCGGCGGCAGGATCGTGCTGCTCGCCCGCGTTGCGGCCACCGGCGACACGCGCTGGAACCGGTGGCGCATCATGCTCCAGTCGCGCAGCAGGATGTCCGCGACGCGGCTGCCGGTGGCGTGCAGGTGGCGTGCGACGAGGTCGCGCACCCACACGTCTTCCGGCGACGACAGGCCCGGCTCCAGGCAGACCCATTCGTCGTTGATGCGGCGATCGAGACGATCGTGGACATCGAGTGCGAAGACGACGCCGCCCGTCATGCCTGCGCCCAAGTTGCGGCCGGTGGGTCCGAGGATCACGACCGCGCCCGCCGTCATGTATTCCGCCGCGTGGTCGCCCGTGCCTTCCACCACCGCGACGGCGCCGCTGTTGCGCACGCCGAACCGCTCGCCCACGCTGCCGGCGATCAGCATTGTGCCGCCCGTGGCGCCGTAGAGGATCGTGTTGCCGGCGATCACGTCGCCCGCGAAGTGCTCGCGATGCGAGGCGGGAGGTCGCACGACGATCTCGCCGCCGGACATCCCCTTGCCCACGTAGTCGTTCGCCTCGCCGTCGAGCACGAGGCGCATGCCGTCCACACAGAAGGCGCCAAAACTCTGGCCGGCAGCGCCGCGCAGGCGCAGCTGGACGGTGCGTGCCGCGACGTCGCCCGCGCCGGTGAGCGCCACCAGCCGACCGGCGACGCGCGCACCCACGGCGCGGTCCGCGGTGGTAACGGGAAGCAGCAGGTCCACTGGTTCGACGCGGCCATCCTCGCCGAGGCGGAGCGCGCGCAGCACGCGCTCGTCGATGCCGGCGCCGGTGCGCGGCGGATCGTTGCGAGGCTGCGCGCAGCGGTGCGGGCCATCGCCGGCGGCGGGCAGCAGCAGCCGGTCGAGCCGCACCGTGCGCGGCTTGCCTTCGCTGCGCGGACGCTGCTCGAGCAGGTCGACGCGGCCCACCAGGTCGGCGAGGCGCGCGACGCCGAGCAGCGCGAGGATCTCACGCACCTCGTCCGCCACGGAAACGAAGAAACGGATCACGTCTTCCGGCGTGCCGGTAAACTTCTTCCGCAGGTCCTCGCGTTGCGTGGCGATGCCGACGGGACAGGTATTGACGTGGCACTGGCGAGCCATCTGGCATCCGGCCGCCACGAGCGCCGCCGTGCCGAAGCCGAACTCCTCGGCGCCGAGCAGCGCGGCGATGACCACGTCGCGTCCTGTCTTCATCCCGCCGTCCACCTGGAGCCGTACGCGACCGCGCAGTCCGCCGCGTACGAGTGCCTGGTGCGCCTCGCTGAGACCGAGCTCCCACGGGGTGCCGGCGTTCTTGATGGAGCCGCGCGGCGACGCGCCGGTACCGCCGTCATGCCCGCTCACCTGGATGGCGTCGGCGTACGCCTTCGCCACACCGACGGCGATGGTGCCGATGCCGGCCGACGACACCAGCTTCACGCTCACCGTGGCAGCGGGGTTCACGCTCTTCAGGTCGTAGACGAGCTGCGCGAGGTCCTCGATGCTGTAGATGTCGTGATGCGGCGGGGGGGAGATGAGCGTGGTGCCCGGCACCGCGTGCCGCACGCGCGCGATGTGCTCCGTGACCTTCGCGCCCGGAATCTGCCCACCTTCGCCGGGCTTGGAGCCCTGCGCCATCTTCACCTGGATCTCGTCCGCGGACATGAGGTACGCGGCCGTGACACCGAAGCGGCCCGATGCCACCTGCTTGATGCGGGCGCTCGCGCGATCGCCGCCGGCCGCTGGTGACCAGTGCAGCTCACGCGGCTCGCCGCCCTCGCCGCTGTTGCTCCGTGCGCCGATGCGGTTCATCGCGATGGCGATGGTCTGCTGGGCCTCTGGCGAGAGCGAGCCGAGCGACATGGCGGCGCCCATGAAGCGCGGCAGGATGTCCTCGACGGGCTCCACGTCGGCCAGCGGGATGGCGATCGCGGGGCGCAGCTCGAGAAGGTCCCTGAGCGCAATCGGCTCGCGCGCGTGCACCAGGTCGGCGAACGCGCGATAGTCGAGCGGTTCACCGCGGCGCACCGCGGCGTGGAGTGCCTTCACCACGACGGGCTCGTACGCGTGCACCTCGCCGCCCTTCCGGAAGCGATGCCATCCGCCATCCTCGAGCGCCGGCTCGGACTCGACGAACGCCGCCTGGTGACGCGCGAGCGTCTCGGCCGCGATGCCCGCGATGCCGAGGCCACTGATGCTCGACGGCGTACCCGTGAAGTGGCGGGCGATGACGTGGTTCGCGATGCCGATGGCCTCGAACAGTCCCGCGCCGTGGTACGAGCGCAGCGTGGACACGCCCATCTTCGCGAGGATCTTGCGCACGCCCTTTTTCAAGGCCGCACGGTAGTTGGCACGCAGCAGGTTGAGGTCCGCGTCAACGCCCGCACGCGTCGACCGCGCCGCGAACGCGATGGCGTCGTAGCCCACGCGGGGACACACCGCCTCGGCGCCGAAGCCGATCAGGGCCGCGAGCGCGTGCTCGTCGCGCGCGTCGCCGGCATCCGCCACGATGCTCGTGCGCAGGCGCAGGCTCGCGCGCACGAGATGCTGGTGCACGGCGGCGACGGCGAGCAGCGACGGCAGCGCGGCGTGCGCCGCGTCGACGCCCGCGTCGCTCAGCACGAGACAGGAGACGCCGTCGCGCACCGCCTTGTCCGCGTCGGCCACGAGGGCGTCCAGGGCCCGCGCGAATCCCGATGCGCCGTCCTCGGCGCGGAAGTGCAGGGCGAGCTCCTGGGCGCACCAACCGTCGTGCCGGAACGCGAGCAGCGAGGCCACGTCATCCGGCTCGAGCACGGGATCCTCCAGGTATGCGTGCGGACCGGGAAGGGGACCGTCGGCGAGCATGGCGCCGGCGGGCCCGAGCCGCACGTCGAGCGACATGGTCAGGCCCTCGCGCAGCGAATCGATCGGCGGATTCGTCACTTGCGCGAACCGCTGCCGGAAGTACGAGAACAGCAGCCGCGGTACGGGCGACAGGATGGCGAGCGCCGCGTCGTCCCCCATGGAGCCAAGGGGCTCGACGCTGTCCGCCGACATGGGGCCGAGGATGAGCTGGAGCTCCTCGCGCGTGCAGCCCATCGCGCGCAGCGTGCGTACGTCGACCTCGGGCGCCGGGGCGACGGGCGGGGCGTCGGGCCGATGCCCCATGGTGGCCGCGCGGACTGTCGCGAGGCTGCTGCGCTTCTCAGCCACCCACTCGCCGTACGGATGGCGCAGCGCCAGCTCGCGATGGACGTCGGTGCGCGCGAGCACGCAGCGGCGCTCGAGGTCCACCACCAGCATGTCGCCGGGACCGAGCCGCCCGCGGCGCGCGATGCGCGTGGCATCGACGTCGAGCACACCGGCCTCGGACGACACGAGCACGAGGTCGTCCGTGGTGACGAGGTAGCGCGCGGGCCGCAGGCCGTTGCGGTCGAGCGCCGCACCCACCATTCGGCCGTCACTGAACATCACGAGCGCGGGCCCGTCCCACGGTTCCACGAGCGACGCCTGGTAATCGAACATGGCGCGGATGCGCGACGGCATCTCGTCGTCGTGCTCCCAGGCGGGCGGCATGAGCAGCGTCATGCCATGCGTGATCTCGCGCCCGCCGGCGGTGACGGAAACGAGCGCGTCGTCGAAGCTGGAGGAATCGCTCGTGCCCGGCGCGACACGCATGGCGCCGAGGCGGCGCACGCGCGACGGATCGAACGACACGAGTTGCTGTCCGCGTGCGTGCATCCAGCGCCGGTTGCCGGAGATGGTGTTGATCTCCCCGTTGTGCGCCACCAGCCGGAACGGCTGGGTCATGCGCCACGACGGCGCGGTGTTGGTGCTGAACCGCTGGTGGAACGTGACGAAGGCCGTCTCGAACGCCGGGTTGCGGAGGTCGGGAAAGCAGCCGGCGAGGTCGCGGGCGCGCACGAGCGCCTTGTACACGAGACTGCGGTGGCTGAGCGACGCGACGTACAGCTCGTCGAGCCCGGCGTACATCGCGCGCAGCTCCATGTCGCGACGCGCGGCCACGAGCTGCGCCTCGAACTGGTCGGCGGACATCTCGCCGGGTCTCGGCACGAGCACGTGCACGAGGGCGGGCCGCGACTGCCGCGCCTTGGGGCCGAGCGCGCTTTCATCCACCGGCACGGGACGCCACCGGCAGCCCGGAAGGTCGTGCGCGACCAGCACCTTCTCCACGAGCGCGCGGGAGTCTGCGTTCGTGGCCTGGTCGTTCGGCAGGAAGACGAGCCCGACGGCCAGCTCGCCCGCGACGCAGGAGAGGCCGAGGGCCTCCACCTCGTCGCGGAGGAGAGCGTAGGGGATCTGGGTCATCACGCCGGCGCCGTCGCCGGTGCGGCCGTCCGCGTCGATGGCGCCGCGATGCGCCATGCGCGCGAGCGCCTCGAGGGCCTGCCCGAGCAGCGCGTTGTTCGGGCGCCCCTGCAGGTCGGCGAGCAGGCCGACGCCGCAGGCGTCCTTCACCGCCTCCGGGAATCCGGAGTCCTCAGGCTGCGCTCTCGCCGCGCGCGTCGCACGTCGTCCGTTGTGATTCATCTCCGTGTCCTCCACTCCACGGATGATGACCATCGCCGGGTCATGCGTCCAACACAATTAACGGATAGCATCCATGAGTAAATTGCATGGATCGACAAACATGCGTAGACTCCCTTCATGGACATCCGACAGCTCGAAATGTTCTGCGCGGTGGCCGAGGAGGGCTCGTTCACGCGGGCGGCGCTGCGGCTGCACGTGTCGCAGTCCGCCGTGAGCCGTCAGCTCCAGCTGCTCGAGGGCGAGCTCGGCGGACCGCTGCTGCACCGGTCCGTGAGCGGCGTGACTCTCACGCCGGAAGGCGAGCTGTTGCTGCGCGCCGCGAATCGCATCCAACGCGACCTCCGCGAGGCGGTCTGGCAGATCTCCGAAACGAAGAAGATGAAGCGGGGGCAGCTCCGGATCGCCGGCGGCGGCACGGTATGCCTCTACGTGCTGCCGCAGCTGCTCCGCCGCTTCCGCGCGCAGCATCGCGACGTGGACCTGCTCGTGAAGACCGGGAGCACCGACGCCGTATTGCAGCTCCTCCGGAATCACCAGCTCGACGTGGCGCTGCTCACGCTGCCGGTGGCCGGTGCGGACCTCGCGGTGCGTCCCGCGCTGCGCGAGGAGCTCGTCGTGATCACCGCGCCGAAGCATCCCCTCACGCAGCAGCGCGTGATCGACGCGGCGAGCCTGGCCGAGCATCCGCTCGTGCTGTTCGAGCCGGGGTCGAACACGCGGCTGCTCGTGGACCAGTTCTTCAGCGAGCAGCAGCTCCCCATGCACGTGGCGATGGAGACGGAGAGCGTGGAGATCATCAAGGCGATGGTGGCGAGCGGCCTGGGCATCGCGCTGGTGCCCTACGTCGCCATCGCGACGGAGATGCGCACCCGCCGCTTCGGCTGGGCGCGCGTGCGCGGACAGCGACTCTACCGCGAGCAGGCGTGGGTCTACCTCAAGTCCGACTACGTGCCGCGACCCATCGTGGAAGTGCTGCGGGTGTTCGACGACATGAAGGCCGAGTTCGGCGAGAAGCCGCCCGCGCGCTGAGCGGCGTCAGGGCTTGAGGAGGGGAAACGGGTTCACCGGCGTCCCCTTCCACCACTGCCTCAGGTCACCGGCGCGCGCCACCGCGAAGTGCAGGTGCGGCGTGTTGGCCGGCGCATTCCCGGTGGTGCCCACGATGCCGATCTGCTGTCCCTGCCGCAGCGGCTGTCCGTCGGCCAGGCCGGGGGCGTATGCATCGAGATGGCCGTACATCAGGATGAAGCGTCCAGACGAATCGGCCGCGTACACCATCAGGCCGCCCGCCTTGCTGTTGAACAGCTTGAGCACGCGCCCGCTCGCGGACGACAGCACCGGCGTGCCGCGCGGCGCGAGGATGTCGAGGGCCTCGTGCGGACGGGTGCCCCCACGCAGCTCGGCGTACGTGTCATGCAGTGCTGACGCCGGCACGCCAGCGACCGGCACCGTCAACTCGCGCCGGAGCACGGCGAGGTCCGGCTCGCCCGGCTGGACGATAGGCATGGAGAGCGGCTCCGGCGCCACGAAGGAGACGGCTGTGTCGCTGCGCATGGCTACCGAGTCGTACGTGGGCATGCCGTGCAGGCGAACGGCGGGCTCGACCCCGCCGCCGGTGGGCCGCAACGTCTTGTCGCGGATGGGGGACGAATCCCGCACCGCGAGCGACGTGTCCGCGTCCTTTGCATCGCTGTGCAGCTGCCGGCATGCCGCCGGTGCACAAAGGGCGATGAGGACCAGCGCGATGTCGCGGGCGCTCCGAAGCAGATGAGTGTTCATGTCAGTGGATTCGAGGCAAGATCGAGTCCGATTTGGCGTGGCGGAACACCTGCTTCGCGGATCAGGACTTTCCCGCGCAGGTGGATCGTCCCGTCCACGAGGTCAGCGCACCCGCACCGGCTTGCGAGCGAAGATCACGGTGCCGTCGTCGTCGGCCGGCGCGAGGACGAGCGCGGGATGCCATGCGGCGAAGGGCAGCAGTCCGGGCAGCGTGGCGGACGCGCGATCGAGAAAGAGGTCGAAGCCCGGCGCCGCCTCGCGGAACTCGAGCACCGTCCCGTCCGTGAGGTCGAGGCCGAGCCGCACGGCGGTCTCCGGGTCATCGACGGAGCGGTAGCCGCGCAGGCGCTGGATGTCGGCCCACCGCGCGGCCGCGATGCACTTGCCGCCTTTCCAGAGCGCGAACCCCGCCGCCACGACGACGATGCGGCCCAGGTCCTCCGGCGTGCCCGCAGGGATCACGTGCTGGCGAATCCGGGCCGCGCGCGTGTCGGCGATCGCGAGGGATCGAGGATCACCGCCGCGATGCTCTCGTACGACACGATCGCGCGAAACGTCTCGAGGCCGTCGCCCTTCGGCTCGTCGAAGTGGGGTCGTTCGTGGGTGAGGTCACCCTTGGCGACATACGTCTCGAGCGTGACGGTGCCCGAACCGATCTCGGCGATGGAGCTGACGCGATGCGCGTGGCCGCTGATCAGCTGGACCTCGACGACGGGATGACCGCCAGTGGCCGCAACGTCGCGCGGGAAGGTCGTGCGGAAGTAGGTCTCGTCGAACATGGGCGCTGGGGGTCGAAAGTAACGGGTGCCGCCGCTTATCTTGCCGCCATGCCTCGCCTGCCCGGATGGGTGCCACGCAATCCCGGTTGCGGCTGCCTCGTGCTGTTCTTCGTCGCCTTCGCGGCACTGCTGCTGTACGGCGACGCACACTGAGCGTCGGAAGCTAATCCGCTGACCGTTGCGAGTGCCCGGATAGCGAGCGAGCGCGACCGTGAAGAGGAAGGGACGCCTTCTCGTGTGTCATCCTGAGCGAAGCGAAGGATCTGCTTTTCACCGCGGAACAAGCAGATCCTTCGCTTCGCTCAGGACGACAAATTGTTGTTCCCTAGGGCAGCAGCGGCGGGGCAGGCTGTGGCGCCGGAATCCCGAGGGATGGTCCGGACGGAAGCTTCCGCGTGCGACCGTACTCGGAGCGCGCGAGGGCGAACTGGTCGGCGCGCGTCTGCCACAGCTGCGTTGCGAGGTCGAATTTCACGAGCACGTTGTGGAGCCAGTAGGGCCGGTTCTCGCGCAACCACGCGGACTCGTACAGGTCCCGCGTGAGCGAGTACCCGTCGCGCAGGTCCTGGAACCGTCCGTTGATGCCCGAGATGTCGCTCAGCTCGCGATTCGTGTCGCGGCGCGTCGTGTCAGCGGCGTTGGCGTAGGAGCGCCGGATGTCGTCGGCGAACTGGAACTTCATGCCGATGAGGTCGAGGCGACGTGCGCCAAGCTCCACGGCGTCGAGCGCGTCGGCGTTGGGAACGGGGCCCGCCGCGCGCAGCTGGGCCACGTAGACGAGTGCCGACTCCGCCGCCACGCGCAGGTCGTGCGAGTACGGACGGATCCGCTCGGCGGCGATGACGCCGTCAGCGCTGAAGGGATCACGCCAGAACAGCGCGTCGCTGCCCTCGCCCAGCCCCGCCTTCTGCAGTGTCGCATGCGCAGCCATGAGCAGGCGCTCCGCGGCGTCGGCGCGACCGGTGGTGTCGCGATAAAATGCCCGACCGAACGATTCCTGGAACGCCTCGATGCTGCTCTCGCCCGGCTGCCACGCCGCCGCCGCGCCGAACAGCACGCCGGCCCACGCCTGGTTGAACAGCGATTCGCCGTCGTCCTTCCAGCTCGTGTTCAGCATGCCGGTGGCGCCGAGCCGCTGCCCGTCGCGCACGAAGTTGCGGATGTTGACGAAGGCGACGTTGTTGTTCGGGTAGACGCGGTTCCAGCTGCTCACGCCCGGCGCGACCCACGTCTCGATGCCAGCCTGGCGGAACGGCGTGATCTCGCGGTCGAAGCTCTTGTCCGCGCCATACGACCACGCCACCGCGATCATTTCCGGTGGCAGCGAGCGGACCAGCGCGGGATGGTTCACCGCGACGTCGCCCCAGAAGAGGTAGCGCTTGCCGGGCCGCTTGATGGCCTCGACGATGTCGCGCAGGAAGCCGAGGTACACCGGGCCGATGCTATCGCGCCGGATGCGGTCCGCGGTCTGGCCGCGGCCCAGCTCGAACGTTTCGTCCGCGCCGATGTGGACGTAGCGACCCGGGAAGAGCGTATCGATCTCGGCGAACCACTGCTTGATGAGCGACATCGACCCCGGCTGCCCGGGCGCGAGGACATGTCCGTGCGGCGTCTCCGCGAGCGGCGCGTAGAGCTCGTACTTGAGCACGTGATGCAGGTGCCCGAACGCCTCCTGCTCGGGAATGACGTCGATGTGGTAGCGACGCGCGTATGCCACCAGCTCGGCCACGTCGGCACGCGAGATCGCACCGCCGGTGGGCGCGATGAGCGGGTTGGAGCGGTACTCGAGCGTGTGCTCGAAGTACGGTGAATACGCGTTCATCTTGTACGCGGCGAACGTGCGCAGCTGCCGCTTCATGAAGTCGAGTGTGGGCACGGGCCCGCGCGAGAGGTCGTCGTGGAAGCCACGGTGCTTCATGGCCGGCCAGTCGCGCACCGCGGCGAGGTGGAGGACCGCGCCGCCGCCGCGGCCCGTGACGAGCTGCTTCACCGTCTGCGCGCCGTAGAACACGCCGGGCGCCGAGGCGCCGATGACGGCCAGCGTGGAACCGTCGGGCACGAGGAGGTAGCCCTCGTCACGCATGTCGGCCGTGAACGCGAGGTGCCGGCGCGCCATGAGGTCCTTCGCCGCCGCCGCCGATTCACGAAGGAGCACGACGCGCGCGCTTCCGCCGCGCTTCGCCGCCGGGATCCCGTCGTCGCGCAGCGTCTCCTGCAGGTCGCGCGCGGCGAAGGCATCGTCCGCGTTCGACGGCACCACCACCTCGAGTCCGCGCCCGAGCGTGATGGTCTCGCCCGCGTGGATCTCGCGGGGCTGGGGGACGAGTCGCGGCGCCTGCTGGGCGACGAGGGTGATGGGAGCCGCGCACAGGGCGGCACGGGCGATCACGCGAAGCATGAGGGGGCGCATGCGGTTCCTCGAAGTGGTCACGGGGAGGATCTGGGCGAAGGCGTTGCGGCGATCGAGTGCGGGGCAGTGCGACTCACGAACCGGTGCCCCTCCGGTAAATTGGGGAGCCGACGTCGGCATCACCACGAGGGAGGACGGTCGTATTCTAGCGCTCATCCTGCAATCCGCTGCGCCCGTGCTGCGTCAGATACATCACATGACGCTGCTGGAGCGCCTCTGGAAGTACACGGCGCTCGGGGCATCGAGCATCGTGTTCGAGGAAGCGAACCCGATCTTCGGCGGGATCGCGGCCCGGCACGGCCGCGCGGGAATGCTGGGTGTGGTGGTGGCCGTGACGCTGGGATCGTGGGCCGCGTCCCTCGCGCTGTACTACATCGGCCGGTGGCGCATCGACTGGGTGCGGGCGAAATGGCCGGAGAAGCACAGGCTCCTCGATGGTGCGCTGGCCATCGTGGGCCGGCACCCGTGGCGCGCGTCGCTCGCCGTGCGATTCGCATACGGGCTGCGCCTGCCGCTGCCCATCGCGTGCGGCGCGGCTCGCCTGCCCGTCGGCCTCTACGCGCTCGCCGCCGGCATCAGCTCCCTCGTGTGGGCGCTCGTCTTCGGCTACCTCGGCCTGGCGTTCGGCGGCGCGGCGATCGCGCTCCTCCAGTTCACGCACAGCCTCGAGGTGCGCCTCGGCGTCCTCGTCCTGGTGCTCGCGATGGTGCTCACCTTCATCATGCGCCGCCGCCTCACGGCCGAACGCACGGCGCGCATCCTCGCCGGTGAATCGATCCCGATGATGACCACGGCGGAGCGCGAGGCGGCGAAGCACTGGACGTCGCTGTCATGACGCCCGAGGAGTTCCGCCGACTCGGCCACCAGGTGGTGGACTGGATCGCCGACTATCGCGCCACCGTGGGCGAGCGGCTGGTGCGCGCGCGCACGACGCCAGGCGAGGTGGCCGCGCGGCTGCCCTCCGCACCACCTGTCGCCGGCGAGCGGCTCGACGCGGTCCTGCGCGACATGGACGAGATCATCCTGCCGGGCATCTCGCACTGGCAGCATCCCGCCTTCTTCGGCTATTTCCCCGCGAACGCATCCCTCGCGAGCGTGCTCGGCGACTTCCTCAGCACGGGACTGGGCGTCATCGGGTTGTCGTGGCAATCGAGTCCCGCGCTGAGCGAGCTGGAAGAAGTCACGACGGACTGGATGCGACAGATGGTGGGCCTCACGCCTGCGTGGCGCGGCGTCATCCAGGACACGGCGTCCACCAGCACGCTCGTCGCGCTGCTGTGCGCGCGCGAGCGTGCGACGTCGTACAGCCTCGCGCGTGGCGGACTACAGGCCGAGGCCAAGCCGCTCGTCGTCTACGTGTCCGCGCACAGCCACAGCTCCGTGGAGAAGGCGGCGCTGCTGGCCGGCTTCGGCCGCGACAACCTCCGCGTGGTGGCGCACGACGAGGCGTTCGCGATGCGTCCCGACGCGCTCGCCGCCGCCATTGCCGCAGACGTCGCCGCCGGCCGGCAGCCGTGCGCGGTGGTGGCCACGACGGGCACGACCACCACGACGGCGCTGGATCCAATCGGGGCCATCGCCGCGGTGGCGAACCGGCACCGCATCTGGCTGCACGTTGACGCGGCGATGGCCGGCTCCGCGATGATTCTTCCGGAATGCCGCTGGATGTGGGACGGAGTCGAGGCTGCCGACTCGCTCGTGCTCAATGTGCACAAGTGGCTCGGCGTCGCGTTCGACTGTTCACTGTACTACGTCCGCGACGCCGACCATCTCGTGCGCGTGATGTCCACCAACCCAAGCTACCTGCGCTCGTCCGTGGACGACGAAGTCCGGAACCTCCGCGACTGGGGACTGCCACTGGGCCGGCGGTTCCGGGCACTGAAGCTCTGGATGCTGGTGCGCGAGCAGGGGGTGGAGGGACTGCAGGCGCGCCTGCGCCGGGACCTCGGCAATGCCGCGTGGTTCGCGGAGCAGGTCCGTGCGACCTCCGAGTGGCGCGTGCTCGCGCCGGTGCCGCTGCAGACAGTGTGCGTGCGGCACGAGCCAGCCGGCCTGGCCGGTGACGACCTCGATCGCCATACGCTCGCCTGGGTGGAGCGGGTGAACGCGTCCGGCCGCGCGTACTTGACTCCCGCCCTGCTCGACGGGCGCTGGATGGCGCGCGTATCCGTTGGCGCCGAGTCCACGGAACGGTCGGACGTCGAGGCGCTGTGGGCGCTGCTGCGCGATCTCGCCGGCTGACCGACGGGCCGTCCACTGCGCGGGATACGAGAATCCCAGGCCTACGCTCACGGACTGGACGGCCGCCTGCCGCACGAGTTCGGCCTCAGCGCCACCTGAACAGCCGCAACGCAAGGCTGAAGCACAGCACCAGCCATACCGCGATGATCGCCATCGACGGCGCAACGGCGGCCCAACCCGCTCCCTGAAGCATCGTGGCGCGCAGGGCATTGATCGTCGCCGTGAGTGGAAGCGCCTGGATGAAGGGCTGCGCCACCTTCGGAAAGTTCGACGACGAGAAGAACACGCCGGAGAGCACCCACATCGGCATCATCGTCAGGTTCATCAGGCCCGACACGCCCTCCATGGTGCGTGCACGCGAGGCGATGAGCAGGCCGACGCCGCCAAACGCGAGCGCCGCCAGCAGGCACACGACGAAGAGCTGGACGAGCGAGCCGCGCACGGGCACGCCGAACAGCAGCGCCGCGCTGCCGAGCACCACCGCGATCTCCACGATGAGGAAGAAGAAGCGCGAGAAGAGGAACGATGCCAGGTAGTGCGACCGCGGCATCGGCGTGGAGACGAGCCGCTTCAGGAGATTCCGCCGGCGCGCCTCCACGATGGCGAAGCCGAGGCCCCAGATGCCGCCGCCCATGATGTTCATTCCCAGCAGCCCCGGCACGACGAAGTCGATGTAGCGCGACCCCTTCTCTTGCACCTTTCGGTCGCCCACCGCGAGTGGATCGACGCGCCCCGCGGCGCGCTGCAGCACGTCGTCGGCGAGGGAGCGTGCCGATCGCCCCTCGGGCCGCGTGTCGTCGAAGCGGTACTCGACTCCGCGGTCGCGCGGCGCGACGACGAGCGCCACTTCGCCCGTGCGCAGAGCGCGGGCGGCCGACGAATCATCCATTGCCTCGACCTTCAGGCCGGCGGCGTGCGCCAGGCGCGCGTGCAGTGAATCGCCGGCTGGGGTTGCCGTTACCACCCCGATCGCGACGACGTCGGCCGGCTTGTTCCGGAACGCGATGCCGAGGCCGAGCGCGAGGATGATGGGAAAGGCGAAGGTCCAGAAGACGGCCTCGGGCTCGCGCATGAACTCGCGGAAGCGCACGAGCGTGAGCTGCGCGAGCGAACGGTCGCGCCACCGTCGCGGCGGGTTGGTCGCGTCATGCATCATCGGCTCAGGCATCGCGCAACTGCCTCCCGGTGAGCGAGACGAAGACATCCTCGAGCGTCGCGGAATGTGTGGCCAGCTCGCCGAGCGCCAGGTCGCGGCCGCGCAGCTCGGCCAGGAGTGCAGGCACCGCGCGCGCCAGCTCGCTCACCTCGAGTGTCCACCGCCCCGCGTGCAGACGCACCGACGTGACACCGTCGAGCGCGCGCAGCACCTGCGGGTCGAGCGCGTCGTCGGGCGCGCCGGGCGTCGTGAACTCCACGACGTGCTCCGCGCCGAGCGACGCGATGAGCTCGCGCGGGGAGCCGAGCGCGATGACGCGGCCATGGTCCACGATCGCCACGCGGTCGCAGAGCCGCTCCGCCTCGTCCATGTAGTGCGTCGTGAGCACGATGCTGCGCCCGCTCGCGCGCAGCTCGACGATGAGGTCCCAGAGCTGTCGTCGCGACTGCGGGTCGAGCCCGGTGGTGGGCTCGTCGAGGAAGAGCAGCTCCGGATCGCCGACGAGGGCGCAGGCGAGCGCGAGCCGCTGCTTCTGCCCGCCGGACAGCTTGCCCACGCGCGATCCGCGCTTCTCGCCGAGCTGGACGACGTCGATGACGTCATCGACGCTGCGGCCGCGTGCGTAAAAGCTGCGAAACAGCTTCACCGTCTCGTCCACGGTGAGCTTCTCGGCCAGTTGTGTGTCCTGGAGCTGGATGCCGAGTCGATCACGCAGGGCGCGCGCGTCGGAATCCCAGCGGCGCCCGAGCACCTCGACGACGCCCGCGTCGGGCTCGGTGAGTCCCTCGCAGATCTCGATGGTGGTGGTCTTGCCGGCGCCGTTGGGGCCGAGGAGGCCGAAGCACTCGCCGGTGCCGACCACGAGGTCGAGGCCGTCCACGGCGACGACGTCGCCGTACGACTTGCGCAGGCCGCTCACGAGGAGGGCAGGGGAGGGTGTGGTCATTGGGGATCTGTCATCCTGAGCAAAGCGAAGGATCTGCTTCATGAAGGAGTTCGCACACGACGACAAAGAGTTCGCTCACGATGACAGGGCACAAGCAGGTCCTTCGCTTCGCTCAGGATGACAGGGCACAAGCAGGTCCTTCGCTTTGCTCAGGATGACAAGGACGTCGCTCAGGATGACAAGGAGTCTCACAACGGCGCCCCGTCGAACCAGTGCTGCCCATGTGCGAAGAAGTCGTGCGTGGCGCGGTCGTCGCCACGGCGCAGCATCGCACGCAGTGTCTGAAGTTGCCGCTCGACCGCGTCGAGCGCTGCATCGAGCGCGGCTTCGTTGTCCGCCACGATCGACGTCCAGAGGCTCGGTGCGCCGCCGGCGAGCCGCGTCATGTCGCGGCCACCAGGCCCGAGCGCGGAGCGCTGGATACCCGCATCGCTCAGCGCGACGGCGAGCGCCGCGGACAGCACGTGGGGCAGGTGGCTCCGCCACGCCATCTGCTCGTCGTGCGTCGCGGCATCGAGCACTTCCACGCCCGCCCGCAGGCCGCGCCAGAATCCTTCGGCCAGCGCGAGCGCGTCCGGCTCCGTGGACGCGGTGGGGCAGAGAAACACCCGCGCGTCCTCGAACAGGCCGGCGCGCGATGCCCGCCAGCCCGACCGATGGCTGCCCGTGAGCGGATGCGCACCGACGTACCGCGCGCCGATGCCCGCCAACTCCGCCGCGGCGACGATACTGCGCTTCGTGCTCGCGACGTCCATCACGAGGCGCGCGCCGGACAGCCTCGGTGCAAGTCGCGGGAGTGCCGAGAGCGTGGCGTCCACCGGCAGCGCGAGCACGACGATATCCGCCGTCTCGATGCCAGCCAGATTCGCGCCGAGCCGCTCGTGCACGATGCCTTCCCCTTCCGCGGCGTCCAGCGATTCCGGCGCGCTGTCGTAGCCGAGTACGCGTACGTCGCGCAGGGCCAGCGCGCGGGCAAGTGACCCGCCGATGAGCCCGAGCCCGACGATCGCGACACGCTCGATCGTGGTCACGTTGCCTCCTCCTGCGCGCGCCGCGACAGGCCAACCACCTGCCAGAAGATCTCGCGCACCGTTTCCGCCGGCAGGTCATGCTCGCGGGCGGCGCCCACGGCGCGTCGGATCACCTCCGCCTCGCGCTGCGGATCGAGGATGGGAAGGCCGGCCGCGCGCTTGATCGTAGCGGTGCGGCGGCCGAGCGCCACGCGTTGCGCCAGCAGCGCCACGAATTGTCGGTCGAGCGCCTCGATCTCCGCACGGCAGCTGGCGAGCTCGGACAGTGGATCGGGGGCTGTCATGCGACGGGCGCCGCGCTGCGCGACGACGACTCGGAGGTCGCGGGCGGCGCAAAGCTGCGGCCCGCGGCTTCCGCGAACGCGGGCACGCGCCGCATCAGCGCGGCGAACGCCGCGAAATCGAGCGACTGGTCGCCGTCGGAAAGCGCGGTCTCCGGGTCGGGATGCACCTCGATGATGAGGCCGTCCGCGCCGGCGGCGATCGCCGCGAACGCCAGTGGGGCAACGAGACCCGCCTCGCCACCCGCGTGACTCGGGTCCACGATCACCGGGAGGTGCGTCTCGCGCTGCAGCACGGGAATGGCCGAGATGTCGAGCGTGTTGCGCGTGGCCCGCTCGAAGGTGCGGATGCCCCGCTCGCACAGCACGACCTGGTGGTTGCCGTGCGCCATGATGTATTCCGCCGACATCAGCAGCTCCGTGATGGTTCCGGAGAGTCCACGCTTGAGCAGCACCGGACGTTGAACGCGACCCAGTTCGGCGAGCAGCGCGTAGTTCTGCATGTTGCGCGCGCCCACCTGAAGCATGTCGGCATGCTCGGCGACGAGGTCCACGTCGCGCGTGTCGAGCACCTCCGTCACCACCGGCAACCCGTGCAGCCGCCGCGTGGCGACGAGCAGCTGCAGCGCTTCCTTGCCGAGCCCCTGGAACGAGTACGGCGACGAGCGTGGCTTGAACGCGCCGCCGCGCAGGATCGTCGCGCCGGCGGAGCGTACCGCCTCGGCCGTCTCGTTCAGCATGCCCGAGCTCTCGACGGAGCACGGGCCGGCGATGACCGTGAGCGCATTGCCGCCGATGACCGCAGACTCGCCCACCCGCACTACCGTGCGGTTCACGGCGAATTCGCGCGACGCGAGCTTGTAGGGCTTGAGCACCGGCATCACCGACTCCACGCCGGGGATGGAGCGGAGGGGCAGCTCCATGAGGCGGGTCTCGTCGCCGATGCAGCCGATGATCGTGCGATGCTCGCCGCGCGAGAGGTGCGTATGGAGGCCGGCGGCCTCGATGCGTTCGCGCAGGTGGTCGAGCTCGTCGTCGGTGATGTCGGGCCGGGTGATGATGATCATGGCGAGGGGCTCGGGTGAAGGGCGGGATGATACACAACAAAAAGGCCCGTGGAGTATCCACGGGCCGGCGAGTCGTATGCGGGGAGCAGTGCTCCGGTCAGTCGCGCGTACGTCTCCATCCACGGCCCGTGCTGGGGTAGCCGTAGTAATAGAAGGAGGCGAAATAGAAGCGCGTGCGCGGGGTCATGGTTGGGACGATAGGGTCGCGCGAGCCGTTCGTCAAGCAGCGGTTGTGCGAAGGGTGGCGCGTCCTTGTTAGGTTGCGGAAGCTTCCTCTCCGTCGAGGTGCCATGGACAAGCTTCCGCGTTCGTTCGATGCCGTGCAGGTGCAGGCGGCGCTGCTGGTCATTGCGCCGAAGGTGGTCGCGGCGCTGGTCGTCGTGCTGTTTTTCTGGCTGTTGCTGCGCATCACGCGCCAGCCCTTTCGTTCGGCACTTCGCCGCGCCCACTTCGCCGACGGCCTCACCAAGCTCCTCGTCGACGGACTCTATCGCGGCATCATCGTCCTGCTCGGCCTCGTCATGGCGGCGAGCCAGCTTGGCATCAACGTCAGTGCGCTGCTCGCCGGCGTCGGCGTCGCGAGCATCGCGCTGGGTTTCGCGGCGCAGGAGACCGTCGCGAACATGATCTCCGGCTTCCTCATCTTCTGGGACCGCCCCTTCCAGATCGGCGACTACATCACGACGCAGACGCGCTATGGGGAGGTCCGCGAGATCACCCTGCGCACCACGCGCATTCGCACGAACGACAACACGTTCGTCGTGATCCCCAACCGGCAGATCATCGGCGACACGCTCGTGAACCACTCGATGTATGGCGAGACGCGGGTCATCATTCACGTCGGCATTGCGTACCGCGAGCGGATTGCCCACGCGCGTGAGGTGCTGCTCGCTGCTGCCGCGCAGGTGGACGGTGTGATGAAGCTGCCCGCGCCGGACGTCGTCACTGACGCCCTCGGCGATTCGAGCGTCAACCTGCTGGTGCGCGTGTGGATCGATGACGCTTCACTCGAGAAGCCCATCGGCTTCCGCGTGCTCGAGGCGTGCAAGGTGGCCCTCGACGAGGCGGGCATCCAGATCCCCTTCCCGCATCGCCAGCTCATCATCGAGCACGTCGAGGATCGCGTGTGGAGCAGCGCCGCGACGCTCGTCAGCGGCCCGCGCGAGCAGGCCTGAGCTCGTGGACGCCCGGCCCTCGCGCGACTGATGCTCCACCGCCGCGCAGCACATCTTCCGCTGATGACGCTCATCCGTCCATGGCTCCGCGCCGCTGCCGCTGCCGCCGCCGCGGCCACGCTCGCTGCGCCAGTCGGCGCCCAGACCCCAGCCCGCGCCCGCGACCTCGGCGTCGCACCCGGCATCTTCACGCCCGGCGCGAACAACGCCATCACCGACGTCGCCGGCGTGAAGGTCGGCCACGCCACGATCATCAGCGGCGACTCCATCCACACCGGCGTCACCGCGATCCTTCCGCACGGCGGCAACCTGTTCCTCGATCGCGTGCCGGCCGCCGTCCACATCGGCAACGCCTTCGGAAAGCTCGTCGGCTCTACGCAGGTGCAGGAGCTCGGCGAGCTCGAGACGCCGATCCTCCTCACGTGCACACTCTGCGTGTGGCGTGCGGCCGACGCGCTCGTGGCGGAGCTGCTCGCGCAACCCGGGATGGAACGCATCCCCTCGATCAACCCCGTTGTCGGCGAGACGAACGACGCCTACCTCAACCTCATCCGTCTGCGCCCCATCACGCCGGAAGCCGTACACACGGCGCTCTCCACCGCGGTCGGCGGCCCGGTGGCCGAGGGCAGCGTGGGTGCCGGCGCGGGAACGGTGGCGTTCGAGTGGAAGGGCGGCATCGGCACGTCGTCGCGCGTCCTGCCGCGCACGCTCGGCGGCTGGACGGTCGGCGTCCTCGTGCAGACCAACTTCGGCGGCGTGCTCCAGATCCTCGGCGCGCCGGTCGGACGCGAGCTGGGCAAGTACTCGTTCAAGGACGCCCTCGATCGCGAGCGCGGAGACGGGTCGGTGATGATCGTCGTCGCCACGGACGCGCCGCTTTCCGACCGCAACCTGGAGCGCCTGGCCGCGCGCGCGATCATGGGCCTCGCGCGCACGGGATCGAGCGCGTCGAACGGCTCGGGCGACTTCGTCCTCGCGTTCTCCACCGCGGCATCAGTGCGGCGGAGCGTGGCCAACCTCGTGCGAACGGACAGCACGCGCCGCCTGCTCGGCACGGCCGAGGTGACGAATGACGACATGTCAGCGCTGTTCGAGGGGGTCGTCGAGGCGACGGAGGAGGCGATCTACAACTCGCTGTTCATGGCCACCAGCGTGACGCAGCGCGGGCGGACGGTGGACGCGATCCCCCTCGACCGCGTGCGCGAGATCCTCGCCCGGTACAACGTCGTGAAGCGCTGACGCGTCCCGTGGCGAGTGGTCGCGGAACTCGCGACATCATCGACCGCCGCGGCCGCGCGCCGGCGGCTTGCCTTCCGCGACATTCGCGTCGTCGATGAAGACGCCGCCGGCGCGCAGCTTCTTCATCATCGACGCCCGCACGGCCGGCGTGACGTCCGGCAACTCCAGCAGGACGGGCGAAATCCGATGGACATTCGCGCCGAGCAGCGACACGACACGCGCGGCATCCTCCTCGCTGGCGCACTGCAGCAGCTCGGCGCGGCGCAGCCGCACGCGCCTCACCGTACCCATCCAACCCGCAATCTCGTGCTGGACGTTCTTCGGCACCGGTCGGCTCGACGCACGCGCGAGCGCACCGATGACGTCACCGACCGTCGCACCCGACTCGGCGGCGCCGAGCACGGACGCCCGCGTGATGACGAAGACGCGGCCGGGCGCGACGCCGACACGCTCGGAAAAGCGCGCGAGCTCTGCCTCCACCGCGGGCGCGGCCCCGAGGAACACGACGTCGAAGTTCGGCTGCACGACCACATCGGCCGCGTCGTCCTCGCCGTACTCGATCGTGTCGGCCGCGCCGAGGAGGTATCGGCCGGCGGACGTGAGCGAGAAGCAGATCTTCCCGCTCTCGTGCAGCCCCACCGTCGCGCCGCCCAGCCCGACGAGGCGAGTGGTGAGGAAGGTGGCGAGCATCTGCCTCCACACGTCCCGCGCGCTCGATCGCGGATCGGCGTAGCCGCTGTAGAAGACGAATGCCTCCCGGCTGTCGGTGGGGTTCTCGGCGAGCGCGGAGAGCGGATTGTCGCTGTGCGCTTCGTACTCGAGAAAGTCGTCGATGGGGATGAAGGCGTCCGCCGCCTGGAGCAATGCCCGTTCGAGATCGTGTCGAAGCTTGACCGATTTCGGGGCGCGGTAGTACGGCAGCGCATACGGAAAGAAGCCGACGGTGCCGTCCATCTCGTAGCTGCTGCGCGGATTGCGCTCCTTCGACATCCGCATCGGCTCGAGCAGCCACACGAGCCGGTCGCGCGCGGAGAGGGCGAGCCAGCGCATGCCAGCGGGCGTGGCGTGCAGGTGCGGATTGCCATCCAGCTCGCGCAGGATCGCGAGCCCATGTGCCCGCAGCCCGCCCGAGGCGCGATCGATCCGGTCGTCGGGGACGAGCTGCGCCACCCACGGCGGAAGCGCAACGAGCCGTCGCTCTATATCCACGCGCGTCCGGGCGAAGACCGCAGCGTCGTTCGCGCGCACCCGCACCGGCGTCGCCGCCGCCGCCGCGAGCAGGGTCGTCATGTCCTCCATGAATACGGCGAGCACGAATGTCTCGCCGACCTCGACGGACTCCGGCTTCGTCGGTTCCGCACGCGTGAGCTCCCGCACCACACTCGGCCACAACCCGACCATCGGCTCGAGATCCTCGGCGCGCATGCCGGCGAACAGCGCGAGCGATGCGAGGCCGACGTGCATCGCGTCGCCGAGTGCGGGGAGATCCATGTCGCCCGACGGCATGGCGACGAGATCGCGGAGCGGCATACCCCCGGGGAAGGCGAGGAGGTGGCGCACGAGCGCCTGGAGGTCGAGCAGGACGGCGATATCGTTGGCGATGAACGCCGAGGCATTCCGCCCGTGCGACTCTGCCCAGGCGAGCAGCGCCTCGTCGTCCTCCGCGTCGAGCAGCTCGCCCACCCACGCCGGGAACTGCACGAACGGCGCGAGCGTCTCGCGGTTGGCGTACACGCGCGACTTGAGCGCGGCCGACGCGATGCGCTGGACCTCGTCGCCTGTGAAGTGCTCCTCCATGTACCGCAGGAGCTCGTGGCGCAGCGCCATCTCATCGCGCTCGACGGGCGCGAGATGAAAGATCCGATGCCGGCCCAGTGCGCGCAGCACCTTCACCAGCTCGCGTCGCGCGTCGCCGAGCCACACCCGGCGCTTGTCGGGCTCGTACGCGGCGATGCCGCTGTCGACCACGAGGTCGAGGTACTGCCCGAAGCGCGCCGCCGGCACGAAGCCCTGCGTCTTCAGCTCGTCGAGGAGGATGCGGCGCGCGGGCAGCGGCAGCAGTGCCCACCGGCCCATGTCCTTCAGCACCGCGCCCCAGTCGACGTCGAACAGCTTCATGCGAAGGCGCTCGCGTCGGCGATCTCGTATTCGTAGCCCTGCTCGCAGAGGAAGAGCTGGCGCTTGAGTGCAAATTCCTGCTCGACCGTATCCGCGCTGACGATGCTGTAGAAATGGGCCTGGTTGGCGCCGGCCTTCGGGCGGAGGATACGGCCAAGGCGCTGCGCTTCCTCCTGGCGCGAGCCGAACGTGCCGGACACCTGGATCGCAAGCGACGCATCGGGGAGGTCGATGGCGAAGTTCGCCACCTTGGAGACGATGAGCGCCGGCAACGTGCCGCAACGAAACTGCTCGTAGAGCGTGTCGCGCCTCGGCTGCGGCGTAGTGCCCGTGATGAGCGGCACCTGCATTTCGGCGGCGAGCAGCTCGAGCTGGCTCACGTACATGCCGATGACGAGCGCCGGTTCGCCGGCATGCCGCGCGATGATGTCACGCACCACCTGCGTCTTGTCCGGGTTCTCGGAGGCGACGCGGAACTTGTTGCGCGCGTCCGCAACGGCGTAGGGCATGCGCGACTCCTCGGCGAGCGGCACGCGCACCTCGGTGCATACCGCTGTCGCGATCCAGCCCTGTCGCTCGAGCACCTTCCACGGCACGTCCGCCTTCTTCGGCCCGATGAGCGCGAAGACGTCGTCCTCTCGTCCGTCCTCGCGCACCAGCGTCGCGGTGAGGCCGAGCCGGCGTCGCGCCTGGAGCGTCGCCGTCACCTGGAACACCGGCGCGGGCAGCAGGTGCACCTCGTCATAGATGATCAGCCCCCAGTTGCGCTGGTCGAACAGCGCGAGGTGCGTGAAGTCCGCGTCCTTGTTCGCGCGGTGCGTGAGAATCTGGTACGTCGCCACGGTGATCGGACGCACGTCCTTGATACCGGCCGAGTATTCGCCGATCTGGTCGGGCGCGACGTCGGTCTTGTCGAGCAGCTCGCGGATCCACTGACGCACTGCGGTGACGCTCGTGGTGAGGATGAGTGTGGACGCCTGCACGGCGGAGATGACTCCCATGCCGACGACCGTCTTCCCCGCGCCGCAGGGTAGCACGATCACGCCGGACCCGCCGCGGGCGGAGCCGAGCGCGTGGAAGGCATGCACTGCCTGGATCTGGTAGTCGCGCAGTGCGAACGGCGCACCCTGCAACGTCTCGTCGCGCAGGGCGACGTCGAGCGACTCGCCCTCCGCATAGCCGGCGAGGTCCTCGGCGGGAAATCCCGCCTTGATGAGCGCCTGCTTGATGCGGCCGCGGTCGCCCTGGGCGATGCGGAAGATGGTGGGTGCAATGCGGTCGCCGAGTACCGGCGCGAGCGCCTTGCCGTGCGCGAGCTCCTCGGCGAGCATCGGATCGCTTGCGTGGAGGTAGAGATGCTGTGCGGTGGGGTCGTGCTCGTCGCGCTCGATGCGCAGGCGGCCGAAGCGCCGCGCGAAGTCGCGTACCTGGTTCGTGATGCCGTCCGGCACGGGAAAGCGCGAGAAGGTCGTGAGTGTGTCCGCGATCTCGTCGACGGGCACGCCGGCGGCGCAGGCGTTCCAGATGCTGAGCGGCGTGATGCGATAGGTGTGGATGTGCTCGGGCGACTTCACGAGCTCGGCGAAGCGCGCGAGGGCATCGCGCGCTTCGGGGTAGAGCGGCGCCGAGACGTCGGCCAGGACGGTGAGGTCGCCCTGAACGATGAGGGGGTTGTCGTTCATGGGGAGAAATTCTACACCGGGGGTGAGAATGACGCCGGAGGGCGAGGTCGCGGCGGGCGACGCCTCGGTGTCGGCCCCAACAACTCGACCCGCGAGAACGTAGACCGCCAGTGCGCCGACCCGCACCTTTCCCCGGTCACTGCGCCACTCGTCCACCACGCCACGAGCCTCCCCATGCGTGTTCGTCCAATTGCCGGTGCCTGTGCCCTGCTCGCCCTGTCGTCACCGGTCGCGGGCGCCCAGCGCGTCGTCCCGACGCCGGCGTCCGTGATCGGCTTCGAGCCAGGCGCCGACCGCAAGCTTCCCGAGTGGCAGCAGGTCGTCGCCTATTTCAAGGCGCTGGACGCCGCATCGCCGCGCGTGCAGCTCCGCCCGCTCGGCAAGACCACCCTCGGCCGCCCCTTCATCGCGGCGTTCATCGGCGACTCGGCCACGCTGGCCAACCTGCCCAAGCTGCACGAGGCGCAGCGCAAGCTCGCCGATCCCCGGCAGGCGACCGCTGCCGAGCGCGCCGCGCTCGAACGCGACGGCAAGGTGGTGGTGCTCGTGACGTCGAGCATCCACTCCACGGAAGTGGGCGGCATCCTCACGCCCCTCACCCTCGCCTACCGGCTCGCGACGGCGGAGGACGAGGAGGCGCGCGCGATAAGGAAGAACACCGTGGTGATCCTGGTGCCGTCGCTCAACCCGGACGGCGTGGACATCGTTGGCTCGTGGTACAAGTCGACGCTCGGCACGGCGTGGGAAGGCACGCAGCCGCCCACGCTCTACCACTACTACACGGGCCACGACAACAATCGCGATTGGTACGCGTTCACGCAGGTCGAGACGCAGATGGTGATCGACTCGCTGTACAGCGAGTGGCATCCGCAGATCGTGAACGACATCCACCAGCAGGGGTCGAACGGCACGCGCATCTTCATCCCGCCGTACATGGATCCCGTCGAGCCGAACATCGACCCCATCATCGCGGCGGGCGTGGCGCAGATGGGCAAGTCGATGACGTGGCGGCTCACGATGGCGGGGCTGGTGGGCGTGGCGAACAACACGTCGTACGACGCATGGACACCGGCGCGCGCCTACCAGCACTACCACGGTGCGATCCGCATCCTCACGGAGACGGCCAGTGCGTCGCTCGCCTCGCCGATCACCATTCCGTTCGAGTCGCTGCGCGCCGGATACAACGTGGATCCCAAGATTACCGGTGTGGACTTCCTCACGCGGTGGCAGGGCGGCACATGGACCGTCGGCGACATCGTGAAGTACCAGCTTGCCGCGTCGTGGGCGCTGCTCGCGCAGGCGGCGGACGACCGCGCCCTCTGGCTCTCCAGCTACAGCGTCGTGCAGCGCCACTCGGTGCAGGGCAACCAGGCCGCGGGCCGCAGCGACTGGCCGGCGACGCTCGTGATTCCGGCGCAGGCCGCGCGCGACACGGCGGTGAACTTCGCGCTGCGCATCCTGCAGCGCGGGCAGGTCGAGATCCGGCGTGCGTCCGTGCCGTTCACGTCGGCAGGGCGCAGCTTTCCGGCCGGTAGTTACCTGATCAGCACCGCGCAGCCGTATGGCGGCTTCGCCAAGACGCTGCTCGAGAAGCAACACTATCCCGACCTGCACGAGTACCCGGGTGGCCCGCCGAAGCGGCCGTACGACGTGGTGGCCCACACGCTGCCGCTGCTCTTCGGCTTCGACGTCGCCTTCCTGCCGGGGCCCGTCACCGTGGAAGCCACGTTGCTCGCGCCGGTGAAGGCGACGCCGTGGGTCGCCACCGGGCTGTCGAACAGCCGTGCGCGCCGCATCGCGATCTTCGCCAACGCGCAGCCGTCGATGGACGAGGGCTGGACGCGCTGGATCTTCGACCAGTACAGGATTCCCTTCACGACGATCTCCGCGCGCGACATCCGTGCGGGCAACCTCGCCGCGAAGTTCGACGCGATCATCATCCCCGACCAGCAGGCGCGCGCGATCGCCGGCGGCCCGAACGGCAACTATCCCGACTCGCTCAAGGGCGGTGTTGGTGCGCCGGGTGCCGCGGCGCTGGGTGCGTTCGTCGATGCGGGCGGCACGGTGGTCGCCTTCAACGAGGCGAGCAACTACGCCATCGAGGCGCTGGACCTTCCTGTGAAGAACGAGCTCGCCGGCGTGCGGCCGAGCGACTTCTACGCACCGGGCTCCATCCTGCGCGTCGTGCTGGATCGGTCGAACCCGTTGACCAATGGCTACACGGCGCCCGAGCAGGCGGTGTGGTTCGAGGGCTCGCCCGCCTTCACGGTCACCGACTCCACGCGGGCGACGGTGGTGGCGCGCTATCCCGATGCCCCGGTGGATCCGTTGATGTCGGGCTGGCTGCTGGGCGGCGCGAAGCTGTCGGGCAAGGCCGCGATGGTGGACGTGCGCCGCGGCAAGGGGCACGTCGTGCTTTTCGGGTTCCGTCCGCAGTACCGCGCCCAGACGCTCTCGACGTATCCGCTGCTGTGGAATGCGCTGCTCGCGCGACCGGTGCCGTGATCCGTTGTCATCCTGAGGCGAGCTATCCCCCTTTTGTCATCCTGAGCGAGCGAAGCGAGTCGAAGGATCTGCTTGTGGCCACCGCGCGATGAAGCAGATCCCTCGTCTCGCTACGCTCGCTCGGGATGACACGGGCTCGCTACGCTCGCTCAGGATGACACGGGCTCGCTACGCTCGCTCGGGATGACACGGGCTCGCTACGCTCGCTCGGGATGACACGGGCTCGCTACGCTCGCTCAGGATGACAGGAAGTCACGTGATCGGGTTCTTCAGCACCAGGTTCTCGATGAAGAACTCCATCATGCGCTGGCCATTCGCGCTGCTGTGGCCCTGATCCGGCCCCACCTGCACCTCGAAGCTCTTGCCCGCCGACTGCAGCGCCTTGATCAGCTGCATCGCATTGTTCGGATGCACGTTGTTGTCCGCCGTGCCGTAGTAGATCAGCAGGCGACCCTTCAGCTTGTCCGCGTACGTCATGGCCGAACCGAGCCGGTAGCCCTCCGCGTTCTCCTGCGGAATCCACATGTACCGCTCGGTGTAGATCGTGTCGTAGTTGTTCCACGCCGTCACCGCCGATGACGCCGACGCCGCGACCACCAGCTCGGGATGACGCAGGAGCATCATGACCGAGGAGAAGCCGCCGTAGGAGGTGCCGAAGACGCCGACTCGCTGCGCATCCACGTACGGCCGCGCCGCGACCGCCTTCAGCCCCTCGGCCATGTCGTCCATCTCCACCTGGCCGAGCTTCAGGTAGATCGCGTCCGTCACGCGCTTGCCGACGCCGCCCGCCGAGCGGGAATCCAGGTTCACCACGATGAAGCCGTAGTCCGCGATCGGCGTCGGCAGCTGGAACTGCTCGCTCGTTGCTGGCGAATCGGGACCGCCGTAGACCGACAGCAGCACCGGATACTTCCGGCCGGCGTTGAAGCCGGAGGGAAAGGCGATCAGCCCGTGCAGCGTCGTCTTTCCGTCGGCGGCGAGGTACGTGAACATCTCGTTCTTCCGGAAGCCGGCCTGATCGAACTTCGTGAGGTCGCTCTTCGCGAGCTCTTTCACCACTGCACCTGTCGCGTCGAGCACGCGCGTGAACGGCGCGACGTCGTGCGCCTGCGCCACGTCCACGATGTGCCTCGCGTCCGGCGCCATGCTGACGAAGTGCGTGTAGGCGGGATCGGTGATGCGGACGTCGCCCTTCCCGTTCAGTCCCACGCGATGCAACTGGAACTTGAGCGCGTTGTCGCCGTCGCGCGCCATGTACCACAGCGTGCCGGCCGCATCGTCCACCTTCACGATGTTCGCGACCTCGAACGCGTGCTGCGTCACGGCATTGATCAGCTTTCCGGAAATGTCATAGAGATAGAAGTTACGGAAGCCATTCCGCTCCGACACCCAGAGGAAGCGGTGCTTGTCGGCGAGCCACGTGAGCTGCGGGTTGTTCTCCACCCAGCTCGCCGGCCACTCCTCACGGATGATGACGCGGCACTTCGCCGTCTCCGGGCTGCACGCGGCGAACTCCATGATGTTCTGCCGGCGGTTGGTACGGTTCACCAGCAGTTCGCGCCCGTCGGGAGACCAGCGGATGTTGTACACGTAGTGACCGACGACGTCGTTCGTGAACGGCTTGCCGTCGCGGATGTCCAGCGTCGTGGACTTGCCCGTCGCGACGTCGTACACGAACAGGTCCACGACGGGATTGTCGACACCCGCCTTGGGGTACGCTTCCACGTCCATGGTGCTCTGGAGCTTCGTCTGGTCCGTCTCGAGGAAGTAATCCGGCACCGGCTTCTCGTTGAAGCGGTAGTACGCCACCTTCGTGCTCGAGGGATTCCACCACATGGCCGACGTCTGGCCCAGCTCCTCGCCGTACACCCAGCTCGCCGTACCGTACTTGATGCGATCCTTCTCGCTCCCGTCCGTCGTGATCGCGGTGACGTGCGTTCCGTCGATGTCCGACATCCACAGGTTGCGATCGCGGTAGGTGGCCTTCTTCCGGCCGTCAGGCGACAGGGCCTCCGTTTCCTGCCGGCCGCGCTCGCGCGGCGCGCCGCGCTGGACTCGGCCGACCGGATCGACGTGACTGTCCGGCATGAGCGGTGGTGCATCGATCACCTTGTTGGTCGCGACGTCATAGCGCCGGCGCGTGCCATCAAGGAAGAAGTCGAAGGCGCGCCCGCTGTCGGCCCACGAGCCCACCACCTGACCCGACTTCACCGCGCCGGCGCGCAACGGCACCATGCGCATGAACTGGTCGTAGCCCGGCATCGACTTGAGGCGGTCCTGCGCGTGCAGCGCCGACGCCGCGACGAGCGACACCAGCAGGACACGGCGTGCGGCGCGCGCGGCAGGATGAATTCGCCTTCCCATGGACGGCATTTCCGCGTTCACTCAGTTGTCGTCCGGCAGCCGCACGGCTCCGAGCTTCGTCGTCCGCCGGTCCACCTTCTTCGGCGGCACCGTCCAGTCGTGCTTCACGCCCTTCTTCGCGCGCTTGGGCTTGCCGCCCGCGCGCGTGCTGGAGCTCTTGCGCTTGCCGGACTTTCCGCCTTTCACGATATCCTCGCGTCCCTGACTAGGTGATCCTGAGCGTCGCGGACTTTGTCATCCTGAGTGTTGCGACCTTTGTCATCCTGAGTGTTGCGACCTTTGTCATCCTGAGCGGAACGACACTTGTCATCCTGAGCGGAGCGACATTGTCATCCTGAGCGGAGCGACATTGTCATCCTGAGCGGAGCGACACTTGTCATCCTGAGCGGAGCGAAGGATCTGCTTGTCGCACCCGGATGTGCAGTGCTGCAACTGCTCCCCCGCGACGGCACGTTGGTTCCCTCAGGCGACCGGAGGAACGGATCGCCGCGCGCATGGGTGGCGGTCCTGAACAACGAATGGCGCCGCCGCACCTCACCCGCTCGCGCGGCGATCACCGCTCCGCTAGTGATCGATGTCCACCGCGATCGTACGCCACTGCCCCTGGTTGAACCGCAGTACGCTGAGCACGCATCGTGTGACGTGCCCCGTGAGGATCGCCAGCCAGATATGAATGGGCTCCAGCGTACCCATGTGCCGGATCACGAAGCAGATGCTCAGCGGCACGACAACTTGCGAGACAATGGAGATGTAGAGCGGGCTCTTCGTGTCGCCCGTGCCCTGCAGGCCGCCGGTATAGCTGAGCGCCACCGTGATGAAGAGCCCCGACACGCTCAGCACCCGCAGCAGCTGCGTGCCGATCTCCACCACCACGGGCTCGTTCATGCCGAACACCGCGAGGAGCTGGCGTGGGAAGAAGAAGTAGAAGATGCCGAGGAACGCCGCGCCCGCGAAGCCGATGCGCGCGGCAGTGTGCACCCCCGCCTCGGCGCGGTCGGGCTTGCCGGCGCCAAGGTTCTGGCCCGCCACCGCGGCAGCGGCGCCCATGAGGCCAACCGAGGTCCACGTCACGAACGAGAACAGTTGTGAGTACGACACCGCGAACGCCGCCTGTGCCGCGGCGCTGTGCTCGAGCGACCCGATGAACGACAACATGAACACGCCGCCGACGTTCATCGCGATGCCCTGGATGCCCGTGGGCAGGCCGTAGCGGAACAGTGCGCGGATGATGGTCCAGTCCGGGCCGTAGCTTCCGCCGCGCGGGAACGACACCACCCACCCGCCCCGCAGCAGCTTCACGAGCGAATAGACCGCCACCAGGCCCGCCGACAGGCAGGTGCCCATCGCCGCGCCCTTCGTGCCGTACGCGGGAATGGGTCCGAGTCCGCGAATGAGTACGACGTTGAAGGCGATGTTCAGCGACGTCATCGTGATACCAAGCACCATCGGCGTCCGGGCGTCGCCGGCCGAGCGGAGCGCGCCGCTCAGCATGAAGAACACCATCATGCCGCTGCTGAACAGGAACATGATCCGCAGGAACGGCAGCGCCTCCGCCTTCACCAGCGGCGCGGCATTTACCAGGTCGAGCAGCACTGGTGCCGCGAAGTAGCCCACCGGCGCCATGATGAACAGCGATATGCCGATGGCCGTGAGGAAGGCCTGGTACACGGTGCGATCAACCTTCTCGTCTTCTCCGGCGCCCACGAAGCGCGACACCAGCACGCCCATGCCGGTGAACAGGGACGTGATGAAGACGATGACGACGATGAAGATCTGCCAGGACACCCCGATCGCGGCGTTGCCACGGAACCCCACGAAGTGCCCGACCATGATGTGGTCCACGATCCCCTGCAGGCCGCCGATGATGTTCGTGAGCATCGTGGGCCACGCGATGTTCCACACGGCGCGCCGCAGCGGGCCGTCCACGATCGAGCGATCGTAGCGCCGCCGTTCCGGTACCTGCGCCGCGGGGGGCGCGAGGGCACTCGTGGAAATGGGGATGTCGCGGGGTGCGGACACGTCCGTTACGGGCCTGCGCTCCGGAGGCGGGGGGGGGCGGGGACGGGAAATATGGGGCAACGCGACTTGCGGCGCGACGGCGCGCCGTCGCATCGAACCAACGGCGCAGTTGCGCCCAGGAAACTTTCCGTCCTCCGCCGCGTACGAGGAGGCACTTCCCTCCTGACCAGGGCCGTTCGGAATGTTCATCCCTCTCGCCGTCACCGCGCTTCTCCAGGCGGCTGCCGCCACGCCGGCACCTCCGCAGGCCACTGCACCGGCACCGGCGATCGAGCGCGATTCCACCACCGGCCGGCACCGCCCGAAGCGCGACCCAAAGCGTACGGCCGTCACGGCCGAGCATCTCGCCACGGCCTTCAAGGATCCCGCGGCCCGCACGCTGCTCCTCCTCGCGCGTGACGCACGCATGCGGCAGGACTCGGCGCTCCAGGCCTACGATGCCACGACGTACCAACGCATCTCGGCGGGACTCGCCTTCACGAAGTTCGGGCGCGACCGGCTCGCGTTCCGCAGCGAGCAGGCCACGCACGTTCGCTGGCGCCGCGGCGTCGGCGCGTATGTAGACATCACCGGCTCGCGCGAAGTGGTCCCCGTCGGCGGCGAGCATTCCACGGTCAGCACCGAGGGCAGCTTCTCCCCCATCCCGTACTATCCGGGCAGCGAGACGCTGTGGATCGGGTCGGGCGCGTCGAACCAGACGGTCAACGAGAACGACGGCATCGTGCATCCCCTCGCTGAGGGATCCGAGGCCTACTACACCTACGCGACCGGCGACTCCGTCACGTTCCGCCTGCCCGATGGAAAGTCCATCCGGCTGCGTGAGCTGCAGGTTCGCCCGCGCGTGCCGAAGTGGAACCTCGCCGTCGGCTCGCTGTGGTTCGACCTGTCCGGCGGCCAGCTCGTGCGCGCCGCGTACCGCATGAGCGTGCCCATGGACATCAAGGCCGTCGCGCAAGCCGACGACTCCACGTCGTTCAAGGACGTGCCCGCCCTCGTGAAGCCCATGCTCTTCCCGATGACGGCGTCGGTGAGCGCCATCGGCGTGGAGTACGGCCTCTATCAGGGTCGCTTCTGGCTGCCGCGCGTGCAGGTGCTCGAGGGCGGCGCCAACGTCAGCTTCATGCGCGTGCCATTCAAGCTGGAGCAGAAGTTCCAGTACGACAACGTCAACGCAGGCGAGCCACTGCCGAAGATCGTCGTGCCGCCCGATTCGCTGCGACGCGGCAACGACACTCGCGTAGACGTGAGCGTGGGTACGGGCTCGCGCAACGACTCCACGCGCGACGCACGACGCGCCGCGCGGCGCAAGGCGGCGTGCGACAGCACGGGCTACCGCACCACCGTGCGTCAGGGCCGGAGCAATCCTGATCCGGTGCTCGTGCGCGTCACCTGCGACTCTCTCGCACTCGCCACGTCACCTGACCTCCCCCCATCGATCTTCGACACGGGTGAGGAAGCGTTCGGCGGCGAGGAGATGGATGCGCTCGTCGCACAGGCGCTCTCCATGGGCGCGCAGCCGGGCTTCGCACCGCAGCCGGCGACCGCCGAACTGCTTAACGCGCGGTACAACCGTGTCGAGGGTTTCTCTCTTGGCGCGCGCGTGGACCAGGTGCTCGGCGCCGGCTACTCCGTGCATGCCACCGGCCGCCTCGGCACGGCGGACCTGGAGCCGTACGTCGAGCTCACCGGCGCGCGCAGCGACATGCGGCGCACGCTCTCGGCCACCGTGTACAACCGCCTCGTCTCGGCCGGCGATTGGGGCAATCCCCTGAGCCTCGGCAGCTCCATCTCCGCATTTCTCTTCGGGCGCGACGACGGATTCTACTATCGCGCGAGTGGCATCGAGTTCGGCTTGTCTCCGGATGTGCCGACCGGCAGCGCGCTCACCTGGTCGTTGTTCGCGGAGCAGGAGCGCACGGCGCGGCAGCGCACGACGCTGTCGCTGGCGCGCGTCTTCCACGGGTCCGAGTTCGAGCCCAATCTCGTCGCGCAGCGCGGCGTGTACGCCGGTGGCCGCACACGGTACACCGCCAGCTACGGGCTCGACCCGCAAGGCTTCCGTCTCTTCTCGGACATGCGTGCTGAAGCCGCGTACGCCGACACGGGCGCGTACGGCCGCGCGGCGATGGACCTCACTGCGTCGCGCGGCATCGGCAACGGCGCCGCGGCGTTGACGCTCGCGGCTGGCAGTTCCGTGGGCACGCTGCCCGCGCAGCGCGCCTGGTATCTGGGCGGCTCCCAGACCGTGCGCGGCCAGCGGCCCGGCCGCGAGGCGGGCGACGCCTTCTGGCTGGCGCGCGCGGAAATCGCGCACGGCGTCGGCGTCATTCGTCCCGTGCTTTTCGCCGATTTCGGATGGGCGGGCGATCGCCGCGACTGGACCCGCGTCGGCCTGCCGATGTCGGGCGTGGGCGCCGGCACTTCGATCCTGGATGGCCTCGTTCGCTTCGACGTGGCGCGCGGCATCAACCCCGATCGCCAGTGGCGCGTGGATACCTACATCGAGGCGCGGTTCTAGGCGCTCTGTCATTCTGAGCGCAGCCGAGTTGTCATCCTGAGCGCAGCCAAGTTGTCATCCTGAGCAAAGCGAAGGATCTGCTTCATTGTGTCATCCTGAGCGCCGCGACTTTGTCATCCTGAGCGCAGCCAAGTTGTCATCCTGAGCAAAGCGAAGGATCTGCTTCATTGTGTCATCCTGAGCGCCGCGACTTTGTCATCCTGAGCGCCGCGACTTTGTCATCCTGAGCGCAGCGAAGGATCTGCTTCTTAAGCCCGCCAAGCGGACAAGTACCGTATCGCCGCCCGCTGCGACGCATACGTCATGCACGGCGATCCCATCGAGCGCATCGCCCCAAGGTGGCCGACATGCGCGAGCGACACGACGGTGCCGGCCGCGAACCAACGGCGCACGGTATGGCCGTCATCCTGCGCGATTCCGAGACCGAAGCCGCTGGTGTCCTGACCGGTGACGCCGCCGGGGGTGCGGTGGGTGCTTGCCGTTGGACGGCCTGCTCCCGAGAATAGGATCCTCATGCGCGCCTCCACCGCGTTGCTCGCCCTCTCGTTGTTGCTCGGCCCATCGGCCCGTGCCCAGATAGTGAGGGGCACGGCCATCACGCCGGATTCGCTCCTGGTGCCCGGGGTGATCGTCACGCTGCTCGACGAGCACGGTACGCCCGTGGCCCGCGCGCTCGCCGACGATGGCGGATCCTTCACCATGCGCGCGCCGGCCACCGGCACGTACCGCATCGAGGCAAAGCGCATCGCGTTTCGCCCCACCCTCGACAAGCCGATCGCGCTCGAGGAAGGAAAGATCCTGCTGCACACCCTCGTGCTCACGGGAATCCCCGTGCAGCTCGCGGGCGTGCAGGTCACGGCGGCGGCACGCTGCGAGGCCATCCCGGACTCCGCCTCCGCCGCGTTCGCCGTGTGGGAGGAAGCCGGCAAGGCGTTGCGCGCATCGCAACTCACGCGGCTCACTCGTGCCTACCGTGCCGACGTCACCACCTTCGTCCGGCGGCAGTCCGCAGCGGAGACCCGCTGGCGCGTGACCGACAGCACCACGCAGGTGGGTCTGCCGCTGCGCCCCTTCGCGAGCCAGCCAGCCGAGGAACTCGCGGAGCACGGCTACGTCACCCGCGGCGCGAACAAGGAGGTGTTCCACGCGCCGGACGAGGACGTCCTCCTCTCCGAATCATTCGCCACGACGCACTGCCTCCGCCTGCTGGCCGACTCGGGCGGACAGGACCTCGTGCGGCTGGGCTTCTCGCCCGTTCCGGGCCGGAAGCAGTCGGACATCTCCGGCGTGCTCACCATCGACCGCTCGTCGTCGGAATTGCGGCGGCTCGATTTCTCGTTCGTCAACATCCCGGCGCAGAACGCCGCGGGCGTGCCAGGTGGCGAGATCGTCTTCCGCAGGTTGCCCGAGGGCAGCTGGCTCATCGAGCGGTGGGCCATCTGGCTGCCCGTTGCCGAGCGGCGGACGGAATTCGCGACGTCGATCAGCCCACCGAGCACGCGTGGGCCACCGGCGACGCCCGTACCGATCATCAGCACACGGTTCGGGCTCCAGACCACGGGCGGGCACGTCATCCGCGTGAGCTTCGGCGACGAAACCGTCTGGCGCGTCAGCCCCGGCTCGGCGCTTCCCTGACGCCCGCGCCGGGACCCGGCGAACCATCGGGCGCGCGGCGGAGTTAGACTGAATCATGCGAACACTGCTCCGCTACCTCCGCGCCTATTGGCGCGTCGTCGTGCTCGCGCTGGTGCTCGCGACGGTCAATCAGGTCTTCTCGCTGCTGGATCCCCTGATCCTGCAGCACATCGTCGACGATTACGCCAGCAAGCGAGACCAGTACGCGCAGGCGCAGTTCATCACCGGTATCCTCAAGTTGCTCGGCATGGCGGTGGGCGTGGCGTTCGTGAGTCGCGTCGCGAAGAACTTCCAGGACTACTTCGTCAACGTGGTCACGCAGCGCGTCGGCGCCGACCTGTACTCGGACGGCATCCGGCACTCGCTGGCGCTCCCCTTCCAGACCTTCGAGGACCAGCGCAGCGGCGAGACGCTCGGCAAGCTCCAGAAGGTGCGCACGGATACCGAGCGCTTCATCAACCAGTTCGTGAACTTCGTGTTCACCACGCTGGTGGGCGTCGTGTTCGTGATGGTGTATTCGTGGCGGATCCACTGGACCATTGCGCCGGCGTTCCTGCTCACCGTGCCGGTGCTCGCGTTCATCAGCTCGTCGCTCAGCAAACGCGTGAAGGTCATCCAGAAGACCATCGTCAAGGAGACCACCGCCCTCGCCGGCGCGACGACGGAATCCCTGCGCAACATCGAGCTCGTGAAGAGCCTTGGCCTCGCCAAGCAGGAGGAGCTCCGCCTGAATGCGACGACGGACAAGATCCTCCAGCTCGAGCTCAAGAAGGTTCGCTACATCCGCTCCATCAGCTTCATCCAGGGCACGTCGGTGAACTTCATCCGCACGTGCATCCTGTTCCTCATGCTCTACCTGATCTTCCGCCACCAGATGACGGTGGGGCAGTACTTCTCGCTGATGATCTACAGCTTCTTCATCTTCGGGCCGATGCAGGAGCTGGGCAACGTGGTCAACACGTTCCGCGAGACGGAGGCGTCACTCGAGAACTTCGACGCGATCTTCCGCATCCCGATCGATCCCAAGCCGGTGGATCCCGTCGCCGTGGACGACCTGCGCACGCTGTCGTTCGAGACGGTGAGCTTCACGCACGCGACGGCATCCCAGCCGGCGCTGTCCGAGGTGTCGTTCGAGGTGCAGCGCGGCCACACCATCGCGTTCGTCGGGCCGTCGGGCGCCGGCAAGACCACGCTCGTGAAGCTGCTCGTGGGCCTCTACCGTCCGAGCCACGGACGGATCCTCTACAACGGCGTGTCGAGCGAGCGCGTGGATCTCGACAAGTTCCGTGAGCGCATCGGCTTCGTCACGCAGGATGCGCAGCTCTTCAGCGGCACCATTCGCGAGAACCTCCTGTTCGTGCGCCCCGACGCCACGGACGAGCAGTGCCTCGACGTGCTCCGCCGCGCGGCGGCGACGTCGATGCTCGCGCGGGCGGACCAGGGGCTGGATACGGTGATCGGCGAAGGCGGCATGAAGATCTCGGGCGGCGAGAAGCAGCGCCTGTCCATCGCGCGTGCGCTCCTCCGCAACCCGCAACTCCTCGTGTTCGACGAGGCCACCAGCTCGCTCGACTCGCTCACGGAGGAGGAGATCAGCCGCACGATGCGCGACGTCGCCGAGGGCGCCGACGTCATCACCGTACTCATCGCACATCGGCTGAGCACCGTGCTGCATGCGGATCGCATCTTCGTGCTCGAGCGCGGCCGAGTGGTGGAGCAGGGTGGCCACGACGAGTTGCTGGGCAGTAAGGGACTCTACTACGCGATGTGGCGGCAGCAGGTCGGCGAGCGCCGCATGTCGCCGCTGGTCGGCGCGCACGGCGCGAACCCGTCGCTCGCCGTGGCGGGCGACTGATCCCGCGCGGCGCGCATCGGACGAAACGTCCCATTCGTGCGGGGCATCCCGCCCGAGTGCGGGGCACGCGGCGCTTCAGGAGCGCACCGCACCGATAGGTCAATGTGATCGTCATCACCCTCGCGACCGTCGCAGAATGAATCACATCGCGCAGGACGCCGGACAACCGGCCCGGCGTGCCGGACGGGGTGTGCTCTAACTCTTTCCGCCATTTAGTGTTATAGAATGGGCAGGTACGGCATGATGCTCGCCACTCTGCGCCTCTCATGAGCGGAAACCAGACGCCTGACCAGCCAACGGTCATTGTGCCCGAGCGACGTCGCTTTGGCGGACAACCGGAAGCAGCCCCCCTGCACGACGAGCAGAGAGAAAGGGCGGCTGCCGACGTGCTGCGCGCACAGGCCACGTCGCGCATGCTCGCCGCCGTCGTCACGGCCGTGCTGCAACTCGGCCTGCTGCATGGCGTCACCGCCGACGCGCTCGTCGATCGCACCACCACCGGCGTGGTGATCGCGGTGTTCGTGTACCTCCTGCTCGTCGGCGGCATCTCGAAGGTGGTGAGCCGCAGCCGGCGCGCGTCGCCCGCGCTCGTCACCTTCGCGCTCTTCACCGACCTGCTGTTCATCTACGCGCTCACCGCCACGGCCACCACGCCGGAGCACTACGAGCGCGCGCTGTTCGGCACCATCGTCGTCGTGCACGTCGCGAACTTCTTCTTCGGCCGCCGCCAGACGTGGCGCGTGGTGCAGGCCGGCGTCGGTGGGTACCTCGTCCTCATCGCCTGGGCCACGGCGCAGGGCCTGCGCATCGACGTGGCGGAAGAAGTGTGGACGCTCGCCCTCTGCGCGGCGGCCATCGTGCTGATCGTCGTGCAGGCCAGCGACGTGCGTCGCCGGCTCCGCGCCATCGTGCGCCTGTTCGAGCACGCCGAGGTCGGGGACTTCTCGCGGGAGTACGACGCGGCGGCGGATGCGCGCCCCGACGCCATCACGCGCGTGGGCATCGCCTACAACGGCGTGCGCACGCAGCTGGCGAGCATGGTCCTCACCGATCCGCTCACCGGCTGCCTCAATCGTCGCGGCTTCGACCAGGCGCTCGCGCGCGAAGTCGGCCGGTCCACGCGCTCCGGCAGCGAGTTCGCGCTGCTCGCGCTCGACCTCGACCACTTCAAGCAGGTGAACGACACCTACGGCCACCTGGCGGGCGACATCGTGCTGCGCGCCGTCGGCTCGCTGCTGGTCAAGGCGGGCCGCGCCGGTGACGTCGTGGCACGCGTCGGCGGCGAGGAGTTCGCCATCCTCCTCGCCGACACGGGCGCGACGGGCGCACACCTCTTCGCCACGCGGCTGTGCGAGCGGATCGGCAACTTCCCGTTCGAGGTCGGCACCAACATGGTGCCGGTCACGCTCACCACGAGCATCGGCGTCGCCGTCGGGGGCCCGCGCGGCGTGCCCAACTTCGCCGAGCTGCTGTGGTCGCGCGCCGACGATGCGCTCTACGAAGCGAAGCGCTCCACCAGGAACTGCGTTCGCGTATGGACCGCCGTCACGCGTCGCTCGGGCGACTTTGCCGCCATCCGCCTCGTGAACGACGAGGGCGACTCGATCGCCCGCTGAGCGCGATTGCTAGCGCAGGAGCGTATCGAACGCGTCGTCGCACGCCGAGAGGCAGCGCGCGAGGCCTTCGGGTGTGTGGTCGCCCATGTGGCCGATGCGCACGCTCGTGTCCTTGTTCTTCCCGTACCCGCCGCCGATGGTGAACCCACGCTCCGCCACGGCCTTCAGCACGCTCGACGCCTTGAGCTCGGCCGGCAGCATCACGCTCGTCACTGACGGGGAGCGGTGTCCTGCGGTGGCGAGCACGCGGATCGCGTCGCCATGGCGCGCGGCGAGCGCATTTACCCACGCAGAGGTCTGCGTCGCCATCGCCGCATGCCGCGCCCACCGCGCCGGCATCGTCTCGCGCACGATGGCCGGCAGCTGCACGTCGGCCGCAAAGAAGAGCGGAATGGCGGGCGTGTTGGGCGTCTGGCTCTTCACGGCGTACGCGTCGAATTCCACGAGGTCGAAGTACAGACCGCGGTTGCCCTGCGCGCGCGCGCCGGCGATGAACGCCGACGATGCTGCCGCGAACGCGAGACCAGGTGGCAGCGCGAGCGCCTTCTGTGACCCCGTCAACGCGTAGTCGAGCTCCCAGTCGTCGAAGCGGAGCTCGGCGCCGCCGATCCCCGTGACCGAATCCACCAGGCACACGGCACCGTGTTCGCGCGCCAGCCGCGTCACGGCGCGCACGTCCGTGAGCGCACCGGTGGACGTCTCCGAATGCACCACCGTCACCGCCGCATACCGCGTGGCCTCGAGCCGCTTTGCCAGCGTATCGAGGTCCACCGTCGAGCCCCACGGTACCTCGAGCACGTCGCTCTCCCGCGCCGTCGCCTGCACGATGGCGGCGAACCGGGCGGAGAACGCGCCGTTCACGATGCAGAGGAACCGGCCGGCCGGCGCGGAGCGCACGCCCGCTTCCATCAGCCCCGTCGCCGACGAGCTGCTGATGTAGACGGGCCGCATGGTGCCGAAGATCTCCCGCAGCGCAACTTCCAGCCGCGCGAAGAGCTCCTCGAACACCGGTCCCCGGTGGGACAGCATCGGGCGCGTCATCGCCTCGAGCACTTCGCGCCGCACCTCCGTGGGTCCCGGAAAGAAGAAGGTGCCGTCGGTGAGCAGGAACATGGTCATCCGAGCGCGAGCTCCAGTAGCTGGTCGAACGTGGTGAGCACGAAGTCGGCGGACGAGACGACCGTCTCGCGCCGAACGAACCCGGTAAAGGCGGCGAACGCATCCACCGCAGGTCGCATGGCAACGTCGGTGACGCCATCGCCCACGGCAAGCGCGCGCGACGGCAGGCGAAGGGCCTTCACGACGATCGGCTTGCCGCCCGCCGTCGCCAGCGGGGACGCCGTGTCGTAGCCCGCGTACGCGCCCCGTGCATCGACATGCACGGACACGGCGTGCACGTCGGCATCCGCCACGCCGACAAGCGCCGCGACCGGAAGGATGGCCTCGCGCAGCCCGCCGCTCACGAGCACCACGCGTCGCCCCGCGCCATGCAGTCGCTTCACGGCGGCCCCGGCCCCCGGCGCCACCGCGGCGACGTAGGCGCGCGAGAGGGTAGCGATCTCGTCGCGGCCTGGCGCCACGATCGCGAGCCGATCACCGTACACCGATTCCAGCGCGATCTCGCCGCGCATCGCGCGGTTGGTGAGCGCGGACACCTCCGCGCCCACCGCGGCACCGCGGCGCGCGGCAAGCCAGTCGATGCCCTCGATGCCGCAGAGCGTGGAGTCCACATCGAGCACGATGCTCGCGAAGCCGCCAGCCGTCACAGCACGTTGCCCGGCGCGAGGATGCCGGCGGGATCGAGCTCGTGCTTCACCGCCTCCATCGTCCGTACCTGCAGCGGCGACATCTGCAGCGGCAACCACTTCCGCTTGAGCTTCCCGATTCCGTGCTCCGCTGCCACCGTGCCGCCGAGCGCGATCACCTCGCGCAGCGTCGCCTCCACCACCTTGTCGATGCGCGCGAGCGCGTCGGCGTCGTCGGCGATGAAGTTCTGGTGCGGATGGCCATTGCCCGCATGACCGTAGATCACCGCCTGCGCGATGCCCGCCTCGTCGGCCAGCGCGCGCGCGCGTCCGATCGCTCGGGAGAGCTGGCGATAGGGCACCGCCCAGTCGGTGGACACCTTGCGCCCGCCGTGCTGGCGCCGCGCGCCGCCGCGCTCGTTCATGTGCGCGGGCACCGCGTGCCGCACGCGCCGCGCCTCGCGCAGCGCCGTCTCGCCCTCGTACACGCGCATGTCGTCCACGATCGCCCCGTGGGTCTCGGCCAGCGCCAGCCATGCGTCGAGCGCCGGGTCCGTACCGTCCGGCGGCACCTCCTCGACGTACACGAATGCCGTGGCCCCCAGCGCCCAGCCGCTCGAGCCCTCGGCGTCCCGCGCAATGGCGAGGGCCAGTACGTCGAAGAACTCCAGGCAGCGCGGATGCACGCCGCGGCTCTCGCGCGCGGCAACGATGAACTGCAGGGCGTCCAGCTCGGTCGCAAACGGGATGGCCAGTCCCATCACCTGCTGCGGCAGCGGTAGCAGCCCAACCTCCACCTCCACCACCACGCCCAGCGTGCCTTCGCTGCCTACGAACCAGTCCACGGGATCGTGGGCGAGCGCATAGCCCACGGTGTTCTTCTCGAGCGCCGTGCGCCGGAGGTCGGCGATCGAGCCATCCGCCATCGCCACGCGAAGGGCCCGCACGTGCGGCCGCGTGGCGCCGTAGCGGTACGATCGCGCGCCCGATGCGTTGCAGGCGACCGCGCCACCCACTGTGCACTCCTCCTCACTCGTTGGGTCAGGCGCGAAAAGCAGTTCGTGCTCGGCACAGGCGCGCTTGAGGTCTCCCACCAGCACGCCCGGCTCCACTCGCGCGATGCAGGCGACGGGATCGATGTCGATCACGCGCTGCATGGCGCGTAGCGACAGCAGCGTACCGCGATCGCAGATCGATGCACCGGTGGTGCTGGTCTGGCCACCGGCCGCCGTCACCGGCGTACCGGATGACGACGACTCGGCGAGCAGCGCCGCGACTTCCGCGGCACTGGTCGGGCGCGCGACGCCGTCCGGCACCAGCACGAGGCCGGACGCGTCGGCCGCGTAGGCCCGGCGCACTCCTTCGTCGTGCGAGATCTCCACCGCCGGCGAATCGGCCACTATACCCTGCGGAAATGCACGACGGTGGCCGACGTCACGTCGGAGAGGCGAAGCAGCGCCTCGCGCACCCCCGGGTTCACCGCGCCGTCCACGCTGATGGCGGCGAGCGCCTCGCCGCCCTGCGCCAGCCGCGCCTGATGGTACTCGGCGATGTTCACGCCGGCGTCGCCCAGCACGGTGCCCACGCGTCCGATCACGCCGGGCACGTCGTGGTTGGTGAGGATGACGAGCGTGTCGCGCGGCGCGATGTCCACGTGAAAGCTGCCGATGCGCGTGAGGCGGCCCGCCGAACCTTCCGGCGCGACGCCGGCCACGGCGATCTCCTGCATGCCGCCGCTCAGGCTCACCTGGATGCCGTACGGGCCGAGCGCCGACGTCTCCGAGTGGGAGAGCTCCATGCCGCGTCCCTCGGCCAGCGAGCGCGCGTTGATGAGGTTGAGCCGCTCCACGTCGACGACGCCGTCCAGCACGCCCGCCGCGGCAGAGGCGAGCAGCGCCGCCGACGCTCCCGCCAGCTCGGCGCCGCAGCGCAGCGACAACCGCTGCACGGCGCGCACGCCGCGGTCCGCCAGGATCGCGCGCGCCACCGACGCGGCGCGCCGCGTGACGCGCAGCGCCGTCTGCAGCTCCTTCCAGTCGCCATCGCCGGCGCCCGCGACGTTGATGGAGCGCGACAGCTCGTTGTGCAGCAGCGCATCGCGAACGGCGGCACATGCATCCACCGCCACGTTGCGCTGCGCTTCCGCGCTCGACGCGCCGATGTGCGGCGTGAGGAGCGTGTGTGGCGCGCTCCGCAACGGACTGTCCGCCGCGAGCGGCTCCTTCGTGAAGGCATCCACGATGGCGCCGCGCAGGTGGCCGCTTTCCAGCGCCTGGAGCAGCGCTGCCTCCTCGATGATGCCGCCGCGCGCCATGTTCACCGCCACGGCCCCGTTCTTCAGGCGGGCCAGCTCGCGGCGGCCGATCATGCCGAGTGTCTCTTCCGTGAGCGGCGTGTGCACGGTCAGGAAGTCAGCTTCGTCGAGGCCTTCCTCGAGCGTCGCCACGCGACGGATCCGGAGTGTACGGAACCGGTCGTCGCCGACGTACGGATCGTATCCCACCACGTCCATGCCGAATGCGAGCGCGCGTGTCGCGATCTCGCCGCCGATGCGTCCCACGCCCACGATCACGAGTGTCTTGCCCTTGAGTTCCGTGCCGAGGAGCTTCGAGCGATCCCACTTGCCGTCGCGCATCGACGTCGCCGCGTGCGGCAGGTGCCGCAGCAAGCCGATCACCGTGCCGAAGAACAGCTCGGCCACCGCGACCGTGTTGCCCGCCGGCGCATTGATGACGGCGATGCCGAGCGCGGTGGCGGCCTCGATGGCGATGTTGTCCACGCCGACGCCGGCACGCCCCACCACGCGAAGTTTCGTGGCGCGCTTGAGCAGCTCCTCGGTGACCCGCGTCGCACTGCGGCCCACGAAGGCGTCGTAATCGCCGATGCGCTCCAGCAGCTCGGCCGGCGGCAGTGTCGGTTCTTCATCGACGATGAACGATGGCTCGGCAGTGAGCAGTGCGACGCCGTCCGCGTCGATCTCGTCGGTGACCAGGATTCGGTAGGACACGGGCGTTCTGGTGTCGGGTGTGGGCAAGCTCGTGCGCCGGCGCGGTGCGGGCAAGGCATGGAATGTTCGCTCGACGAAGGGCATATTCGGGTCCATGCCCTCCGTGTCCCGCAAGGCGCGTCTCCTCGATCTGGTCTCGCTGCTCTGCATCCTTTCCGGCGCCGGCCTGTGCTACGTGGCCAGCATCCGCTTCCAGGAGATCGGGCGCCTGTCGTACCAGCATCCGGGCTCCCGCACCGAATCGGCGCTGGCTGCGGCCGATCATGCGCGCTATATCGCGTACGCCGGTGTCGCACTCATCGCGGCGGGGTGCGTCGTCGGTGTCGGCGGTGCCATCGCCGTCGCGCGACGGAAATCCAAAACGGCCTGGCGCCGACCACCGCGGTCGCACCGGCGCTAGCCGACCGTCATCACCCCGTCGTTCACCAGCACCGCGGCGCCAGCGACCCGCACCGCAGTCACCGTCCCCTCGGCCACGTCTGCTTCCACCTCGAGGATGCTCGGGCGGCCCATCTCGAACCCCTGCTCGACGCGCCACGAGAGCAGGCCGTCTCGTCGCGGATCGCGCGTCGCGAGGTAGCCGGCCAGGGCCGCGCACGCGCTGCCCGTGGCGGGATCCTCGGGCACGTTCAGCGCCGGCGCGAACATGCGGCCGTGAAAGTCGGTGCCATGTCGTTCTCCTCCCTGCGCGAACACGAACACCTCTGCGGCCCATGTCCCCTTGAGCGTCGCCTCCCAGGCGTCCATGCGAAGCCGCGCACGCGCGACCGCGGCCAGGTCGCGCACGGGCACGAACAGGAACGGAAGTCCGCATGACAGCGGCTGCGGCGCCCACGCCTCGTCGAGGAGGTCCTCGGCGTCGAGGCCGATCACGTTCGCGATGGCCGTGCGATCCGCCGCGAGCGGGCCCGCCTCGGGCAGCTTCGCCACAGACAGTTGTGCGGAAGTCGGCCGCCCATCAGTCGAGCGAATCGTCACCGGCACCGGACCCACGCCTTCCTCGAGCACGATGCGCGTCGCGTCCCCCGTGAGGGGAATCGCGCCGATGGCCGCGAGCACGATGGCCGTGCCGATCGTCGGATGCCCGGCGAATGGCATCTCGCTGCCCGGCGTGAAGATCCGCACGCGCCGCGTGTGCGCGGCGTCCGCGGCCGGATACACGAAGGTCGTCTCGGAGTAGTTGAACTCCCGCGTGATCTCCAGCAGGCGGTGCTCCGGAATCTCCCGCGCGTCGGGAAATACGGCGAGCTGGTTGCCAGCGAACGGTACGTCCGTGAAGACGTCCGCAGTGATGAATCGGAAACCGGGCATGCGCGTGGGTCTCCTACTTCTCGTCCATGAACGGATAGCGATAGTCCGTGGGCGGCGAGAAGGTCTCCTTCACGCTCCGCGCGCTCACCCACCGCACGAGGTTCAGCTTCGATCCCGCCTTGTCGTTCGTCCCCGAGCCGCGCGCGCCGCCGAACGGCTGCTGCCCCACCACCGCGCCCGTGGGCTTGTCGTTCACGTAGAAGTTGCCGGCGGCGTTCCGCAGCATGCGCATTGCCTGGCGCACCGCCTGGCGGTCCGTGGCGAACACCGCACCCGTCAACGCATAGGGTGACGTGCTGTCCACGATGCGGAGCGTCTCCTCCCACTTCGCGTCGTCGTAGACGTGCACCGTCACCACCGGGCCGAAGATCTCCTCGCACATCAGGCGGTACGCAGGATCCTTCGTCTCCACCAGCGTCGGGTGCACGAAGTATCCGGTCGTACCGTCGACCTTGCCCCCGGCGACGATCGTCGCGTTCTTCCGCGCGTCATCCACGTAGGCGGAAATCCGCGTGAACGCCTTCCGGTCGATCACGGCGCCCATGAAGTTCCGGAAGTCCGTGATGTCGCCCACCTTGATCTCGTCCATCGTCGCCACGCAACGATCCTTCACGTCGGGCCACAGGGAGCTCGGCACGTAGACGCGGCTCGCGGCCGAGCACTTCTGCCCCTGGTACTCGAACCCGCCGCGCACGATCGCCACCGCGAGCGCCGCCGGATCGGCCGAGGAATGCGCCACGATGAAGTCCTTGCCACCCGTCTCCCCGACGATGCGCGGGTAGCTCCGGTACGTGGACATGCTCGCGCCGATGGTCTGCCACATGGAGTTGAACACACGCGTGCTGCCGGTGAAGTGCACGCCCGCGAGGTCGCGGTGCGACAGCGCGATCTCCGAGATCGCCACCGGGTCGCCCGGCACGAAGTTGATCACGCCCGGGGGCAGCCCCGCCTCCTCGAGCAGCTTCATGATGTAATACGACGAGAGCATCGCCGTCGCGGCGGGCTTCCACACCACCGTGTTGCCCATGAGCGCCGGCGCCGTGGGCAGGTTCCCCGCGATCGACGTGAAGTTGAACGGCGTCACCGCGTACACGAAGCCCTCGAGCGCCCGGTAATCCAGCTGGTTCCACATCGCGCTGGTGCTGAGCGGCTGCTCCTCGTACAACTCCTGCGCGTACGCGGGATTGAACCGCCAGAAGTCGATCAGCTCGCACGCCGAGTCGATCTCGGCCTGGAACGCCGTCTTCGACTGGCCCAGCATCGTCGCGGCATTGATCGTCTGGCGCCACGACGTGGTGAGGAGGTCCGCGGCGCGCAGGAACACCGCGGCACGATCCTCCCATGCCCAGTTCGCCCAGTCCGACTCCGCCGCCTTCGCCGCGGCGATGGCCTGCTCCACCACCGCCGGCGACGCGCGGTGCCAGTCGGCGAGCACGTGCTTGTAGTCGTGCGGCATCACGCTCTGCCCAAGATCCCCCGTGCGCACTTCCTTTCCGCCGACGATGGCCGGTATGTCCACGCGCTCCTTGGCCATGGAAGCGAGACGCGTCTTCAGCGCCGCCTTCTCCGGCGTGCCGGGCGCATAGGACTTCACGGGCTCGTTGACCGGCGGCGGCACGCGGCGCGTGCCGGAGAATGCAGCCAGCGGTGCGGAGGAATCAGGAGCGGACATGTGCCAGCGGGATCGGGGTGACGGATCGCATGGGTCGGGCAAAAAGATAATCCAGCCGCTAGGCGTCCGTCGCTCCCCGCACCCCTCCGCGTTTACTATTCTCCGCCATGGCTTCCGCTCTCGGCGCTCCCAGGACTGTTCTGCTGCTCGCGCTCGCGCTGCTGCCCGGTTGCGCCGCGTCGCCGGTGCAATGGGACGCCGAGCGCGCCGAGCGTGCGCGCGCTGGCGCGATGGACCTCTCCCACGATGGACACCTCGTTCCGGACAGCCTCGCCGCGGAAAGTGCGGTCCTCACGCCGCCTTCGCCTGCCTGCCCGGGTTCCCTGGCGCTCGGGCGCGCGGGACGCACGCTCTTTGCCGTCTGGTGGTCGCCGCGGCGTGACAGCACGGCCCTGCTCGCCTCCGCCTTCACCTCGGACGACGGCGCGCACTGGAGTCCGGTGGTGGCCGTGGACAGCACCGATCACGGCGCCAGCGGATGCGTTCGGACGCCGCCAGCGATCGCCGCGGACGCCGGCAGCGGCTACGTCCATGTCGTCTATGGCATGCTCGCGCCGGAAGGGCCGGGACTCTTCTTCTCCCACTCGATGGACGGAGGCGCATCTTTTCACTCGCCGGTGCCGATACTCTACGGTGACCGGCTGGGCCGCATGAGTGTTGCCGCCGACGGCAATCTCGTCATCGTCGGCTTCGAAGACCCCAACAGCCGGACTCCACGCATCGGCCTCGCGCTGTCGAGAACCATGGGCCACATTTTCGAGGATCGCCTGCTGCCCGTGTCCGATGACAACGGCGCGGCCGTCTCCCCCCTCGTGTCCGTCCACGGGCACCGCGTGGCAATCGCATGGCGGGAGCCCGTCGGCGCCGCGGCGCCGACCTATCGCATTCGAACCGGAACTGTTCCCTGACGACACTCGGCGCACATCGATGCGGGTAATCTTCGCCGATGACGACGTCATCGCCCGGACGCTGACGGCTGCGGTGCTCGCCGACCTCGACCACGAAGTCACCGTGGTCGAGAACGGAGGCGACGCGTGGCTGGCGTTCCAGGCTGCGCCCGCGCCGCTCGTCGTGCTCGACATCAACATGCCCGGGCTCGACGGGCTCGAGGTCTGCCGCCGCATCCGCATGCACGAGGCGGGACGCGAGACGTTCGTGCTCGTCGTCACGGCACGCGACGGTCGCGAGGATCTCGCCAGCGTCCTGGAAGCCGGCGCCGACGACTACGTCACCAAGCCGTGCTCGCCGGAGAACCTGCGCGCCCGACTCGAGATCGCCGAGCGGCGCATCGCGCAGGATCGGGCGCGCCGTGCGGCAGAGGCGGAGCTCGCGAAGGCGCGCTGGCTCGCCGGCATCGGCGAGACGACCATCGCCCTCGAGCACGAGATCAACAACCCGCTCTCGGCCCTCCTCGGCCATGCCGAGCTGCTGGTGATGGAAGGAGGTCTCAGCGACGACCAGCTCGAGCAGCTGAAGATCATCCAGGAGCAGGCCTCGCGCATCGCGCAGGTGGTCCGCCGGCTGGCCAAGCTCAAGAATCCGCAGTCCGTGGAATACCTGGCGGGCGCGCTCATGCTCGATCTCTCCTCGCGCACCGGACGGCCGGAGTGACGTCGCGACACTACCTCGGCGCCCACACCATCGACGCCGGCGGTATTCACATGGCCGCGCGCCGGGCGGCCGCGGCGGGCATGCGCGCCCTGCAGATCTTCACCGCCATCCCCAAGTACTACAACGACCGCGTCTCCATCCGTCCCGAACGGGTGGCGCGCTTTCGCGAGACGCTGGCCGGCACCGACATCGCGCCGGAACGCGTGGTCGTGCACGCGGCGTACGTGCTCAACACCGCCACCCCCGACGAGGAGAAGTGGGTGCGGGCGCGCGATGGACTGGCCAGGGAGCTGGAGCGCTCGACGGCGCTTGGGGTCGGCGCGGTGTGCTTTCATCCCGGTGCCGCGACGGACGACGACCGCGAAGGAGCCGCGCGGCGGATCTCCGCGGCCATCGTTCATGCGCTCGAGCAGGTGCAGGGCGACACGCGCCTCCTCGTGGAGAACACCGCCGGCGCGGGGAAGACGATGGGCCGTACCCCCGAGGAAGTCGGGAGCATCCTGCGCCACGTGCCGGCGCGACTGCGCGCGCGCACGGGCTACGGCCTCGACACCTGCCACCTGTACGCGAGTGGATTCGACCTCCGCGAGTCGCCCGCGGCGGCGGCGCACCTGCTCGACGCCTTCGAGGAAGCCACCGGTGAGGTGCCCGGCTTCTTCCACTTCAACGACAGCGAAGGCACGCTCGGATCGAACAAGGATCGCCACATGCTCATCGGCGAGGGGAAGATCGGTGCGGAGGCGTTCGGCTGGCTGCTCGCGGATCGCCGCACGCGCGACGTGCCCCTCATTCTCGAAACGCCCCAGCGCGACGTCGACATCGACGACGAGAGCGACGCGCCGGATCCGTACGACGTGCAGATGATCGAGCTGCTCACGCGCCTGGCGGACGATTCCGCGCCCCGGTAGCGGGCGTCAGCACTGCGTTCCCGCGTGTGATCGTGCGCACATTCCTGTCGCCGATGCGTCGCGTGCATGGCGCAGCAGACGGGTGCGTCGAGGGGCACCGGGTTCGTTTTCATAGGGAAATCCTTCACTTTCCCTATTGCGCGCACAGTGAGGCATTGTATCTTGCGCCCCGTCGCACAGCGTTTCGCTCATAGCGAGAACCTGTTCATTATCCCAGGAGACGAGCATGGCCGCGAAGAAATCGGCAGCGAAGAAGGGCGCCGCGAAAAAGGGCGCCGCGAAGAAGGCACCTGCGAAGAAGTCTGCGGCGAAGAAGGGCGGCGCCAAGAAGGCGGCGAAGCCCGCGAAGAAGGCAGCCAAGAAGACTGGCGCCAAGCGCACGCCGAATGCTGCGTTCATGAAGCCGATGACCCCGAGCGCGCAGCTCGGCATGGTCGTGGGCACGGCCCCGCTGCCGCGCACGGAAGTCACCAAGAAGCTGTGGGCATACATCAAGCGGAAGGGCCTGCAGGACGCCAAGAACCGTCGCCAGATCAACGCGGACGACAACCTGAAGCCGGTGTTCGGCGGCAAGGGCCAGGTCTCGATGTTCGAGATGACCAAGCTCGTCAACAAGCACCTGAAGTAAGCGTCGACACGCGTCAGCGCAGGGCCGAGGGGGCGCGCCGAGTCATCGGTGCGCCCCCTCGGCGCATCACTCCTCCCGCGCCCTTGCCCGCGGACGGTACTCAGGGAAATTTCACCGGGTACCCCCTCCTCTTCACCCGTCCGTCGTCCATGGCTGCCAATGTCGTCGCGAACGCTCGCGGCAAGAAAGCCGCTCGCGGCTCGCACATGCATGCGCTCTGGGAGAACGTCAAGTCTCTCGCCGGCGCCGTGCTCATCTACCTCGTCATCAACACCCTCCTCATCGCGGCCTACCGGATTCCCTCCGGCTCGATGATTCCCACCCTGCTCATCGGCGACTGGCTCTTCGTGAACAAGGCCGTCTATGGCCCGCACATCCCGTTCACGAACGCACACCTCCCGTCGTTCAGCGAGCCGAAGCGCGGCGAGGTCGTCGTCTTCGTCTCTCCGTACCAGGCGGACGAGGCGGAAATCGGAAACGATCCCACCCCGACGCTCGTCAAGCGCATGGTGGGCATGTCGGGCGATACGCTGTACATGCGCGCCGGCCTGCTCTACGTGAATGGCGTGGCGCAGCGCCAGGGCTTCGGCATCGTGAGCAAGCCCACGGCACAGAGCGGCCAGCCCACCAGCGTCTCACCCCTCTTCGATTGGCAACACAGGATCGAGCTCAAGCAGTCGCGCTTCGGGTCCGCCCCGGCGCAGTCTCAGCTCGACAACTGGGGACCGCTCGTCGTACCCATCGGGCAATACTTCATGATGGGCGACAATCGGTACGAGTCGAAGGACAGCCGATACTGGGGCACCGTGCCGCGCGAGAACGTGCGCGGCCGTCCGAGCTTCGTGTACTACTCATATCGGAGCGGGGATGAGACGGACCGTCCGCTGTCCTTCATCACCGACATCCGGTGGGGACGCATCGGTACGCGCATCCACTAGCGCTCGCCTCGTGCACGTAGGATGAAGCTGGCATCGCTGGCTCCGGCCACGCGCACGGCGCGGTGGGTCGCCTGCTCGCAGCTTGCCTGCGTGGTGCTGTTCGGCGTGCTGTTGCTCTCCCCCTGGCAGGCGACGTCGCCGGCACTGGGCACCGCACTCACGCTGGCGTGCGTGGCCTTTGCCATCGCCTCCATCTCGATTGCGAGCGGGGCCCGCGGCCTCGTCCGCACCGTGTTCGCCGCCTTCGCGCTGCTCGCCTTGCTCCTGGGGTTCGGCGAACTGTCGCTGCTGCTGCGACCCGCATCGGCGATCCTGCCGGCGCTGCAGGAGTTGAGCAGCCTCGAGCTCGCCGTGGCCATGGCGGCACTCAACGGACTCCTCAGCCTGTACGGCAGCTACGCGCTCTCCGCCGAGCGGCTCTCGGCGGAAGTGCTCCAGCAGCGCGTGTTTGCCGAGCAGGTCGTGAAGGCCTCGCTCGAGGAACGCGTGGTGCAGCGGACCCTCGAGCTCGACGACGCCCAGCGCGTCCTGCACCGCATGTGGTGGCTCGGCCAGCAGATCACGCTCGAACTCGATCCACGTCGCGTGCTCGACCGATTCCTCGAGGCGGCCGCCGACGTCGCCAAGGCGGACGGCGCGGCCCTCGGTCTCATCGCGGATGATGGGCTGATCGACTTCTCCGCCGCCAGCGGCATCCTCTCGTCATTCGCCGGCACGCGCGTTCCCGTCGCCGCTTCCGCGATGGGCCGCGTCATCCGCGCCGGTGGGAGCTGGGGCGTGGCCGACATACACCAGCATGCCGACGTGGTCCACGACGCGTTTCTGGTCGATGACCGCGGGCGCATGCACGGAATGGCCGTGGTGCCCGTGCAGCGGCGCGGCGAGCGCATCGGGGCCGTCGCCATCGTATCGGCCGCGGTTCACACCTTCTCGCCACTCGAGCTCGAACGCGTCGAGGCGATGGCCGACCTGCTGTCCGTCGCCCTGGCCAACGCCGAGCTGTTCCAGACGATGAAGCAGGCCGAGTGGCGTTTCCGCACGCTCTTTCGCGCAGCGCCGGATGCCGTGCTCACCGTGCTGCACGCGACAGGGCGGATTCGCGAGGCGAACGACGCCATACGCGAGGTCTTCGGGCTCGACCCACACCAGGTCATCGGTCGCACACTCGTCGAGCTCCTGCTGCCGGTCGATCGAGCCGCGCTCGAAGGAGCGCTCGCCGCTGCGTTCGCTGGTATCCCCGCGCGTGTCGAGGTACAGGTCGCCCTGCCGGGCGGCGCAACGCGCGTCGTCGCCCTCGCCGCCAGCCGGCTACCCGAGGCAGACCCGCCCAGTGTCCTGCTCATCGGCCGCGACATGACGCAGGAGCGGGAGCTTCGCGTGCGCCTCATGGAGTCAGACCGCCTGGCCGCCGTTGGCGAGCTGGTGGCCGGTGTCGCGCACGAAGTGAACAATCCGCTCAGCAGCATCAGCGCGTTCGCCCAGCTGCTGCTGCGCGAGCCGACGCTCTCGCCATCGCAGCGCGAGTCGATCGACGTCATCCGCACCGAGACGACCCGCGCCAGCCAGGTCGTGAAGGACCTCCTGGCGTTCGCGCGACGCAGCGAGCCGCAGCGCGCGCCGCTCGACGTCAACGACGTCGTCGCGCGCACGGTCCGCATGCGGCAGTACCAGTTCACGGAGGCGTCGGTCAAAGTCGACGCCGATCTTGCCGAGGACTTGCCGGCCGTGATGGGGGACGCGCGGCAACTGCAGCAGGTCTGTCTGAACCTGCTCACGAACGCCGTACAGTCGATGAATCCACGCGGCGGAAGTCTGCGCGTGCGCACGTATGCCAGCGACGGCAAGGTGCGTCTGGAAGTAAAGGACACCGGCACCGGCATCGCACCCGAAGCGCGGGCACACATCTTCGAGCCGTTCTTCACGACGAAGAACGAGGGCGAGGGCACCGGACTCGGTCTGAGCGTGAGCTACGGCATCGTCACGGCGCACGGCGGCAGCATCGAGGTGGTGGAGACTGGCGTCGCCGGCACCACCTTTCGCGTGACGTTGCCATCCGTGGACGGCGAGCCGTCCGACGTGGATGGCATGGCCGCACCAGCGGCCTTCCCCCTCCGCTCACCGCTCGCCGGCATCCGGCTCCTCTTCGTCGATGACGAACCGGCGCTGCGAAGCGGCATGGAGGCGTTCGGCACCATGCGTGGTTTCAGCGTCATCGTCGCCGCCGACGGCGTCTCGGCGCTCGAGACGGCGCGCACCGCCGGCGTGGATGCCGTGGTGTGCGACCTGCGCATGCCGGGCATGGATGGCTACGCGTTCCACGAACGACTGCGGGCGGAGCGCCCGGGGCTCGCTGCGCGGACGGTGTTCATCACCGGCGACGTCGTGACCACGGTGTCGCGTGGGAGCATGTCGCGCCAGCCGGTGCTCGCCAAGCCCTTCTCCTTCGACCGCATCGAGGATGCCCTCATCGCCGTGATGCGCGGCGCACCCTACGTACCCGCTGCACGTACCACCGCCTGAGGCCGTTGCAACGTCTCCCGTGGTCCCGCTGTCCAACCGAGTGAGGTGACCCGCGTGCCGTCCTTCTTCCCGCAGCACACCATCGAGTGGCACGTCGAGGAGCCCGCCGCTTTCCGGCGGCTCTCGCTGTCGCTCACGGAGATGGCGCTGCTCACCGGCATCGTGCTCCGCCTCGTGCGTGCCCTCGCCTTCACCTACGGGCAGGGGGGCTGGATCTACTACGGCCTGCTCTTCCTGGTCTGGACGCTGCTGCTTGTCGGCATGACCACGGCACACCTCGCGAACTTCCCCGTTCGCGCGTGGGCCTGGCGCGCGCCGCTGTTCGCGCTCGTCGAGGTGGCGGGCGAGATGGCTACCAGCCTCCTCCTCATCATCCTGCGCCGCGAGCCGGAAGGCACTGCGCGGGCGGACTTCCACGACTGGCCGAGCATGTCGCTCCGCGCGCTGCTGCAGAGCGAACTCACGATCTGCCTCTGGGCGCTCGTGCTTGCCGCCGCGATCGTCATCGTGCATCGCAGCGGCGTGGCCCGCGACGTCGATGCCGATCCACTGGACCCGGCGTCGCCCGCACCCGGCGGACGCTGAGCGCCCCCCGCGCGCCTCGTCAGGCGCGCGGGAGCTGGATCTCGAAGGAGAAGTTGGTGCCTGACTCCGGCGCCGACTGCACCTGGAGCGTGGTGCCCATGGAGCGCAGGAAATCCTGGCAGATGGCCAGTCCGAGCCCGGCGTTCGAGAAGCGCATGCCCGAGGCACTTGGCCGAAAGCCATCGAAGAGCATCGCCATGACGTTCGCGGGAATCCCCTGGCCCGTATCGGACACCCAGAACGACAGCCGGGTGTCGTCCAGCTCCGTCGCCCCGATGGTGACGGACCCGTCGTTGGTGTACTTCAGGGCGTTCGTCATCAGGTTCAGCAGCACGCGACCGAGCGCACCCGGGTAGCCGAGGCGTCCGTCCACCGTCGGCAGAACGTGCACGATCGGCAGGCCTTTCTCCTCGCTGATCGGCCGCACCGTGTCGCAGACGCCGAGGATGACCTCGGCGATGGAGAACGGAATCGGTCGTCCGTCCACGAGGCGCTGGCCTCCGCGCACCGTGTCGATGACGTCGCACGCGAGGGTATTGAGTCCGAGTGCCGCGCCGTAGATCAGGCCGAGCTGCCGCTCCTGCACGGGCGTCACCGGTCCGCTGCGGCCCCGTCGCAGCGTCTCCACGAGGAAGAGGATCGACGTGAGGGGCGAGCGCATGTCGTGCGCGATCTCCACCACCGCGCTCACCGCGTCGGCGTTGGTGAGGTAGCGCGTGAACTCGTTCGAGCTCACCCCGCCAAGGAGGGGATTCGAGGCCTCGAGTGCCATGACGAGCGTCGCGAGCTCGCTGGCGCTGATGCCAGAGCCGTCCTGCGCAACCAGCTCGAGGAGGGCGCTGCGCAGTGCGTCAGCGTAGTGCCGCGGTACGGGGGAGAGCAGCTCCGGACGGTCGTCCTCGGGCCGCCCACGGTCCGCATCGAACGCGTCGAGACCGAGCCGCACCAGCCGGCTCAGTTGCTCCTTGATCTCCGAATCGGGAAGTCGCTCGCTGCGCGACAGCTCCGTCGCGGCGGAATCCGTCGCGACCAGAAGCAACTCGTGCAGCAAGGGACTCACGATGTCGGCTGCGACGCGAGATGAAGTCAACTGGCAGTAGGGACTGACGATGGCGACGCCCGTCAGGATTGATGCCGCTCCTGACGGGCGTCGTGTTACCGGCCGGTTTGAAGCTTACTGCTTGTGCCGCGTATCGGTCCAGCTCACAGCGTGAGCGTCTCGTTGGAGTCCTTCCGGAATCCATGGCGCTCGAGCAGGCGATACAGGGTCGTACGATCCACGCTCGCGAGGCGGGCTGCCCGGGACATGTTGCCCGAGGCCCGTGACACGAGCCGCGTCACGTATTCCTTCTCGAAGGACGCCAGGACCTGGTCCTTGGCAACGTGATAGGCATCGTGCATCGGTACGCCCATGGTCGTGCCGGACTCCGTGAAGGAGTCGTCCTGGTGCTGCATCGGTATGTCTTCCGGTCCAATCACCGCACCCGGTGACGACAGCACCACGAGGTGCTCCACGACGTTCTGGAGCTCGCGTACGTTACCGCGCCACGCCCGGCCCTGGAGGAACTCCAGTGCGGCTTCGCTGAAGCGCGGCAGCGCGTCGCGCTGGGTGTGGTGCCGCTTCCAGAAGTGCGCGAGGAAGTGGTTGGCCAGGATGGGAATGTCCTCTACGCGTGAGCGCAGCGGCGGCAGCGCGATGGACACGACGTTCAGCCGGTAGTAGAGGTCCTCGCGCAGGTGCTTGCTCTGGATGGCAAGGCGGGGATCGCGGTTGGTCGCCGAGATGAAACGGATGTCCACCTGCGCGTCCTGATGCTCGCTCCCCACGCGGCGCACGACGCCGTCCTGCACCACGCGCAGCAGCTTCGCCTGGAGGGGCAGCGCCATTTCCGTGAGCTCGTCCAGGAAGAACGTGCCGCCGTGCGCCGCCTCGAGGAGACCGGTCTTCTCGCGATCCGCTCCCGTAAAGGCACCCTTGCGATGCCCGAACATCTCGGACTCGAGCAGGTGCTCCGGCATGGCCGCGCAATTGATCGGGATCAGTGCCTCGCCCGACCGGCGGCTGTGCTTGTGGATGAACTGCGCGAACATCTCCTTGCCCGTGCCGCTCTCCCCCACGAGCATCACGGAGGCATTGGTCGCGGCTACCTTGCGGGCGAGGTCCACGGCCGTGCGGAACGCCGGTGAAATGCCCAGCAGTGTGATCTGGTCGCTGTTGCCGTGCTGCGCGGCCTGCTCCGAACTGGCCTCGCTGCGGGCGCGATTCGTCAGCACCGCGTGCGCCGCGCGCCCGAACATCAGATGCAGGTGTGTCCCCGAGAACGGCTTGGGAAGGTAGTCCCACGCGCCGATCCGCATCGCTTCGAGGCTCGACGCGACGCTCGGGTTGCCGGTCATCACAATGACGATGGTGCCGGGGTGCGCCTCGAGCACGGCCTTCAGGATCTCGATGCCGGGAACCGGCGTCATGTAGAGATCCACCAGCACGATATCGAATCGGGCGCGCCGAAACAGTTCGATGGCTTCGTCGCCGCGTCCACTCGAGGACACGTTGTACCCCTCGACCTGCAGGACGCTCGAGCATCCCTCACGAAGGATGCGGTCGTCGTCGATGACGAGGACCCGGATCGACGAACGCGCTTCCATCGGCACCATCGCCGAGTCCGGGACGGCGGCTTCCCCCATCGGCAGGCGAAGCGAGACCGCCGAGTCCGTCAGGCGGGCGACAGGGTCCGAATCAGAGGCTCGGACATGAGTATAGCCGACATGAGGACTGTTCGACATGAGCTGATCCCGGCGTAGGGATGAGAGGAAGGAGACGGCTCGAACGGTCGAGGTGTTGCTCAACCCCAACAAGTAGTTGGTGATTCGCGTCACCAACCTTTCATTGCCGCTCCCTCTTGTCAAGCATGTATTACGCAACAACTGTGGAAATGCAAAATCCGCGACCAATTGTGACTGGTCGCGGACTTGACTTGTTGCGAACGGGTGTCACCTGTTGCATTTACGCAACGTTTTCGCCCGTCAGCTGATCGGAACGTCACTGAAGCTGAACGCCCCGCTCGTGCGCTTGCCCTCCATCTGCTTCTGGGCATGCAGTAGCGCCGTCTTCGCCCGGCGAACCACCTCCTGCGCATCCACACCGGCGGAACTGAAATCCGGGACCGCATAGAACCCGGCATGCAGCCCGGAATAGGGCTGATCGGCCTGCATCGTCGAGGATGTGCGCGAAACGGCCCGCTGCAGACGATCCACGAACTGCCGAGCTCCGGTCTCATCGGTGTCCGGGGCCAGGATCGCGAACCGGCTCTCCCCGACGTACCCGATCACGTCCGACTTGCGGCTCATCGAGCGGCAGACGTCCGCCATGTACGTGAGCTCCGTACTCGCCGGCTTGCCCGTGGCCGGGCTGTCGACGACGCTGTTCGAGGTCACCGCCACGCACGCGAACGGCTCGTGCTTGCGCACCGCCCGGGCGCCCAGCTGCTCCGCCCACTGCTGCAGGCCGTAGACACTGTAGAGGCCCGTCAGCGGGTCGATCAGCGACGTGGCCTGGACATCCTCGATACGGCGTCGCGCCCGCACGTACGTGGTCATCTTGAGCAGCAGCGTCTCGACGTCCAGGGGCTGGCTGCAGAAGTCCCACGCCCCCGCCTCGTACGCCGCGTGCCGCACGCGATTCGATGCCGGGGCGGGCGACGTGATGAACAGGGGAATCGAATGATCGAACAGCGGGTCGTCGCGCAACGCCCGACACACCTCGACCCCACCCATCTCCGCCAGCGAATCGTCCAGGAGGATGGCATCGGGATTGACGCGTCGCGCCAGGTCCAGCGCACGCCGGCCGCCCGCGACACGAAGCACCGTGAAGCCGTTCAGTTCGAGCACGCTCTCGACCGATCGACCCACCCACTCTCCGTGGCTCGCGATCAGGACGAGCATGGGGCGCTTCGAAAGCTCAACCATAAGTGGTTCGACGTGAGAACTGGTGGGACGGCGTTTCTGCAGGACCTAGCGGGCGGCGATCTCGGACTCTCCGGCGAGCAGCTGGGTGGCATACCAGCGCAGGGCCTCCTGCATGCCGGCCGCAGCCCTGTGGGTTGGTGCGTATCCCAGTAGCCGCTGTGCTTTCCCGATGTCGGCGAGGGAGCGCCGGATGTCGCCCTGCCGCTCCTCTGAATACAGGGGCTCCGCGGAGGCCACAGCGGGCTGGTACGCGGAGAGGTTGGACTGGATCATCCGGAACAGGGCGTTGAGCGACGTTTCCTCGCCACAGGCCACGTTGTACGCCTGTCCCGTGGCGTCGGCATTGGTCGCGGTGGCGCCGAGAATGTTGGCCTGGACCGCATTGGCGACATAGCAGAAGTCCCGGCTGGTCTCGCCCGTACCGAAGATCTCGCACGCCACGCCCTTGAGCAGCCTGGCCGTCCAGCGCGGGATCACCGCGGCGTACGCGCCATCAGGGTCCTGACGTCGTCCGAACACGTTGAAATACCGCAACCCGACCGTCTGCAGCCCGTATGTGAGCTGAAAGACCTTCGCGTACATCTCATTCGTGGCCTTCGTCGCCGCGTATGGCGACAACACCTGCCCGGTGACGTCCTCCACCTGGGGAATGGTACGCGCATCCCCATACACGGAGCTCGACGACGCATAGACGACACGCTGGACGCGGGCGTCCCTGGCCGCCACGAGGACGTTGAGGAAGCCGTCGACGTTCACCTGCGTGCTCGAGACGGGGTCGGCGATGGAGCGGGGCACCGAGGCCAGCGCGGCCTGGTGCAGCACGTAGTCCACGCCGGCACACGCGTCGGCACAGGCACCGGCATCGCGGATGTCCCCTTCGATGAAGCGGAAATTACCCGCCCGGTCCGCGTTCGCCGCGACCGCCTCGTCGAGATTCGCCTGGTAGCCCGTGGAGAAGTTGTCGAGTCCGACCACACGCTGGCCAAGCCCGAGCAGCTCCTGCACCAGGTTCGAGCCGATGAACCCCGCCGCACCCGTCACGAGCCACGTCCTGGGCTCGGCGGACAGGGAGGCGCGCACGTCGTCGTAACGCGTACCGCGAGTGGGATTCGTCATGCGGGCAGGGCGGGTAGGATGGTCATCGAGTGCCAGGCAGACACCCGGGTTCGCGGCCAGAGGAGAAGTGTGCGGTGATTGGCCTTCAGAATCAATGAGCAGCGATTATTTCGCGCCGACGTACGCGGGGCTCGCGACGACGGCGCCGCCGGACAGCGCCACGATCGTGGCACGGCCCGGACGGACCTTGGCGGTGGCATTCCGCGTATCCACCACCAGAGCTGCATTATCGACGATCATCTGGTAATCGACGGAACGGTGATCCGTCACGATCACGACGACGTCGGCGTCGGCAAGGACGGAGGGGGTCAGGTCCACGCTGTGCCAGTAGCGGGGCACACCGGAACGGTCTGCGCTCTCGCTCTCGTCGCGCACCCGCTCGATGTACGGGTCATGGTACGACACCTCGGCGCCATGCGACTCGAGCAGCCGGATCACGTCGAGGGCCGGGCTTTCGCGCACATCGTCGATGTCACGCTTGTACGCGACGCCGAGGATGAGCACCGAGCTGCCGTTCATGGGCTTGCGGATGCTGTTGAGTGCGTGCGAGACCTTCTCCACGACATACGCCGGCATCGCCGTGTTCACCTCGCCGGCCAGCTCGATGAACCGCGTCCGGTAGTTGAGCGTGCGCATCTTCCACGCGAGATAATGCGGATCGAGCGGAATGCAGTGGCCACCGATGCCGGGGCCTGGCGTGAACTTCATGAATCCGAACGGCTTGGTGGCAGCCGCGTCGATCACCTCCCAGACATCCACGCCAAGCTTGTCGCAGACGATCGCCATCTCGTTGGCCATCGCGATGTTCACCGACCGGAAAGTGTTCTCGAGCAGCTTCACCAGCTCGGCGACTTCCGTGGAGCTCACCGGCACGATGGTCTCGATGCAGGACGCGTACAGCGCGGTGGCCAGCTCGGTGCATGCCGGCGTGATGCCGCCGACGACCTTGGGAGTGTTGTGGGTGTTGTAGACCGGGTTGCCGGGATCCACCCGCTCGGGGCTGAATGCCACGAAGATGTCCTCACCCACCGTATACCCGGCGGACGTCAGCAGCGGGAGCACGACTTCGCGCGTCGTGCCCGGATACGTGGTGCTCTCGAGCACCACGAGCAGTCCGGGATGTGCGACCTGCGCGACGGTCGCCGCGGCCGCCTGGACGTAGCTCATGTCGGGATCGTGCGTCTTGCCAAGGGGAGTCGGCACCGCGATGGAGAGCGCGTCAGCCTCGGCGAGGTCGGACCCCTCGGTGGTCGCGCGGAAATGGCCACTCTTGACGAACTTCGCGACTTCCACGCTGGGCACGTCCTGAATGTGCGACGTGCCGCCGTTGAGCGTGTCGCAGACCCGCTGGCTGACGTCGAAGCCGACGACGCGGAATCCGGCCCGCGCGAATTCGATGGCCAGGGGAAGGCCCACGTACCCGAGCCCGATGACCCCCACCGTTGCGGTGCGGTCGTTGATACGCGCGAGAAGTTGTGCTTTCATCTGTCGTTGGGTGTGGCTGCGCGGGGTTCCGACCGCAGGACACAACGGTGGCGCGCTTTCCGTCAGGGAGATCACCCAATATAGGGCCCCGGTCAACTGGGCGCCGCATCGAATTCCGCATCGGGACGGCGTCCGGTGAGCCGGGCACCTTTCGCACGAAGCGGGATATATTGAATCATGATCCGCAACGACAAAGAGCTCATCGTGGTCGGTGACCGCGTCTTGGTGAAGGTCGAGGAGGGCGAGGAGCGCACGAAGGTTGGGCTTTACCTGCCGTCCACGGCGCTCGACAGCCAAGCCGTGCAGGGCGGGACCATCATGGCCACGGGACCGGGCCAGCCGATGCCGAGCTTCGATGCCGCGGCCGGAGAAGAGCCGTGGAAGGAGCCCGTGCGCGAGACGCGTTTCGTTCCCATGCAGGCGCGTCGCGGCGATTACGCATTGTTCTTCCGAAAGGCGTCCGTGGAGATCACCTTCGAGAACGAGCGCTTCCTCGTCGTTCCGCAGGCGGCCATCCTGGCGCTCGTTCGAGAATAAGCGGCCTTCCGGCTGCTTTTCCTATTCATGACACAGAGGTCGAAGTGATGTACGACGAGAGATTCGTGACGCCCATGCGCCAGGAGCTGACCCGGCTCGGCATCGAGGAGATGCGTACGCCGGCCGAGGTGGATGCCCGGCTGAAGGAGACGACTGGCACGACGCTGGTGGTCGTGAACTCGGTCTGCGGCTGTGCCGCGCGCAACGCGCGCCCGGCGGTGGCCTCAGCGCTGCAGCACGCCGTCAAGCCGGACCATCTCACCACCGTCTTCGCGGGACAGGACGTGGAAGCTGCCGCACGCGCGAGGAGCTATTTCACTGGCTACGCGCCGAGCTCGCCGCAGATCGGCCTCATCAAGGATGGCCGGCTCGTGTTCATGCTGGAGCGCTTCCAGATCGAAGGACGGACCGCGGACCAGATCGCGAGCGACCTCGTGGGCGCATTCGACCAGTACTGCTGACCCTGCGGCGCTTCCGGCCCCCACGCCAGGAGCGGGGGCCGGTGCCCACGGCCACGCATTCTCGCGCGCTGGCCATTCAGGCACGACCTCTGCACTCCGACGGGGCTCATGACTCACACCGCGGAGACGGATATGGAGAGCAGCGCGAACGACACTTTCGGCAACCAGAACACTGGTAGCGCGAGCACGGCCGGCGCGAACATGGGTACGTCGGATGCAAGCTTCTCGCGTGACACGAGCAACGATGCGCAGGGCATCGCAGACCGCGCGAAAAGCGCCGCGAGCACCGCAGGCGACAAGCTCGCCGACGTGGGCTCGACCGTCCGGGACAAGGCGGGCAACCTGAAGACCACCATCGCCGATGCGCTGGAGTCCGGCGCGGAGCGCCTCCGCCAGCAGACGGCGGGCGGGCAGATCGGCGCGGCGACGGCGGGGAGCACCGGCGCCACGATGGTACAGGACGACACCCGCATCGCCCAGACGTCGAACCAGCTCGCGACGGGCATGCAGGGCGCCGCGGACTGGCTTCGCGATGCCGACCTCGACGGCCTCAAGTCGGGCATCGAGCGTCAGGTGAAGGAGCACCCCGCGCGGTCACTCGCCGTCGCAGTCGGCGTCGGCTATCTCCTCGGCAAGGCATTGCGCCGCTAGGAGTCCGTCAAAATGGCCGCGGAGTCCACATCCGACGCCCGTCGCGGATTCGGCCTGCTCCTTCGGGAACTCGCCGAAGGCAGCGCCGACCTCGTGCGTAGCGAGGTTCGTCTCGCTCGCCTCGAGGTGGGCACCGCGGCCGGGGCGGCGGGTCGCGGCACCGCCCTGGTGGCCACAGGAGGGGTGCTACTGCTCCTGGGCACGCTGGCCTTCTTCACCGGCCTGATCCTGCTTGTCGGTGACCAGTGGCTGCCCCGCGATCTCTACTGGCTCGCGGCGTTGCTCGTGGCGCTCATCGCCGGCGGTGTCGCCGCCTGGCTCGCTCAGCGGGGGCGCGTTGCGCTCTCGCCGTCTGCGCTCGCACCGCATGAGACGGTCGCGACGCTCAAGGAGGACAAGGAATGGCTGAAACAACGGCTGACGTGAAGCGGGACATCGAGCTCACACGGGCGCGCATGTCCGATACGCTCCAGGAGCTCGAGAAAAAAGTGAACGTCGCGCAGATCGTGAAGGACAACCCGTGGCCCGCCCTGGCGATCGCCATCGGGGCAGGGGTCATCCTCAGTGGATCGCGCGCCGACGTGAAGGCCGCCGCCGCGACGGTCACCGCCACGAAGGGCGCGACCGGACGACTCGGCAGTGTGCTGGACGACCTCGTGTCGCAAGTGGTGCAGGGATTTCACGGCGCCATCGAGCACCGGATCGAGGGCGTCGCCAATGAGGTGCGCAAGGCGATCGTCGCCCCGCTCATGGCGTCGGCCTCCTCGTCGATGTCGTCATCCACGGTGTCGAGCGCGCCGCGCGCGGACTGAGTCCGTGGCGCACGTAGCAAGGCGGGGTCGGCGCATTGCCGGCCCCGCCTTCGTGTCGCAGTGCACGTCACCGGCGAGCCACGCTCGTCATCCTGCGTATCGCACCCAGCGCGCCAGCTCGGCAAACGACGGCCGCTTCCCATACATGAGCAGCCCAACGCGGTAGATGCGTGCGGACAGCCAGATCGCGACCCCACAAGCGAGCACGACCCCCCCGAGTGACGCCGCGAGCTCGTACCACGGCACGGCCACGAGCGACATGCGCAACGGCATGAGGATCGGCGCCGAAAACGGGATCAGCGACATCGTGCGCGCCAGCGGGCTGCCCGGGTTCAGCATGATCGGCTGGAGGAAGATCACCGACGAGACGATCATCAGCATCACCGGCATGGACGCCTGCTGCACGTCCTCCTGGCTGCTGACCATCGCGCCGACGGCAGCGAAGAGCGCCGCGTAGAAGAGGAAGCCAAGCACGAAGTACGACAGGATGACCAGTGCCGCGCCAGGAGTCGGGAGCGCCGACATGATGGCGTCCGTCGGGAGGGCCCGCCCTGCGCCCGCGGCCGCACCCGCAGCCGTGGCACCGCCATCCGCGCCGCCCAGCCTGGTCACAAGCAGTGGCCCGACGTAGAAAGCGATGCCGAGCGTCAGGGCGACCCATGACACCACCTGAGTCACGGCCACGAGTCCTACGCCGAGCACCTTGCCGGCCAGCAATGTATCGGTGGACACGCTCGACACGACGACCTCGGCTACCCGAGTCGTCTTCTCCTCCATCACGCCACGCAGGATCTGTTGGCCATACAGCACGATCATCGTGTACAGCAGGATCGCGACGCCGACGCCGAATGCGAGGTTGCCCATCCCACTGTTTCCCTCGCGCCCCTTGTCGCTAATTTTCTCGGTCTTCGTTTCCAGCTTCTCTGCCGTGAGCGCGCTGACGCGGACGGCATCGAGTCCCTCGTGCTCGAGGCGCTGCGCCAGGACCTGCTGTTTCACGCTCGTCATCAGCGCCTGCACATCGCTGATCGAGCTGGCATTGCGACCCGCGTAGCGCACGGACCGGTTCGCGACGGTGTTGGAGTCGAGCACGAGGTAGCCATTGATGCGCTTGGCCACGACGTCGCGCACCATGGAATCCTCCGTCACCGCCAGTCGCTCGGGCGCGACGACCTTCACCGTCGGGCGAGCGGCGGCGGGGTAGCTCGCGTGCAAGGCGTCGGCGACGCGCGCGCCGAGTCCAGTGCCGGAGGCGTCCAGCACGGCGACGTTCGCGAGGTCGTTGCCGGGCCGCTGCTTCATGGAGATGTACGTCGGCAGCACCATCACCACGCCAAAGAACACGGGGCCGAGCAGCGTGCCGATCAGGAACCACTTGGAGCGCACGCGCTCGAGGTATTCGCGCTTGAACACTACGCCGAGCTTGCGCATTTCAACCCTGGCCACTCATGCCCTCCTCGACGCCCTTGGCGCCGACTTTTTCCAGGAAGATCTGGTGCAGCGACGGCTGCACGAGCTCGAAGCGACGGATCGGCGCGCCGGTATCGACCACGCGACGCAGCAGGATTTGTGCATCTGCGCCCGCCGCCAGCTGAATCTCGTAAAACCGATTCTGGTCGTCCGCGCGCGCCACGAGGGTGCGGTCCGCGAGGATGGGCGCGATTCGGTCGCGCGACTCGCCGTCCACCGACAGCGCCACAACGCGCGTGCCGTGCGCGGCCTTCACGTCCGAAACGGCGCCGTCGAGCACCTTGTCGCCGTGCGCGATGATGCAGACCGCATCGCACATGCGTTCGGCATTGTCCATCAGGTGCGTGCTGAAGATGACGGTCTTCCCGCGCGCCTTGAGGTCGACCACCGCATCCTTGAGTGCCTGCGCGTTGATGGGGTCGAGCCCCGAGAACGGCTCGTCCAGGATCACGAGGTCCGGATCGTGGACGAGGGTGCCAATGAACTGCACCTTCTGCTGCATGCCGCGGGAGAGCTCGTCGATCTTCGACAGGCCCCAGTCCTTCTCCGCCGTCTTGAGCTCGAAGCGCTCCATCCAATAATCGATGCGCTTGAGGGCGACCTTGCCGTCGACCCCCTTGAGCTCCGCGAGAAACTTGAGGACCCGGCGGACCTGCATCTTCTTGTAGAGGCCACGCTCTTCGGGGAGATAGCCGATGCGGTTCGTGACGCCTGCCGAGAGGTGCGGCTGGCCGAACAAAGCGATGGAGCCACTGTCCGGCACGATGATGTTGAGGATCATGCGGATCGTCGTCGTCTTGCCGGCGCCGTTCGGACCCAACAGCCCGTAGACCATTCCCTTGGGAACGGAGAGGGAGAGGTCGCGCACGGCCACGTGCTCAGCGTATTTCTTGACGACGTTCCGAATGTCGATCGCGAGATCGGTCATTGTTGTAGGTGAGGGTTACCCAACATACGTGCATGAGAAACACGAGTTTCGCCAGAGGCGTTTTCCGGCCGCGCTTCGAAGTCGTGCGAGGCATTGTCGCAAAAAATTCCCGCGTCGGCCGAGGACTGCATCGGCACGACGCGGGAAATTGTTCTGGAGTCCTGCAGGAAGGGACCGCTCGGCCGCTCGGGTCGAGCCGGTCCCTGTCGCGCGAAGAAGGTGTCGGGTCAGGCCGTCTTGAGGCCCTTCCGGCGCTTCCTGATGCCGACACCGATGATGGACGTGAGGCCCGTGCCGAAGAGAAGGAACGTCGCAGGTTCCGGCGTGGACACCATCACGAACTCCTGCGCCGAGCTCGATAACGACTTGTTCACGTCGGTGACGACGTAGTAGTTCGAGAAATCCATGCTGCTGTAGTTCTGCTGCGCGAGCGTCAGCCAGTAGCTGGAGCCGGCAATGCCCGTGTTGCCGAAGATGTTCCACACGGTGGCCTGGATCAGGCCGACATCAGCGGCGCTCTTTCCGGCATACTGCGTGGTCAGCCACGCGGCTTCCTTGTACAGCGTCAGATCCGAGAAGCGAGTGGTGACGCCCGTGGATGCCGACCCGAGATTGGTCAGGTTGGCGCTCCACGTCTCGCCGACGTACACCTCGTGGAAGAAATCCACGCAGTTCAGTTTGACTTCGTTCCCGCCCATCAGGCCCTTGTAATCGCCGACGTAGTAGCCGTACGCGGTAACGTTTCCGCCACTCGTGAACGTGAACGACGTCTGCGCTTCGGCCTTCGCCGAGAACAGCATCGAGGCGGCCAACAGGAAAGCAAGGGGAGAACGTCGCATAGAGTGTAGTGGCTGAGGAGGCGTGATTTCTCGGCATCGAGGAAGGCAAGCGGCATGCCCCCTATATACAGTTGTCGCCGCACGAGCCGCAGGCGTCCTATCGTCATATTTTGTAACGACTTAAGCAAGCGTAGCAGTCAACTTGTTTACGCTTACTGCACCAAGCAATTTGCATGGACTTGTCGACAATGTGTGGCGTCGCCACAACACTTCTCTATACTGTGCCGCGGCGCTGCTTCCGCCCGGGCATGCATGAAACGGCGTGCGGAATAATCAGGTCGCGCCCACATCGCCGTACGGTTTTTCATGCAGTGTCACGAGCGACCAGGATCCCCGCCGGCTGCTTCCTGTCTGGATGACGCGATCCGGTGGCTGCGCGGCCAAACAGGGCAAAGGCGATGACGCCCAGGAGCAGCTTCACCGCTGCCGTGATGCTCGCGACGAGGAAGGACAACTGCATCTGCGGTCGGATGGCCGGGCGCGTCTGCACGGAATCGAGCGCGAAGAAGCCCGTCGCCGCGAGGAGCACCACCACCATGATCCACGACACGATCCTGATGGTATTCCTCAGCTTGGCGTCGTCGAACGTGAGGGACGTGTAAAGGGCGAGGAGCACACCGACCGCCGGGATCATGAGGGCGTTGCTCAGCAGTCCGACGGCAGCGAACCGCCACTGCGCAGCACTGGGCCGGAACGGCGCCACCTGCATGAGGGCGTCGAACGTGGGAATGACGATGAGCAGGAACGCGACGAAATAGGACGCGCTTGCCAGCTGACGACTGGGAATCGCAACGCCGGAAGAAGATTTCATCTTAGAAGGACGCCTGCGGTTAGGGATGAGTGCGTGCCCCGCGCTCGTTCCAACGAGAGTGGGAGTATCGACTCGCGTGTCCGCGATCCGCGAGCGGGCAGGATGCGCCGTTATCGCCCGCGCGCGCGGCAGGAGCGCCGTCGGCCTGGGGGCGTGGCAGCAATACTCGATGCGACGACGCGCGCCGTCAATAGCGCCGAGCCACGCCGGACGACTAAGTACTTATCCGTAAATAATGTTGACTCTGCCCGGTACGTGGCGGAAGCAGATGATGGCAGCGGCCAGCATGTTCAGCGCGACATAGGATCGGTGGGTCTTTTCATAGCGCACCAGCAGCTTGCGAAAGCGATTGAA
>JBBRZK010000017.1:0-67812 GCA_038236775.1 Gemmatimonadales bacterium
ACCGTGGCCGCACTGAGCTCGAGCCGGTTGAGGGTGCTCTTGCCGGCGAGCGGCGCCGTGAGCTCCGTCGCCTCCGCGAGCACGGCGAAGAGCGGATCATGCCGCAGCGCGTCGTGATCGTTCAGATCCTCGTAGCCTAACTAGTCCAGTTCCTCGATGAATCGTTCCTCGCGCACGACGACGAAACCGCGCGCGAGATAGTTGGAGAGCGCTTGTGGGGCGTCGAGGCTGCAGGTGTGGAGCGTCACCCGCGGAGCCCCCAGCGTGAAGGCTTCCTCGACGGCCCGCGTCAGCAGCCAGCCCCCGAGGCCGCGCCCCATGAACTCGGGCACGAGGCCGAAGTACATGATCTCGACGCGCGCGTCCGCGTGGCGCAGGAGCTCGAAGTAGCCAGCCAGCTGCTCGTGCTCGCGCAGCACCCACACGGCGACGTCCGGGGACACGAGATACGCATCCAGCTCGACGTCGGCCATGCGCAGGCGATCGCGCCAGTGCCAGCGTTCGCCGACTGCGGCGTAGATGCGCCGGTATGCGGCGGCCTGAAGCCGAGTGTGCTCGAGCGCGAAGTTGCCGGCCGGCCGCGGCCGTGGGCGCAGGTGCGACGGGGCGGGCATCTCCAGGTGCGAGCGCAGGACCTCGACGGGTCGCGTCTCAGGCGAGGACATGAACGGAAAGCTAACAGCGCCCGCATCGGCTGGCACGTTGTACGGTTATAGGACATATCGATACTATAACTCTCATAGTGGTAAAGAGTTATGTATGACGATTGACTATAGGACTACTCGGTCCTATATTCTTCAGCGTGACCTCTCGACGAACCGCAATCCTCGACGCTGCTGCCCGGCTGATCAACGAACAGGGTTTTGCGCACACCTCCGTTGACCAGCTCATCACCGCGACGGGCCTCAGTGGCAAGAGCCACTTCTACCACTACTTCAAGACGAAGGACGAGCTGGGCTTCGAGGTGCTCGACCGGCAATTCGCGCGGTTCGCGGCCCGGGGTCTCGCAATCCTTCGCGAGCCGATGATCGAGCCGTTCGACCGGCTCGCGCTGTTCATCGACACGCTCGTGGCGCTCCAGCGCGAGCGCGATGGCCGCAACGGATCCCCGTTCGGCAACCTGGCTGGCGAGCTCGCGGACTCCCACGAGGGATTCCGGGTGCGACTCGACCGGGTGTTCGATCAATGGGCAGGGCAGCTGGAGACGCTGTTCTGGGAACTGCGCCCGCAGTTGCGCGACGGGATCGATGCCGCGCGGCTCTCGCGCTTCATCGTGGCCGCGCTCGAGGGCGGCATGCTGATGACGCGCGTGAAGCGTGACGCCGCCGTGATGGTGGGGATCGGCGACGACCTGAAGCGATTCATCGCGACGCATCTCCGCGATGGCGAGGCATGGGGCCTCGCATCCAATGGGTTGGGAGGGGGGGCATGACGACGTTGACGGCCAGCGAGGCAGCGCAGCGGGCGCGCTTCGAGCGGGAAGCGCTGGTGCATCTGGACGCGCTGTATAGCTTCGCACTCAAGCTCGCGCGCGTGCGCGACGACGCGGAGGACCTCGTCTCCGAGACGGTGCTGCGCGCCTTCGAGCGCTGGCAGCAGTACCGGCTCGGCACGAACATCCGGGCGTGGCTGTTCACGATCCTCTATCACGCCTTCGTGAGTCGCCGCCGGCGGATCGACGCACGGGAGGTCCCGGAGGGCGACGGGGAATCGGGATGGTCGCCGAAGGACGCGGTTGGCGAGGCGGATCCCGAAGGTCGCTTCTACGATTCCTTCGTCGATGACGAGATCATTCGCGCGATCGACGCGTTGCCGGCCGACTACCGCGCGGCGGTCGTCCTGAGCGACATCCAGGAACTGCGCTACGCGGAAATCGCGGAGCTGCTGGGCATTCCCGAGGGCACGGTGAAGTCGCGACTCTTCCGCGGCCGGCGCCTCCTGCAGCGTGAGTTGCGCGGGTACGCCGTGGAGATGGGCTACCTGAAGTCCGCGGCGGCGTAGCTAGCGGTGCAGCTTCATGCGGTGCCGCGCGGCCTTCGCGCGGTTGCCGCACGTCGCCATGTCGCACCACCGCCGGCGGCCGTTCTTCGTCTCGTCCTGGAACACGCGGCCGCAGCGCGGATCCGCGCAGCGCCGCACGCGCGCGAGTTCGCCGAGGATCAGTGCATCGGCTGCGCTCTCGACGATCGGGATGAGCAGCCCGGCAAACGCGTCGCCCACGGGAACGAAGGCGCGCACGAACGAGCCGTCCGCCTGCTGCTCGAGGCGACGCGTGCCCGCACTGCGCCCGAGGACGCGGTTGATCTCGCCGAGTGCCTCGCTGCGTACGTCGTGAAGGACGACGCCGCGCTCGGCCAGCGTCCGCAGCACACTGCGGACGCGTCGCGCGTCACCGAGCACGGCGAGGGCGCCGGCGGGCTGCTGCTGCGCACGTCGCCGCATGGTGGCGGCGCGCTCGGCATCCAGGAGCTGCGCGCCCTCGAGCCATCGCACGAAGCGCTCGAAATCGTAGAGCGCGTCGTTGCTGCGCGGCGTCGCGTCGGAGTTCACGAAGTCGAGCCACAGCCGCTCGGCGACGAACGCGAACGAGTGACGTTCGCGCTCGTCGAGGTGAGCGAGCGATGACCGGAGCTCGAGGGGAGGGACCATTGGCACCTAGCATATCCCGCGGTGCAGGGGGCGGCAACCAGCGTCGACATCATACCAGCGCGTAGCTTGTGTCCCGACCCGAGGAGGCGTGATGGACAGGATGACGGAAGCGCGGGCGACGGTACGGCGCGTGGCGGTGGGCTCACTCAACCCGGTGAAGATCGGCGCCGCGCGCGCCGTGCTCGCACACCTCTTCCCCGACGCGCAGGTCGACGGCATCGCCGTCGCGAGCGGTGTGCCCGACCAGCCGTGGGGAGACGACGAGACCATCCGTGGCGCCGTCGCACGCGCGCATGCGGCGCGTGCGGCGCTCGAGGCAGACTGGGGCATTGGCATCGAGGGCGGAGTCGTCGATGCCGGTGATGGAATGGTGCGCACCTGCGCGTGGGCGGCCATCGTCTCGCGCAACGGACGTCGTGGCGTGGGGGGATCGCTCTCGCTCGAGCTGCCGCCCGCCGTTGCGGAACTGGTGCGGTCCGGCATGGAGCTCGGCCACGCGATGGACGCCGTGACGGGAGAGCGGGACGTGAAGCGCGGCGTCGGCGCGGTGGGCATCCTCACCGCTGGCTTCGTGACCCGACAGGGAGCTTACGAAACGCTCGTCGCGTATGCGGCCGCGCCGTTGCTCAGCGAAGGGCGATAGCCCGGCGCAACGCGCCGGTCGTCATCCTGAGCAGAGGGAAGGACCTGCTCACGCGCCGGCACACAAGCAGGTCCCTCGCTGCGCTCGGGACGACAACCGTGCCATCCTTGCTGCGCGCATCGAGGACCTGTCCTCCTGAGCGCAGCGACGCCCTGTCCTCCTGAGCGCAGCGACGCCCTGTCCTCCTGAGCGCAGCGACGCCCTGTCATCCTGAGCGCAGCGAAGGATCTGCTTGTCGCCGGCAGGAGGCTCGCTACTCCGGCACGACCTCGCGCGCCAGCGAGGGCAGGCCCGGCATGCGTGCGTGACGCCGCTGCAGACGCTGGAGCCCGTCGTACGCGGCGTACTTGTAGGCATCGGCCAGCGAGGGAAAATTGAACGCGGCCTGGATGAAGAAGTCGAGCGTGCCCCCGAACGCGATCACCGTCATCCCGACGTGAATGAGCTCGCACGCCGTCTCGCCGACGATCGTGACGCCGAGCACGCGCTGGTCCTCGCGGTGGAACACGATCTTCACGAAGCCCTCGACGTCGCCGAGGATCTGGCCGCGCGGGTTGATGCGGAAGCTGGAACGGCCAATCTCGTAGGCGACACCGCGGGCATGCAGTTCATCCTCGCTCTCGCCGACGGTGGCGATCTCGGGAATCGTCCACACCCCGTACGGCATGACGTTGGAGACCGCCGTCTTGTACTTCAGGTCAAATGCGTGGCAGACGGCCACCCGCGCCTGCTCCATCGATGCCGAGGCGAGCGCGGGGAAGCCGATGACGTCGCCGGCGGCGTAGATGTTCGGTACCGCCGTGCGATAGTGCGAATCGACCTGGATGAACCCGCGGTCGTTGCACCGCACGCCCACCTCGGCGAGACCGAGCTGTGTGCTATTGCCGATGCGGCCGGTGCTGACGAGCACGCAGTCGGCGCTCAGCACGATACCGTCGGACAGCGTGACGTGCGCGCGGCCGTTGTCCACGGCCACGTCCTGCACCTCGACGTTGCCGAGCACGCTGATGCCGAGCTTTGCCGTCATCGATTGCCGGAGCGCGTCGCTCACGTCATGGCCGAGGTGTGCCAGCAGGCGCGCGCGGGCGTTCACGACGGTGACGCGCACCCCGAGGGCCGCGAAGATGCACGCGTACTCGCAGCCGATCACGCCGCCGCCCACGACGATCATGGACGCGGGAATGCGCTGGAGGGTGAGCAGCGAGTCACTGTCCACGATGACCTCGCCGTCCACCTCGTAGCCCACGGGCGCCATCGGCGACGAGCCGGTCGCGACGAGAATCGTGTCGCCGGTGATCTGGCGCGGCTCGAGCCCGTAACGGGTGATCTCCACCGTGCGGTCGTTGACGAGGCGCGCCGAGCCCTGGATGGTGTAGATGCCGTGCTTCTCGATGTTCTCGGCGATGAGGGCCCATTCCGACTCGATCACCGCGCGCTCCCGGTGCATGAAGTCGGAGATGGTGATGTTCTGCTTGACGCTCAGGTCCACGCCATACAGGCCGCGCTGCCGGAGCCCCGAGAAGTACAGGGCCGTCTCGCGCAGCGTCTTGCTCGGGATGGTGCCGGTGTTCACCGCGGCGCCGCCTGGCTTGGGCGCGCGCTCGATGAGGCACACGCGCTTGCCGAAATACGCCGCCTGGGCAGCGCCTTTCTCACCGGCCGGTCCGGAGCCGATGACGATGAGATCGAAGTGGTCGGGGACGCTCACGCGGCAGGGACAGAGGGAGAAGCGGCGACGAGCAACGCGTCTTCGCGGTACACGATCCACCCCGTCGTCTCCTCGGCCACCAACTCCACTTCAGTGCCGAGGGGCAGGGTCAAGTTAGGATTGTCGTGGCCGGCGGGAAAGTCCATCAGGACGGGAACTCCGAGATCCGCGACGAGATCCAGCACGAAGTCCTCGAATTCGTCCTCTTCCGACCGGTCGAGCGAAAGATGGCCGAACACGATGCCGCGCACTTTGGCGAGAAGACCGGACGCGCGCAACTGCACGAGCCGTTCGTCCACGAACGACATGGGGTCGCGCACCTCCTCGAGGAACAGGATGGCGTCGGTCGTATCGATCTCGTAGGGCGTGCCGATCGTCTGCTGGACGAGGGCGGTATTGCCGCCGACCAGGCGGCCGGTGGCGCGGCCGGGGCGCACCGTCCGCGCCGTGTCGCGGCCGATCCGGGTGCCAGGCCGCGGCGTGGTGAGGGCGGTGAGGAGAGACGCTGTCGTGACGTCGCGGGCGCTCGGGATGAGGTCATCGGCCGTGGGGCCATGAAAGGCCCGCAGGCCCGCCAGCCGCATCAGCCACTGGTGCAGAACGGTGACGTCGGAATAGCCGACGAACGCCTTCGGGTGGGCGCGAAAGATGGCCGGGTCGAGGTACGGCAGCATGCGCACGGCACCGTACCCGCCGGTGCCGCTGATGAGCGCCTTGACGCGCGGGTCGGTCCACATCGCCGTGAAGCTGGCGGCGCGGCGTTCGTCCTCGACGCGTGCATAGCGACGCGTGACGGCGAGATCGGGATCGAGGAGAACGCCGTAGCCGGCCCGTTCGAGCGCGCGGACGCCGCGCGCCAGCCATCGCGGGCGCGGCGAGTACGAGGAAGCGACCACGCCGATGGTATCGCCCTTCTGCAGTGGTGGCGGACGAAGGAGGGCTGCGAGCGCACGCTCCGGGGGCGCCACCGGCGCATCCTCGGGATCGGCGCCCGCGGCGCGGCCTGGCGACTCGACGGACGACGGTGGCATGACGGCAAGGTAGGCACGCTTCGCGGGCCCGCGCCAGCACGCGCGGTTCGGGGCACTCCCACGCCACGTCGCGCGTTCATCAGGCATCCACTCCCGCAGGCATCCACTCCCGCGCTTCCCGACGCCCACGATGCCCGTGTTTTCCAGGCCCACGCCCTACGCTAGATTTGAGGACATGGCCGCCCCCCGCTCCGACGAGTCCGCCACTTACTTCCGCAAGGGATTCGGCCTCAAGGCCGACGTCCAGGCGGAGCTGTCCGACGACTACAATGGCCGCCTCGTCGATGCGTTGCGCGAGCAGGATTACACGCTGGTGGTGGACGACCTGACCATCCGCCTGGCCAGTGAGTTCGGTTTCTGCTACGGCGTGGAACGCGCGGTGGAGTATGCGTACCAGACGCGCCGCAAATTTCCCGACCGCCGCCTGCTGCTCGTGGGGGAGATCATCCACAACCCGCACGTGAATGCCAAGCTGCGCGGGATGGGAATCGAGATCCTCGAACCGGCGGCCGACGGGACGTTCGACTTCAGCGTGATCAGGCCCGAGGACGTCGTGATCCTCCCGGCGTTCGGCGTCACGATCGCGGCGTTCGATGCGCTGCGCGCCATCGGGTGCGTCATGGTGGACACCACCTGCGGATCGGTGCTGAACGTGTGGAAGCGCGTGGAGAGCTACGCCCGCGACGGCTTCACCGCACTCATTCACGGGAAGCATCATCACGAGGAGACGCGCGCCACGGCGTCGCAGGTGATGAAATATTCCGGCGGCCACTACCTCATCGTCCGGCACATGGACGAGGCGCGCATCGTCTGCGACTACATCGACGGACGTGGTTCCCGCGATGACTTCGTCGCCCGGTTTGCGCAGGCCGTGTCTCCCGGCTTCGATCCCGACGTGCACCTGCAGCGCATCGGCGTGGCGAACCAGACGACCATGCTCGCGAAGGAGTCGCTGGCGATCGGCGAGGCAGTCGGCCAGGCCATGGCGCGCGCGCGCGGGCAGGCGGCGCGGGAAGCGGACTTCCGCACCTTCGATACGATCTGCAGCGCGACACAGGAGCGGCAGGACGCCGTGCTCGCACTGCTCGAGGAGCCGCTCGACGCGATGGTGGTGATCGGCGGGTTCAATTCGAGCAACACGATCTCCCTCGCGATGCTGTGCGCGGAGCGTGTCCCGACCTTCCACATCGAGGACGCGGGCGGCATCGATCCGGTAGCGGGCACGGTCCATTTCCGCCTGCCCGAAGTGCGTCACGTGGAGGAGACCCGCGCTGAATGGCTGCCCGCCGGCCGTCCGATCCGCGTGGGCATCACGGCGGGTGCAAGCACGCCGAACAACAAGATCGGCGAGACGGTGGCGCGGATCCTCGCCACGCGCGGACTCGTGCTGGAGACGGTCTGACCTCCGGCTGACGCTCCAGCCCACGACCGCCGCACCATGCTTCCGTACTTCACGCACTTCGTCGCACTCGGCGACTCGATGTCGATCGACCTGTACCCGGCGCTGGATGCCGGCGAGATCGACGTGGCCGTGGCGCTCGAGCGCGATCCCGGCGCGGGCAGCGTCGCCCCAATCGGCGCCGCGTCGCTGCTCTACCAGAATGACGACGCACGCTGGGTGGACGACCAGGGCGACGACCTCGTGTCCCGCTATCCCGGCATCGTGTTCCAGCAGCTCGCGACGGACGCCGCGACCATCGGCGACGTGTTCGGCGAGCAGCTCTCGCGGCTCGAACCCGGCGAGGAGGCCACGCTCATCACGCTCACCGTCGGTGGCAACGACCTGCTGAGCGCGTTCGCCAACCGGCCCCGGGCATCGCTGCTGGAACGGATTGCCCGCGACGTCGCCGAGGCGTACGAATTCCTCGTCGACGCCATTCGCCGCGCCCGTCCGAACGGCCTCCTCCTGCTGACGACGATCTACGATCCCTCCGATCGATCCGGCCGCATTCCCGGCGTGCTCGCGGATGCGGGCGAGCTGCCGCTGTCCGTGCTCGAGGGCATGAACGCGCGCATCGCGCAGCTTGTCGAGGGCACTCCGCAGACCGCGCTCGCGGATGTGTACCAGGAGTTCATCGGACATGGGGCGAGCGCTCCCGAGGCCGACCGGTGGTACTGGCGACGGTCGCTCGTGGAGCCGAACGCGCGCGGTGCGCACGAGATCCGCCGCGTGTGGCGCCGCGCGATCGACGAGGCCGACGCCGCCGATATGGACGCGTGATCGCCGGACTGCTCCTCGCGGCGGGACGCAGCCGTCGCTTCGGCGCGGACAAGCTGTGCGCCAAGCTGGACGGCAAGGCGGTGGTCCGGTGGAGTGCGACCGCGCTCACGTCACTCGACGCCGTCTACGTCGTCATTCCGCCCGGCGCCGATGCTGTCACGCAGGCATTGTCGCGGCTGGACGTGCGCTTCGTGGTGAACCTCGCGAGGGACGAAGGCATGGCCAGCTCGATCCGTGCGGGAGTCGCCGCGCTGCCGCCGGATGCCGAGGCGGTCGTGATCGCGCTGGCGGACCAGCCACTCGCCTCCGCCGACATCACCAGCCGCCTCGTGCAGCAGTGGAAGGACGGCGACGCCGATGCGGTCGCGCCGGTGTTCAGCGACGGGCGCGGCCATCCCGTGCTGTTCGGACGCGTGTGCTTCGAGACGCTGCTGCAACTGCGCGGCGACACCGGCGCGCGCACGGTGCTCGACGCCCTCGGCCCACGCCTCGCGCTCGTGCGGGTCGACGGCCCGATGCCGGCGGACGTGGACACGCCGGACGCGCTGCTCGAACTCCAGCGTACGCGGCGTGATTCCTGAAGGGCGGGTCGCCACACCATTCTCGGAGCGATCATGGCAGCCTGCGACATGTGCGGTAACGAGTACGACAAGGCGTTCACGATCACCATGAGCGGCTGCACGCAGACGTTCGACTCGTTCGAGTGCGCCATCCACATGCTTGCCCCGAAGTGCGCGCATTGCGGGTGCCGCATCATCGGGCACGGCATCGAGAGCGCCGGTACGTTCTACTGCTGTGCGCACTGCGCGCAGGTGTCCGGTGTGAAGGGCGCGAAGGATCGCACGGGCTGAGCCTGCCCGCTTGCGGCCTGTGCGGCATCCGCGCAGCTTCGAGGGGCCCCTTCGGCCGCACGATGCACCCTCGCCTCATCGAACTCCTGGAGTACCTCGACACGACCCGAGCCTCGATGCTCGGCGTCGCGTCGCGGGTGCCTGTCGAGCGCTGGCGTGTGCGGCCGGCGCCCGACCGGTGGTCGGTGGCGGAGATATGCTGGCACCTCCAGCGCGTCGAGACCGGCGTCGCGCGGCTCGTGCGGACACGCGCGGCGCAGGCCCGTGTGGACGGACATCCTGCGGAACTCCCCGATAGCCCGCTGCTCGGTACGCGAGACCGCCGAGGCATTGTCGACCGCCGCCTGCGCTTCGAGGCGCCGGCCCACGTCACGCCGCCCGCCGATATCCCGAGCGCGGAAGAAGCCCAGCGCCTGCTCCAGGAATCGCGCGAGGTACTGCGCGCCGCCATCGCGGATGCCGACGGGCTCGCGCTGGGATCTCTCCTGCATCCCCATCCGGTCGTGGGTCCCATCGACCTCTACGAGTGGATCCTGTTCGTCGGGCTGCACGAAAAACGACACGAGGGCCAGATTGCAGAGGTCGCCATGGCGACGACACCGAAGCAGTAGCCTCGCCCCTCGCCTAACCCCTCCCCGGAGACACCCATGCTACGCCGATCGATTTCCGTACTCGTGCTGCTCGCGGCCGCCGCTGCGCCGCTCGCCGCACAGGATCATGCGATGAAACACGACCCGGACAAGAACGCCGCCGGAGGCCCGCTGCCGGCTGGCTGGATGGGCCGCACGGATCGGCCGCAGCAGAAGATCGAGGACGCGAAGTTCGTCACGATGGGCTCGGGCTTCCACGTGACCTCCGGTCCTGCCGCGATCTACTGGTCGGACAGGTATCGCGCGCAGGGACCGTTCACCGGATCGGCGACGTTCCGCCAGACGAAGAACCCGATGCATCCCGAGGCGTACGGTATCCTGTTCGAGGGCAACAAGCTCGATGCGCCGGACCAGAGCTACGTGTACTTCCTCGTGCGCGGCGACGGCAAGGTGATGGTCAACCATCGCGCGGGCACTGACGTGCACAAGGTGCTCGAGTGGACGGACGCGGCCGCCGTGCACAAGGCCGACGCGAATGGCGTGGCCACGAACACGCTGACGATCGATGCGACGAGGCCCGACTCCATCCGCCTCCGCGTGAACGGGACGCAGGTGGCGGCGCTGCAGTCGGAGCACGTGGGCAGCTCCGACGGCTTCGTGGGACTGCGCGTCAACCACAACCTCGACGTGCACATCAGCGACTTCGTCGTCACCCCCGTCAGGAAGTAAGCGCCAGTGGCGCCCGGCGGTCGCGCCGGGCGCAACGGCGGTCGCACGTTCCCATCGCACTTCGGAAGGGCACTGGCGTTCCACGTATGTATACAATATTGTACGCGACACAAAGCCCTTCCCGTCCCGCTCCCACCGCGATGATTCCCCTCCTCCTGCTGGCGCTCGCCGCCGGCCACGGCACGGCCTCTCCGCGCCTGCCGAGGCAGCGTCCCGCCGCCCAGACGACCTACAATGGCCGCGCCAACGAGTTGCGCGTCCGACCACCCCGCCTCGACGACGCGGGCCTGGTCGTCGATGGTCGCCTCGACGAGCCGCAATGGGCGCAGGCCGCCCTCCTCACGGGCTTCAGCCAGTTCTCGCCGATGGACGGCGCCGCCGCCGACGACTCCACCGAAGTACTCGTGTGGTACTCGGCGACGGCGATCCATTTCGGCATCCGCGCGTTCGAGCGGCACGGCCGACCCGCCGCCACGCTCGCTGACCGCGACCGCATCAGTTCCGACGACAACGTGCAGATCCTGCTCGGCACGTTCAACGACGGGCGACAGGCGACTGTCTTCGCCGTCAATCCGTTCGGCGTGCAGGCGGATGGCACCATCGTCGAGTCCAACCAGAGCCGCTCGAGCGGCTTTGCGGGCGGGACACTCGCACGTGACCCGACGGACCTGAGCGCGGACTACGTGTTCCAGTCGAAGGGGATGCTCACCGCTGACGGCTACGTGGTGGAAGTGCGCATCCCGTTCAAGAGCCTCAAGTACCAGTCGAGTGATGTGCAGGCGTGGGGACTCAACGTCGTGCGCGCCGTACAGCATTCCGGGCACGAGGACAGCTGGACTCCCGCACGGCGCGCGGGCCTGTCGTTCCTCGCGCAGTCCGGCGCGCTCGAAGGCCTCACCGGGCTGCACCGCGGGCTCGTGGTCGATGTGAACCCCGAGCTGACGCAGCGCACGGCGGGCACGTCCGCACCGGTCGGCGCATCGGGCGCGTGGACGTACGACGCCAGGCGTCCCGTACTCGGAGGCAACGCGCGCTGGGGCGTGACCAACAACCTCACGATGAGTGGCACCGTGAATCCCGACTTCTCGCAGATCGAGTCGGACGCCGGCCAGTTCTCCTTCGACCCGCGCCAGGCGCTCTTCTTCAACGAGAAGCGCCCATTCTTCCTCGAGGGCACCGAGCAGTTCTCGACGCCGCACTCGCTGATCTACACGCGACGCATCATCCAGCCGGTCGGCGCGATCAAGGTCGCAGGCAAGGCCTCCGGCACGAGCCTCGGATTCCTCAGCGCCGTGGACGATGCCGCGGGCTCGCTGTCGCGCCGCGACCATCCGGTGTTCAACCTGCTGCGCATCCAGCGCGACCTCGGCACCTCGTCGAAGCTCGGCGTGGCCTACACCGATCGCGTGGACGCCGGCAACTACAACCGCGTGGCCGACGTCGATGGCAGCTACCTCTTCGGCGGGATCTACAGCTTCCAGGGTCAGTACGCGCAGAGCTACACGAAGCAGGGCGCCGCAGTCTCGAACGCGCCGCTGTGGCACGCAGGAATCAATCGCAACGGCAAGCACGTGGCGTTCACCTACGCGCTCGACGGGGTGCATGAGAACTTCATCGCGCAGAGCGGATACATCAGCCGTCCCGGCGTGGTGAACGGCTCCATCGACCAGCGGTACACGGCGCTCGGTGGGAGCGGCAGCCTGGTCGAAGCCATCACGTTCAATCCCGGCTACTTCAGCGTGTGGCGCTACCAGAGCTTCGTCCACCAGGACGACGCCATCGAGAAGAAGCTGCACTTCAACCTGAACGCGACGCTCCGCGGCGGTTGGAACACGGGAATCGGCTACTTTGCCGAGACGTTCGGCTTCGACCCGGGTTTGTACGCGAACTACCGCGTGCTCGGCGCCGCAGGCGACACGTTGCCGTTTCCGGGGACGCCGCGCATCCCCAACAGCGAAGCGTACCTGTCGTTCGGTTCGCCGACCGGTGCGCGCATCTCCGGCACCGCCTTCTACCTCTGGGGCCGCGACGAGAATTTCTACGAGTGGGCCTCGTCGAACATCATCATCTCGACCTACTCGCTCACGATGCGCCCCACGGACAAGCTGCGGCTGAATGCGACCTACAATCTCCAGAGCTACAATCGCCGCAGCGACGGCAGCATCGTCGGCAACAACCGCATCCCGCGCCTGAAGGTCGAGTACCAGCTTGCCCGGGCGGTGTTCGTGCGTCTCGTCGGCGAATACGATTCGTTCTATCGCGATGCGCTGCGCGACGAGGGGCGCACGGGACAGCCGCTGCTGGTGAACGGACGCCTGACGTCCGCCTCGACGTCGACGATGTTTCGTGGCGACTTCCTCTTTTCCTACCAGCCGAACCCGGGTACCGTGGTGTTCGTTGGATACGGTGCCGGCTACCAGGACACGCGCCTCGCGGCGCAACCGTTCGAGTTTCCGTCGAGCCTCCGCTTCAACGGCTACAACCGCACCGATGACGCCCTGTTCGTGAAGGCCAGCTACCTCTTCCGCCTGTAGCGTCGGGGCCAGCGCCCGCAGGTCCCTCCCGAGATGGAGTTTCGATGACCGATGTCCGCTCGCCCACCGAGGGCGACGTACCGGAGTCCACCCTGGATCGTGCACTTGGCCTGCGCGATCTGGTCCTGTTCAACCTCGTCGCGGTCGTCGGCCTGCGGTGGCTGGCGACGGCGGCCAAGGCGGGGCCGAGTGCGCTGACGCTGTGGATGCTGGCGGGCCTGCTGTTCTTCGTGCCGCAGGGGCTGGTGGTCACGGAGCTGGCGTCGCGCTTTCCGCAGGAGGGCGGCATCTACCAGTGGACCAAGCGCGCCCTGGGCGAGCGTCACGGATACGTGTGCGGCTGGTGTTACTGGATCAACAACGTCCTCTACTATCCGAACCTGCTCATCAGCACTGCGGTGATCGCGACGTTCGTGGTGGGCAAGGGAGAGAGCGGGCTCGCGAACAACTGGACCTACGTGCTGTCGGCCACGCTGTTCTGCCTCTGGCTCGCGGTGCTGCTCAACATCGTCGGCGTGGGCACGGGCAAGTGGCTGCAGAACGCCGGCGGTATCGGGACATACATCCCGGGCGTCGTGCTGATCATCCTCGGCGCGGTGTCCATGCTCGCGGGCCATCCGTCGGCGAACCCGATCACGCGCCACAACATCGTGCCGGATCTCGGTCACCTCTCCGGCCTCAATCTCTGGGCGTCCATCGCCTTCGCCTTCGCGGGGCTCGAGCTGTCGAGCGCCATGGGCGGCGAGGTGCGGGATCCGCGCCGCACGCTGCCGCGCGCCATCCTGATCTCCGCGCCGCTCATCGCGCTCGTGTACATCCTCGGCACGGGTGCGCTGCTCCGCCTCGTACCGGTGGGCGACATCAACATCGTGTCGGGATTCCTGCAGGCCACGTCGGTCGGTGCGCGAGCGATCAGCCCGCAACTCTGGTGGCTCGCGCCGTTCTGCGCGCTCGCCTACACCGTGGGCAACATCGGCGGCGTGGGTGCCTGGCTCACCGGGCCGGCGCGGGTGGCGTTCGCGATCGGCCTCGACCGCTATTTTCCGCCCGCGTTCGGACGCGTGCATCCACGCTGGAAGACGCCGTACGTCGCCATCCTCGTGCAGGCCTCCCTCGCGACGGTGTTCCTGCTGGTGAGTCTCCTCGGCAGGGGGACGACGGTGGAGAAGGCGTACCTCATCCTGCTCGACACGCAGTTGCTGATCTACTTCATCCCGTACGTGTACCTCTTCGTGTCGTTCCTGCTCCACCGGCGCACGGAAGCACCGGCGCATACCGTCCGCGTGCCGGGCGGTCCTGTCGGCGCGACACTCGTGGGCGTGAGCGGGCTACTCGTCACGCTGTTCGCGATGGGCGTCGCGATGGTGCCGCCGCCGGACGAAGCGAGACCGCTGCTGTTCGAGGTCAAGGTGGTGGGTGGTGCGCTCGGCTTCATCCTCCTCGGCGCGCTCGTGTACTGGCGCGCGCACCGCGCGTCGGTGCCGGCTCGCTAGCTAGGCGCCAGTCGCGTCAGCGCGCGAGGCCGGCGATCAGCTCGCGCGCGTTCGTCGCACCGTAGTTGCCGTAGCAGTTGTTGAAGCACACGATCATACGCGTCGCTTCGGCGGCCGCCGACTCGATGAGCGGCATCAGCGGCGCGAGCTCCGCGGCGGAGTAGAGGTAGCGGTAGCGCTCCACCGTGGGCACACCGGTCGTCTCCCACGTCGCGGTGCGCCGGCCATGCAGGCGCAGCATGGCCAGGGCCGGCGTCGTCACGGCGGCTGTGAGAGGTACGCTGCTTTCGAGGCCCTGTGGCCCATCGACCATCACGTGCGTGAGGTCGAGGTCTCGGAGCAGGTCGAGGGTGCGGGCGGTGCCGCGTGCGCCGTCGAACCACCGTCCGTTGCGCAACTCGACGGTGGCGGGCACGCCGGCGAGCCGCGTCGCTGCGTCCGCGAGGAGCGCGCGGTTCTCGCGCGACGGAATGAACCAGCGCGGGTACTGCAGCAGGATGCCGCCGAGGCGGCCCGCTTCGGAGAGTGGTGCGAGCGCGTCCATGAAGCGCGTCCACACGGCCGCATCCAGTTCAGGCGGCAGGTCCTTCGCGTAGACGGTGCGGCGACGCGCGACGTCTGCGGGCAGCGCCTCGACGAGGCCGCGCGGCAGTTGCGCAAGTTGCGCGGGTTCCCCCGTCATGAGGGCGTGCGCCTTCACGTGAAAGGTGAAGCCTGGGGGAGTCCGTTCGACCCATCGTTCGGCGATGGCGCGGTCGGGCAGCGAGTAGTATGTCGCATCCACCTCCACCACGCTGAACTGGGCGGCGTAGTAGCGCAGCCGTTCCTCGGCGGACGACACGCCGCGCGGATAGAACACGCCGGCGCGCACCATCGTGGGATCGGTCCACGACGCGGTGCCGATGCGGATATCGTGTGCGTGGGGCCGCGCGAGGGGCTCGCCGATCGCATCGGGTGCGGTCTGCAGGAGCGCATCCTCGGCGCGGACGGCAGCAGCGACGAACCCGGGGTCGCGTTCCGGGTCGAGGTCGGGCGCAGGGAGGGGAACGACGGAACGGGGCATCGAACGTGTCGAGGAGTGCTGGGTAGAGTAGTCCGGCGTCCCGTTCCGGTGAAGGCATGGTGCCGCGGGGAGAAGCAGGTCCTTCGCTGCGCTCAGGACGACAAGGGTCGCTGCGCTCAGGACGACAAGGGTCGCTGCGCTCAGGACGACAAGGGTCGCTGCGCTCAGGACGACAGGGGTTCGCTGCGCTCAGGACGACAGGGTTCGCTGCGGGCAGGACGACAGGGGTCGCTGCGTGAAGGGCGAAGGAATGTCACCCTGAGCGAAGCGAAGGATCTGCTTGTGCCCGAGTGCGCGTTTGACGCGTGCGCGTCGCACGGTAGCTTCCTGCGCGTGAGTGACGACGATCCAACCCTGAATGAGCCGCTGCTGATCGACTCGAGTCCGCCCGTGGCCGCAGGCGACGAGCCGAGGGACCTGGGCTTCGGCTCCGTGGTGGGCGGAGCGAACGAGCGCCGCCTGATCGAGCGTGACGGCAGCTTCACGGCACGCCGCGAGGGTTTCTCGCCGCTCTCGTACCTGAATGGCTACCACGCCATGCTGACGATTACGTGGCCGCGCTTTCTCGGCATCGTCACGCTGGTGTACGCGGGCATGAATGCGACCTTCGCGCTGCTGTACCTGGCCTGCGGTGCCGACAGCCTGGGTGGCATGGGTCCGGCGCAGATGGGCGGACGATTCCTGCGCGCCTTCTTCTTCAGCGTGGAGACCTACGCGACCATCGGGTATGGGAACATCTACCCGGCCAGCGCGCTCGCGAACTGGGTGATGACGCTCGAGTCGATCGTGAGCATCCTGGCGGTCGCGCTGCTCACGGGCTTGGTATTCGCGCGCTTCGCGCGGCCGACGGCGGCACTGCTCTTCAGCGACGTGGCCGTCATCGCGCCGTACCAGGGCAAGTCGGGCTTCATGTTCCGCATCACCAACGCGCGCAGCAACCAGATGATGGAACTCGAGGCGAAGGTCCAGTTCACCCGCCTCGACGGCAAGGGACGGCGCTATACGCAGCTCAAGCTGGAGCGCACGAAGGTCGTGTTTTTTCCACTGAGCTGGACCATCGTGCATCCCATCGACGAGTCGAGCCCGATGTTCGGGCTCACGCACGACGACCTGGCGCGCATGGAGACGGAGTTCCTCATCCTGATCAGCGGCATCGACGAGACGTTCGCGCAGACGGTGCACGCGCGGTCGAGCTACAAGGCGGAGGAGATCGCGGTGGGCAAGCGATTCGCGAACATGTACAACCCGCCCGGAAAGGACGGCACCATCAGCATCGACGTCTCGAAGCTCAGCGACGTGGAGGATGCACCGCTGGACGGTGACGACGACAACCGTCATACGCAGACCTACCGCCACACCGGCCACTTCACCGGCTTCGCGCTGCCGCGCCCGCCGCAGCGCTGACCCACACGATTCCCGCGGCCCCGTGAGCGCGCGGGAGTCATGCGTCGCCGGACACGGCTACTTGCTGCGCGGATCCGGATTTCGGGGGGATCCGGTGGAAAACGGTGCCTGCTTCCCCGAAGGCTGCTCGGGCGCGTCCGCACGCTTCTCGACCTGCTCCTCGGCGAACTTCTCCTTGTCGCGCTCCAGGAGGCCGGACTTCTCGCGCTGCATGTCCTTGTCCGCGCCGCCCGACTCGGGTCGATCGCTCTGCATGTTGTTGCTTGGCTTTCCGCCCATGACTGTCTCCGGATGAGTGATGCGGCGTTGGAAGGCAGAAAGCACGCCGCGCAGCGAAGGCGTACGGCGCCGGTTTTGGCGGTCTCCGCCTTGCGCCGGCCGTAGGCCAGCGGACCCCCGGCGCGGGTTCACGGGTAGAGCAGATGAACTCCTGCCCTATATTGCTCTACATGCGTCTGCTTCGATTCTCCGCCCTGCTCGCGGGCGTGCTGTTCGCCGTGCCGTCGGCCAGGGCACAGCTCGGCCCGCGACCGAAGGTGCCACCGGCAAAGGATCCCGTTTCCGCGAAGGGGACGCCGGTGAAAGCAGCACCTGCGCCCAGGCCCGAGGGCCCGCCGCTGGCCTACCTGCAGGGCGTCGCCATCGACAGTGTGCACGGCGAGCCGCTCGTGGGCGCACTCATCCAGGTCGAAGGTACGGGCCGCATCGGGCCAACCGATTCCCTCGGGCGGTTCCTCATCGACAGCATCGCCCCGGGTCGGCATCGCCTGACGGTCGACCACCCGGTGCTGGACACCCTCGGCATCATGCTGGTGTCCGACACGATGACCTTCAGCGCGGGAAGCATCACGCGCACGCAGATCGCCGTGCCGGCGTCGGAATTCCTCGCCAGTCTCTTCTGTGCGCCGGCGAAGCGGACCCTGGGGCCCGGTGCCCTCGTGGGACGCGTGCGCGAGCCGGACACGGACGAACCAGCCGTGGGTGCCCGCGTCTCCATCGTCTGGTACGATCCCGACATCCCGGGACTGCCAGCGAACCTGCGGGTGAAGAAGATACCGCGCGTGCGTGAGACCACTGTGGCCGCCGACGGGACGTACAGGCTGTGCGGGCTGCCCGATACGTTCGAGGGCAAGCTGCAGGCGCAGCGCAAGGACGGTGGCGAGACTGCGGAAGTGCCCGTCACCCAGAGCGAGGCCGTGCTCACGCTGCGCAGCATGAGCGTGGCCGCGCTGCGGAAGGTCATTGCGACGAACGACTCGGGTGCGCCTGTCCGCCAGAAGGGAACGGCTCGCGTGTTCGGCCGGGTGCTCAACGCGAGCGGTGCGCCGGTGGCGGGCGCACGCGTGGGCCTCATGGGTGTGAGTGCCGCCACCCTGACGCGTGCGAATGGCGACTTCGTCCTCGACTCGCTGCCATCCGGCACGCAGGCCGTGGTCGTGCGCCAGATCGGCTACAAGCCCACGGAGCAGACGGTGGAGCTGTCGGCACGCGCACCGGCGCGCGTCACCGTGAAGCTGGGCATCTTCGTGCCGGAGCTTTCGCCGGTGGAGGTGGTGTCCGTGCGCGACCGGGGCCTGCAGAAGGTGGGCTTCACCGACCGCAAGCGGTCGTCGGCGGGCGGCTACTTCATCGATCCCGACCAGATCGAGAAGCGCCGAGCGCTGCTGTTCTCGGACCTCCTGCGCACCGTGCCCGGCATTCGTGTCAACATGGTGGGCAACCAGGCGCAGCTCGTCTCGACGCGCTCGGGGGGGAGCGGCGGCTGCGTGACGCTGTGGATCGACGGGTCCCAATGGCAGCAGCTCGATGCGGGCGACGTGGATTCCTTCGTGAAGCCCGACGAGATATCCGCCATCGAGGTCTATAACGGCACCTCAGTGCCCGCGCAGTTCACCACGATCGGGCAGAACTGCTCGGCCGTCGTCGCCTGGACCAAGCTTCGTGTCGAGCGCAAAAAATGATGCTTTTCCCCCACCCGATCATTCACCACCCGTTCACGTTCAACATCGGGCCGATTCCGCTCACCGGGTTCGGCCTCGCGATGATGGCGGCCTTCGGCACGGCGCACTGGGTCTCGCAGCAGGTGCTCGTGCAGCGCGGCGATGATCCCGAGATCATGCACGACGTGACTTTCGCCGCACTCGTCGGCACGATCGTGGGCGCGAAGGTCTACTACGCGATCCTGATGCACAGCGTGAGCGCGCTGTTTGGACGCGCGGGCTTCGTGTTCTGGGGCGGCTTCATCGGCGCCGTCGTGCTCTGCGCGCTCGTGATCCGCTGGCGCCGCCAGTCGTTCCTCCGCGTTGCCGACGGTGCCGCCGTGGGAATCGCCGCGGGGTACGCGATCGGCCGGACGGGCTGCTGGGCCGTGGGGGACGACTACGGGCGCATCTGGAACGGCCCGCTCGCCGTGGCGTTCCCGGAGGGCCTGCCGCGCACGACGGCGGCGGTGATGAACTCGGAGTATCACGCCAACCTTCCCGCCTCCATCAGTCCGGACACGGTGATGAGCGTGTATCCCACGCAGTTGCTCGAGGTGGTGCTTGGTCTCCTGATGTTCACCGTCCTCTGGCGCCTTCGTCGTCACGAGCACGGCACGGGCTGGCTGTTCGGCGTGTACTGCGTGCTGGCCGGCATCGAGCGCTTCATCGTCGAGTTCTTCCGCGCGAAGAGCGACATGGTCGGTCCCATCACGTCGGCGCAGGTGGTGGCGCTCGGCGTGACCGCGGCGGGCGCGATGCTCATGCTGTGGCGGAGAAACACGGCGGGGAGCCTCGTTCCCGCCTGACGCTGCCCGGGCGCGCACCGCGCTCCTTCCCTCATTCGCGACGACCGTGAATCGATCCCGACCTGCCGCCGCCGAGTTTCCGCCGTTCTATGCCGGGTACGTGGCCGGCGTTCCGGACGTCGACATCGTGACGGTGATGCGCGACGAGGGCCGGGCGCTGGCGAGCGCGCTCGGCGCGATTCCCGAGGCGCGCGGCGGGTATCGCTACGCCGACGGGAAGTGGTCCATTCGCACGCTCATTGGCCACATGATCGACGCCGAGCGGATCTTCACGTACCGCCTGCTGCGCGTGGCGCGCGGCGACGCCACGCCGTTACCGGGGTTCGCCGAGAACGACTATGCGGAGACCGCGGCGTCGGATGCGCGCACCATCGCATCGCTCGCGGCGGAGATGGAGACGGTGCGCGAAAGCTCCGTGCAGTTGCTGGATTCTCTCCCGGAAGACGCGTGGATGCGCCGCGGAACTGTGAACGGCAACGCGGTGACGGTGCGGGCACTCGCCTACATCACGGCTGGTCACGCGAAGCATCACCTCGCCGTCCTGCGTGATCGGTACGGGATGTAAGGCCGGAGCGGGAGGTGAATGACAGAACGGCGGACGCATCATGCGTCCGCCGTTCCTTGCACTCAGCGCGCGCGATTAGCTCACGAGCACACAGCAACCGCCGGCGCACACCGCCCACATCGGATCATCGTCGCTTCCCTGAAGCGCCAGGCCGAGTCGCACGACGGAGTCACGGCGTACCGCGGCATTTGCACAGGACTTGAAATCGGCGCGCGCACCGGCCGTCCATGCGTGGTTGCAACTCTGGAATTGTCCCGTCCCGGCCGACACGTGGCGGCGCACACCGGGTGTGGTAACGAGCTGCTCGAGGCGCCACGTCATGCCGCCCGACGAGTCGGGAAGCACGATCACGTAATACTCGAGCTGCGCGCCGGGCTTCAAGCCATACCGCGCCTCGTCGGCGTTGCCGCGGTTCAGCGCGCGAATGTAGACCGCACCGAAGGGCGGTGTGTCGCTCGAGGCGATCGAGTCCTGCATCGCCACGGCATCCACCGCGACCTTCACTCGTTTCGGCTGGTTGTTCCCGCATCCCGGATCGTTCTTGCACTTCCGCTCGCGGACAGCGCCTCCGGTGAACTGCAGCTGCCTGACGAACGCATAGAGCTCGTCGCCGGTGTAGGAGTCGATCGGCTTCGTGAGCGCGCCGGGCATCGGCGCCTTGCGGGCGTTCGCGCGCAGCGTACTCGGCGCGGATGCCGGTGCCGCGGCGGTGTCCGGCCGCGGCGCCTTCTCCTTCGTGCACGCGACGAGCGCCAGCGCCAGGGTAGCATGGGTGCAGTATTGGTGAAATTGCGTCACGGATACTCCTTTGCCTGAGGGAGATTGGCCGCTGTCGGCCGGGGAGCGACCTTGCCGCTAAGCGAGGAGCGCCATGCAGTGCGGCGGCTGGGCGTGCGGCTGCTGCAGGTGCAATGGCGGCCGCCATGCGGCCGCTGGGGAGCGACGAAAAGCCTAGGTGCGCTGTGCGGCGAGGGCCTTCATGCGCGCCATGGTCGGCGCCAGGGAGGGATCGCTGTGTGCCCACAGGGTCAGGACCCGCCCCGCCCAGAGTGCCGCCGTGCCCGCCTCGCCGCGCCGCGCCGCCAGTTCGGCGCGATAGGCCATGGACCGGCCAACCGTGGCCGCCATGCCGGGCTCGAAGACGATGTACGGCGTGAGCGTCGGCAACGCGGTGAGCGTGAGGTCCAGCCGTCGGGTGCCGAGGGCCGTATCGCCCAGTGCAACGGCGAGCCACGCCTCCGAGAAGGTGTAGTCGAGCGAGATCGCGCCCGGACGCACGAGGCGACGTGCCGCCTGCATCGAGTCGAGCTGGAAGCGTGCGCGGGCCGCGTTGCCACGTCCGAGGTTCTGCATCGCCTCGAGAATCGGCGAAAGCGCTCCGGTGAGCGGAAGAGCCGACGCCGCCCCGAGGCACGGAGCGGCGAACTGAATGGGGCGCTGCAGCAGGCCGCGACGGGCCTCGTCACGCTGCGCCGGATTCACGTAACTGTCCATCAGCGGCTCGATCTGCTTGCGCAGGGCGCGAAGCGAATCATCGCAGACGCCGAGGGCGGCGCGCATGAACAACGCGGCGCCAACGTCCTCGAGCAGCGGCACCACCGGCGCGCCATGCAGCGCGACGCTCTGCCCGCTGGCGCGCAGGTAGCCCACCGCTGCATGCTCGCGGCCGAGCAGCGCGGCGATGCCAGCGAGGTACATCGCGCGCTGGCCCGTGGCGGTCGGTGTTGCCGCGAGGATGGAGTCTGCGATGGACGTCGTCCGTCCGAAGTCGCCGAGCTTGAGGTGCAGGCGCACATCCGTGGCGCCGAGCCGGATGCGCTGCACGGAATCCGTGGCGAGAATCTCGGCGCGGTCGATGGCGCTCAAGGCCGAATATCCGCCGTTGGGCGTGCCGCTGATCTCGTCGCGCATCTCGAGGACGCGGGCGAGGGACTCGAACGCATCCGCATTGTCCGGCAGTCGCTGTGTGAGCGTCGAGAGCACTCCCAGCAGGACGTTCCGATTCCGCTCGAGGGCGCGGTCGTAGGCGGGGGCCAGGATGTCGAATGACGTGGCGTTCAGGTCGCGATATGGCCGCGCGACATACGCAATCGTGTCTCCCGCGAGGTCCGGGAAGGCGAAGAACACGGCACTGTCGCTGGTCACGCCACTGCGCGTGAGGTTCGTCTCCAGCGCGTAGAGGGCCGTGATCGTCGTGAAGGGAAACGCGCAGAACGCGGACGGTGCGATCTGGAGCGCACGCGCGTAGGCACGCTGTGCGGCCGCGGTGCTGCCGCGGAATGCCCAGCCGGAACTGGTGACGGGGCTGCGGATCACCAGCGGATCGAGGCCCTGGCAGTGCGCGAGGCCGAGCCAGGCCGCCACGTCGAGCGAGTCGCGGCCGCGCATGGTGCCGTAGGCCGCGCAGGCATCGCCGTATCGTCCGTTCTGCACGGCCTGCAACGCGTCCGCAAGGCTGCTCGCGCGCGCGTCGAGCGACGCCCTGTTGCGCAGCGCCGTACTGACGTGCGGACCCCAGCGGACCGCAGGCTCGGCGCGCCAGAGCAGGAGCTGCGCGAGCCAGACCTGCGCGAACGCGTAATCGGGGTCCGCGGTGACGGCGCGCTCGAACGCCTTGATGGCCAAGGGCACGCGCCAGGTTGTGAGTTCGCGCAGTCCTTCCTGATACGCCTGCCACGCCGCGAACGACCGCGTGCCGACGTCGCCGGCGTGCGAGAGTCGCTCGGTACCGTCGAGGCGCAGGAGGTCAGCCACCAGTGCGCGCAGGGCGGCGGGTTGCGCCGATGCGAGATTGCGAGGACCGGCGACGGTGACTTCCCGCTCGAGCGAGCCGCCGATGGCGTCGTACACGGCCGCGCGCACCACCGTCGAGTCGTTCGTGACGTGCACGCGTCCCCACACCAGCTTGCCGGCGTGTGCGCGGCGCGCGACCATCATCATGCCGTTCAGCGACGAGTCCCGCGAGGCGCCGATCGCATCGGCCACGCTCATCTCGCTCGCCAGCTTCAGGCCACTCCACTCGCGCATGGCGGCGTACACGCCGGAGGCGACCGCCTCCTGGTCGTCGCCCGCGCGGTGCTGGCCGGAATACTGGAACGGCACCACCGCATACTGCGCCGTGTCCACGCGCCCGGTGAGGACGTCCAGCTGGTCGCGGCCCTGTGGCGTGGAGGCCGCGAGGCCGGTGACGAGCAATACGACGCCCGCGGCCCACAGCCACGGGCTCTTCGTGAGCGACCGCCGGATCACGTGCGCGGTGAGGGTCTCGCCCGAGTTGCCGATCGCCGCGGAGAGCGCGGCGCTGAAGGCGCGCGCGTCGTCGAAGCGGTCGTCCGGCGACATCGACAGCGCCTTCGCGATGACCGACTCGATGGGCAGCGGCACGTCGTGCCGGTACTCGCGCAGCAGCGGCGCCGTCTTCGTGATGCGTTGCGTGAGGAGCTGCTGCGGTGTGTCCCCGCTGAACGGCGGCACGCCCGCAATGGCCTCGTACAGCACGGACGCGAGCGAGTACACGTCGCTCCGGCCGTCAAAGGCGCGGTCGCGCGCCTGCTCGGGACTCATGTAGGCCGGCGTGCCGGTGATCGTCCCTTGCTGCGTGATCTTCTCGTGCGCGCGGTTGATCGCGCGCGCGATGCCGAAGTCGGCGAGCACCGCGTGGCCGCCCGAGAAGAGGATGTTCTCGGGCTTGATGTCGCGGTGCACGACACCACGTTCGTGCGCGTAGGCCAGCGCGCCCGCTACCTCGCGCCCGATGCGCACGGCTTCCTCGATCGAGAGCCGGCTGTCGGCGCTCAGGCGCTGCCGCATCGAATCGCCTTCCACGTACGGCATCACGTAGAAGAGCTGCTCGTGCGCCTCCCCCGAATCGTGGATGGGAAGGATGTGCGGGTGCTGCAGGCTGGCGGTGAGCTTGATCTCGCGCAGGAAGCGCTGCGCGCCGAGCGCGTGGGACAGCTCGGAATGCAGCACCTTGATGGCCACGAGGCGCTCGTGCCGCACGTCGTGCGCAAGGTAGACCGTCGCCGCTCCACCACGGCCGACCTCACGCTTCAGGACATAACGTCCCGCGAGCGTTTCATGGAGAAGTGGAGAGATGTCGAGCACGGCGGTCCGGCCTTCGGCGAGGAGGGCTAAGCTACTGCGTGGCGGTCGGCGGAGCCATAGGCCGTCACTATGTTAGGAGGACGATCATCCACCCTTACCGCCACGTCGAAATCACGTGCTTGCATCCTCGTCCGACTTCACGCTCCGGCCCGCCACGGCGGCTGACGTTCCGACCATCCTGCGATGCATTCAGGGGCTTGCCGAGTACGAGCGGCTCGCCGGGGAATGCGAGGCCACGGAGGAGCAATTGCGGCTGACACTGTTCGGCGAGTCGCCGGCGGCGGAAGTCGTTCTCGCGTTCGCTGGTGACGTACCCGCGGGGTTCGCGCTCTGGTTCCGGAGCTACTCGACTTTCCTTGCGCGGCCCGGCATCTATCTCGAGGATCTGTTCGTCTTTCCCGAGTTCCGCGAACGCGGACTGGGCAAGCGGCTGCTCGGGTCGCTTGCCAGGACCGTGATCGAGCGCGGTTACGGCCGGCTGGAATGGGCCGTGCTGGACTGGAATGCGGCCGCGATCCGATTCTACGAGTCGCTGGGCGCCCGCGCGATGACGGAGTGGACTACCTACCGCCTGACAGGCGATCCCCTGCGAATCCTGGCGGAGACGCCCGCGTAGTGGTATGCAGGTGTGGCGGGCCCAAGTGACCGCTGCCCCGGTTCGGAAGGTCTCCGTACAATCAGGGCCGCGGCCCCCCTTCGCACCGTCATGCGCATCTGGCTTCACACGTCGGCCAAGGCGTCTTCCGTCGGCAGCAGCACCGCGATCAGCCTCGCAGCGCATGTCGTGCTCGTGAGTGCGGCGGTGTACGGCACCGGCCTCCGCGCGCGCAGGCTCGAGCAGGCCATCGCGGAGCGAAGCGCCATCCTGCGCTACCTGCCGCCCCCGGACCGTCATCCGTCGTCGGAAGCCCGCGTCGAACAACTGCGGTACGTGGACATCGGCTCGCTCGGCCCCAGCATCGTGGAGCGCCCGGACGGCCGCGTCACGCTCCCGGCCGGCACTGTGAAGGCGGGGACCGCGGGTCCCGATCTCGGCAACGAGGCGAAGAAGCAGGCCCCGTCCGCGGCGGAGGAATCACAGGACTCCGTCTACTCCATGCTCGAGGTGGAGGAGATGGCGGCCCGCACGGCGGGCAGCGCCGCACCTGTCTACCCGTCCGAGCTGATGAAGAACGGCAAGGAAGGCAGCGTGTCCATCCGCTTCGTGGTGGACTCCACGGGGCGCGCGGACTCGAGCTCCATCGAGGTGCTTCGCTCCACTGATCCCGCGTTTTCGCGATCGGTCCGCCAGGCGATTCCGCTCATGATGTTCTCTCCTGCCTCCGTCGCGGGACGACATGTGCGGCAGGTGGTCGAGCAGAACTTCGAGTTCAGGATCAATCGGCCCGTCCCCGCCGAGCACACGCGGACCAAACCCGTTCCGTGACGTCGCCGGAGTTCACCGGTTTTCGTCCCGCGGCACCGGCCTTCCTCCGCTCGCTCGCGCGACACAACGAGCGGGAGTGGTTCGAGCGGCACCGCGCGACGTACGAGAACGAGCTACGGACACCGCTGGCGGCGCTCGTGGAGGAGATGGACGTCGAGCTCGCGGCAATTGCACCGGAGATCGTGGGCGACCCGAAGCGGTCGCTCTTTCGCATCCACCGCGACGTACGCTTCTCGGCCGACAAGTCGCCGTACAAGACACACGTGGCGTGCTGGTTTCACCACGTCGACGCGGGGCGCGGCGTGGGGACGCAGACGCCCCATGGCGGCGCCGGATTCTACTTCCACATGGAAGCCGACCGCGCGTCCGTCGGCGGCGGGATCTGGATGCCGCCGCGGCCCACGCTCCAGCGGCTGCGCGACGCCATCGACGAGGATGCGCTGCCGCTGGTGAAGCTGCTGGCCGATGCCGCCACGCGCCGGCGCTTCGGCGGCCTGGCCGAGGAGAACATGCTCACCCGCATGCCGCGCGGATTCGCGGACACGCATCCCGCCGCGACCCTCCTGCGCCACCAGTCGTTCACTCTCGGACGCGAGCTCACGATGAAGGAAGTGCTCGGTGCATCGCTGCCGCGGGTCCTCGCGCGCGACTTCGCCCGGCTCGTGCCGCTCGTGCGGTGGATCAATGGCGCCCTCGGCCTTCGGACGCTCGCGCGCCGCTGACCTCGAGGATACATTCGCCGCATGACCCCGGCCGCCACGCTCCCGGTGACGACACGCCGGGCGCTTCCCGACGATGCACCGCTGCTGGCGACGCTGGCCGCCGCGACGTTCCGCGACACCTTCGGGGCCGACAACACGCCGCAGGACATGGCGCACTACCTCGCGGCGTCATTCGGCGACGAGATCCAGCGTCGCGAGTTGCTGGACGCGCGTGTCACCACGTTCTTCGCCGAGCAGGCGGGCGAGGTGGTGGGCTACGCGACGCTCCGTGAAGGAACCGCGCCGTCCTCCGTGCCTGCGGGCGGAGCGATCGAGATCGCACGGCTGTATGCGGTGACCACGCGCATCGGGTCTGGAGTGGGCGCGGTGCTGATGCGCCGCTGCCTCGACGAGGCGCAGTCGCGTGCCCGGAGCGTGGTGTGGCTGGGCGTGTGGGAACGCAATGCTCGAGCGATCGCATTCTACCAGCGGTGGGGTTTCGCCGACGTCGGCGCAACGACTTTCGTGCTCGGTGACGACAGGCAGACGGACCGCGTGATGGCGCGTCGCGTCGGCGGGGAGGCCCAGGAGTGCGCTACACGGTGAAGCTGCACGGCGTGATCGTCGGACACTCGGAGCTGACTGAGCGCGACGAGTCGGTGGGGCGCGCGTGGGGTCCCTTCCGGCCAGGATTGGGCTATGAGCTCGTGCAGCCCGTGTTCCGGCTGTTCAGCGAGGCGGTGCCGATGCCGGGCGGCGAGCCGCGCGACCAGGAGAAGCTGGATCGTTATCACGCGGCGCGCGATCGCCTGGGGCTGTCGCTCGTGGATGCGAATGGAGACCTCGTGGCCACCTCGGCGATCCACATCGCCGACTACCTCGAGGAGAAGGGCATCCTCGAGATGGAAGCGCTCATCAGCGACGCGGCATTCTGGGACACGGGCAGCTAAGGATCTCTGCGCAGCAGCATGGAAAGCAGATCCTTCGCTACGCTCCGGATGACAGATTGCTCCGGATGACAGATTGCTCCGGATGACAGATTGCTCCGGATGACCGATTGCTCCGGATGACCGATTGCTCCGGATGACCGATTGCTCCGGATGACCGATTGCTCCGGATGACCGATTGCTCCGGATGACAGATTGCTCCGGAGGACAGATTGCTCCGGAGGACAGACGCGCCCGGATGAAGCCGCGTCATCGGCGCCCCTGCAGGCGCGCCGCTGTCGCGGGCCGGCGTCAGTGGAAGTCGTGACGTCGGGCGAACTCCGCGCCGACCGCCGCCTCGAGGGCCCGGAACTGCTTCGCGCGCACGTTCACCACGCGCTGCTCCACCTGCAGCACGCCGCGCACGAGCAGCAGGGGCGTGCGGGAGATGAGCAGCGCCTGTCGCTCGAACCGCTGCGGCGTGACGACGATGTTGACGAGGCCCGTCTCGTCCTCGAGCGTGAGGAACACGAAGCCCTTCGCCGTGCCGGGCCGCTGGCGGCAGATCACCAGGCCGGCCGTGGCCACCGTCTCGCCGTCGCGGCCGTTGCGCAGGAGGTCGTGCGCGGAGCGGACGCCGTTGGGGTCGAGCACGCTGCGCACGTGAGACATCGGATGGCCGGCGAGCGAGATGCCCGTCATGCGATAGTCCGCCTCGGTGAGTTCCACCGGGGACATGGCAGGGACGGGGGCCACCTCCACCGCCATGCGCCGGCGTGGCGCGAGCGGACCGGCGTCCCCACGCGCGGCCTCGAGCACGGCCCACAGCGCGGCGCGGCGCTTCCGCAGGTCGGGCTCGTGCGCCAGCATCGCATCGAACGCCCCGGCTTCGGCGAGATGCCGCAACGCACGTCGATCGAGTCCGGCGCGCTGCACGACGTCGTCCACCGACGTGAACGGCCCATCGCGCAGCGCGGCCTCGAGGCGGTCGCGCGCGGTGGCGCCCAGGCCGCGCACGCTGCGCAGACCGAGACGAACTGCTGGACGAGAGGGCGAGAGGGCGAGAGGACGAGAGGAAACGGCGGGAGGAGCCACCTCCTCTCGCCCTCTCGTCCTCTCGTCCTCTCGTCCTGGCTCCAACGTCGCGTCCCACACCGAGCGCGTGAGGTCCACCGGGTGCACCTCCACGCCGTGCCGTCGCGCGTCCTCCACGAGCGTGCCGGGTGCGTAGAAGCCCATGGGCTGCGCATTGAGGATCGCCGCGGTAAACTCGGGCGCGTAATAGTGCTTCAGGTACGCGGACGCATAGACGAGCAACGCGAAGCTCGCCGCGTGGCTCTCCGGAAAGCCATAGTCGGCGAAGCCGTTGATCTGGTTGAAGATTCGCTGCGCATCGGCGACGGCGATGCCGTTGGCCGCCATGCCGTCGAGCATCTTCTGGCAGATGGCGGCCATGCGCTCGCGGCTGCGCTTGTGGCCCATCGCCTTGCGCAGCACGTCCGCCTCGCCCGGAGTGAAGCCGGCCGCGGCGATCGCCACCTGCATGCCCTGCTCCTGGAAGAGGGGGACGCCGAGCGTGCGTGCGAGAATGGGCTCGAGGGAAGGATGGAGGTATGTCACCTCCTCCTCGCCGTTCTTGCGGCGGAGGTAGGGATGGACCATCTCGCCCTGGATGGGGCCCGGCCGGATGAGCGCGACCTCGACGACGAGGTCGTAGAAGCAGCGCGGCTTCAATCGCGGCAGCGTGTTCATCTGCGCGCGGCTCTCCACCTGGAAGACACCGATGGTGTCGGCCGCGCAGAGGTCGTCGAAGACGTTCTGGTCGGTCATGTCGAGGTTGGCGAGATCGACCGTGATGCCGCGCGTGCGCCGGATGTAGAGCAGGCAGTCCTGCATGAGCGTGAGGATGCCGAGGCCGAGCAGGTCGATCTTCACGAGGCCGACGGGATCGAGGTCGTCCTTCTCCCACTGGATCACCGTGCGGCCAGGCATGCTCGCCGGCTCGATGGGCACGATGGTGTGCAGCGGCTCGGCGGTGAGCACGAAGCCCCCGACGTGAATGGAGCGGTGCCGGGGGATCTGGTGCAGCCCCTCCACGATTTCGGCGAGGGCGCGCACGCGGCGGTCGTCGGGGTCGAGGCCGGCGCGCTCGACTACGCTCGCGCCCTCGGTAGGACGCACGGCCGTGACGGGATTGCGGCGCTCGGTGTGGTCACCCGATGCGTGCGGATCCTCCCAGCGGTTGCTGCGCGACGCGCCGGCGTGCAGGACGTCGGGTATCGACACGAGATCCTTCGTGCCGGCCTTCTGTGCGTTGGGACTGCCGTACGGTTCGTACGCGGCCTTGGGCGTGGGGCGATCCGCCGCCGTCATCGGACGCGCCACCTGCTTCGCCTTTTCCTTCTCGGCGCGCGAGCGCGTGTTGGCCTCGGTGCCGGGCACCATCGTGCTGCCGAGCGCGGAGGCGATGACGGCGTCACTCGCACTCGCGTCCGCGGGCGTCGCGCGCAGGGCGTCCGCGGTCGCCTTCGCGGAGAAGCGGTCGCTCAGCGTGGCGAGCGCGTCGGACTGCTCCATGCTGAAGCCGAGCACGCGCGCCGCATCGCGCACGGCGCTGCGCCCGCGGTAGGTGATCTGCTCGCACACCATCGCGGCGTGGTCGCGGCCGTACCGCTCGTAGACGTACTGGAGCACGTCCTCGCGGTCGCGGTGGGCGAAGTCGATGTCGATGTCGGGCGCTTCCGTGCGCTCCTCGCTGAGGAAGCGCTCGAAGAGGAGGCCGAGCTTGATGGGATCCACGGCGGTGATGCCGAGGCAGTAGCACACCGCGGAATTCGCCGCCGAGCCGCGGCCCTGGCAGAGGATGCTCCTGCGCCGTGCGAAGCGCACGATGTCCCACACGATGAGGAAGTAGCCGGCGAGCCCGAGCCGGCCGATGAGCGCGAGCTCGTGGGCGAGCTGCCGGTCGTGGGCTGCCGTGCGCCGCGCCGTGTGCGGCGGACCCCATCGCTCGCTGGCGCCCTGCTCGACGAGCCGCTCGAGGTATTCGTCCGCGCTCACGCCGGGCGGGAGCGCGAACTCGGGCAGCGTCGGCGCGAGCTGCGCGAGACGGAAGGCGCATCGCTCGGCGACGGCGAGCGATGCGCGGATGCCCTCTGGTGCATGGCGCCAGCGCCGCGCGACCTGTGCGGCGCTCTTGAGGTACCACTCGCCGTTGGGACGGAGGCGCGTGCCCATCTGGTCGAGCGGCCGCTGGTGCCGCAGCGCGCAGAGCACGTCGTGCACCATGCGATCGCGCGCGCGGGCATAGTGCACGTCGTTGGTGACCACCCAGGGAATGTCGAGCGCGCGGGCGACCTCGATGAGGCGTCCCGTCGTCACGCGCTCCTCGGGCAGCCCGTGGTCCCAGCACTCGATGGCGACGCGCCGGCCGAAGATGTCGAGCAGCGTCGCGGCGGCATCACAGGCGGCGTCCAGCTCGCCACGCTCGGCGAGGGTGGCCACCCAGCCGCGCGGGCAGCCGGTGAGCGCGAACAGGCCACCGGCGTGGCCCGCGAGCTCGTCGAGCGAGACGGCGGGACTGCCGCGCAGCCGGTCGCGTCGGCCGATGGTGACGAGTGTGGAGAGGTTGGCGTATCCCTCGCGCGATTCGGCGAGAAGCGGAAGGTGGGTGAGCAGCGGCTCGGCGTCGTCGTCGCGACCGGGAATGGCGACGGTAAGCTCCGCGCCGATGAGGCCGGGCAGGCCGGCCTCGTGCGCCGCGGTGGCGAAGCGCACGGCGCCCCCGAGTTCGTCGTGGTCGGTGAGCGCGAGTGCGGCGAGGCCCAGCTCCGAGGCGCGCGCCACGAGCACCTCGGGCAGCGCGGCGCCGTCGAGGAGGCTGAAGCAGGAGTGGCAGTGGAGCTCGGCGTACAGCATCAGAGGACGAGAGGACGAGAGGGCGAGAGGGCGAGAGGGCGAGAGGGCGAGAGGACGAGAGGACGAGAGGGCGAGAGGGCGAGAGGGATGAACAAGGACCTCAGTCCGTCCACGCCTGTACGCGCCATGCGTCGTCGGCGCGATCGAGAAACACCACCATCTCGCCGATGCCGCTCTCGCACCGCCAGTAGTCTCGCCGGTAGCCATCGTCCCACCAGTCGCCGGACAGTCGTTCGGGGCCCAGGGCGCGCGTGACGTCGATGCGGCGGCCGCGCCAGGTAATCGCGCGCGGCACCTCGTCCGCGCAGGTCACCTCGACCTGCTCCGGAGGATCGAGTGCGCGATGCGCGGCGGGCGGGAGAGGCATGGCGGGGCTGGGCTCTGCGAGGCGCAGGACAGAAGGGGAAGAAGAAGAGACGGCGGGGGAACGCTTGTCCTCTCGTCCTCTCGTCCTCTCGTCCTGTCGTCCTCTCGTCTTGTCCTCTCGCCCTCTCGTCCTCTCGTCCTCTCGCCCTCTCGTCCTCTCGTCCTCTCCAAAATCCCGCCACACACCCGCTTTCTCGGGCCGGTGCGTGTCCTGCGCTTCCGCGCGCACGATCGCACCCGCGCCCAGCTCGGCGCGCAGGCGCTCGATGGCGGTGTCGGCGGCGCCGAGGTCGCGCCAGGACGTGTTGAGCAGGTCGCCCTGTTCGCCCGAGAGCGGTGCGGCGGCGACGATGGCCACGCGCACGGCACTCACCGGGGCGTCGAGCGTCCAGCTGTCGAGCAGGGCGCGGCAGCGCTCGAACAGCGGCAGCACGCGCGCCAGCGGACGGGCGGTGCGCGCCTCGCGGGTGACGGTGTGGGCCGGCGCGTCGACGAGCGCGCCGCGCGCATCGTCGAGCGTGAGCGTGATGGCCACCGCCGCCACGGCGCGCCCGTGCGCGATCATGTCGTGCACCAGCCGCTCCAGCGCGGCGCGGACGAGGAAGAGGATCGGCTCCATCGTCGCCGCGGGGATGGTGAGCTCGACCTCGACGGCGGGCTGCGTCTGCACGCGGGCCAGCACGGGACGCCGCGCGTCGTCGGCGTTCGCGAGGCGCCAGGCTCGCAGCCCGGCGTCGCCCCAGCGGCGCTCGACGTCCTCCGCGCCCAGGGCAGCGAGGGCCCCGACGGTGCGCAGGCCGAGGGCGTGCAGGGCCGCGCGCAGTTCCTCGTCCATGGGCACGAGGGCCAGCGGCGCCGGCGCGAGGTAGGCGGCGTCGTGGTCCGGCGGGATGACGTGCGTGAGCGCACGGTCGCCGGCGCCCTGCTGGAAGCTGGCGCCTGCCCACGTGGCCGCACGGGCGGCGACACACGAACTCGCGATGGCGACGCGCGGGCGCGGATGCCAGCGCCGGGCGATGCGGAGCAGGGCCCGGGCGAGCTCGCGCTCGCCGCCGATGCCATCGAATCCCGAGGCGCCCACCCACCAGAGGCCCGGCGCGCCGGCCACCGGCGTCACCTGCGGGCTCGCCTCCACGAGCGCCGCGGACAGCGCCGTCGTCGCGGCGTGGAGGGCCACGTCGTCCCACGCGAGCTCCTGCAGGTCGGCGCACAGCGCCCGCGCCTCCGTGAGACGCATGCCGGCGCGCACGCCCATGCGCCCCGCGGCGGCGGAGACCGCGCGTACCTGCTTCCGCGTGCCCACGCCGTCCGTCAGCACGATCGCGCGATCATCCCAGTGCGCTGGCGAGAGGTCCGATGACGATGGGGGCGCCGGCGGTGTGAGCGGGAGGAGCAGCTGCGCGCCCGCGGCGGCCGTGCCGGAGTCCCCCGACTGGACCGCGCGCCACACCGCGCCGATCGGGAACCTCGGGATGCGCACACAGGCGACGCGCCACAACGAATGCACAGCTCACCTCCACCGTCCGAAGCGTTCCTCCCTTCTCGACCCGCACGCCGATCGTGTGTGTCGTCCTCTCGTCCTCTCGCCCTCTCGTCCTCTCGCCCTCTCGTCCTCTCGCCCTCTCGCCCTTTCGTCCTCTCGCCTTCTCGTCCTCTCGTCCTCTCGTCCTCTCGTCCTCTCGTTCCCTCGCCCCTGACGTTCGTCGTTCGACGATGAGCCGCACGGCGCCGCCGAGCTGCGTGCCGCCACCGGCGCGGTCGCCCATCACGACGAACGCGGCATTCGCCTCGCGCGCCAGCCGCGTGAGCCGCACGGCGGCTCCCTTGGACAGCGTCGGCGCGCCATCGAGCACGACGAGCGCGAAGGCGCCGCTGCGGAGCAGGATGTCGGCGCTCCATGCGGCCCGCGCCACATCGTGGGGGCGGATCATCCACATGCCTTCCGCGTCGCCCAGGTGCACCCAGTCGCGCGCGTCGAGCGTGCGCTGCGCGTCGATGTAGGCCACCCATCCGCTGGAAGCCACGGTGGCCTCGACGATCGCGCGGACGAGGGTGGTCTTGCCGCTGCCCGTGCTACCGACGATCTCCGTGAGCCGGCCGCGTGGCAGCCCTCCACCCAGTAGCGCGGCGTCCAGCGGCGCGATCCCCGTGGGGAGCGCGGGCGTGGCCGGTGCAGGTGGTGGAAGGAGCCGGACGAGCTCGGCGAGGGAGAGCGACATGAAGGGCGAAACCGTGACTGGGGCCGGCGGGCGGAATGATCGAGCAGGGTGCAGGTATGATGCCGTGTACCGAACAAATACCGAAGCACAAGGCGACGCGAGCGGCCTATCTTTGGCATGCGCTCGCGCCTCACGAGCACGATGCGCCCGGTCTATCTACCGAATAAAAACCGAAATCGCAACCGCTGCCTCGATGGCAGCGACCTGCCAGTCCCCATGCGACCACACGACTTCACCCACTGGCATTCCTGATGGCAGAACGCTGGCAACTCGTTGTCAGGAAAACAGTTCCGGCGATCGCACTGGGTGTGCTCGCCTTTGCCCTCGTGCTCGCGATCACCGACCCACCGGGGCCCGGGCTCGACCCCGACGCACTCTCCTACATGGGCACGGCAGAGGCCTTGGCCACGCGCGCCGAGTACCGCGTGCCGACCGCGGTCTGGACGAGCGCGGACAGCACGTCGCCCCTCGCCCATTTTCCGCCGGGCTACTCCACACTGCTCGCGTTGCCCGTGCGCGCCGGGATGGCGCCGGCGCAGGCGGCGCGCCTGGTCGAAGCCGTCGCCGCCTTCACGACGATCGCCACGCTGGTGCTTCTCGTGGGTGGTGCGGTGGGCCAGGGCCCGGCCGTGCTCCTCGCCCTCGCCCTGTTCGCCATGACGTCGATGCACGAGGTGCACGTCTCCGTCCTCAGCGAGCCGCTGTATCTCGCCTGCATGGCCCTGGTGCTCGCCGCCCTCGTTCACACTCCCCTGCGGCCGCTGCACGCGGGCCTGGCCGCGGCGGCAGCCGTGATGACGCGCTATGCCGGCGCCTCGCTCGTGGGAGCGGTGGCGCTCTGGGCCCTGCTGCAGCCAGGCCGCCGGCGTGCGCGCCTGCAGCGCGCGGCGCTCGCCCTCGCGCCCGCGGTGGTGCTGCAGGGCGCGTGGGTCATTCGCACGCGCCTGGTGGCGGGGCCGGGCGAGATCAGGAGGTTCGCCATCTACGGCGACCTCGGGCCCACGTTGCGCCAGGGCGGCGCGACGCTCGCGGCCTGGCTCATCCCCGATGCCGGTCCCGACCCGATGCCGTATCGCGCGGCGCTGACGCTGGCCGCCGGGCTTGTCCTCGCCACGCTCGTGGCAGTCGGTGCATGGCGGGCATGGCGCGCGACCGCGGGTGCGCCCCTGCTGGAGCGCCCGGACCGGCGATCACCCGCCGCGTGGCGACTGCTGACGGCGACGTCCCTGCTGCTCGGCTGCTACGTCGCGATCGTCGGGGTCTCGCGCGTGCTGGCCGATCCCAGGATTCCGCTCGACGAACGCATCCTTTCTCCCGCCCTGCTGCTGCTGATGACCCTCGCGGCAACCGGGCTCGCGCTGTGGTGGCGCGGCACCCGATCGACGGGCGCGCGCATCGCCGTGGCAGCCGGCCTGCTCACCTGGTGGGTGGGCGCCGCGTCCGCGACGCAGCAGGAGGTGCACTACGCGCTGGAATGGGGCTCCGACTTCGCCGGCTCACAGTGGCGTGAGAGCGAGCTGCTCGAGTGGGCGCGCACGACAGGCGCAACCGCGCCACTGTACTCCAACTGGCCGCCGGCCGTGTACTTCTACCTGCACCGTCCGGCGCGCGAACTGCCGCGCTCGGGCGATGCCCGCACGCTGGCCGCGTTCGCGGACACGCTGCGCGCCCGCGGCGGACGCGTGCTGCTCTTCGACGTGCCGTCCGAGGAGCAGGCACGTGCCGAGTCACTCCTCCGCGCGCCTGGACTGCGCGAGATCACGCACCCCGCTGACGGCGTGGTGCTCGGCGCGCGCCCCTGATCGCGCGCCGTCGCCGTTACTCCGGCGACAGCTGCACGCCGACGCGCAGCCCGCGGCCCGCCATGCGATCCGGGCGCACGAAGAAGTCCGCGTAGCGGCCATCCCGCCGGATGCGCACGATGTGCAGCGCGGCGACGCCGCCGTAGATCAGCGCGATGTCGGTCTTCCTGAGCGACGAGGTGCGCGCCATGTAATCGACGTCGCTCACGGCTGCCGTGCGGCCGAGCGTGATGTAGAACAGCGCCGTGGCGAGGCCGCCCGTGAGCACGCCGCGCTCGAACGCCGCGCCGCGATTGTGCGGGACGTCGAGCACCGCCTCGTCGATCGCTGCCTGCACGTTGAGTCCCATGCTCGAGAAGAGAAACTGCTTGCGCCTGTCGCGCGTGGCGTCGAACCCGGAGTAGACGGTGGGACGTCCCTTGTCGAAGCCGAACGTGGGATGTCCGCCGAGCACGAGCGCGGTGACGACGTGGGCGGATTCGTGGGCGAGGAGGCTCGCGGCGAATCCACCGGCCACGTCGCGCCAGTAGTGCGGCGCGCGGCGCGGCGCGGCGCTCGTGTCCGATGCGACAGCCTCCTGCGCCGCAGCCTGCTGCACGCCGCCCGCGCCGAGCAGTAGCAAGGAGACCGCGAGATGGCGCAGGCGTGCAGCGCCGGACCGGATGACCGCGCGTCGCGTTGGTCGTCGATTCCGCGGGGTGCCTCCCTGCATCGGCCCTCCACCATTGGCTGTGCATGTGGTATCATGCACAGCGTCGAACACTACCATGACACGAGGGACATGCCTTCCAGACTTTCGGACCTCGAGATCCAGCGGGCCCTTGGTGGCCTGCCGGGCTGGGCGCGGCGCGGTGAGGTGCTGACGAAGACCTTCACCTTCGCGACCTTCGCCGCCGGGATCGCGTTCGTGCAGCGCATCGCGCGCGCGGCCGATGCCGCCGACCACCACCCGGACATCGACATCCGGTACACGAAGATCGTGTGCACGCTCTCGACACACGATGCCGGCGGCATCACGCAGGCCGACCTCTCGCTGGCGGCCGCCATCGAGGCGCTGGTCGAGGCATAGCGAGGGCACGCGCGTCACGGCGCGGCGAAGAGGTCGGACGCCCCGGGCGCGACCGGCATTCCCGTCATCACGAAATAGCTTTCACGCTCGGTCATCGCGTCGCGCTCGAAGCTCTTGCGATGCTGCTGCTGCGTCACGTGGGCGGCGAAGGCCGCGCGCTTGGTCGCGTTCCAGTGACGTGCGTCGATGCCGATCTGGACTGGTTGTGGTCCCGCCTCGAACCAGTCGAGCATCTTCGCATCCCCGTCCGTAGCGCAGTAGAGCGAGCAGCGCACGCCCTCCGCGGCGTACTTCGCGATGCTGGCGCCCGTCGCGTACGTCTCGTCGTCCGGATGGGCGAAGACGAACGCGATGGAACGGCCGTCAGGCAGCGCGTCCGTTCCCGCGAACAGGCGGTTCATGCGCCCAGCGTCAGCGGCGCCGGCCCCCGCCGAGCAGGCTGAGGATGGCCAGGAACATGTTGAGCAGGTCGAGATAGATGTTCACGGCCGCCGGCACGTAGTCGTCCGGCCCGTACTGGCCCGAGCGCAACAGCCGCCAGGTGTCGAACACCAGCAGGCCGCTGAACACCAGGACCGTGGCGCCGGAAATCCACAGCGACGTGATGGCGCTCTGGAAGAAGAAGTTGAGCAGCGAGGTGGCGATGAGCACCCACAGGCCGACCATGAAGAAGCTGCCCCATGCGCTGAAATCGCGCTTGCTCACCGCAGCGTAGAGCGACAGCACGCCGAACGTGGACAGCGTGAGGATCCCCGCCTGCGCCGTGATGCCGGGCGTGTTGCGCTCGGCCATGTAGAGCACGGGCGAGATCATCACGCCCACGACGAACGTGAAGACGAAGGTGAGGCCGAGTCCCTGGATGGGATGGCCGCGCGCGCGCATCGCCATCCAGAGCGGTGCGAACATCGCGATCATCGTGATCCACGGATGGTCGAGCACGGCTTGCATGAGGCCGGGCTGCGTCTGGCCGAACGCCACGCCGATGGCGGTGACGATGACGCTGGCGAAGACGAGACCGTAGGTCCGGCGGACGAGCGTCGCGCGCTCCTCGCCGGTGCGAACGAGGGTCCCGGTGTAGGCAACACTCATTGTAGAAAGACTCCTTGGGGGGATGCTGCAATATACCCCGCAGGACGCCCCAGGAGCCACGGCGGGCGGGGTAGCGCGGAGCGGGTTGGCCGCTCCGCCCGGTGCCGCGCCTAGCGCTTCCGCAGCTCCACGTTGCCGTTCACCGTGGAGAGGCGGATGCGGCGGCCGCCCTTGCCCAGTGTGGCGCGGAGGTGGCGTGGGTCGATGCGCCCCGTGATGGTCACCGGCCAGTCCGTCTGGAACCGCCCGTTGACGGTGGAGAGATCGATGTCGGCGTCGATGTCACCGGCAAATTCGGCGACGACCGACCCGTTCACGCTGCTGAAGTTGAGGTCCTGGTCCCCGTCCCACCGTCCCATGACGGCGCGCACGCTGCCGTTCACGGAGCTGGCCTGCACCGGCCCGCCGGAGCTCGTGGCCTCGACGCCGCCGTTCACCGAGGACACGCGCACCTCGGCCGTGGCGCCCTCGACGCTCACCCCGCCGTTGACGGTCCAGGCGCCGACCTTCACGCCCTGCGGCACGCGGATCTCGAAGTCCACCTTCACGTCGTTGCGGTCGTTCCAGCGGTCGCGCCGGTCGTCGCTGTGGGTGGAGTAGCGATCCTCCGTGCACACGGTGTTCGTGTTCGCCCAGATGGCGCAGAGGAGGATGCTTCCATCCGACCCTTTCTTCGTCTCGATCGTGACGTCCCTGGGGTCGCCGCGGCGCCAGCTCTTCGTCGCCGTCACCTCGACCTTGTCGCTCGTGGAGGCGCGGACGTGCACCTGGCCGTTGACGTTGCGCACGCGGATCCACGCACCCCGCGGTACTTGCTCGCTGAGCGTGAATGCGTCGGCGTCCGTCTGGCGGTCCTGTGCCCGCGCCACTGTCGGCGCGAGGAGTGCCGCGCCGAGGAGGATCGTGTTCAGCTGCCGCATGCGGTGCTCCTGTGCGATGACGGCACCTAGCGGCGCCGCTTGAGGTTGATGTCGCCGCTGAAGGTCTCGGCGATGATGCGCGCCGTGCCGCGACCGACCGTGAAGTTGAGCCGCTTGGCCTGCGCCGCACCGATACCATGCTCGCCCGCCTTCAGCGTGATGGGGAAGTCGCTGTCGATGCCGCCGTTGAAGGTGGACACGCTCAGCTCCGCCCCGATATCGGCGGGCAGCGAGAGCGTGACCTCGCCGCTGTGGGTGGCGAACTCGTAGCGGCCGGCATCCAGGATGGCGCCGGTGAACGAGACGTCGCCGCTGGTGGTGTGGGTGCGGATCTGCCGCGCGACGATGTCGCGCAGGTCCAGGTCGCCGCTCACGGACTCGATGTTCAGGTTGCCGCGCGAGCCGGTGAGCGTGACGCTGCCGCTCACCGTGTTGATGGTGGACTCGCCGCGCACGCCGTGCACGGTGACGTCGCCCGAGAGGCTCTCGATGTCGAGGCGGTCGCCGGCATCGCGGACCTGCACGTCGCCACTCTGCGAGTGCACCTCCACGTCGCCGTGCACGCCGCGCACGCTCGCCGCACCGCTCCAGGTGCGCGCGCTCACCTTCGTGCCTGCCGGGACGGACACCTCGAACTGGCCGTCGCTGCAGCCGCGGCCGGACGCTGGCTCGAGCGTGGCGCGCGTACCGTTGCTGGTGAAGCGAATGGCGCCATTGTCGGTGCGGGCGTGCACGCGGATCTCGTTCCGTTCGCCGCCCGTGACGATGATGGTGCCGCCGCGGCAGGGCACTTCCACGGTGCCGCGCGCGTCGAACGTCACCACTGTATCGAGGGAGCCGGCGCGGTCGCGATCCGCGCGTTCCTGTTCCCGATCGCGGTCGCGGTCAGCGCGCTCCTGTGCCCGCTCCCGCGCGCGGTCGGCGCGCTCCTGCGCCTGCTCACGGGCCCGGTCGCGCGCCTCGGTGCTCGACTGGGCCGAGGCCGCGGTCGCGAGCGACGCGGTGGTGATCAGGATGATGAGTGTGCTCCGCATAGATCCCCTAGAGCCGCGTCGGTAGCGAGGCCACCGTGCGCAGCAGCTCGACTTTCTTCTCGAGCGAGTGGTTGAGTTGTGTGGCGAGGAAACCGCTCGCCGGGTCGTGCGCGAGCGCCACGCGGCTTTGCGCGATGGCGGAATCCATCACGGCGATGCTCTGCTCGAGGACGGCCACGGTGCGCGGGTCGAGCCGCGCGCGCCGCTCGCGCACGATGTGCCGCAGCGTGGAGATCTCGCTGGCGAACACGGGGTCGGCCGCATCGGAGAGGCGCTGTGCGTTCGCCAGGCGCGCGATGGGCGGCTTCGCGGCCGGCCGCTCGGTGGCGGTGGAGACGATCTCGGCGGTGGAGTCCACGGTGGGACGGTTTGACGGCGGAAGCACGGCGGGCGCCGTGGTCGACGCGACGGCCACCCGCGACGTGGCGGACGGCGTGCCCGAGAGCGAGGCGCGCGTGAGGTAGTGGGTGAGGCCGGCGGTGATGGCTACGAGCGCCGCCGCGGCGAGCGCGGGGCGGCGCCACGCAGGGCGTGCCGTCCGCACCGACGTGTGCGATGCCAGCGGCAGGACGCGCGCATCGATGCGCTCCGCAATGCCGGTCCACAGGTCGCGCGATGGCACCAGCAGCGGCAGGGCCGCGGCATCGGTGCGGAGGGAGGCCAGCTCGGCGAGGAGCTGCCGGCAAGCGGCGCACGAGCTGGCATGCGCGTCCACGCCCGAGCGCACGCCCTCCGGGGCGTCTCCCTCGAGGTAGTCCGCGAGCGCGTCGGCAAAGCCGTCGCAGTCCAGGTTCATGGTCGGTGTCGTCATCGGCTCAGTGCCTCTCGCAGCAGCATTCTGGCGCGGTGCAGCTGCGCCTTGGTGGCTCCAGTGGTGACGCCGAGCATCTCGGCGATCTCCTCGTGCTTGTACCCTTCCACGTCGTGCAGGGTGAAGACGCGTCGTGCTCCCTTGGGCAGCCGGCCGATCGCTCTCTCCAGGTCCATCCGGTCACCGGGGGTGTGCGGACGAGCGGAGAGCTGCGCGACGACCTCGCCTTCCTCGTCGTCCTCGAAGCGCGACCGCTGTCGCCCTTCCGTCTTCCGGTCGTTCAGCACCACGTTCACGGTCATGCGATGCAGCCACGTCCCGAACGCGCTCTCACCCCGGAACAGGTGCAGCTTTTCCCAGGCCCGCACGAACACGTCCTGCGTGAGCTCCTCGGCCCGCGCGCGGTCGTTCACCATCCGCGCACAGAGCGAATACACCCGGGTGACGTGCAGCCGATAGAGCCGCTCGAACGCGCCACGATCCCCCGCCGCCGCGAGACCGACGTCCGGATCGGCCGTATAGGGCGGTGCCGCCTGCGCAGATTCTGGTGGGGCCACTGCGGTCATGGGTCGTTCGAGTCTCCCTTCGCACACTGAATGGGATACCCGGAGCGGTCAGAAGGTTTGAATCGGATCGCGGCGCCGGGAAAAGCGTTCGATCACCGCGGGGAGCCCGTCGATCGCGTCAATGACGGCGTTCGCGCCGGACCGCGCCATCTCCTCACGCGTGAATGCGCCCCAGGTCACGCCCACGGTGTACACGCTGGCGGCGCGGCCCGCCTCGATATCGTGCGGCGAGTCGCCCACGAACAGGGCGTCGCTGACAGGAACCCCCAGCAAGGCGAGCGCGCGCTCGACCGGCTCGGGGTGCGGCTTGTGGTTGACGCACGTGTCGCAGCCGACGACCACGGGGAACAGGTCGCCCACGCCCACGAGCTCGAGTCCCTTCACGGCGAGCCAGTCCGACTTGCTGGTGACCACCGCGAGCGGGTGGCCGCCGGCGGCGAGGGTGCGCAGCATGGCGACGATGCCGCCGTACGGACGCACGAGGCGATCGTGATGCGCGAGCTGGTACTCGCGATACCGGTCGAACAGCCGCTTTGCCTCCTGCGCATCCTCGCGCGCATACTCGTGCAGCACGCGCTGGAGCGGCCGGCCGATGGTCGCGCGCCAGTCGTCGTCCGTGGGGGCGTGACCCTCGAACCCAATGAACGCGTGACGCGCCGACGCGAGAATGAGCTCGATGGAGTCGATCAGGGTACCGTCGAGGTCGAACAGGATGGCGGGAGGCATGCACGAATGTTATGCCGCGTCCGCGCGGCAGGGAAACCCGGGTCAGGGTGCCTTGCGTACCACCCACGTGGTCATCGCCCGCATGCCGTGCACGACCGTGGTCTTGAGTGGATCGAGCAACTCGCCGCGCAGGCATGCGGTCGTGTCCGCGAGGAAGGGCGCATCCACGAGGAAGCGGATCGACCGGTCGGGGAGCCGATGGCGCCGTCCGTCGAGCTGCTCGACCTGGCCCTCGATGCCGATGGTGGACGCCAGGCGGCAGAACAGCAGACCGCCGGGCGCCAGCACGCGCCAGAGCTCCGTCACGCAGGCCGCGAAGTGTGCCTCGTCGCGCGCGAAGTGCAGCACCGCGCTGCAGACCACGACGTCCATCGCGCCGTCGTCGAAGGCGAGGGCATCGAGCGACTGCACGGAGAATCGGTCCGCGGGAAGACGCGGCGCGAGCGCTGCCGCCTGCCGCCGTACCGCGGCCACGGCCTCTGCGTTCTCGTCCACGCCGAAAACGTCCATGCCGGCGCGCATCATGAAGACGAGGTTCCGGCCCGTGCCGCATCCCGCATCCAGCACGGTGGCGCCGTCCGCGATGCGGCCGCGCAGGAGCTGGTCGAACAGGTAGATGTCGATGTCGCCGAAGGCGGTGCGCAGGGCGGACGGAGTCTGGGCGGGCGGCATGCCGGGATACTAGCAGTTGCGGGACCTGCCGTGTACTAGATAAAGCAGTCCCGATCCGGACCTCCCCCTGCCACTTTCCCCTCGGAATCATGCGCCACGACCGTCGCCTGCTGCACAGCATCTTCCTCGTCTTCGCGGGCGTCACCGCCTGCCAGAGCGCCGCGCCCGCGGGCGGCGCCTCGTCCTCCGCCTCGGCATCAGTCGGCGCGATGCCCCCCAGCGCGGAGCCGGCTGTCCAGGCGCCCACGATGGAGCAGGCGGGCGAGTACCTCACGATCGTCGGCAGCTGCAACGACTGCCACACGCAGAACTGGACGGCCAGCAAGGGCAAGGTGGCGCCGGCCGACCGCTTCGCCGGCCTCGACGTGGGCTTCCGCGGCGAGTGGGGCACGGTGTACGGGAAGAACCTGCGGACCATCACGCAGCGCCAGAGCGAGGACCACTGGGTGCAGGTGCTCAAGACGGCCGACGACGGCGACGGCAAGCCGCCGATGCCGTGGTGGAACACGGCCCTCATGAGCGACCGCGACCTGCGCGCGATGTACCGCTACATCAAGTCGCTCGGCCCCAACACCAAGGGCGTGCCGCGCAACCTGCGTCCCGGCGTGGAGCCCACGAGCCCGTACGTGTGGGTCACGCCCAGGACGGGCAGCTGACGGGAGGATGCCAACTGGCCGCGCGCGCGGCGCCGTCGTAGAATCGGGGAACCCCTCACCCGATATCCCCTGCACGTCCGCGCCCTGCGCCTTCTCAGTGCCCTGATCGTCCTCGGCGCCGCACTCGTTGCCGGCGCGCGACGCATCGGCTCCGCACCCGCGCTGGGGCCATTCCTCGAGCCCGCGCACGGCGTGTGGTCGCTGGCGCGATCCGCCGAACTGCCGCGCAGCGCGCAGGCCGCGGTCATCAACCTCGGCGCGAACGTCCGCATCGTGTACGACGACCGTTCAGTACCGCACATCTTCGCGGCGAACGAGGAAGACGCCTACCGCGCGCTCGGCTACGTCGTCGCGCGCGACCGGCTGTTCCAGCTGCACCTGCAGACGCTCGCCGCCAGCGGACGCCTCACCGAGATCGCCGGCCCGCGTGCCCTCGCCCTCGACCGCGAGACGCGCGGACTTGGCCTGCCGCGCGCGGCCGAGCGCATGGTGGCCGAGGCGGGAACGACGTCGCCGGCCGTGCGGAACGCGCTCGCCTACGCCGATGGCGTGAACGCCTACATCCGGCAGATGCCTGCAAGCGAGTTGCCGCTCGAGTTTCGGCTCACGGGCACTCGGCCAGCACCGTGGTCGCTGATCGATTCGTATCACCTGTTCAACCGGATGGCGTACACGCTGGCGTACCAGAACGTGGAGAGCGACCGCGCCGCCGCCGCTGCGCGAGTGGGAACCGCCGCGGCCGCGGCGCTCTTTCCCGATGACGCGCCCATCCAGGAGCCCATCCAGCCGAACGGCCAGCACGCCGCACGCCTGGACTTTCATCCGCTCTCGCCACCGGGCGCGCCGGACACGTCGAGCGCGAATGTCGTCGCGGCGACGGATGCCTTCCTGCCCTCGAGCCGAGTCGCGCGCGAGGATAGCGACGATCCGCCACGTTCCTTCGCCAGCAACAACTGGGCAGTGTCGCCCGCACGCTCGGCCAATGGGCACGCGCTGCTCGCAGGTGACCCGCACCTCGACCTCTCGCTGCCGTCCATCTGGTACGAGGCGCACGTCGTCGTGCCTGGCCACCTCGACGTGTACGGCGTCACGCTTCCCGGCGCGCCCGCCATCGTGATCGGGTTCAACCGCGACGTGGCGTGGACGTTCACCAACACGGGCGCGGACGTGCTCGACTACTACACCGAGCACGTGGACGACGACGCGCATCCCACACGCTATCAGGTGGACGGTGCCTGGCGTCCACTGGAACAACGCGTCGAACAGTATCGCGGACCGAGCGGCCACGTCATCGCCACGGACACACTGTACTTCACGCATCGCGGCCCGATGCACCGGTCGCGCGACCGCTGGCTCTCCATGCGCTGGACGGCGCTCGAGGCCGGACACGAGGTAGAGGGCTTCTACGGCATCGCGCACGCGACGAGCGCCGCACAGCTCGAGCAGGTCATGGCGCGATCGTATCAGGCTGCTGCCCAGAACATGCTCGCCGCCGATCGCGGCGGTCACATCGCGATCCAGTCCACGGGGCGCTTCCCCATCAGGGCGGGAGACGGCAGCGGCGCCGTGGTTCGCGACGGCGGCACAAGCGCCAGTGACTGGACCGGTGCCCTTCCGGTGGCGCAATACCCGCACGCCTTCGATCCCGAGCAGGGCTACCTGGCGTCGGCCAACCAGCAACCCATCGATCCGCGCGTGGCGGTGGGCTGGTGGGGCGGAGGCTACGATCCGTGGCGCGCGATGCGGATCAACACGCTGCTGCGCGCCGATTCGGCCGTCACGCCCGACGCGATGCGACAGTTCCAGACGGATCCAGGCAGTGCGCACGCGGACCTCTTCGTCCCGGCGTTCCTGCGCGCCGCACAGGCCATGCTCCAGCGGAACGAGCCAGCGGCGGATCGCAGCGCGCTTGCCGCGGCGCTGCCGTTGTTGTCCTCGTGGGACCGCCGCTATACGAAGGACAATCGTCGCGCCGTGCTCTTCGAGGAAGCCATGCGCGAGCTGGCCAACCGAACGTGGGATGAATTGGCGGCGGAGCCGGGGCAGGGACGCCGCGTCGCCACGCCGTCGACCGCGGTGCTCGCGGAACTGCTGTCGGACTCGCTGAGCGCATGGTGGGACGATCGCAGCACGCCTGGCGTGGAGCGGCGCGACGACATCCTCGCCGCGAGCCTTGCCGCCGCCTACAGCACAGTCCTTCGCCGCAACGGTCCACCCGCCGGCGACGGCTGGCGATGGGATCACGTCCGGTTCGCCGCCATCAACCACCTGCTGCGCCTGCCCGCACTGTCTACCCTCAGGATCCCGATGCAGGGTGGACCGGGCACGCTCAATCCCTCATCGGGAACGGGCACGCACGGCTCGAGCTGGCGCATGGTCGTGGACCTCGGTCCGGAGATCAAGGCGTGGGCGACGTATCCGGGGGGACAATCGGGCAATCCCGTGAGCACGCGTTACGAGGATCACCTGCCGCTGTGGATGAAGGGCGAGCTCGAACCGCTCCTGCTCCCGCGCACGGCGGACGACCTCGTCGCGGCGCATCGATCGTCGGAGCTCACCTTGCGTCCGGTCGCCCCATGATCGTGCTGATCGTCGCCCTCTCCTCGGCCGGCGCCACCTGGATTCTCGGATGGTGGGGCGTCGCGATCGTTGCGGTGCTTGCCGGTGTTGTGCAACGCGCCAATAGCGGACGACCCTGGCGCGTCGCACTCGGCTGCGCGGCGGGGTGGGGTTTGCTGCTCGCGCTCGACGCGATCGGCGGACGCTTCGTCCGGTTGACGAGCGTGGTCGCAGGCGTGGTGGCCATTCCTGCCGTCGCACTCATCATCGCCGCGATCCTGTTTCCGGCGCTCATCGGCTGGAGTGGCGCCACTGTCGGCGCGCTCATCAGCCAGCGGCGCGTCGCACCCGAACGAAGCGTCGTCGAACGCGCGTGACGTCGCCGTGTCAACCGCTTGCAGGCGCGGAGCGGCACGGTCACCTTGCGCGTCCCGCCACTTCTTCGTCACTCGCTTCACCAGATGCACCCGATGGAATCCCAGCTCGTTCAGCTCGCCGTCACCGTGGCCCAGGAGCTGTCGCTCCCCGTGCGCCAGGTGGCCAGTACCCTCGAGCTGTTTGCCGAGGGCAACACGCTTCCGTTTGTCGCGCGGTATCGCAAGGAAGCCACCGGCGGTCTCGACGAGACGCAGTTACGCGCCATCCAGGAGCGCTCGGAATACCTGCGTGAGCTGGCCGAGCGTCGCGCGGCCGTCCGGAAGTCGATCGACGAGCAGGGGAAGATGACCGACGAGCTGTCCGCGCGGCTCGACGCGGTGACGACGAAGCAGACGCTCGAGGATCTCTACCTGCCGTTCAAGCCGAAGCGTCGTACGCGCGCCATCATCGCGCGCGAACGCGGACTGGAGCCGCTCGCGGACCTCATCTGGCTCGAAGGGCTGGCCGACGCGGCCGTCGCCGCGCGCGCGGACGAGTTCGTGAACGCCGAGCGCGAGGTGCCAGGCCGCGACGAGGCGCTGGCGGGTGCGCGCGACATCCTCAGCGAGCGCATCGCCGAGGACGCCGACCTGCGCGGCTGGGTGCGCGACCTCACGCGCCGGAAGGGCAGCGTCACCTCGCGCGCCGTCGTGGGCAAGGAAGCGGAGGTGTCGAAGTTCCAGGACTACTACGACTTCGCCGAGCCGATGGGCGGCATTCCGTCGCATCGTGTGCTCGCCATCCGCCGTGGCGAGGAAGAAGGCGTGCTGGCGTGGTCCGTGGCCGCACCCGTGGACGAGATCCACATCGGACTGCTCGCGCGCATTTCCGTCGGCCGGCGCGCGCTGTCGCAGCTCGAGCTCGTGGCGCGCGACTCCTACAAGCGGCTGCTCGCCTTCTCCATCGAGGTGGAGTTGCGGCTGGAGCTGAAGACACGCGCGGACGACGAAGCCATCGCGATCTTCGGCCGCAACCTCGAGCAGCTCCTGCTCGCAGCGCCCGCGGGCGAGCGCATCGTGATCGGGCTCGATCCCGGCTTCCGCACCGGCGTGAAGGTGGCGGCGGTCTCGAGGACCGGCGCGGTGCTGCACACGGATGCGTGGATGCTGCACCAGCCCGATCGCTTCGCGGCCGCGCTCACGCGCCTCGTCACGTCGTCGGGCGCGGAGCTCATCGCCATCGGCAATGGCACGGCGTCGCGTGAAACGGAAGCACTCGTGCGACAGGGGCTGAAGGACGCGGGCATCGCCAGCCTGCCGCAGGTGGTGGTCGTCAGCGAGGCGGGTGCCTCCGTGTATTCGGCGAGCGAGCTCGCGCGTGACGAGCTGCCCGGCCTCGACGTCTCCCTGCGCGGCGCCGTCTCCATCGCGCGCCGGCTCCAGGATCCGCTCGCCGAGCTCGTGAAGATCGACCCGAAGTCCATCGGGGTGGGGCAGTACCAGCACGACGTCGACCAGCGCCGCCTCAAGAAGCGCCTCGACGACATCGTGGTGAGCGCCGTCAACCGCGTGGGCGTCGAGGTCAACACCGCGTCCGTCGCGCTGCTGTCGTCGGTCTCCGGCATCGGGCCGGTGCTGGCGGCGAACATCGTGAAGACGCGCGACGAGCGCGGCGGCTTCGACTCACGGCGTGCACTGCTCGAGGTGCCGCGGCTCGGCGCCAAGGCCTTCGAGCAGGCCGCTGGCTTCCTGCGCGTGCGCGGCGGCACGCATCCCCTCGACGCGAGCGCCGTGCATCCGGAACGGTACGCATTGGTCGAGCGCATGGCGAAGGATGTCGGCGCGTCGATCGCGGAGCTGATCGCCGACGAGTCGCGCGCGGAGAAGCTCGACCTCACGACGTACGTATCGGACGAGGTGGGCCTGCCCACACTGACGGACATCCTCGTCGAGCTGCGCAAGCCGGGACGCGATCCGCGCGCCGCGTTCGAGGCCGTCGTTTTCCGCGCGGACGTCACCGAGCCGAAGGACCTGCGCGAAGGCATGACGCTCGACGGCGTCGTCACGAACGTCGTGGCGTTCGGCGCCTTCGTGGACGTCGGCGTGCACCAGGACGGACTCGTGCACGTCTCGCAGCTCGCGGACCGCTACGTGAGCGATCCCAACCACGTGGTGGTCGTCGGGCAACGCGTGAAGGTGCGCGTGCTGGCCGTGGACCTGCCGCGCAATCGCATTGCCCTCACCATGAAATCCGCCACGGCGGATGTCCGCCCAGCCACAAGCGGCGAACGGCCGGCCGCAGCACAGAAGAAGCCGGCGCCGACCGAAAAGCCGAAGGCAGAGCCGTTCACCATGCCGAAGCCCGGCGCCATCGCACCGAACGGGATGCGCTTTCGATAAGGTGCAGTGCGGCGACTGACGCTGACCAATGGGCGGCGCTAGGTCTTCTTCTGGTCGTCGATGTCCGTGTTCGTGCCGAACCACTGCACCACCTGACCATCCGCGCCCATCTGGGGCAGGGCGCGGCCGAGGTACCAGCGGTAGCTCCCGTCCTTCGCGCGCAGCCGGAACTCCACCTCGTACGGCGTGGCCGTCGTGAGGGAGTGCGTCCACCGCTCTGCCACGGACGGCAGGTCGTCCGGATGGATCACGTTCTGCCAGCCCTCGCCGAGCACCTCTTCCGCTGTCATGCCGAAGTAGTCGCCTACGCGCTGGGAGACGTAGTCGAGGGCGCCGTCCGGTTGTGCCGTCCAGATCTGGACGGGAATAGCCTCGGCAAGAAATCGGTATCGTGCCTCGCTGGCGCGCAGCGCCTCGCGGGCGCGTTCCGCTTCGGCGCGAGCCTCCCGTTCCCCCTTGAGTTGCGCCGTCTGCGTTTCGGCCAGCTGCTGCTCGCTGATGTCACGGAATGTCACTACGACGCCGATCACGTCGCGCCCTTCCTTGATCGGGATGCTGGTGTAGTCCACCGGCAGGCGGGCGCCGCCCTTCTTCCAGAAGATGTCGGCGCCCACGCGCTGCTGCACGGCGTCGGTGACCGAGGACATGATCGGGCACTCCTCGGCCGGAAAGGGCGATCCGTCGGCGTAGTGGTGATGCGTGAGCTCGTGCATCGACTTGCCGAGCACCTCACGAGTCGTGAAGCCGATCATGCGGCCGGCCGCTTCGTTCATGAAGATCGTGCGTCCCAGCTTGTCGAGAAAGAACACCCCGTCATCGATGGCGTTCAGCACCTGCGCGCCGCGGTCCTGGAGCAGGAGGAGCGCGTCGGCAACGCCGGCGTCGATGTTCTCGGTGGATTGCGGCGTGGGGAAGAGCGGCACGGTGAGGAGTTGGGTTCGAGGCGACGCGCGACCGGTCCGGAACGGGCGCTGCTACACGCTAGCGCGTTTCCGGTCGTTGGGCGAATGTTCGGCATGACGTCACGCCCCTGGGTGCTCGCCGAGAGTACGTGGAAGACCGTTGCCGCCACGCCGTACGAGGTCGCGGTGCTGCCGTGGGGCGCCACGGAGGCGCACAACTATCACCTGCCCTATGCCACCGACACCATCCAGAGCGAGGCGCTCGCCGCGGAAGCGGCGCGACAGGCATGGGAGCGCGGTGCGCGCGTCGTGGTGCTGCCCTGCGTGCCGTTCGGCGTGAACACCGGCCAGCTCGACATCAAGCTGTGCCTGAACATGAATCCCGCCACGCAGGCCGCGCTGCTCGCGGACCTGGTGCACGCCATCGAGGGGCAAGGCATCGGCAAGCTCGTCATCTTCAACGGCCACGGCGGAAACGACTTCCGCCAGATGATCCGCGAGCTCCAGGCGAAGACGCCGGTGTTCCTTTCCACGCTGAATTGGTACAAGATCGGCGACCCGAAGGCGATCTTCGCCGATCACGGCGACCACGCCGGCGAGCTGGAGACGAGCGTGATGATGCACGTCGCGCCCGACCTCGTGCGCCCGCTCCACGAGGCGGGCGATGGCGCCGACAAGCGCTGGCGCATGCGCGCGATGCACGAAGGATGGGCGTGGGCACCGCGCCGCTGGACGCAGGTCTCGGCCGACACCGGCGTCGGCAACCCGGCGCTCGCGACGGTGGAGAAGGGCGAGCGCTACGCGGCCGAGGTGTCGCGACACGTGGCCGACTTCCTCGTGGAGCTGGCGGCCGCGGACGTGACCGACCTCTACACGGAGCGCTGAGCCGTGCTCATCGTGTCCGTCGCCGAGTTCGTCGCGTACTGGTCAGGCGTGCGCGAGCGCACGTGGCGCGTGCTCGAGGAGGTACGACCCGAGGACCTCGAGTGGCGTCCCGCGCCCGACCGCTGGACGGTCGGCGACATCGTGCGACACCTCGCCGGCATCGAGCGCGACATGTACGCCGAGAACGTCAGCGGCCGGCCGAGCCGCTACGCGGGGCATGCACGCGAGCTTGCCGACGGGCTGGATGCCGTCCGCGCGTATCACCAACGCAAGCACGCAGAGTCGGTGGCGCTGTTCGCGGCACTCACGCCGGAGCAGATGCAGGGAAAGTGCGTCACGCCAGCCGGCACGCCGATCACCACCTACAAGTGGCTCCGGGCCATGGTCGAGCACGAGGCGCATCATCGCGGACAGCTCTACCTGATGCTCGGACTGCGCGGCGTGCCGGTTCGTCCGCTCTACGGACTCACGGAAGAGGAGGTGCGCGCCCGCTCGGTGGCCGGACGCGCCGATGCATGAGCGCATGCGTGACGCAGGCGCGGAGCTGACGAGAGCGCCGCTAGACGTGCGGTGGTCGTCGATACAGGATTAACGCATGCGTCAACTCGCCTTCCTCGCCACCTGCTCGCTCCTCGCACCTCTGCACGCGCGCGCGCAGGAGGCCCGAGTCGCGGAACCCACGCCGCACATGTCACCGGCGCTTGGCCTGCACTACGGCAGTCCCCTGCGCTTCTCGGTGGCGGGCGGCGTGCTCGTGGACGTGAGCGAGCGGCGCAACGACGGTATCGTCGCGGTCATCGAGCCGGGACAGCAAGGCACCGCGGTGTCCACGGGTTACTTCCGCATGTTCGGACGGTTCGGGTCGGGCTACTCGCTGCGCGTCGCAGCGCTTCGTACCGTTGGCGAGCCATGGAACGCGAGCCCGAATACGACGTATGCCGGCGTGGAGGGCAACCTGATGCTCGCCTTCGGCGTCGGCGCGCGCATGGGGTACCTGCGCCGCACGAGCAGGCGCGTGGACGATTCGCACGACAACCTCGCCACGGTCGGCGTGCTGATCGGCATCTAGGAGCGTCCATGTCCTCGCTGCATTCCGAACGGGATCGCCGGATGATCGTCGAGCGCGCGCGTCGCGTGACGTCGGAAACGGCGGCGCGATGGGGCCTGATGAATGCGCCGCAGATGATCGTGCACCTCACGGACTCACTGCGGATGGCGACAGGTGAGCTGGCGGTGCAGGGCAAGACACATCCAGCCCGGCTGCCGCCGCTGAAGCAGTTGTTCATCTACGTGCTGCCGATGCCGAAGGGATTGCCCACGGCTCGGGAACTGAAGGCACGCGTTTCGCAAGCGTTCGCCGGCGAGCAGGAGGCGTTCGCTGCGGCCATGGAGGGATTTGCGCGGCGCGACCCCGCCGAGCCCTGGCCACGGCATCCGCTGTTCGGTGCGATGTCGCGCCGCGACTGGGGCGTGCTGGCCTACCGTCACTGCCACCACCATCTCACGCAGTTCGGCGCATGACGGTCGACTGGCCACTCGCCGGCGAGCTCGTGCTCGTCTTCGCCGTCATGTCGTACGTGCGCTGGCGCTGGCTCCGCACGCGCCTGCGACGGTTGAACAGGCCGCCCGAGCCGCCCGACCCGCCCGCACCCGAATGACGCGGCGGAGCGAGCCCTGTCATTCCGAGCGAAGCGTGGGATCTGCTTTCGTCATCCCGAGCGAAGCGAAGGATCTGCTTCTGCCCGCCGCCGCAACGACCCGACTCGATGTAGCTGGCGAGCGCGCTAGATGCCGTTCAGGCCGGCCTCGCCGTCCGGATAGATCGTCGGCGGATCGGATCGCCGACGCCACCGCCTGACAAGCCACACGACCAGCACGATCGGCAGCGCGATCTTGATTGCCACGAGCCCCACGACCAGAAAGACGCCGACGGCCAGCAGCAGCACCCCGCCCATGCCCACCACGAGAAGCAGGGGCAGCCCGATGGCACCGAGCAGCAGGAACACCGGCGTACCGATGAGGCCGAGGACCGCGAGCAACGGCAGTCCGATGAACTTGAGGATGCCGGCCACCGGGACCACCAGCAGGAGCATGCGCCCGAGCAGACCGGCGACGGTACGGCCGGCAATGAGCTTGAGGAACAGTGCCTTGAGTATCAGTGACATGTGCGGGTCCTCTCGAAAGGCCAGGTCCAGGCGACGCGGACCGCGCCCCGACCGACAGGAGTCCTACGTTGCCAGCGGGTCGAAGTTTCCCCCCGGTCGTGTGACTCCCACGCGCGCACAGGAGTTGCCGCTCCCCGCACCTCACCCTTCACGCGACGCGAATGTCAGTCGTCCTGCGCACCGTTGGCCTGCTCGTCCTCTCGAACGTGTTCATGACGTTCGCGTGGTACGCACACCTGAAGAACCTGAATGACAGGCCATGGTACATCGCCGCCCTGCTGAGCTGGGGGATCGCGCTGTTCGAGTACCTGCTCCAGGTGCCGGCCAACCGCATCGGCTACACCACGCTGAATCTCGGCCAGCTCAAGATCATCCAGGAAGTGGTGACGCTGCTGGTCTTCATTCCGTTCGCCGTGTTCTACATGAAGCAGCCGCTGCGCCTCGACTTCCTGTGGGCGGCCGTTTGCATCTGCGGCGCGGTGTACTTCGTGTTCCGGGGCCACCCGGGCGTGTAACCTACGCTTCGAGCTCCGGCAGCGGCCGGGGCCGGGAGCGCAGCTGCGTGCGACGCAGCACAGTGGCGACGTTGGCGCTCATGGACCCCAGCGCCGCCTCGTGCTTCTGCAGCAGCTCCGAGCTGGCCGAGGCGTCCGGCGTGAGGCGCTGGCGGCGGAGCCGCACGTAGTTCAGGCGCAGCAGCCAGATCGCGTGCTCCACGTCCTTCGCGGTCATCGGGTTGAACATCGCCCACCCGGACGTCGGCGCCACGGGCAGCGGTTCCGCCAGCTGCTCCTTCACGATGCTGTGCTTCAGCGCGCGCGTCAGCGAGAGGTGCACCGCGCAGTCGGTGTGGATGTGTCCGATCTGCCGACCCGCGAGGCGGAACTCGACGCCATCGGCGGTACCGGGTTGATCGGAGCTGGCGTGCGAGCGCATCTCGACGCCCGGCCACCGCCGCACCTCTTCCATGATGCGCTGCGCGAACGACTCGCGCTCCTTTCCGGTCAGCATGCCACCCTCCGGAGTGATCGTCGTGCGCCACCTGCGGGCGTGCTGGCGGTGCACCGCGCAACCAAGGCATACTCCATACCCTGTCCGCCTCACGTTCCCGCCTCAGCCCGTGTCCCATGCGCATCCGCACCGCCCTGTCCCATCTGTTCCTCGCGCCCATCCTCGCATCACCCGCCTCGGCGCAGTGGACCGCGCAGCACAGCGGTACCGACCTGGAGTTGCGCGGGCTCAGCGTGGTCTCTCCGCGCGTCGCGTGGGCGAGTGGTCAGCATGGCACCGTGATCCACACCGCCGACGGCGGTCGCACGTGGGTGGTGGATACGGTCCCGGGCGCCTCCACACTCGACCTGCGTTCGATCGCGGCGACGTCGCCGACCACGGCGTTCGCGATGAGCATCGGTGATTCTTCGCGCATCTTCCGGACTTCGGACGGCGGCCGCACGTGGTCGCTGCGGTACGTGAGCGTACGCAAGGGATCCTTCTTTGACGCGCTGCGTTTCTGGGATGCGAAGCACGGCATCGCGGTGAGTGACCCGGTGGACGGACACTTCCTCGTCGTCACCACCAGTGATGGCGGCAACACCTGGCAGGAGTCGCCGAGCGACCGGATGCCTGCCGCCCTCCCCAGCGAGGGCGCCTTCGCGGCGAGCGGAAGCTGCCTCACGGTTGATGGCCGGCGCACGGCCTGGTTCGCCACGGGCGGCGCGACGGTCGCGCGGGTCTTTCGCTCCGACGACCGCGGGCGGTCGTGGACGGTGAGTGACGCGCCCATCCGCGCCGGTGCGGCGGCGGAGGGCATCTTCTCGGTGGTGTTCCGCGACGCGTCGCACGGCGTGGTGGTGGGCGGCAACTACCAGAAGCCGGTGCTGGGCGGTCGCAACTTTGCCCGGTCGAGCGACGGCGGGCGCACCTGGACCGCGACCGACAGCGCTTCCTCTCCCACCGGATTCCGCTCGGCAGTGGCCTTCGTGCCGGGCACGGGCGGCCGCCGTCTGGTGGCGGTGGGCATCAGTGGAACCGATGTCTCCATTGATGGCGGGGCGACCTGGGTGCCATCAGACAGCGTGGGCTACAACGCCGTGCAGTTTGGTGGACGGGTGGGCTATGCTGTCGGGCCAAGAGGCCGCGTGGCGCGGGGTGACTTCGTCAATGCAGGACCGTGACGATAAACGTTTGCCTTCCGCCGTCCTGACGTCGTAGCTTTCCCGCTCGCCAGATCTCCACTCGAACGGCCCCGCTGGCCGTTTCGGATCTTCGGTCCCTCACCCACGACTATGCGCCCCTCGACGAATCGAATGCTGCGGATCGCAGCGTTCGGACTCGCGCTCGTTGCCTGCAACGCCGATCGGATCAGTGCTCCAGTAACACGCCCGGCGCCGGCCGGCAGGCCCTCGGCGGACGTCACGTCAGCGTCGCTCAGCGGAGTCGTCATCAGCCAGGTGTACGGCGGCGGAGGCAATTCCGGCGCGACGTACAAGAATGACTTCATCGAGCTGTACAACGCGGGGAGCGTGGACGTCTCGCTCGCCGGCTGGTCCGTGCAGTACGCCTCGTCGGCCGGCACGAGCTGGTCGACCACCGCGCTCGTGGGTACGATCGCGGCGGGGCACTACTACCTGATCCAGGAAGCCGCGGGAGCAGGCGGCACGACGAGCCTCCCGACGCCTGACGCCACCGGCGCCGGCACCGGGATCGCGATGGCCGCCGGAGCGGGGAAGGTCGCGCTCGTCAGCTCGACGGTTGCGCTGACCGGGAGCGGTTGCCCGTTCGCCGCCACGGTGGTGGACTTCGTCGGATATGGGTCGGCGGCGAACTGCTTCGAGGGCTCAGGTCCCACGAGCCCGACGCTGACCAATACCACTGCGGCCATTCGGAAGAGCGATGGTCAGCAGGATACCAACAATAACGCAGCCGACTTCGCGAGTGGCGCACCGACGCCGCGCAACACGGCGACGCCGGTTTCGGGTCTGTCCGTCACGATCTCTCCGGCTTCCCCGACCGCCACGGTCGGCACCAACGTCACCTTCACCGTGACAGCGTCGCAGGCCGGATCCAGCGTGCCGGTCACGTCGGCGACGTGGACGAGCAGTGCACCAGTCGTCGCGACCATCGACCCGGCCACCGGCGTAGCCTTGCCGCTGTCGGCCGGCAACACCGCCATCGGCGTCAGCGTCACCACGGCCAGCGGTAATGGCTCGTCGAGCACGGTGCTGAGCGTCGCGTCCGCCATCAGCAGCATCACGGTGGCGCCGAACCCCGCGACGGTCAACCAGGGCGCCACGCAGCAGTTCACCGCCACGGCCTATGACGCCTCGAACCAGCCGATCTCCGGCGTCACGTTCACGTGGGCGTCGTCGTCGGCGACGATCGCGACCGTGACCGCATCGGGTCTCGCAACGGGCGTTGCCGGCGGCGACGCGAACATCACCGCGACGTCCAGCGGGGTCACGGGTACCGCGACGCTGCACGTGAATGGCACGGGGCCGTACACACCGCCGAATATCCGCTTCAGCGAGATCCACTACGACAACTCGGGCACGGATGCGGGCGAGGCGATCGAGGTGGAGGGTCCGGTCGGGACCACGCTCACCGGCTGGAGCATCGCGCTCTACGAGGGCAATCCGACCAGCGCGACGATTCCCCTCAAGGTGTACAGCACCACGCCGGTAGACGGTACGCTGACCGCGCCCATCGCCTGCGGTACGCGTGGCGTGATCAAGATCGCGTACCCGGTAAACGGCATCCAGAACGGCGGCACGGCCGGCTCACAGCCGGACGGCTTCGCGCTGGTGGACGGATCGGGACAGCTCGTGGAGTTCCTGTCGTACGAAGGGTCCTTCACCGCGGCCGATGGCCCGGCGAACGGCGTCACCTCGCGCGACATCGTCGCGATGGAAGACAACCCGGTGCCTGCCGCCGGCCTCTCGCTGCATCGCAGCGCTGACGGCGCCACGTGGAGCGCGCCGTCCGCGGCGGACTTCGGCTACGTCAATGCGTGCGGCGGCCCGCCGCCCAGCAACATCTCGTTCAGCGGCCGCAGCCCCACGGCGGATCCGCCGCTTCCCGTCGGCTTCGAGGCGCAGGTGTTCGCGTCGGAGACGGTGGGTGGCTCGAACGTGAGCACCACGTTCACCTGGACGTCGGACACCCCGGCGATCGCCAGCGTGGACCAGAATGGCGTACTGCGCGCGCTCAGTGCCGGCACGGCAGTGCTTCGCGCCACGGCCACCGACGGCGCCACCGCGACGTACGCGCTTCCGACGATCGTCGGCGTGCAGAGCTCGGCGCCTTACGGCGGTAACACCGAGTTCGGTGACCCGGTGGATAACGACGCGAGCAACGACTTCATCATCCGCCGCCTCGAGTACACGTCGTCGTTCAACCACCTCCTCGGCCGCCCCAACTGGGTGAGCGAGAAGCTGGACGCCACGACCTACGGCGCCCAGGACCGCTGCAACTGCTTCACCTTTGATCCCGAGCTGGAGGCGGCAGGCTTCCCGAAGTACACGACGGCCGACTACACAGGCGCTGGCGGCTTCGCCGGCTACGGCATCGACCGCGGCCACATGACCCGCTCCGCGGATCGTACCGCGTCGAGCCTCGACAATGCGCGGACGTACTACTTCTCGAACGTCCTCCCGCAGGCGGCCGCCAACAACCAGGGGCCGTGGGCGATCATGGAGAATTACCTCGGCGACTTCGCGAAGAACCAGGGCAAGGAGGTGTACGTCGTGTCCGGCGGCTCGAGCAACGCGACGTTCCCGAGCAGGGGCTTCATCAAGGGGCAGAACAAGATCGAGATGCCCGGTGCGGTGTGGAAGGTTGCGCTCGTGATGGATCACGGAAAGGGACTCGCCGACGTGCACTCGGTGAACGACGTGCAGGTCATCGCGGCCATCCTGCCGAACGATCCGAGCGTCAACTCCGACTGGACGACCTACAAGACGACGATCGATGCGGTCGAGGCGCTGTCGGGCTACGACCTGTTCGCGCTGCTGCCGACGAACATCCAGAACGCAGTGGAAAGCGGGGACACGCCGCCGGTTGCCGCGGTGAGCGGACCGACGAGCGGAGTCGAAGGCGGCCCCCTCGCCTTCGACGCGAGCGGCTCCACGGATGCCGACGCGGGTGATGTGCTCCACTACACGTGGACGTTCGGCGACGGTGGGACTGCCACCGGCGTCGCGCCTTCGCACACGTTTGCCGACAACGGCACCTACACGGTGACGGTGACGGCGACGGACACGCACGACGTGTACAGCACGGCGAGCGTCACGGTGACGATCGCGAACGTCGCGCCCACCGCCGTGATCTCGGCGTCGCCCACCACGCTCGTGGAGGGAAGCTCCTTCACGCTGAGCCTCGCCAGCGCGGTGGATCCGTCGCCGGTGGATCTCGCGTCGCTCAAGTATGCGTTCGACTGCGGCGACGGTGGCGGCTTCCGCGCCGCGACGTCCTTGTCGTCGGCGACGTGCACGCCGACCGACAACTTCGCGCCACTCACCGTGCATGCGAAGGTGATGGACAAGGACGGCGGCGCCACCGCTTACACCGCGACCGTCATGGTGACGAACGCGGCGCCGGTGATCACCGGGTTCGCCGCGCCGACGGCGGCGGCGTCCGCGTCGCAGGCCACGGTTTCCTTCACGGACGCCGGTGCGGCCGACACCCATACCGCCGTCTTCACCTGGGGTGACGGCCAGTCGTCCACGGTGGACGCAGGCCTCGCGTTGCAGGCGACCGCGGCGCACGTGTACGCGCACGCTGGCTTCTACACGGTGGGCGTCACCGTCACGGATGATGATGGCGCGTCCGCGACCACGAGCGCCCGCACGCTGATCGCGTATGATCCGGCGGCTGGCGGCGTGACGGCGTCCGGCTTCCTCCTTGGCGCTCGCGGCAGCAAGACGTACATCACCGCTGACGTACGCTACGACGGCAGCACGATGCCGACGGGGTCGTTCAGGATCGAGGGCAATCCGGCGGCGAACCTGACCGCGGCCTCGTTCGACTATCTCGTGGTCGAGGGATCCACAGCCACCTTCCAGGGCACGGGCTCACTCACGGATGGAACACCGGTGACCTTCCTCCTCCGCGGCATCGATCACGCGCATTCCGCCAGCCAGGCGGGTGGTCGCACGACGGCGGGTCCGCCGGGACAGACCGACAAGGACGAGGTCCGCATCAAGGTCTGGAACACCGCCACCGGCGCTGTGCTCTACGACAGCCAGCCGGGCGCCGCGCCGCTCGCGACGCCGATCGAGAAGATCCGGTCGGGCGGGTTCAGCATCGTGGTTCCGTAATACGCAGCACTCGCAGCACAGCTCGACCTGACGCGGGGCCAGCCATTCGTGGCTGGCCCCGCGTTGCATCTCAGGCCGGTGTCGCAGTCGGCGGCGGTGCGAGAAAAAATTCAATCGGCGAGCCGATGCTCGCCGCTTCGGCATGACGACTCCCAGTGACTGCGGAAGGCAGTTGCCTCCTCTGTCGAATGAACGAACATACCTTTCGCAACAGCTCACCAGCAGCAACGCCGAATCACCTCACACCTGCACGCCCGGGGTCCGTCGGCTCGCGCTCCATTTCGCCTATTCCGCCCATCCCCCCACAATTCCGGCGAGCTCGATGCAGAAACTTCCTGTGCCCACGTTGCCCAGTATCTCGGGCCTTGGGAACAGCGACCCGAATGCAAGACAACTGTGCAGACCTTCGATGCGCTGCGCAAAGCCGCGCCGCCCATTGCTCCGTCCGATCTACATCGCCTTCCCGAGTCCCGGTCGTGACATACGTTCCGCTGCGCCACGCAGAGGACCAGGAATTGTCACCGTTTGCAACTCGAGCGGATTCTGACGTTCGATAGTGTCATCTACAGGAGGAATGTCGTGATACGCTGTTTCGTGACTGCTCTCGCCCTTGTGGCCGTCGCTGCAATGCTTCCAGCCCGCTCGCTCGGTGCACAGCAGGAGGCGCGAGCCTTCAACGTCTACCTCGATTGCAGCGGCGTCGATTGCGACCAGCAGTTCTTTCGCACTGAGATCGTGAGCGTGAACTGGGTGCGGGAGCGCACGGCGGCCGACGTGCATGTGCTGGTGACGACCCAGCCCACGGGCGGAGGTGGCGAGCGATACTCCCTTGCCTTCATCGGCCAGAACAGGTTCGCTGGCGTCGTCGATACGCTCGCCTACGACTCCCCGCAAGCCGCCACGGAAGACGAGACACGGCGTGCACTCGCACGCACGCTACAGCTGGGGCTGGTCCGCTATCTCGCCCGTACCAGCTCAGCGCAACGCCTGGCGGTGACGTACACGCCGGCAACGAGCTCGGATTCCTCGGGCGCCACGGCCACCCGTGACCCGTGGAATGCCTGGGTATTCAGCGTGAGTGCGAACGGCAACGGCAACCGCGAGGAGAACTACTCGAGTCTCTACGTCAATGCCCGAGTGGCGGCAAACCGCGTGACCGACGCGTGGAAAACGTCGTTGTCCGTGGGGGAGAATTACAACGAGAGCCGCTTCAGTTTCAACGGGGACCAGTCGCTGTTCGTGCAGCGGAGCTACTCCGCCAACCTGCTTCAGGTCAAGAGCCTCGGCGAGCACTGGTCGGCCGGAGTGAAGGGCACCTTCAATTCGTCGACGTACCTCAACCAGCGCGCTTCCACACGACTGACCCCGGCGGTGGAGTACGACCTCTTTCCGTACAAGGAATCCACGCGGCGGCAGCTGCGCTTTCAGTATGGCGTCGGGATCAGCGCGTTCAGTTATTACGACACGACGGTGTTCAACAAGCTGCAGGAGACGCTACCCGTGCAGGTGTTCTCGACGGCGTTCAGCCAGCGGCAGACCTGGGGGTCCTTGAACGCGGGGGTCGATGCGGTGAGTTACCTCAGCGACCTGTCACGACGCAAGCTTACCTACTCGCTCGGTGGCGACGTTCGTGTGTTCAAGGGACTGAGCGTGAACTTCTACACCGTGTACCAGTCGATCCACGATCAGTTCTACATTCCGAGGGAGGGAATTACCCGCGACGACGCGTTGTTGCGGCAGTCACAACAGAGCACGCGGTTCAGCCAGTTCTTCTTCGTCGGATTGAACTACTCGTTCGGATCGGTGCTGAACAATGTGGTGAATCCGAGGTTCGGGGGTGGTGATGGGGGAGGTGGGTTCTTCTTCTCGCAGTGAGCGCCGAGAAATGGCGACTTCTTTCGTGTGTTCGGCATTGCTCGTCGCCGGGTCGCCTCTTTCCCGCGTTGCACGTCAGGGAGTCGGTGTCGCCGGGCCGAACAGGATCATGGCCACGGGCATGGTTGACGTCGTATCACGTTCGCGGCTGGCACCACGAACGGGACACGCATCGACCAACTGGACCGCACGCGCCAGCGCGTTCACTGCATTCACGGTGAAAGGCAGCGCCACTCGCGCATGCTCGGCGAGCGCGCGTTCAGCGCCAAGGGGAAGGACGTCGAGCAGGCGCTCGCGCAGGCGAGTCACGAGGGGAGACGCCACCGCCCGCTCATGCCGCTGGAGGGAGTGTGTCGTCCGGGCGAGCCAGTCCGTCACCGCACGTCGGAGCGGCGTGGGCGGTGCCGCGAGGCCGCACGTCACGAGCGCGTGCTCGGCGACAAGCCACTGGCGCAGCGCAGCGGATGCGGTGTCCGACTCGACGCTGCCGGATGTTCGTGCCGAGCCGGTGGCGCGCAGGACCAACGGCAGCGCATCGTGAGCGGCATCGCTCACGACGCCGTCGCGGCAGCTCACCAGGCGGCCATCGCGCAGCATGGCAAGCCAACCACGCTCCGACGATTCCACTGCCGCGATCACGACGCCAGGAACGGCCGGTGTCGCGATCACGGGCACGATCCATTTCTCGAGGTGCGACAGCACGGCGCCCGCGCGCGAGCTCGTGCCGTCATCCGAGTGCCATTGGGTGTCGTCCCCAGATGCGCGCATGCTGTCCGCGCGGTGTGGCGGGATCGAGGATGAGTGCGCGTCGATGGCCGAGCGGGATGCAAGCTCCAGCGGGGAGGCTGGTGCGGCGCTCGTCTCATCGCGCGAAGGAAGGATCTGGAACGAGGCGCCGACGACCGCTCCCGCCGCCGACAACTTGCGCCGCAACCGCCGCTCGGCATCGACGAGGACTGCCGCGCCCGCCGGCGGCGCGAGGAGCAGCGACCGCACTTCCGCCACGCCGCCGGGCCGGCGCAGGCGGCCGACGCGCTGTGCCATGCGGGCGGGATTCCATGGGAGGTCGAGGTGCAGTACGATGCCGGCGTCCTGCAGGTTCACCCCTTCCGACAGCAAGTCCGTCGCCAGCAGCAGCGTGACGCGCTCGTGCGCGCGCGGCGCCCGCGCGTGCTGCGCACGAGGCGCGAATCGCGCGAGCAGGTCATCCCGCGAGATGCGCCCAGTCGCGATGCGTGCATCGCGCGCGGTCAGCATGCCGACGCCGGGTTCCAGCCGCAGTGCGCCGAACAGCGCGAGCACCGTGCTTGCGTAGTCGCTGAAGCAGAGGATGCGCACGTCGGGGTACGTGGCGCGCAGCCGGCGGATCGCGACGATCCGAGCGTGGTCTGGATCCGGTGTCGTGGCGAGCAGCGCGAAGAGATGGTCCATGCTGCGCGCGTCGGCCTCCACGGCGGCGCGCAGCGCATCGAGCGCATGCTGGGCGGGCGCCGAGTCGAACAGCAGCGTCGCGAACCCCAGCTGTACGACTCCTTCCGCGGCATGCCACGCACGCGCCTCCTTCCGCGTGGGTGCCCGCCCGGCATCCGTCCCCTGTGCGATGGCCGTGGCAAGCCGGCGACGCGTGCGAAGCATCGCCCGCAACGCGGCGCGACTCGACGACCATGCGCGGACAAGTCCCAGCGTACGGAGTGCGCCAGCGTCGCCACCGTCGAGGGGCTGTGCTGGCGGAGGAAGGGCGAGGATCGCCTCGAGGACCGCGGAGTCGTCGGCTACCACGGAGAGCCACTCGGGCGCCCGCACCAATGGCATCTCCGCGTCGCGCGCACCGTTACTCCGGACGACGAACCGCGAGAGTGCGGCGCCGTCCAGCCCGAAAGCGCGTTCGCCGATGAACAGCGCGACCTGGGCGGCCAGGTCGCGCAGCCGGTTCTGGAGCGGTGTCGCAGAGAGGAGCAGCAGCGGCGTGCACGCGCAGAGGTCAGCGAGCGCGGTATATCGCTGCGTGGTGATCGTGCGGAAGTGATGCGACTCATCCACGATCACGCCGTCGAATGGCGACACCGGTCGCGCGCATCGGCTCAATGATTCCATTGACGCGAAAGTGAACGCCACGCCGGCTTGCTCGGCCGCCACGCGCCACGTCGATCGAAGCGCCGCGGGAGCGACGACGAGTGGATGTTGCCAGCGGCAGGCCACGGCGAGGGCAATGAACGTCTTTCCGGCACCCACCTCCTCCGCGACGAGGCAGCCGCCCCACGACTCGATCGCGCGCACCGCTCGCACGACGAGGCGGCGCTGCCCGTCGCGCAACTGGATCGCGCCGAGGGACGCTGGAGGAAGGTCGTCGAGACAGGTGCGTGCGATGAGCGCACGCGCCTGCGTCAAGTGCGCGTCGGCGGATGGCACCAGGCGAGCAGCGGGGCGACGTCGGCCGGGCGAATGCGATACGCGTGACACGCGCACAACAGGAGCTCGTCCTGCGTGGGCGGACGCCCATGCAGGGCATTCTCGGCGAGTGGCGCCAGCATCGATCGGGCGCGCGCCCAGTCGAGTGGCAACGGCAGCAGCCCGACGGTCCACGCGAGGTATCGGTGCCAGGAACCGCGCGCGGGTTCCGCCAAGGCATTCAGGATGCCTGCCGCGACCGGAGAATTGAGGAGTGTGGTGAGCGCGAGCGCGTCCACGGGGTCGTCGCAGTGCACCACGTAGCAGCTGTTCAGCGGTACGGTGTCATCGCCTGCGGCAAGGATCGCTGCGCGCGGCGTTCGACCGAAGTCGCTCCATACCACGCGGGTGCGGCTCGTGTCAGCGGCCTCGGTGCGGAAGAGCGACCACCACGCCAGACTCCCCCGAAGGTCGGAACGCTGCGCGAGCTGGCGCCGCCAGGGCGCGAGCCACCGCGCCGCGCCCGCGGGCAGGTTGCGCAGTGGTCCACCGGAACGCGCGTGTGTCCACAGTATCGCGTGGCTGGATGGCGGGATGCGCCAGGCTGCGACAGAATCACCGCGCAACAGTGGCCGGACCAGCTCTCGCTCGATGAGGCCACGTCGCGCTCCTTCAGTCACCGTGATGCCGGTCGCACACGTTTCGACGACGTCCATCAGGAACGCCTCATTGCACCCGCACTTCACCCCGAGCGACGCGCGTCCGAATCGACTTTCTCCAAGTGGTGCCCCGCGTGACATCACCCGGTCGAAGGCGGCGCGCACGTCCGGCGGCATGAGCAGCCACGGACTGGCAACGTCGCCCGGCACGAGCCGCAGGTCGCTGTCGCCAACGCGCCACGCGACATCCAGCGCACCGCGACGCACCGCGACGTCGATCCCATGCGACGGCGTCCGAGTTCGGGCCGCGATCACCAGCGACGGATAGACCGCCGCGTCGAACGAAGCCGGCGCGTCCGACCAGTCTTCCACGACACACAGCCGCGCACGTTCCTGGATGAGCCGCCGTACTCCGCCACCCGACAGCGAACGCCAGAGCTTCGCCGGCAGCAGCAGCGCGACGTGGCCCGAGGGCGCCGACAGGTGGACGCTGCGCTCGACGAACAGCGACGCGAGGTCGACCTGCGGGGAGAAGCCACGTGGCGCCCGCATGTCGTCCTCGCCGGCACTCCAGCCGGGATCGCGGTAGACGGCGTATCGTGCCTTGAGCGCGGCGCGCGACGCGACCGGAATGTTGTGCAGGCGTACCCAGGGCGGATTGCCGATCACGAGCGAGAAGCCGCCGCGCGCGTGCGCCGCGCCGAAGTGCGACGGAAACGAAAAGGGCAGTGCTCCGCCCGCGGCGATGCGTCGTCGTTCCTTCCGCAGCGCGGCCGACTGCAGGCGCGACGCACGCATCGCCTCCCGATCCTCCGCACCGGCCCGCACGCGCTTGCCGAAGAGATCGGCCGCTCGGCGGGCGTGCAATCGCTCGCGCCGCATGTGTGCCAGCGCCTCGATCTGCCGGTCGAGAGTCGCCAGTGCGCGGATCCGTTCCTCGCGGGCGAGCGCGCGACGCAGCGGCGCCTTGCCCGCGCCGACGGCGCGCACATACCGCGCGCGGAGTCTGGCCAGCACCGCTGGCGGACCAACCAGCGCTGCTCGTTCGACGAATGCATCGCCGGAGAGTGCGTCGCCGACGCGCACGTTGCAGTCGAGATTCGGAAGCGGCGGCACGGCGGACATGTCGCGCTCGCCGCTTTCGATGACGACGGCGAGCCAGAGCCGGAGTTCGCACAGCCACACGGCCGTGGGGTCCACGTCCACGCCGTGAATGGTACGGGACAGCACGTCGCGCCGGATGGCCGCCATCTCGCGCCGGTCGCCCGCAGCGCGGTGCAGGGCAGACAGCCGCTCGAGGACGAACACGAGAAACGCGCCGGAGCCGCAGGCGGGATCCAGGACGGTGAAGTCGCGCAGCCGCGTACGAAGCAGGACGCGGTCACGCTCGTCGAGTGGCGCGTCTTCGCCGGCGAGGGCCCCGCGCACAGCCGTCGCGGACAGGCCACCGCCAGCCAACGCCTCCACTAGCGCGCGGTCGGTGAGATGCGCCACCAGCGCCTGCGGCGTGAAGTACGCACCCGTCGTGCGACGTCGCTCGGCAGCCATGAGCGACTCGAAGGCATGACCGAGCATCTCGGGATCGATCGCGGCCTCCGACCACGCGTCCTGGCTCTCCTGCGCCGTGAAGCGGTGCGCGGATAGCAGTCGCTCGAAGAGTGCGCCGAGCGCATCGTCCGAGAATCGTGCGTCGTGATGACGCCGTTCCAGTGCGCCGCGTGCGAAGAGTCCGCCGTTGAGGAACGGCACCGCGCCGAACGCGCGCGCCACCCGCGACCGGTTGGGGATGGCGGTGTTCAACGTGCCGAAGAACAGCGGAAGGAGCACGCGTCGATGAAACTGCCCGCCCGTTGCCATGCAGGCGTCGAAGTAGCGGGACAGGAACGCCGGATCGCCGTCAAGCCACCCCTTCGCCTCGAGAAAGGAGAGGAACAGCAGCCGCGATACGCAGAGCAACGCAAGCTCGCGCCGGTCTGCTGCGCTGCCGGCGTCAATGGAATCCGCGAGCGCGTGCACGCGCTGCTCGAGTACGCGGTAGAACCGTCGCGAGAGCGCCTCGCGCCCGAGCACCTCGCACCAGCGCGCGTGCACGAGCAGGTCCTCGCCGGCACTCGTGGCAGCGAGCAGACGGACCATTTCCGCATCGCTGGCGACAACCAGGTCATGACGGGCGACCAGCGCGAGGACGCGCGGTGGGCGCACGTCGGTTCCCCAGCAGGCGAGGCCGACCTCGCTGCCGCCCGCCGCGGCGCCGATCACCAGCCACAGCACGTGCGACGTCCGCGCCGAGAGCGCGCCGGCGACGCGGGTGAGGACCGTGCGAAGCGCGACGTCGGCCGCCGAGTCGATCAGCAGCGCGCGGAGCGCACCCGGACCGCGAACGATGCGCACATCGCCAAGGTCATTCGGCAGTCCGAGGCGCGCCGCCGAGTCGCGGTCGAGCGGCACCGCATCGGCGTCAAAGCCGAGCATCGCGGCCAGGGCGAGACGTCCGTCGGGTGAGTTGGCGGCGGACAGCAGTGCAGCCGCCTGGCGGAGGGTAGGCACGCGTACACCGTACCGGCGTGCCCGCCCACCAGCGGCATCGTGTTATTGCATGCGACAGCAGAGGAGCGCGCGGACGCGCCGCGTCACGCCGCCACGTAATCGCGCGTCTTCCACTGCACGCGGTTGCCGCGCACGATGGAACGCAGCGCGATGTAGAGCACCATCGCGGAGCCGAGCGGATGCAGCACCGCGTACAGCGGCGACAGCCGGAGCAGCGCGTACACCAGCAGCCACCAGGCGAGGTTGGCGCCCGTCGCGATCGCCGACCACACGAGCACGCCGTGTCCGAGCGCTCCGGCCAGCGACAGCCCGAGCAGCACCGGCGGCACGAGGCCCGACAGCGCCGGCAGCAGGAGCAGCAGCGGAAAGAGCCACTGTCCGATCCGGCCGAGCGGCACGGTGTCGCGCCCGCCGGCAAAGATGTTCTTCCCCCAGCCGTCTATCAGTTCGCGCAGCGACGTGTACATCCGCGTGGAGAGTTGATTGAGGCCGAGGATGAGCACCGTGCGACGTCCGCTGCGGAAGTAGAGCTGCGCCAGCGCGAGGTCCTCCGCCACCTTGCCGCGCACCGCGCCATGGCCGCCGGAGTCCTGATACGCCTGCCGCCGCACGAAGATGCACTGCCCGTTCGCGATCTTGTCGCCCGCACGCGGCGAGGCATTCACCGTCTCCGTGCCGCCGTAGCGTGCGAGCATGATGGCGAACACCTGCGGCTGGACGAGCTTCTCCCAGAAGGAGCCGAGCTCCTGCGCGCCCGCGACGGTGAGCAGGTCCGCGTCGCGCGACGCCATCGCCTGCACGACGCGCGGCACGAGGTCCGGCGCCTGCCGCGTGTCGGCATCGAGGAAGCCGATGATGTCACCCGTGCTCGCCGCTGCGCCCGCGGTGCAGGCCCACTGCTTTCCGAACCAGCCCGCCGGGAGCGGCCGCGGCACGACGACGTGCAGCCGCGCGTCCTCCCTGGCGATGTGGCGCAGGATGTCGCCCGTCGCATCCGTGGAGTGATCGTCCACGGCGATGACCTCGAGGCGCGGATAGGCCGACGCGAGCGCGGAGCGAACGCATTGCTCGATGTTGTGCGCTTCGTTGCGCGCCGGTACCACGAGCGAAACGAGTGGTGCGTCGTCGCGCACGACATCCGACTCCGCATCGAGCGACCGCGAATTCCTTGCGCGGACGAGCGTGACGATCGGCGTGGCGATCCAGGGGGAGGCGAGCGCGAGGGGCAGGAGGGAGGTCACCGGCGAAAGATGCCTCGTGTGGACGCCGCCGCGCGACTGTGACGGCTGACGGCTGACGGCTGACGGCTGACGGCTGACGGCTAACGGCTGACGGCTAACGGCTAACGGCTAACGGCTAACGGCTGAGCGCTGAGCGCTGAGCGCTGAGGGGTGAGCGCTGAGGGGTGAGGGATGAGGGATGAGGGATGAGGGATGAGGGATGAGGGATGAGGGATGAGGGATGAGGGATGAGGGATGAGGGATG
>JBBRZK010000018.1:0-62605 GCA_038236775.1 Gemmatimonadales bacterium
CTGCTTTACAAGTCCTTCGGCATCAACGGCATCCTCTTCCCGCTCGTCATCATGGCGCTCGGGTTGATCTGCTCCATCGTCGGCGTGATGGTCGTGAAGACGAAGGAAGATGCCGATCCCATGAAGGCGCTCAACTTCGGCTACTACGTGACCGCGGCGCTCGTGACGGTGATGTTCTTCTTCGCCAGCCGCACGCTGCTCCAGGTCGCCTCGGCGCCGGACGCGTGGAAGCACTTCTTCTGGTGCGGCGTCATCGGCATCGCGACGTCGATCGCGTTCGTGTTCATCACGCAGTACTACACGGAATACCGCTACCGCCCCGTGCTCAGCATCGCTGACGCAAGCCAGACGGGGCCGGCGACGAACATCATCGCGGGTCTCGCCGTGGGCATGGAGTCCACCGTGCTCCCGGTGATCACGATCGGCATCGCGATCATCGCCAGCTACTCGCTCGGCCAGACGAGCGGCCTGGTGAACGACGCGGGCGTGGCTATCGGCGGGTTGTTCGGTACCGCCGTGGCGACGATGGGCATGCTCGGCACCGCGGGCTACATCCTGGCGATGGACGTGTTCGGGCCAATCACCGACAACGCCGGCGGCATCGTCGAGATGTCGCGGCAGCCTGAGTCCGTGCGCGAGAAGACGGATCGTCTCGACTCCGTGGGCAACACGACCAAGGCGCTGACGAAGGGCTACGCGATCGGGTCCGCGGCGCTCGCCGCGTTCCTGCTGTTCTCCGCGTACCTCGATGAGGTGCGCAACCTCACGGGCCAGACGCTGCACGTGGACCTGTCGAAGCCGGTGGTGTTCGTGGCCGGCCTGCTCGGCGCGATGCTGGTGTTCTGGTTCTCGTCGCTCGCGATATCGGCGGTGCGCAAGGCGGCACAGTCGGTGATCACGGAAGTGCGGCGGCAGTTCCGGGAGCGTCCGGGCATCATGCAGGGCACCGAGGAGCCGGACTACGCGGCGTGCGTGGACATCGTGACGGTGGGCGCGCTCAAGGCGATGGTGTTGCCCGGGGCGCTCGTGGTCCTGTTCCCGATCATCGTTGGCCTGCTGTTCAGGCGGTTCGGCGGGGCCGGCGAGTTCATGGGCGCCGAGTCGGTGGCGGCGCTCCTGATGGTCGCGACCATCACGGGTATCCTGATGGCCGGTTTCCTGAACAACGGCGGCGGCGCCTGGGACAACGCGAAGAAGTACATCGAGACGGGTGCGTACGGCGGCAAGCGATCCGAGGCCCACAAGGCGGCGGTGGTCGGCGATACGGTCGGCGATCCGTTCAAGGACACGGCCGGCCCGTCGCTGCACGTGCTCATCAAGCTGCTCAGCACCATCACGCTCGTGCTCGCGCCGCTGTTCATCTGAGCGTTCTGTCCGCCCGAGCGAAGCACGTGTCATCCTGAGCGCAGCGAAGGATCTGCTTCGCTGGGTCGACAAGCAGATCCTTCGCTGCGCTCAGGATGACAAGCGGATCCTTCGCTCCGCTCAGGATGACATTTTCCCTATCCGAATGAACTCGCTCTTCGCACGCAAGCCGATCGCCGTGATGGAGGAGAGCGCCAACGGGCTCAAGCGAGTCCTTGGCGCGGGTGACCTCATCATGCTCGCGATCGGCGCGGTCATCGGCGCGGGGATCTTCGGCGCCATCGGGACGGCTGCGGCCGGCCAGACGGATGCCGCGGGACACGTGATCCGGAGCGGCGCCGGGCCGGCGCTCGTGTTCTCGTTCCTGCTCCTCGGTGGCGTGTGTGCGCTCGCCGCCCTCTGCTACGCCGAGCTGGCGTCGATGATTCCGCAGGCGGGCAGCGCGTATGCGTACACGTATGCGACGCTCGGTGAGATCGTCGCCTGGATCATCGGCTGGGACCTCATCCTCGAGTATGCGGTCGGCAACGTCGCCGTGGCCATCTCGTGGGCCGACTACTTCAAGACGCTCACGGGGGGCCTGGTCAACCTTCCCGTCTGGCTCACCACGGGTTATCGCACCGCGTTGCTCAGCTCCGACCCGACCGTGCACGGGCTGCTCGCCTCGGCCCCACGCGTGGCCGGCATCCCGATCCTCATCAACGTACCGGCGTTCGCGATCGTCATGGCGGTCACGTGGGTGCTGCTGCGTGGCGTGCGCGAGAGCGCGCGGGCCAACAACATCATGGTGGTGGTGAAGCTGCTGGCGCTCGCGCTCTTCATCGGGGCCGGCGTGACCAAGATCAACCCGGCGAACTACCACCCCTTCGCTCCGAATGGATTCGCGGGCATCCATCACGGCGCGGCGATCGTGTTCTTCGCCTACATCGGGTTCGACGCCATCTCCACGGCGGCCGAGGAGACGAAGAATCCGCAGCGCAACCTGCCGATCGGGATCCTGGGCGGCCTCGCTATCTGTACACTGATCTACGTGGCGGTCGGGGCGGTGCTCACCGGCATGGTGAATTACAAGGAGCTTGACCCGAGCCTCCACGCCGATCCGCTGGCGTACGCGCTGCAGAGCACGGGCATGCAGGGCGCGGCGTGGCTCGTCGCGCTCGGCGCCGTGTTCTCGATGACCGCGGTGCTGCTGGTGTTCCAGTACGGACAGCCGCGCATCTTCTACGCGATGGCCCGCGACGGCCTGCTGCCGCAATGGGCCGCGAAGATCGACAAGAAGCACCGTACGCCCTACGTCACTACCATCATCACCGGCGTGTTCGTCGCGGTGTGGGCCCTCGTGGGCGACGCGGGCGAGACATACGACCTCACGAACATCGGGACGCTGTTCGCCTTCGCCCTCGTATGCGTGGGTGTGCTGGTGCTGCGGCACACGGAGCCCGACCGGCCGCGTCCGTTCCGCGTCCCGTTCGTGTGGCCCGTGTGCCTCGGCGGAGCGGCCGCTTGTCTCTTCGTCATGAAGGGCCTGCCTCCTCAGGCATGGGAGCGGTTCGGCTGGTGGCTGGTGATCGGCCTGACGATCTACGTGGCCTATGGCTACCGCAACTCGGTCCTGCGTCGCGCGGCACACGATACACAACCCTCACGCTGATCCGATGACTGCTGGAGCAACATCCGTGGGGGCGCCGCCGCCGCCGCGAACGGGCCTGCGCCGTGTCACGCAGACGCAGTGGATCGTGGTGTCGATGGTCGTGGGCGTCCTGTTGGGGTACTTGTTCCCCGACCATCCGGCCGACCAGTCGGGCTTCCAGGCCTCGGATCTCCAGGTGCTGTCGTCGGTGTTCCTGCGCATGATCAAGTCGCTGATCGTGCCGCTGCTGTTCGGCACGCTGGTGGTGGGTATCGCCGGACACGGCGACGACATGAAGCGCGTGGGCAAGCTCGCCTTTCGCTCGATCCTGTACTTCGAGCTCGTGACGACGCTGGCGCTGGTGGTGGGCCTCCTCGCGGTGAACATCGTGAAGCCCGGGCGGGGCGTGCAGCTCGCCGACGCCAGTGCGGACACCGGCGCGCAGCTCGCGCAGACGCACACCACCTTCACGGGGGTCATCGAGCACACCGTGCCGCAGAGCTTCTTCGACGCGGCCGCGAAGAACGAGGTGCTGCAGATCGTCTTCTTCGCCATCCTCTTCGCGGTGGCGCTGTCGAAGGTGCAGGGCCAGTCGAAGGCGGTGATGCTGTCGTTCTGCGAGAGCCTCAGCGAGGTGATGTTCAAGTTCGTCGGCATCGTGATGGCCTTCGCGCCGTTCGGCATCGGCGGCGCCATCGCCGTGACGGTGGGCAAGAGCGGGCTCGGCGTGCTGCGCAACCTCGGCGTGCTGGTGCTGACGCTGTACGGGGCGCTCATCGTGTTCGTGCTCTTCGTGCTACTGCCCATCGCGATCGCGTTCAAGGTACCGATCCGGCGTTTCTGGCAGGCCACGAAGGAGCCCTGGCTCATCGCCTTCACCACCGCCTCGTCCGAGGCGGCGCTGCCGCTGGCACTGCAGAACATGGAGAAGCTCGGCGTGCCGCGCCGCATCGTGTCCTTCGTGCTCCCCACCGGCTATTCGTTCAACCTCGACGGCAGCACGCTGTACCTGGCGCTCGCGTCCGTGTTCGTGGCGCAGGCCGCCGGCATCGACATGCCGATCTCCGCGCAGATCCTGATGATGCTCACGCTGATGCTCACGAGCAAAGGCGTCGCCGCGGTTCCGCGCGCCTCGCTCGTGATCCTGTCGGGCGCCCTCGCGCAATTCGGGCTGCCGCTCCAGGGGGTGGCGGTGATCCTCGGCGTGGATGCCCTCATGGACATGGCGCGGACGTCGATCAACCTCGTGGGCAACTGCCTGGCGACCGTCGTGATGGCGCGCTGGGAGGGCGTCTTCGCCCTGACGTCGCTCGATACTCCCGTGGCCGATGCGCTGGCGGGCTCCGTGCTGCGCGTGCCGGCGGTGGACCACCAGCGCGACGCGTAGCGCTGGATAACGCAGCCGCCCGCCGCGCCGCGGGCGGTTGTTGCGATCTTCTCTCGGCGCGTGTGGAACGGTGAAGCATGAGCATGCCTTCGACGGAGTTCGTCGCCCTGCAGCAGGCGCTCGCCGGGGAATACTCGCTCGAGCGTGAGCTGGGCAGGGGCGGGATGGGCGTGGTGTACCTCGCGCGGGACGTCCAGCTGGATCGTCATGTCGCGATCAAGGTTCTCCCCGCCCAGCTGGCAGCCGATCCCGAGGCGCGCGAGCGATTCCTGCGCGAGGCGCGGACGGCGGCCGGCCTCTCGCATCCCCACATCGTGCCCATTCACCGCGTTGGTGAAGCGGGGGGCTTCGTGTTCTTCGTGATGAGCTACGTCGCCGGCGAGACGCTCGGTGAGCGACTCCGGTCAAGCGGGGCGTTGCCGGCCGCCGAGGTCACGCGCATCCTGCGCGAAGTCTCGTGGGCGCTCGCGTATGCGCACGTGCGTGGTGTCGTGCACCGCGACGTGAAGCCCGACAACATCCTCCTCGAGGAGGGCTCCGGACGTGCGCTCGTGTCCGACTTCGGCATCGCACGCGTGGGCCTGGCGAGTGCGACCCCGATTCCGGGAAAGGTGATGGGGACGGCGCAGTTCATGAGCCCGGAGCAGGCGATGAACGAGACCCTGGACGGACGCAGCGACCTGTATGCGCTCGGGATCGTGGGATATCTCGCCGCGAGTGGGCGGCTGCCGTTCGAGGCCACGAACGTTCCCGCGCTGCTTGTGCAGCAGGTGGCTGAAGCGCCGCGCCCCCTGCACGAGATCGCACCGGGAACGCCGCACCTGCTCGTGCGCGCCATTCATCGCTGCCTCGCGAAGGACCCGGCCGAGCGCTTCGCGAGTGGCGAGGCGATGGCGGCGGCGCTCGCGCCGGAGTCGGATGACCGACCGCAGTTGTCAGCGGCACTGCGCGCCTGGCTCACGGCCCGCAATCCCGCCACGATCGCGTACGCCGTCTGGTCCGGCTTCACGGTGATACCGTTCCTGAGCGACCTGGGCAACTTCGTCAACTATCACCACCTCGCGAGCCTGCTGGACATGGTGATGTGGACGGCGCTCGCGACGGCGCCGCTGGGCGCGGTCGTCGCGTTTCACGCGGGTCAGGCACGGCGGCTGTTTCGAACGGGCTATATGCTCGCCGACCTCCGCGGCGCGCTCGACGTCGCGCGACGCGAGCGACGGGACGCGGACGGGGCCGAGCACGAGCCGATCGCCGGCCGCGGCGCGGCCGCGCTCCGCGCTGCGACGAGGGGGACGACGTCGCTCTGGCTGGCGCTGACCTTCGGCATGCCGCTGGTGTCCCTCACGCTCGAGAAGCGACATATCCTCGTACCCTTCGGCCTGGTGCTCGGGGGTCAGTTCGCGGCGTTCATCGCAACGGTCGGGCTGCTCGTCACCGCGAAGCTGATGCACGTGCCGATCCTTCCGGAACGCGTGCGCCTGTTCCTGCGGAATGACGTCAGCATCCGCGAGCGCCTCTGGCAAAGCCGGTTCGGCGCCTTCCTCGCGCGGCACCTCGGCGCACCGGAGCGATCACGTCCGACCGGCATCGGCGCCTTCCAGGCGACGGAGCTTGCGCTGGACATCGCGGCCGCCGATCTCTTCGCGGCGTTGCCGGCTGCCTATCGCGCGCAACTGGGCGCCCTGCCGTCCGTGGTTGCCTCGTTGCGTGAGCGCGCCGAGGCGGCGCGCAAGGAGATCGAGTCGCTCGACGTGTTGCCGCAACACGCAACCGATGCAACGGACCTCGCGTCGCGCCGCGACGATGCCCGAACACAGCTCGCGCGCGCCGTCGCTGCGCTCGAGGGCGTGCGCATCGACTTGCTGCGGCTGCATGCAGCCGCCAGCGACCTCGCACCGCTCACCACACTGCTCGACGCGGCGCGCGAACTCGGCGCCCACGCCGCGCGCTTAGCGGAGGCACAGCGCGAGGTGAGCGACGCCGTGAACCGTGGACGTGTGGGGCCAGCGCGTGTGCCGACGCCAGCGTAAGCGGTGGTCGCACGCGCTTCACGTTTGCGAAATGAGCTTCAACGAGCACCGCCACGAATGAACGCGGGAAGGACGCCCGTAAGGCGCATTGCCATCCGTCAGCCACCGGACGAAGTCCGGGCCTCAGCCCGGGATGGACTCTCCGAGATAGCGCAGGGCGCCGCGCACCGCCCCTCGTGCCGGGTGCACGTCGCCCGTCTGGACCTGCGCGCCGGGTACGGCGCTCCGCAGCCGCTGCTCGAGACGCTTGCGCAGGGTGGTGCCGCGCGTGAGCATGCCGCCCGTGAATGCGACGGGCGTCGCGGCGCGTTCGTCGCCAAAGAGCGAGCGCGCGAGGGTGCGCACGTGCAGCACCAGCTCCTCCACCGCGAGCGAGAGAATCGCGTTTGCGCGAAGGTCGCCGGCGTCGGCCACGCTCGACACCACGGGTGCGAGGGACGCGAAGAGGGCGGGGGTCGCCTGCGCGGCCCACGCGATGAGCTCCTGCGGCTCGTTCACCTGTGCGGCCGTGAGGATCGCGCCCACGAGCGCGGTCTCCGGCTCGCGTCCGTCCGCCGAAGCGGTCACGACGCTCAGGGCGCGTCGCCCGATCCACGCGCCGCTGCCTTCGTCGCCAAACACAGGACCCCACCCACCGCACCGCGCCGTGTTGCCCGACGGACTCCGCCCGAACGCTGCCGAGCCGGTGCCGGAGATCAGCAGCACGCCGGGTCCCTCGCCGAACGCATCGTCGAGCGCGATGGCGTAGTCGGGATGGATCACGACTTCTTCCGCCAGGTCTCGGCCGGCGAGTGCCTGCCACAGTTCCTGTCGCTCCGGCTCGCGCGCGGCGCCGGCGACTCCCACACACAGCACCTTGGGCACCACGTGGGTCATTTCGCACGACGCGAGTGCGTCCGCGAGCGCCGCGGCGATCACCTCCGCGGAGTGCTCCGCCTGTCCGGGGCGCACGGCGCTGCCGGGGCCCACGACTTCCGCGAGCTGGGTGCCGCGCTCGTCCGCGATGAGGACGCGCGTCTTGGTGCCGCCGCCATCGACGCCGGCGACGATGTACGTCATGCCGTCACCGGCTGGCGTGGCGGCATGGGATGCGTGAAGGAGGAGAGGATGCCGACGACCATGGTGAGGGAGGTGCCGATGAGGACGTACCACGGCCACGCGATGTTGCTGAACGGCGCGAGCGTGGGCGCGAGCGAAGGATAGGCAGCCGAGATGGGCTTGGCAAAGACGATGAAGGCCATGGTCGCGATGGCGATCGACATGCCGAGGATGGCGTCACGCTGGATGGCGCGGCGCCAGTAGATGCCGAGGAAGAAGCCGCCGAGGAGCCCGCCCGACGTGAACGAGGCGATGCTCAGCGCGACGACGACGACCGGCGTCTTGGTATCCTGGGGAAAGAGCAGCGCACCCAGGGTCAGGACGAGGCCCCAGCCCAGCGCGAAGAAGCGGCCCATGCGCAGCGTCTGCGGATCGTCCACGGAGCGCTTCGTGATGGGCAGGTAGATGTCGAGCGTGGTGGCGCCGGCCAGCGAATTGATCGCGCCGGAGTGCGTGCTCATGGTCGCCGCGACGATGGCGGCGACGATCAGCCCCACGAGGCCCGGCGGCATGTGCTCCAGGATGAACGTGGGGAAGATGAGGTCGGTGGTGGGGAAGATCCGGGCATGGTAGAACGCCCAGAGCCCCAGGCCGATGGTGAGGAAGAGGAAGAACTGCACGAACACGACGAACCCCGAGCCGATGATCGCCTTCTGCGCATCGCGGAGTGAGCGCGAGGACATCAGGCGCTGCACGATGAGCTGGTCCGTGCCGTGTGAGGCCATGGCGAGGAACGCGCCGCCGATGAGGCCGGCCCACACGGTGTGCGGCTTCGAGAGCGTGAGCGTGAAGTCGAGCACGCGCGTCTTGTGCGCCGCACCTGCGGTGCTCCAGATGGCCGACCAGCCGCCCGGCACGAGGTGGCCGAGGATGAGGATGGCCGCGATGGCGCCGCTGATGTAGATGCTGGCCTGCACGAGCTCGGTCCACACCACCGCCTTCATCCCGCCCTTGTACGTGTAGAGCACGGTGAGCAGGCCGAGAATCAGCACGGCCGTCGGCATGACGTACTTCTGGTTGGTCATGGAGGGGGCGATGATCAGCGCCACGGGAATGGCCGTCGCGAAGACGCGGACGGAGTCGGCCACCGCGCGCGTGATCATGAACACGATCGAGGTAAAGCGTCGCGTCGTGAGCCCGAACCGCGTTTCGAGCAGCGCGTAGGCCGTCACGAGGTTGCCCGCGAAATAGCGCGGCAGCAACACTCCGGCGACGACGAAGCGCCCGATGATGTAGCCCGCCACGACTTCGAGGAAGCCGAGGTCGCCGGTGCCGGTGGTCGCACCGTACGCGAGTCCCGGGATGCTGATGAAGGTGAGCGCGCTCGTCTCGCTCGCCACGATCGAGAACATCACGGCCCACCACGGGATCGCGCCGTCGGCGACGAAGTAGTCCTTTGCGTCCTTCTGCTTCCGTCCGACGTACAGGCCGAGGCTCGTGGTGCCCGCGAGGTAGGCGACGAGGACGATGGCGTCCAGCGTGGTGAAGCGCGTCACGGGCTACTCCTGTTCGACGACGTAGGCTTCCATGGCGAAGTACTCGGCGAGTCCCAGCCGGTCGAGCAGCGCCGCCGTGTCCTTGTTGCGTGCATCGACGCGCTGCCAGAACTCGCGGTCGTCCTGGCCGGGAAACGGCGCCGAGTCCTTCTGCGACTGGTGCTTGAAGATCGCCTGGATCTTGAGGCGGAGTTCCTCCTGCGACATCGGGACGAGCCACGTGGCTTCCGTGACGCTCCACTCCTGCCACGCGCCGCGATACAGCCACACCTCGGGACGCGGGATGTCGAGTTCGCGCAGGGCGCCGTCGATGGCTTCCTTGCACATCCGGTGCGTGCCGTGCGGGTCCGACAGGTCTCCCGCGACGAAGATGATCTCCGGACGGAACTCCTGCATCAGGTCGCGCACGATCGCGATGTCCGCCGGGCCGATGGGATCCTTGCGCACCTGGCCGGTCTGGTAGAACGGCAGGTTGAGGAAACGGGTATTGCTGCGCGTGAGCCCCATCACCTCGACGCCCGCCACGGCCTCGCTCTCGCGAATGATGCGCTTGATGTCCTGCACCTCGTCGATGTCCACGTCGCCGGGCCGCTTCGTTTCGAGGAAGGCGTTCACGCGGTCCGCGAGGGTGTCGATCGCCCGCCGCCCCAGGCCGCGGTCCTGCTCGAGCCGGCGCAGGAAGTCCACGTAGCGGCGGACATCGTGGTCGAACACGGCGATGTTGCCGCTCGTCATGTACGCAACGAGCATCTCGTTGCCGTTCTCCACGAACTTGCGCAGGATGCCGCCCATCGAGATGACGTCGTCGTCGGGATGCGGCGAGAAGCAGATCGTCCGTCGTCCCCTGGGCAGCTTGCTCTTGCCGCGGATCTTCGCGCCCAGCTCGTTGAAGACCTCGCCGTTCACGGCGCCCGGCGAGCCGGACCGCGCCACCAGCGACGACATGCCGTGCTCCGTATAGTCGCGCTGCGTGAGCTTGAGGATCGCATGCTGCGTCTGCTGCGACAGCCACACCACCGCGCGCAGCTTGAGCGCGTCGGTCCACTCGACTTCGTCGAGCAGCCACGGCGTCGCGATGCGCGTGAGGTCCGCGCCGGCCGCGGCATCCACGTAGAACGTGGTGTTCGCATGGCGCTGCAGGAACGTGGCGGCGATCTGGAGGTTGATCTCGCCCTCCACCGAGCGCTGGATGATGCGCGACTTGTGCTCGCCGGTGGCGAGCAGCGCGATCTCGCGCGCGTCGAGGATGGTGGCGACGCCCATCGTCACGGCTTCGCGCGGCACGAATTCCTCACCGAAGAAGTCGGCCGCCGCATCGCGGCGCGTGACGGCATCGAGGTGGACGAGTCGCGTGCGGCTGGATGCCCCGGATCCCGGTTCGTTGAAGCCGATGTGGCCGGTCTTGCCGATGCCGAGAATCTGGAAGTCCACGCCGCCCGCCTCCGCGATGGCGGCTTCGTATCGCGCGCACTCGGCCTCCACCTCACTGCGCGGCACGTCGCCCCGCGGGACGTGGACGTTCGCCGCCGGGATGTCCACGTGGGCGAACAGGTTCTCCCACATGAAGCGGTGATACGAATGAATGTTGTCCGGCGCCATCGGGTAGTACTCGTCGAGATTGAACGTCACGACGTTGGCGAAGCTCAGCCCTTCGTCGCGATGGCGGCGGATCAGCTCACGGTAGACGCCGATGGGGGTGGATCCCGTGGCGAGGCCGAGCACGACGGGCTGTCCTGCCGCCCGTTTCTGCGTGATCAGCTCGGCGATGCGTCCGGCGACGATGCGGGCGATGTCGTCATGGTCGTTGACGACGACGGTGGGGATGCGCTCGAGCGCGGCGACTTGGGCGGGGACACGCGAAGGCCCGCCAATCGCAGTGCGATCGCGGGCCGCGTGTCCGGTGCCGACGTCCGCATGGGCGCCAGGGACCGGATCGATCATGTGGACCGGGGTGTTATGCCGAGAAGGAACTGCCGCAACCGCAGCCGCCGGTGGCGTTCGGATTCTTGAAAGTAAAGCCGGAGCCCTGCATGGATGACGTGTAGTCGATGATCACGCCACTGATATACTGTGCCGAGAACGGATCCACGAAGACCCGGTACGCACCCTGGTCGACGACGAGGTCGTCCTCCGCGGCGGCATCCTCGATGAGGAGGCCGTACTTGAAGCCGCTGCAGCCGCCGGGCTGCACGCTCACGCGTAGGCCGCCGATGGCGGGATCCACGCCCTCCTGCGCCATGAACTTCTTGACCTCTTCGCCGGCGACCGGCGTGACGGTCATCAGGACATCGGGCTGACTGGTCGTGCTCACAGTTCCTCCTCGGTAAGGCGCAGGCCATGCAGGCGCCGCGCGGTCCAACCACAACTCCAGTGAATATACCCCGCAGACTGCGGACGTTCAAGCCAAAATGACCGCCCGTCCCTTCGTGCACTGCGTGCCGGACGGACAACAGCGACACCACACGAGTACCCGCGGGCCGGGCCCGGTTCCCGACGGAACCGGACCCATCCCCGCGATCAGTCTGCCGCGACCCGGATCACGTCGCGCTGGGCGCGCGGGCCGGCGTCCTCCTCGCGGAAGGCGCGCGCGATCCACGCAAAGGCCAGCGCGGACACGACGAGCATGATCACGCCCGTTTTGGTCTCGCCGAAGATCAGCTTCCCGATGCCGAACAGGCTCGCGTACACCGCGATGATGCCGGCCAGCCAGTTCGTCCACGCGAGCGCCCCGCCAGGAATCGTCTCGCCCCCGTAGCCGAGCCGCTCGGCGACGCGACGCCAGCCCGGACCGCCGGGCCGTACGCGCTGGTAGAACGAATCCAGCTTGGCGTCCGTCTCCGGCGGTGTGAGGAACGTGACCGTGAGCCACACCACGGTGCTGATCGACACCGTGATGAGCATGACGTAGGTCTGCACGAGCGGACTGTCCTTCGGCATCCGTGCCTCCACCATGGTCAGGGCAATGAGGGACACCACGAAGGAGGCGATCATCGCGCTGATCTCGCTCCACGCGTTGATGCGCCACCAGTACCAGCGCAGGATGAGCACCGCGCCGGTGCCCGAACCGAGGGCGAGCAGGAGCTTCCAGGCGCTCGCGATCGTATCCAGCTGCCACGTGACGAAGATCGACGCGAGGAAGAGGAACACGGTGGCCCACCGCGACACCGTCACGTAATGCTTGTCGGACGCGGACTTGTTCACGAAGCGCCGGTAGAAGTCGTTCACGAGGTACGAGGCGCCCCAGTTGAGCTGCGTGCCCACCGTGGACATGTACGCCGCGGCGAAGCCCGCCATCATGAAGCCGCGCCACGGGGTCGGCAGCAGGTCGACGTACGCCTGCACGTAGGCCGCTTCGTGATCGTGTGCCGGGCCGATGCCGCCCGGATAGAGGAGGACCGTCGCGAGGCCGGTGATGATCCACGGCCACGGGCGGATGGCGTAGTGCGCCACGTTGAAGAAGAGCGTCGCGAGCACGCCGTCCTTCTCCGTCTTCGACGAGAAGATGCGTTGCGCGACGTAGCCGCCGCCGCCGGGCTCTGCACCGGGATACCACGCCGCCCACCAGTTCACCGACAGGAAGACGAGCAGCGTCATCAGGGGCATCCACGTGTAGCCCATGACGCCGTGCGAGGTCCACTGCACGGGCAGCACCGAGATCGCCGCGTCCGAGCTGCCGTAGTGTGCGACGAGGCCGGTCTTGAGCTTGTCCATGCCGCCCACGGCGCGCACCGCATACACGGCGAGGATGATCACGGCGCTCATCTTGATCACGAACTGCACGAGGTCGGTCCAGAGGACGGCCCACATCCCCGCGCCCGTGGAATACGCGACCGTGATGATGAAGCAGATCCCCACCGCGATCACCTCGCCGGAGACACTCATCCCGAGCACGCTCACAGGATGCAGGCCGAGGGAGATCGTGAGGATCTTGATCATCGCCTTGGTCACCCAGCCGAGAATGATCAGGTTGATCGGGATGGCGAGGTAGAGGGCGCGGAAGCCGCGGAGAGCCGCGGCGGGCTTGCCACTGTAGCGCAGCTCCGCGAACTCCACGTCGGTCATGACGCCGGCGCGGCGCCAGAGGCGCGCGAAGAAGAACACCGTGAGCATGCCGCTCATCAGCATGTTCCACCACAGCCAGTTGCCCGCGACGCCATTGGAGAAGACGAGGCCCGTGACGACCAGCGGCGTATCCGCGGCGAACGTCGTGGCCACCATGCTCGCGCCGGCCAGCCACCAGCTCACGTTGCGGCCGGAGAGGAAGTACTCCTCGATGTTCTCGCCGCCCTTCTTCGTGAAGAAGAGGCCGATCCCCATCGAGAGCGCGAAGTACCCGACGACGATGGCCCAGTCGACTGCGCTGAGATTCATTTGCGGTCCGGGGGAGAGGAGGACGGGGCGCCCGCACGCGCCTCGATGGCGGCGACTACCTGCGGCTGCAGCGCACGCATGACGGCGTCGGCGACGGCGACGCGCACGGGACCGATCCTGTTATGCGCGCGCGTCGGGTTCACGCGCGCCGACAGCAGGATGATGTACAGGTCGTACTGTGGCGCGATCCAGATGGAGGTGCCGGTGAAGCCGGTGTGCCCGAACGCCGGCCGCGTGATGAAGTGGCCGGCGGAACTGTTCTCACTCGGCGTATCCCAGCCGATCGCGCGGCTGGAGAACGTGGAGTCGTTGACCGTCGTGAACAGCTTGATGGTGGCCGCCGAGGCGAGTCGTCCCCGGCCGAACGCCCCGCCGTTGAGGTAGGCGCCGGCGAGCTTCTCGAGGTCGCGCGCGGTGCTGAACAGCCCCGCATGTCCCGACACCCGGCCCAGCGCGAAGGCGTTCTCGTCGTGCACTTCGCCCACCAGGTGACGGCGCCGCCACGGGTCGATCTCCGTGGGCGCGGTGCGATACCGCTCGGCGCGCGGCGGCCTGTAGTACGTGTCGGTCATGCCGAGCGGCGCGAATACATGGCGCACATCGTACTTGTCGAGCGACTCGCCGCTCACGCGCTCCACGATCTTGCCGAGCAGGATCGCCCCGATGTCGCTGTACACCATGCGGACGCCGGGCAGCGTATCGAGCGGTGTGGCGAAGAACAGCTTGAGGGTGGAGTCCGGCGACATGTTCAGCCGGAAGTACTCCTTGAAGGCGGGCAGGCCACTCTGATGCGTGAGGAGGTGCCGCACGGTCACCTTCTCCTTGTTCGGACCGGTCCACTCGGGGAGGTAGCGCTGCACGGGCGCGTCGAGGTCGACCTTGCCGGCTTCCACCAGCTGCATCATGGCCGACGTGGTGCCCACCACCTTCGTGAGCGACGCGAGGTCCCAGAGCGTGGAGATCGTCGTCTTGTACTCCGAGCCCCAATCCTGGCGGCCGGCGGTGACGGTGACGAGCGGGCCGGTGTGCGAGCCGATGACGGCCACCGCGCCCGGGAACGCGCTATCGGCCACGGCGCGATCGAGGATCACCTGCAGGGAATCGCGGAGCGCCCGGCGCTGCGCGCTTGTGGGCGGGCTGCTCGCACGGTCCTTTCCGTGCATGCTCGCGGCGTTGGCGCGCGACTGAGCCGCGACGCCGGCGGGCGCGGCGAGGACCACGAGCGCCGCGAGGACGGACGTCAGACGAGGAGGGGAATGATGCATGAACGCGGTCGAGGGGCTTGGGGAATGGGATTCGTCATCGCGTGTGTGACGGCGACGACGCTGGCATGTGCGCAGCCGGGTCAGGGTGCCGGCGGCAGCACCGGCGAGGTGTCCATGGCGCACGGCGCGAACATGCGGCCGGGAATCAGCGTGCTGCTCTCGGACAGCATTGGCCTGGTGCGCGGACGACGTGTGGGCCTCCTCACGAATCAGACCGGGGTCGACGAGCACGGCGTGTCCGACATCGAGCGCCTGCGCGGCGACGGCGCCCGGGCCGCGGGAGTGTCCCTCGTCACGCTGTTCTCGCCCGAGCATGGCATCCGCGGGACCGAGGATCGCGAGAACCTCGCCAGCGGCGTCGACGCGCGGAGTGGTCTTGCAGTCCATTCCCTGTATACCTCGACGGCGATTGCGCCTCCCGACAGCACGCTGCGCGGCATCGACGTGCTCGTCGTCGACCTGCAGGACATCGGCACGCGGACCTGGACGTACGTTGGCTCGGTAGTGTACGCCATGCGCGCAGCGGCGCGCAATCACCTTGCGATCGTGGTGCTCGACCGTCCGAACCCGCTCACCGGTGCGCACGTGGACGGCCCGCTGCTGGACCCGTCGCTCGCCAACGCGAACGAAAGCGCCCCGGGACGGCCCGCGCTCGCGTATGCGCTCTATCCGGCGCCACTGCGCCACGGGCTCACGATGGCCGAGCTCGCACGCTTCTTCAACGCGACGCTCGGAATCGGCGCCGACCTGCACGTGGTGCCCGCGGCAAACTGGCGCCGCGCACAGTGGTTCGACGAGACCGGACTGCCCTGGGTCCGCCCGTCGCCCAACCTGCCCACGCTCGCCAGCGCCATCGTGTATCCGGCGCTCGTGGCGTTCGAGGGAAGCAACCTCAGTGTCGGCCGAGGAACTCCGGACGCGTTTCAACGCCTCGGCGCGCCGTGGCTGAATGCGGACGGCGTGCTGGCGTTGCTGAACGGTCGCGGGCTGCCCGGCGTGCGGTTCGAGCGCGGCGACTTCACTCCCGATCATCCGACGGACGGCAAGTTCGGTGGCACGCTCGTCCACGGGGTGCGCGTGGTGGTCACGGATCGGGATGCGTACCATGCGGGCCGCACGGGCGCCGCGTTGCTGTGGGCGGTGGCGCGGGTGAATCCGGAGTCGCTCGTGGTGCGGGCACACGCGTTCGACGAGCGATTCGGCCGGCCCGCCATGCGCGAGGCCCTCATGCGCGGGGAGGACCCGGACGTCGTGGTGGCGCGCGACGCGTCCGCCGTCGCCGACTGGCAACGCAAAGTGGCGCCGTTCCGACTCTACGAGTAACGTTGGCTCAGGCGCTGCAGCACGCACGTGTCTTGCAGCCAGCGCTCGCGACAGGGCGTACCGACCGATCACCATGAGGAGTGGTTCATGAGAGCTTCCCCACGAGCCGCGCTGCTGGCCCTCGCGCTCGCCACGGCCACGGCCTGCGGCGGACGTCAGGTCGAGGTGCGCACCGCGCCCACGACGGCGACGGACATGTCCGTGCAGGTCACGAACAACCTGAGCCAGGCCGTGAACGTCTACGCGACCGCGATGGGCAGCAGCGAACTGTTCCTCCGGCAGGTGCCGGCGAACACCGTCGAGAAGGTGCCGGTGCAGGGCATGACCAACGGCACGAAGGTCACGTTCAAGGCGGTGACGGTGGATGGCTCGCGCACGTACCAGAGTCGCGACGTGACGCTCACCGGCCTTTACGTGTGGAGCGTTCCCTGATCCGGGGTACCCCGCGGCACCACGCGACTGGTTGCTCCGCGTGGTGACGCTGAATACCTTTCCGGGCCGGAGCACACACTCCGGCCCGTTCGCTTTTTCGCCACTCGTCACCGCTGCGCGCATGGCAGGCCGCGGGACCTCTGTGCGCCTCGGAGTCGCATGACGCTTCTGCCCGACTGGATCAAAAACGGCTACCTCCGGCTGATCGATCCAGTGGCAGACTGGCTGGTCGAGCGACGCGTCCATCCGAACTCGATTACCGTGTTCGGGACGGTATGCACCGTCATCGGGGGCATCATCTACGCGACGGGGCATATCAAGACGGGGGGATGGTTCCTCTCGATCACGGCGCTGTTCGATGTGCTCGACGGTACCGTGGCCCGCCGGTCGAACCGGAGCTCGACTTTCGGGGCGTTCCTCGACTCCACGCTCGACCGCCTGGCCGACGGGGTCGTCCTCGGCGGCCTGGCGGTGTTCTACGCCACCAGCGCGGTGCACCACAGCGTGCCGCTCATGATCACGGCGCTGCTGGGATTGCTGGGCGCGTTCCTCACGTCGTACACGCGGGCGCGGGCGGAGGCACTCGGGCTCGATGCCAAGGTGGGCATGCTCCAGCGACCCGAGCGCGTGGTCCTCATGGCGGCACCGCAGGCGCTGTTCGGATTGTTCTTCAATGGATGGCCCCTCGCCATCATCATCGTCATTCTGACCGTTACGGCCTGGATCACCGTGATCCAGCGCGTGGCCTACGTGTACAACGCCACCACGCGAGCGGATGCCGCCGAGGTACGCACGGACACCAGCACCACGCCGGATGCCGTGCCGACCGACGCCCGCCGCGCCCTCGTCTAAAAGGAGATTCAGTGCAAGGTTCGACTTCTGGCGCGCCCTCGGCGCCCCGCCCCGCGAAAGGAAAGCTCGGCATCATCACGCCCGGCCTCGGCGCCGTCGCGACCACGTTCATGGCCGGCGTGGAGAACATCCGCCGTGGCAACAGCAGCCCGATCGGCTCGCTCACCCAGATGGCGACCATCCGCCTCGGCAAGCGCACCGAGAACCGGTCGCCGCTGATCAAGGACTTCGTCCCCCTCGCCGACCTCAAGGACATCGTCTTCGGCGCGTGGGATCCCATTCCCGATGATGCCTACGCAGCCGCGAAGAAGGCTGGCGTGCTCGAAGACAAGCACCTCGAGCCGATCAAGGACTTCCTCACGGCCATCAAGCCGATGCCGGCCGTGTTCGACAACCACTACGTCACGCGCCTCAACGGCCCGAACGTGAAGAAGGGCAAGACCAAGCGCGACCTCGCCGAGCAGCTGCGCCAGGACATGCGCGACTTCAAGGCGAAAAACGGCTGCGACCGCCTCGTCATCGTGTGGTGCGCGTCCACCGAGATCTTCATCAGGCCCGGGCCGCAGCACGCCACGCTGGAGCAGTTCGAGAAGGCGATGGAGAACAACGACGAGGTGATCGCCCCGTCGATGCTCTACGCCTACGCGGCCCTCATGGAGGGCGTCCCCTTCTGCAACGGCGCGCCGAACCTCTGCGTGGATATCCCGGCGCTCGTGCAGCTCGCCAATGACAAGGGCGTGCCGATCTCCGGCAAGGACTTCAAGACGGGCCAGACCTGGATGAAGACCATCATCGCGCCCGGCATCAAGGCGCGCATGCTCGGCCTCGCGGGCTGGTACTCCACCAACATCCTCGGCAACCGCGACGGCGAGGTGCTTGACGATCCCGCGTCGTTCAAGACGAAGGAGGAGTCGAAGCTGTCGGTGCTGCACACCATCCTCCAGCCCGAGAAGTATCCCGAGCTGTACAAGGACTTCTCGCACGTCGTGCGCATCAACTACTACCCGCCGCGCGGCGACAACAAGGAAGGCTGGGACAACATCGACATCGTCGGGTGGATGGGCTACCCGATGCAGATCAAGGTCAACTTCCTCTGCCGCGACTCCATCCTGGCCGCGCCGCTCGTGCTCGACCTCGCGCTGTTCAGCGACTTCGCGCAGCGCGCCGGCCTGAAGGGCATCCAGGAATGGCTGTCGTTCTACTACAAGAGCCCCATGGCCGCGCCCGGCCTCCAGCCGGAGCACGACCTGTTCATCCAGCAGACCAAGCTGAAGAACACGCTCCGGCACCTCATGGGCGAGGAGCAGATCACCCACCTCGGCCTGGAGTACTACCAGTCGTGATGCCGGTCCACGCCGCCCGACGCCTCGCTGCCGGCGCGCTCGCCTTCGCGCTGACCGCGGTGGCGTCGTGCGGCGCGGGCGATCACCAGCTGGAGCTCCGGCAGGGCACGGAGAACTACAAGTTCGTCATCACCTCGGACCCCATTCCGCCGCACGCTCGGGAGGACATCATCTACACGATCAAGGTGACGGACCGGAAGACCGGCCAGCCCGTCGAGACGGGCGAAGGCCGCATCTTCGCGAACACCGGCGTCAACGGTGGCCCGCGCACCTACGACGGCTTCACCAAGGCGCCGCAGGTGGGCACCTACACGGCGAAGCTCAACTACGTGAGCGCCGAGCAGTGGGCCGTCGGCATTCAGTTCCACAGCGATCCATCCCGGCCGCTCGAGAAGACCGAATGGATGCAGGACGTGCTCCCCGAGCGGAGCGGGAAACCGTAAGATCATGCGCCATTTCTTTCGCAGCCATATGCCTCCCGCCGACGTGCTCGTCGTCGCGGACCGCTTCTTCGCCACGCTCGGCCTCACGGCCGGCGCCACTACGGCGCGGACGCGGCAGCTGTCCGGAACGCTCGGAACGATGAAGCTCACCGTGCGCGCCGAGGGCGGCCACTACACCTTCATCGAGGTCGTCACGGACCAGATGGGGGAGAGCCGCATGGACCGCAACGTGAAGAAGTTCTTCGTCGCCGTGCACCGCGCCGAAGATCCATCCCACACGCTCGAAGCGGCATACTAGTGGCGCCCCCGCGCACGTCGCGGGGCGGGGTCCGCACGGTGGCACGGCAGGCCGATACGCACGCGGCGGACGCGGTGCCCGACACCGCGCTCACCCCCGCCCAGCGGCTCGAGCTCTACCACTGGATGCGCCTCACGCGCTCGCTCGAGGAGCGGCTCGTGAACCTGTACCGGCAGACGAAGGTCGTCGGCGGCCTGTTCCGCTCCCTGGGCCAGGAGGCGGACGCCGTAGGCAGCGCGTATGCGCTCCGGTCGGGCGACATCCTGTCGCCGCTCATCCGGAACCTCGGCTCGATGCTGGTGAAGGGTGCCACGCCTGTCGAGATCCTCAAGCAGTACATGGCGAAGGGTGATTCGCCCACGCGCGGGCGCGAGCTGAACATCCACTTCGGTGACGTCGAACGCGGGTTCATCGGGCAGATCTCGCCGCTGGGTGACATGGTGCCGGTGATGGCGGGCGTGACGCTCACGTTCAAGCTGCGCGGCGAGGATCGTGTGGGGCTCGTCTACGTGGGCGATGGGGCGACGTCCACCGGTGCCTTCCATGAAGGGATCAACTTCGCGGCGGTGCAGCGCTGTCCGCTGGTCGTGGTGATCGAGAACAACGGCTACGCCTACTCCACGCCGACGTCGAAGCAGAGCCTCGTGCGCCAGTTCGCCGACAAGGGCATCGGCTACGGCATTCCCGCCGAGACGGCCGACGGCAACGATGTCGTGGCCACGTACGCGGCGACGAAGCGCGCGGTCGACCGCGCGCGGCGCGGCGAGGGGACGTCCATCGTCGAGTTGATGACCTACCGGCGGAAGGGCCACGCCGAGCACGACAACCAGTCGTACGTGCCCGCGGGCGAAGGCGAGCGGTGGGCGCGCGAAAACGATCCCATCGACCGGCACGTCGCGCGGCTGCGGAGCGAAGGCGTGACGCCCGAGACGCTCGCGACGATCGACGCGCGCGTGCAGCGCGAGATCGACGACGCCACCGACCAGGCCGACGCGTCGGGCTTTCCGGAGCCGCTCGATGCGCTGGTGGGCATCTACGCCGATCCGCCGTGCGGGCAGCCTCTCTGGTTTCGCGAGGGCGTCGGCGCCGCGGTGGCCGCGCACGAACGTCCTGAAGGCTGGGGCACGTACGACACGAGCGGAGACGTCTGATGGCCGAGATCACGTATCTCGAGGCCATTCGCGAGGCGCTGTTCGAGGAGATGGAACGGGATCCGAATGTCTTCATGCTGGGCGAGGACATCGGCGCGTACGGCGGTGCATTCAAGGTGACCGACGGCCTGCACGCGAAGTACGGCGACTCCCGGGTGATCGACAGCCCGATCTCCGAGATCGGCATCGTGGGCGCCGCCGCCGGCGCGGCACACATGGGCATGCGGCCCGTCGTCGAGATGCAGTTCATCGACTTCATCGCCAACGCGTACGACATGCTCACGAACTACGTCGCCACGGCGCGCTACCGCGCGTTCCTGCCCACGCCGATGGTGGTCCGCGGGCCGAGCGGCGGGTACGTGCGCGGGGGGCCGTTCCATTCGCAGAACCCGGAAGCCGGCTTCATCCACACGCCGGGGCTCAAGGTGGTCTACCCGAGCACGGCAGAAGATGCGAAGGGCCTCATGAAGGCGGCGATCCGCGACGACGACTGCGTGCTCTTCTTCGAGCACAAGTACCTTTACCGCCGGATCAAGGGCGTGATGCCGGCGGGTGACCACGTGGTGCCCATCGGCCGGGCGCGCATCGCGCGGGAGGGTACGGATTTGTCGATCATCACGTACGCCGCGACGGTGCACAAGGCGCTCGATGCCGCGGCGCAGTTGGAGCGGGAGGACGGCCTGCAGGTCGAGGTGATCGACCTGCGGACGCTCGCGCCGCTCGACGATGCCGCCATCCACGCAACCGTGCGGAAGACACATCGTGTGCTCATCGTGCACGAGGACACGCGGACGGGCGGCATCGCGGGAGAAATCACGGCCCGCATCAGCGAGTCGTGCTTCGAGTGGCTGGATGCGCCGATACTTCGTGTCACGGCGCACGACGTGCCATTGCCGTATGCACCGAGCCTCGAGGATTTTGTACTGCCCCAGGTGGCGGACATCGTGCTGGCGGCGCGCCGCCTGGCGGCGTACTGATGGACATCCGCGATACGGACAACCTGGGGCCGGAGAGCTCGGGGCAGACGAGCGAGGGGGTCTGGCCTTATGTTGGGGTGGGCTGCCTGAGCGCGATTGCGGGCCTGGCGGGCGGCGGCATGATTGCCGTGCTCATCGCGAAGATCGTCGGCGGCATCGTGCAGTGCCGTCCGGACGGCGAGACGGGTGCGCCGTGCGACTGGAGCACATACTGGACGTGGGGAGCCCGGATCGGGCTCGTGCTGGTGCCGACGATCGTGATCTGGCGTATGCGGAAGGTGCGCAGCGCTTCTCGTAACTCCGAGTGAGAGGACACCGCAGTGGCACGCGTTGACGTCATCATGCCCCAGATGGGCGAATCGATCGCCGAGGGGACACTGTCGAAGTGGCTGAAGAAGGTCGGGGATGAGGTGAAGCGCGACGAGCCGATCTTCGAGATCAGCACGGACAAGGTGGACGCCGAGATCCCGGCGCCGACCGCCGGCGTGCTGGTGGAGATCCTCGTGGTGGAGGGCCAGACGGTGGCGGTCCAGACCGTGGTCGCGCGCCTGGAGACGGAGAAGGGCGCAGTGGCAGCGCCGACGGCGGCGCCTGCGCAGCCAGCGGTCGCGTCCGTTGCCGCGGGGGGTCCCCCCAGTGCGCAAGCTACGTCGGCGCCGACCTCCACTCCGCATCCTTCCGCCGCACCCGCCACCGCATCGACCCCCGCCGGAGGCAACGGCCTCGAGGAGCGGCTGCGCACGCGCTCGTCACCCCTCGTTCGCAAGATCGCCGCTGAGCACGGCCTCGAGATCGCCGCGATGCAGGGCAGCGGCCTCCAGGGCCGCGTCACGCGTCGCGACATCGAGCAGTACATCGCCTCCGGCGCCGCGGCGCCCGCCCAGCGCCCCTCGATGCACGCACCGGCCGGCGCCGTCTCGCACGGCTCCGCACCGGAAGCGTGGCCCGGCGACAAGGTCGAGGCCATGTCCAAGATCCGCTCGCTCACGAGCGATCACATGGTCGCGTCGCGCCACACCAACGCGCACGTCACCTCGTTCTTCGAGATCGACCTCACGCGCGTCGCGCGCATCCGCCACAAGGCGCGCGCCGCGTTCGAGGCCCAGACCGGACAGAAGCTCACCTACCTGCCGTTCATCATCCGCGCGGTCGTGGACACCCTCAAGCGGTTCCCCGTCCTCAATGCTGCGGTGTCCGGCTCGAGCATCATCTATCGCAAGCCGCTCAACATCGGCATCGCCGTGGCGCTGGACTGGGGCCTGATCGTTCCCGTCATCAAGAATGCGGACGACCTCTCGCTCTCCGGCATCACCCGGACGCTCAACGACCTCGCCGAGCGTGCCCGCACCAAGCGCCTGAAGCCGGAGGAAGTCCAGCAGGCGACGTTCACCATCACGAATCCAGGCGTCTTCGGCTCCCTGATGGGGACGCCGATCATCCCGCTCGGCACCTCGGCCATCCTCTGCCTGGGCGCCATCGAGAAGCGGCCCAAGGTCATCACGGGCGTGGACGGGGAGGATACGATCGCCATCCGCACCTGTGCATATTTCTCGCTGTCGTTCGATCACCGCATCGTCGACGGATCCGATGCGGACAAGTTTCTCGCGGCGCTCAAGCACGGCCTCGAGACCTTTCCCGAAAGCGCCCCCTGATCATGCCGCGTTGCCTCACCATCCAGCGCACGCTCGTCACACCGCCCGACCGGGCGAAGTTTTCCGAGCGCCTCGAGCGGAAGCGTGACTATTACGCCTCGGTGGGGTGCCGCTACTGGGTGTTCGAGGAGAGTGGCTTGCGCGGTGCCTTTCTCGAGTTCTGCGAGGCGCCCGATGCCGAGACGCTCACCCGGGCCCATGCCTCCGCGCCCGAGCGCGTGCTCGATCCCGCCCGCATCTACCACGAAGTGGAGCTGTCGTAACATGCCGACTCGCACCATCACCCTCGACGGCCGTGCCTGGCGCGTCATGCCCTCCGGCAAGGTCACGCAGTACGATCGCGACGAGTTCGCGCTTCTCTTCGTCGCCGGTTCCGGCGCGCACCGCGAAGTCCGCGTGAGCCGCTACTCGCCGCAGGGCACGCGGTCGCGCGAACTCGCGCTCGCCGAGATGAGCGACGCGAACCTCGCGCGGCTTTTCGCGCAGTCCCAGCCGAGCGAGATGTCGCCCGAGGCCGGTTACGCACCGTGAGCAGTGCGGCGCCACCGGCGGTGTTCGTCGACCTGCACATGCACTCGACGGCCTCCGACGGGTCGCGCGCTCCGGCTGACGTGGTTCGCGCTGCGGCTGCCGCAGGCCTTGCCGCCATCGCGCTGACGGATCACGACACCGTCGGCGGACTTGCCGAGGCAGGCGCCGCCGGCACGGCGCTCGGCGTGCGCATCGTCAACGGCGTGGAGTTGAGCGCCGTCGAGGGCGACGCGGAAACGCACCTGCTGGGGCTGCACCTGCGCGACGTCGTCGTGATCGAACGCGAGCTTGGCGCGCTACGCGACATGCGCGAACGGCGCGGGCAACGGATCGTCGACAAGCTGGTCGCGCTGGGGGTGCAGGTCACGTTCGAGGACGTCCTCGCGCAGGCCGGCGGCGGCGCCGTCGGCAGGCCCCACGTTGCGCGTGCCCTCGTCGCCGACGGATGGGCCACGGATCTGCGCGATGCGTTCGATCGCTATCTCGGCGCCGGCAAGCCGGCGTACGTCGCCAAGGACCAGCTCGGGATGGCCGACGCGATCGCCATCATCCACTCCGCGGGCGGCCTGGCGGTGCTGGCGCACCCGGGCCCTGCCGGCACGCGCGAGCGCCTGACGTCGTTGCGCGCGCTCGGTCTGGACGGCGTGGAGGTCAAGCACCCGGGTCATTCGCCCAGCGACACCGCGCGGCTCACCACGCTCGCGGCGCAGCTCGGACTGGTGATGAGTGGCGGCTCGGACTGGCACGGCGCCGCCGAGGGCCCGCGCACCATCGGGATGATGCAGGTGCCCCAGGAGTGGCTCGTGCTGCAGGACGCGCGGCTCTCCACGCTCGGTCGCGCTCCCGCCGCGTAGCATGACTTCGCTGTCCGGTCGCGTGGCACTCGTCACCGGTGCGGGCCGGCGCGTGGGACGCGCCATCGCCGTGGCGCTCGGCGCGGAAGGCATGCGCGTGGCGGTGCACTACAACGAATCCGTGGATGGCGCGCGGGACACCGCGAACCTGGTGGAGGAAGCGGGCGGCTCCTCGGCACTCGTGCGCGCCGACTTGACGGACGTCACCGCCTGCGAGCAGATGATCGACTCGCTGCTGTTCGAGCACGGAGAGCTGCACACGCTGGTGAACTCCGCAGCGGTGATGGTGCGTACGCCGGTCGGCTCGGTCACGCAGGAAGAATGGGATTCGATGTTTGCACTCAACGTGCGCGCGCCGTTCTTCCTCGTGCAGCACGCCGCGTCTGCGCTTCGTACCGCGAAGGGCAATGTCGTGAACATCGCTGACATGGCGGCGTTCGAGACGTGGACGGGCTACGTGCCGCATGGCATGACCAAGGCCGCCGTGGTGCAGATGACGCGCGCGCTGGCGCACGCCCTCGCGCCGGACATCCGCGTCAACGCGGTGGCGCCCGGCGTGGTGATGCTGCCCGATGGCTTCAACCCGGACGACGCGGAACACCTGCGCCGCACCACGCCCCTCCGCCGAATCGGAACGCCCGAGGACGTGGCCGCAGCCGTCGTGTACCTCATGAAGGCCGAGTTCGTGACGGGCGAGGTGATCCGTGTCGACGGCGGACGGCATATCCGGCGCTGAGCGCGAGGCGCCCGGCGCCCGACCGCTCCAGCAGTTCGGCACCATTGTCGTCGTCGGCGGCGGCTGTTACGGGAGCTACTACGTGCGCCAGCTCGGCCGTGCCGCCGCTGCGGGCGCTGCACAATGGACGTCGCTGGTCGTGGTGGATCGCGATCCGGGCTGTCGCGTGGCGTTGCTTCCCGAGTCGGAACGACCCGTCGGCCTGGACGTGGTCGTCGCCACATGGGACGAGTTCTTCCGGCGGTATCTCGATGCGGGCAGTGCGCGGCCCGATCTTGTCGTGGACGATGCGATCGTACCGTCGCCGCTGATGCCACACCTGATGGCCGACTGGCTCGTGCAGCGCGCGCGGGCACGCTGGCCGGCGCGCGACGTCAGCGTCGCGCCGCTGGAGACGGCGCCCGCCATCCCGTGGCAGATGGCCGGTGCGGACGGCACGCACTACGTGAGCTTCGCCGAGTGGGTGTGTCCCATCAACTGCATCGAACCCGCGCGCTGCCCGGCGACACGCGGCGAACGCAGCTGGAGCCTGCCGCCGGCGCTCCGGGAGTACGCGACAGGCGAGCGCGCCGCCGGCCGCGCGCTGGCGGGGCCGTTCATCTTCCACTGCGCGCACCGCACGCATGGCGTCGGCATGATCGACGTGCGCGACGTCGTGGCGGCGGACGCTGCAATCGCGTCGATGGCAGCGGGGCAGGCACTGGCGGTGCTGTTCGGCACGGCGTCCCACTGCCACGGCGCGCTGCAGCGCATCGTGCTGGGCGCCTGACCACGACGAACGGCCCAATGGAACGCTCCGGTTCCCTCGCGGACTCCTTCTGGTGAGATTGCATGGCACGCGTCACGTCGCCCCATCGTACGAGGTTCGCTCTTGTCCACCACGAAGCACTCTGACGTCGTCATCGTCGGCGCGGGTCCCGCCGGCATGTGCGCCGCGCTGTATACAGGTCGCTCGATGCTCAGCACGGTCGTGCTCGAACGGGGCATCCCTGGCGGCGAACTCCTGAACACGGAGAAGCTCGACGACTGGATCGGCGAGCAATCGATCCTCGGCTGGGAACTGGCGAAGAAGTTCGAGGACCACTCCAAGAGCTTCGGCGCGGAGTACGTCACCGCCACCGTGTCGTGCGTGACGCGCCTGCCTGACGGCACCTTCGAGACGGTCACGGACGACGGCAGCAAATACCTGTCGCCCGCCGTCATCGTCACCGCCGGCGGCACGCCCGTGAAGCTCGGCATCCCGGGCGAGGTGGAGTTCGCCGGCAAGGGTGTGTCGTACTGCGCCATCTGCGACGGCGCGTTCTTCAAGCAACACACCATTGCGGTCATCGGCGGCGGCGACGCGGCGGTGGAGGAAGCGGACTTCCTCACCCGGTTCGCCATCAAGGTGTACGTCGTCCACCGGCGTGACACGTTCCGCGCATCGCGGATCCTGCAGGAGCGGCTCTTCGCCAATCCGAAGATCGAGGTGGTGTGGAACTCGGCCACCGAGGAAGTGCTCGGCGACGAGCAGGGGCTGATGAAGGGGCTCCGCATCCGCGACGTCGTCACGGGCGCCACGCGCGTGCTCGACGCCACCGGCTGCTTCGTGTTCATCGGCTTCCGGCCGAACACGGGCATCATCGACGGCCATTTCGATCACGACGAGATGGGCTACGTGAAGACCGACACGATCATGCAGACGTCGATTCCGGGCCTGTTCGCCGCCGGCGACCTCCGGTCGCAGCTCACGCGCCAGGTGACCACCGCGGTGGGCGACGGGACGACGGCGGCGATCGCGGTGGAGAAGTACCTGAAGTCGCGCGCCGAGGGCAGCGTAATCGTGCCCGAGGGTTCGGGCGGCTACGCGATATGAAGATCGACGTCCGGACGGTGGGCGCCTTCGAGGAGAACGCGTACCTCGTTACGGACCCTGACACCGGCCACGCAGTCCTCGTCGATCCGGGTGACGACGGGCCGCAACTGGTGGACATGATCCGTCAGTCGGGCGCGGTGCTCGACGCGATCTGGCTGACGCACGCGCACCTCGACCACATCGGCGCGGTGAACGCCGTGCGGGAGGTGTTTCCCGCGCCCGTGTACCTGCATCCGCTCGACCTGCCGTACTACGACCGCCTGTCCGCCAGCGCGGCGCAGATGTACGGCCTGCCATGGGACCAGCCCTCGGCCATCCCGCTGCCGCTCGCCGATGGCGACGTCGTGCGCTGTGGATCGCTCGCCTTCACCGTGATGCATGTGCCCGGGCACGCGCCGGGCCAGGTGAGCTTCAACGGCGAAGGCACGTCGTTCTCGGGCGACCTGCTGTTCGCGGGCAGCATCGGGCGAACGGACCTTCCGCTGTCGGATCCGTACGCGATGGACGTGTCGCTCGAGCAGTTCGCGCGTCTCTCCGCGGCGACGCACGTATATCCGGGACACGGGCCGGCCACCACGATCGGCCGCGAGCTCGAGACGAATCCATTTCTCTCCGGACGCGCGCGCGCCCTGAAGCGATGATTGCGCGGCCAGTGACCTCCGCACTTGCGAGCCTCGTCATCCTGGCTGCCTGGACCGGCGCCGCCGTCTTCGTCGCCGCCGTCGTGGCGCCCGCCGCGTTCGCGGCGCTGCCGAGCCGGGCGCTCGCGGGGCAGGTGATCGGACGCACGCTTCCCGGCCTCTTCGTCTCGGGAATTCTCGTCGGCCTTGTCGTCACCGTGGTCCGGCCGCTCGACGCCGGTCGCCTCGTCACGGGCGGTGCCGCAGCGCTTGCCGTTGCCAGCGCGGGCGCGCTCCTCATCGAGTTCCGGCTGCGCGCCATGCTGGCCGCCATCGGCGCGCCGCTCGATTCGCTCGCCGCATCGGACCCCCGGCGCGCGGCGTTCGGTCGCCTGCACGGCGTCAGCGTGCTGCTCATGGGCATCGGCGTCGTCGGCGCCGTGGCGGCCATCGCCGTCATCGCGCGCGCGGTGAGCGCACGGAGCGCGGCGTGAGTTTGCGCGCGCGACGCCTCGCGGTGCGTGCGTGCTGGCCCAAACGACAAATGGGAACCGCGGATTATGCGGATGGTGGCGGATAACAGCCGATCAATCATGGAAGCATCCGCCATTGTCCGTTCCTTCCGCGTGATCCGTGCTTCCCCTTGATGTTTCAGCCCGGCCGGCGCGTTGCGCCGACATGCACTTCCCCCTCGCGACTCGCCACATGACCGCCTCGACCCGCACGGAGAAGGATCCGCTTGGCACCAGGCCCGTTCCCGTTGACGCGCTGTATGGCGTGCAGACGGTGCGTGCGCAGGAAAACTTTCCGATCAGCGGCTTCGCGCCGCTGTGGCCCTTCGTGATGGCCCAGGTGTGGATCAAGAAAGCGGCGGCCATGACGCACCGCACCACCGGCCGGCTCGACGCGAAGCTCGCGGACGCGATCATCGCCGCGGCAGACGAGGTGCTCGCCCGCCAGCATGACGCGCAGTTCATCGTCGACCCGTATCAGGCGGGCGCGGGCACGTCGCACAACATGAACGTGAACGAGGTGCTGGCCAATCGCGCCAACGAGATCCTCGGGGCACCGCGTGGGACGTACAGTCCCGTGCATCCGAACGATCACGTCAACATGGCCCAGAGCACCAACGACACGATCCCCACCAACATCCGCCTCGCCTGCCTTTCGCAGCTCGACGGGCTGCTGAACGCGTTCGGTGGACTGCGCGACGCGCTCGCCGCGAAGGGCAGGGAGTTTGATCACATCGTCAAGGCCGGCCGCACGCACCTCCAGGATGCCATGCCCATAAGGCTGGGCCAGGAGTTCACCGCCTACGCGGGCTCGATCGACCGCGGCATGCGGCGCGTGCGCGAGTCGGCGGACTACCTGCGCGACCTCGGCATCGGCGGCAGCGCGGTGGGTACCGGCGTGACGGTCGAGCAGGAGTATCCGGCCCTCACCGTGGAGAACCTGCGCACCATCTCCGGCCTCGACCTCCGCGTCGGCGCGGACCGCATCCAGCTCATGCAGAGCATGGGAGACGTCGCCGGCTTCAGCGCCGCCATGCGCGTGCTCGCAGTGGACCTGAGCAAGATCGCGAGCGACCTCCGCATCATGGTGATGGGACCGCGCACCGGCATCGACGAGATCAAGCTGCCGGCCGTGCAGCCCGGCTCCTCGATCATGCCGGGGAAGATCAATCCGTCCATCCCGGAGATGGTCAACCAGGTCTGCTTCCAGGTGATGGGGCTGGATACCACCGTCGGCATCGCGGCGGAGCACGGCCAGCTGGAGCTGAACGTCATGATGCCGGTGATCGCGTTCAACGTGCTGCTCACCATGCGCATCCTGACCAACGCGGCGACGGTGTTCACCGAGAAGTGCGTCGCCGGCATCGAGGCGCACGAGGACATGTGCGCCTACTGGGTGGAGCGCTCCGCCGCGCTCGCGACCGCGCTGATGCCGCACATCGGCTACGCGCGGGCCGCGGAGCTCAGCAAGCAGTCGGTGAAGGAAGGCGTGCTCGTGCGCGACATGGTGAAGCGCGACAAGTTCCTGCCCGCCGAGGAGATCGACGACGTCCTCGACCTCCGGAAGATGACGGAGATCGGGGTGCCGGGCGGCAAGCACGGGATGGTGGCCGGCGGATGACCAGCAACCGGAAATGCTCCGCGCGCCGGCCGCGCAAATGGCCCAACAGCTGCCTGACGATTAGATTCCTGTCGTGCGCATAACTACTCAGGCCGAATACGGACTCATCTGCGCCCTGCACCTGGCGCGTCGCAACGACGACGGGCCCGTGACCGGGCGCGACATCGCGTCGCGCGAGCGGCTGCCCGGCGACTACGTCGAGCAGATCATGCTGAAGCTGCGGCGTGCCGGCATCGTCACGAGCACCCGCGGCGCGCGCGGTGGCTACCACCTCGCGCGCGCTGCGGACCAGATCACCGTGCGCGACGTGATCTCGGCGTCGGAAAATTCGCCATTCGACGTGCACTGCGTCTCGCACCCGGTCGAGGCCGAACGGTGTGCGGAGTCCCACGACTGCAGCATCCGTCCGGTCTGGGTACTGTTGCAGCGCCGCATCGACGAGGTGCTGGACAGCGTGCGGTTGAGCGACCTGCTCATGCAGGAACGCCAGGTGCGTGAGCGCGTCGGGCTGGAGGCGTCGGCGGTGCCGACGTCCGGCCGCCTCGCGCTGCCCGTCCTGCAGGGCTGACCCGCGGCGCCCGTGCGCCTGTTCCGCTCCTTCCGCGACGACCGGGCGCTCGCGCGTCGCAGTGCGGCGTACGCGTCAGTCCTGATGCAGGAGCCGGCGGAGGCGGATGTCGCGTGGCTCGCGACGGACGCCACACGCGGTGACCGCGACCACGCGCAGTGGGAACTGCGGTACCTGCGGCGTTCGCTCGGGATCCTCGTCGCGCAGCGTGATGCCCTCGACGACCGCACGCACTCCGAGGCGCTCCGCGCGCTGGTGCACCGGATGCAGAAGGACCGCAACGTGGACGACGGCCTGCTGGAGCTCGCGGAGCGGCAGTTCAACGCGCGGCTCAGCGCCTATCGCGATGCCTTCACCTCGCGCGGTCATGGCCTCGCGACCACGCGCGTCGCGCAGAACCTGCTCGCGTTCTCGGGCGGACCCATTCGCGCCGACGAGCCCGCCGTGGTGCTCGGCACCGAGCTGGTGGGGCGCTACCTGGCCGAGTCGAATGCAGCGCTGCGCGAGAGCTTCGGCGCCGCACAGCTGCCGGAGGACATCCAGCCCAGCCTGCTCGCGCGCTGACGGCCTCGCGGTCCGTGCCGGAACAGAGTGTCGGCAGCATGCACCAATGCCTGAACGTCTGTCATTCTGAGCGAAGCGAAGGATCTGCTTCTCGGCCGGCCCACAAGCAGATCCTTCGCTGCGCTCAGGCTGACAAGGGGGCCGCGCTCAGGATGACAAGGGGGCCGCGCTCAGGATGACAAGGGGGCCGCGCTCAGGATGACAAGGGGGCTTCGGACGAAAAGCGGGGCAGTCGCCAACGGCGACTGCCCCGCTTTTCACTTGCACATGCTCGAGGGGGGACTTGAACCCCCACGCCGGTGAAGGCACAGGCTTCTGAGACCTGCGTGTCTACCAGTTCCACCACCCGAGCGCACCGGCAACAGACGGAAATATTAATCGGTCGCGCAACATGAAGTCAACGCGTCGCGTTGCCGCCGCACAGTGCGCGATCTATGTTCCTCGGCTGGCCCGCAGCGTCGCGCGCCGCCCCCAATCAGACCATGTCGAAGTCCGACGAGAAGCCCGAGATCGAGTCGATCGCGAAGAACCGGCGCGCGCGACACGACTACACCATCCTGAACACGTACGAGGCCGGCATCGTGCTCACCGGCAGCGAGGTGAAGTCGCTCCGGGACGGCAAGGCGAACATCTCCGACGCCTACGGCATGGTGCGGGACGGCGAGATCTTCCTGATCAACCTCCACATCTCGCTGTACGAGCGCGCCAGCTACAACAACCACGAGCCGACCCGCACCCGCAAGCTGTTGTTGCACAAACGGGAAATCGGGCGTCTGATAGGTGCAATCGAGCGCGAGGGGCTCACCCTCGTTCCGCTCGAGCTCTACTTCAAACGTGGTATCGCGAAAGTGGCGCTGGCTCTCGGCAAGGGAAAGAAGGCGCACGACAAGCGCGAGGATGCGAAGGCGAAGGACGCCGATCGCGAGATCGCGCGGGTCTTTCGCGCGCGATGATCCTCGCGCTCGTCACGGCGTTCCAGATCGCCGCCGTCGCGGCGGTTTCGGACAGCGTCGCCGTCACCGGCCCGCTCGTCGTGAAGGACGCCACCCGGTCGGCGACCATCGCGCTGGTGTCCGCGCCCGGCGGTCCACTGCTGCGTGCCGACAAGCTCCGGCCCGTCCTGCCGCTCACCGTCTCGCACCTCACGGGCGACCGCTGGATGCTCATCCTGAATGGCACCGCCATCCAGGTGGAGGACGGCGTGCGCTTCGCAACGGTGGGCGACCAGACCTACCAGCTCGCCGCCGCGCCCGAGGTGCGAAAGGGCGTGCTCTTCGTGCCCCTGCAGCTCGTGGCGGAGATCGTCCCGCGGCTGGTGACGAACCTGATCTGGGATCCGGCGCGCTTCGAGCTGCGCGCCTTTTCAACGGCGCAGACCTTCGGCGCGCGCGAATCCGCCGCGGCGGCGGCGCGCACCTCGGTGTCGAGGCGGAGCGGTCCGCCAGACGATCCACCTGCGGCGAGACGCGTGCCCGCGGTCGTCACGAGCAACGTGCCGCTCGGCGCGCTGCGGCAGCGGCGTCTCGTGGTCGTCGACGCGGGTCACGGCGGTCCTGATGCGGGGATGCACGGACCGATCGGCGGTGGGCCGGAAATCCTCGAGAAGCACATCACGCTCGACGTGGCCAGGCGGGTGGGTGCGGCGCTGGGCCGGCGTGGGATCGACGTGAAGTACACGCGCACCACGGACACGCTCATCGCACTGGGCGACCGCGGCACCATCGCCAACGATGCGCACGCCGACCTCTTCGTCAGCATCCACGTGAATGCCGCCAACCCGGGCTGGAAGAACCCGGGCGGCGCCCGTGGGTTCGAGACCTACTTCCTGTCCGAGGCCAAGACGGAGGACGCACGACGTCTGGAACGGATGGAGAACGAGGTCGTGAAATTCGAATCCGGCCCGTCCGCGCCATCCGGCGATCCGTTGAGCTTCATCCTCACGGACATGAAGCAGAACGAGCACCTCCGCGAGGCCAACGAGTTGGCCGACCTGATCCAGCATCGCGTGGCGCTCGTGCACCCGGGGACGAACCGCGGCGTGAAGCAGGCGGGCTTCGTCGTGCTCGTGAAGGCGTACATGCCGGCCGTGCTGGTGGAGATCGGCTTCGGGTCCAATCCCGCCGAGGCGGCGTACCTCACCGATCCGGCGCGGATGGATGAGCTGGCGGCGGCGATCTCGGACGGCGTGCTCGAGTACCTCAAGCGATACGAGCGGCGCGTCGCAGTGAACGACGCCGTGTCGACCGGAGCCGACGCCCGCCGGTGACGACGCGCCGCGGTCTGCTCGCGGTGCAGGTGGCCGGCCTCGACTTCCAGAATCCCATCGTCCTTGCGGCCGGCACCGCCGCCTACGGGCGCGAGCTGTCGGACGCGGTGGACCTCGCTGCCCTGGGGGGGCTCGTGACGAAGGCCGTGAGCCCGGTGCCTCGTGCAGGCGCTCCAGCGCCGCGCGTGGCGGAGTTCGACGGCGGGATGATCAACGCGGTCGGCCTGGCGAACCCCGGCGTGGCCGCCGTCCGGCGCGACCACCTGCCATGGCTGGCCGCCTCGCTGCGCGACACGCGCAAGATCGCGAACATCGTCGGCTTCTCCACGGGCGAGTTCGCCGACGTCATCACGGATCTCGATGCTGCCCTCGCCGGCGAGTCGGCGGGTGCGCTGGATGGGTACGAGCTGAACGTCAGCTGCCCCAACGTGAAGGCGGGCGGTATGGAGTTCGGCGCCGATCCTGCTTCGCTGGCGGAGGTGGTGCGGCTGGCGCGCCAGGCCACCGCACGTCCGCTGTTCGTGAAGCTGTCCCCCATGCTGCCGGACATCGCGAGGAGCGCGGCCATCGCCGTGGACGCCGGGGCTGATGCGATTTCCGTGGTGAACACCATTCCCGGGCTGGTGATCGACGTGGACCGTCGCCGGCCTGCCTTGGGGTTCGGGACGGGCGGCGTCAGCGGCACCGCGCTGCGCCCGGTGGGCGTGCTCGCCACCTGGAAGGTCCGCCGAGCGCTCCCGACGGTCCCGATCTTCGGCATCGGCGGAGTGGGTTCTGCGGCGGATGCGCTGCAGTACCTCGTGGCGGGTGCGTCGCTGGTGGGGATCGGCACGGCGATGCTCCGCGACCCTCGCGTCCCCGAGCGCGTCGTGGCGGATCTGGCGCGCTGGTGCGACGCGCACGGTGTCGCACGACTCGCCGACATCATTGGCACCCTGGAGTTCCCGACATGAGCGATCGCGCCATTCCCATCGTGGCCCTCGACGTTCCTTCGGCCGCGGAGGCGATGGCGCTCGTACGGTCCTTGGCGGGACTGTGCGGGTTCTACAAGGTGGGTAGCGAGCTGTTCGTCGCGGAGGGTCCGTCGATCGTGCGCACCCTGCGTGACGACGCGGGGGTGGATGTCTTCCTGGATCTCAAGCTCCACGACATCCCCAACACGGTCGCCGGTGCGGTGCGTAGCGCGGCAGCGCTCGGGGTGCGCCTGCTGACGGTGCACGCGAGTGGTGGCCGCGCCATGCTGGCGGCGGCCCAGGATGCAGCAGGGGAGCGCTGTGGGCTCCTTGGCGTCACTGTCCTCACCTCGCTGGACGGCGAGTCGCTGGGCGCGGCTTGGGGGCGCGGGCGCGTGGACGTTCCGGCGGAGGTGGAGCGTCTGGCGGCGGACGCGGCGGCGGCCGGGTTGCACGGCATCGTGTGCAGCGGCGCCGAGGCGGAGGCCGTGTCGGCGCGGTTCGGCAAACGTCTGGCGCTGCTGGTACCGGGCATTCGCCTGGCGGGCGGGGCTGCGCATGACCAGCGGCGGGTGGTGACGCCGGCGGCGGCGCAGGCGGCCGGCGCCCGCTATGTTGTCCTGGGGCGCGCGGTGACGGCCGCGACAGACCCGCGCGCGGCCATGGAGCAGGTGCTGGCGGATCTCGCCGAGGGCGCGGCGCCGGGCGTGCGCGCGGGGGGCTGAACTCGGTGTATGTCGTGGGGTTGCGTCAACTTACCGCTCCGGTTATTCTAAGTGACTTGGCCGGAAAATCTCACGTTTTGCAATGATGGTATCCGAGTGAAAGTCCGAAGCAGCGTGAAGCCGATCTGTGAGCACTGCAAGGTTGTCAAGCGCAACGGCGTGACTCGCATCATCTGCAAGCGCAATCCAAAGCACAAGCAGCGTCAGGGCTGATAGAGAATGGCTCGTATTTCTGGCATCGATCTCCCGAAGGACAAAAAGGTTGAGATCGGACTGACCTACATCTTCGGCATCGGACGGGCGTCCGCGCTGGAGATCATGGAAAAGGCGGGGATCGACGCATCGCTGCGCATCCGCGACCTGAGCGACGCCGACGTGAACAAGCTCCGTCAGGTGATCGAGAAGGAGTATCGCGTGGAAGGCGCGCTGCGTACGGAAGTGTCGATGAACATCAAGCGGTTGATGGACATCGGCTCGTACCGCGGCACCCGTCACCGCCGTGGCCTGCCCGTCCGTGGCCAGCGCACGCACACCAATGCGCGCACGAAGAAGGGTCCGCGCCGCGCGATTGCCGGAAAGAAGAAGGTAACCAAGTAACTCATGGCCACTGGAAAGAAGACCAAGAAGGTTGTCGAGGCGGAGGGCGTCGCCCACGTCAACGCGACGTTCAACAACACGACGATCACCATCACGGATCCGCGAGGCAACGCGATCGCGTGGGGCTCGAGTGGCAAGGCCGGATTCAAGGGCTCCAAGAAGAGCACGCCGTTCGCCGCGACCGTCGCGGCCGAGCAGTGTGCGCGCGAGGCGCTGACGGCGGGTGTGAAGCGGGTGCACGTGCGCGTCCAGGGCCCTGGCAGCGGCCGCGAGTCGGCCATCCAGGCGCTCGCGGCGGCGGGGCTCCAGGTGAAGTCGATCAAGGACGTGACGCCGATCCCGCACAACGGCTGCCGTCCCCCGAAGCGTCGGAGAGTCTGAGATGGGTCGCTATACAGGTCCGAGCTGCCGCCAGTGCCGCCGCGAGGGGACGAAGCTCTTCCTCAAGGGCATCAAGTGCTTCACCGAGAAGTGCCCGGTCGAGCGTCGTCCGTATGCGCCGGGCCAGCATGGCCAGGCCACGGCGCGCCGTCGCAAGGCGTCGGAGTTCTCCAAGCAGCTCCGTGAGAAGCAGAAGATCAAGCGCATCTACGGCGTGAGCGAGAAGCAGTTCCGCAACACGTTCGAGAAGGTGAGCTCGCAGCCTGGCCTTCGCGGCCACAACCTGCTGGCGGCCCTCGAGACGCGTCTCGACAACGTGGTCTACCGCATGGGCTTCGCGACCAGCCGCAAGGCGGCCCGCCAGCTTATTCGTCACCGCCACGTCGAAGTGAACCAGAAGGGCGTCGACATCCCGAGCTTCCACGTGCAGCCGGGCCACGAAGTCCGCATGCGCGTGAAGTCCCGCGAGCAGGCGTCGGTCATCACGGCGATGGATCAGTCGTCGCGTGGCGCGCCGCTCTCGTGGATCGCCGTCGACAAGGAGACGTTCAGCGGCCGCGTGCTGGAGAAGCCCGCCCGCACGAGCATCCCGATCGCCGCGCAGGAACAGCTGGTCGTCGAGCTGTATTCGAAGTAAGGACGCGGACGGCCCGTTTGCTGTCGCTCACTGGACGGTAGACGGCTGTTCGCAGGAGGACGGCTCGTTCGCTGTCGCTCACTGGACGGCAGACGGCTGTACGTAGGAAGGAAGGATGGTTGTGGTTGGCTGTCAGCGGTCAAGTGAGCGCAAGCGAACGAGCCGTCATCCGTCATCCGTCAGCCGTCGCCCGTTGGTCGGGGCCCAAACCCCTCTACGAGTCTGCCACGCGTTTGGGGCGAGGCAGAGCGTTTCCGGTGCGTTTCACCGCGCTGGAATGACCCGCACACACTGACTGAATCATGGCGTCTACGATCGATCTTCGTGGCCTTGTCCGTCCGCAGCTGGTCGAAGCGACCAAGCGCGAGGACAACCCCAATGTGGCCGAGTTCCGCCTGCAGCCGCTCGAGCGCGGCTTCGGGCATACCCTCGGCAATGCGATGCGTCGCATGCTGCTCTCGTCCCTCCGCGGCGCGGCCGTGTGGGGCGTGCGCATCGACGGCGTCGTGCACGAGCACCAGACCATCGCGGGCGTCGTCGAGGACGTTCACCAGATCATCGGGAACCTCAAGACGCTGACGCTCACGCTCGCCGACGACGTCGAGAACGCGGTGCTGCACATCAAGCGCGATGGCGCCGGTGCGGTAACGGCGGGCGACGTGGCGCCGGTGTCCGGCGTACGCATCATCGATCCGTCGCACCACATCCTGACGCTGCACGACGACCGCGACCTGAACATCGAGCTCTACGTCAACAAGGGCCGCGGCTACGTCGAGTCCGACCAGCATCCGCTCGACCGCGGCCTGCCGGTGGACCTCGTCCGCATCGACTCGATCTACAACCCGGTGCGCCGCGCGAACTTCTCGGTCGCCGAGACGCGCGTGGGACAGCGCACGGATTACGATCGCCTCACGCTCACGGTCGAGACCAACGGCACCATCTCGCCGGAAGAGGCAGTCAGCTACGCGGCCGCGCTGGCGCAGACGCACTTCCAGTACTTCGTCGAGTTCGGCTCCCACTCCTCCGCCCCGGTGGGCGGCGGCGCGGGCGACGGCGCGGGCACCGACGGCGCCCGCATGCAGGGGCTCCTCAAGACCCCCATCGACGACCTCGAGCTGAGCGTCCGCTCGGTGAACTCGCTCAAGAACTCCAACATCCGCAGCCTGGGCGACCTGGTGCGGCAGACGGAGAGCCAGATCCTGCAGGTCAAGAATTTCGGGAAGAAGTCGCTTCAGGAGATCGCCGATCTGCTCGAGCGTGAAGGATTGAACTTTGGTATGCGTTTCGAGGAGAATGGCGAAGGCGTCCGGGTGCTCGACTGGGGCACACCGCCGAGCCAGGCTGCCGCCGCGGCGCCCGACGACGAAGAGGAGTAACACCAGATGCGTCACCAGAAGGCAGGGCGGCAGTTGCGCCGCACGAGCGAACAGAAGCTGGCGCTGATGCGCAACCTCGCGACCTCGCTCATCGAGAGCGAGTCGATCGAGACGACCGAGGCGAAGGCCAAGGAGCTCCGTCCGTTCATCGAGAAGCTCGTCACCAAGGCACGCTCGGGCACGCTGCACGCCCGCCGGCTGGCCATCCGGCACATCCAGAAGCGCGAAGCCGCGGATAAGCTGTTCCAGGTGCTCGGACCCCGCTTCGCGGCGCGCAACGGCGGCTACACGCGTATCCTCAAGACCGGCTTCCGCAAGGGCGACGGCGCCGACATGGCGCGCATCGAGTTCATGCCGGAGGGCAAGTAACATGGCCATCCAGCGCAACCGCTGCTTCCACTGCGACAAGGGCGTCGCCTTCGGCAACAACGTGTCCCACGCGAACAACAAGACGCGCCGGACCTGGAAGCCGAACCTGCAGGTCGTGCGCACGCTCATCGACGGCAAGATCACGAAGGTGAAGGTCTGCACCCGCTGCCTCAACGCCGGCAAGGTCCCGCGCGCCCCGCGCGGCGTCCAGGTGGCGTGACGGAGCCGACCCACTGGTCCAGCACGCGAAAGGGAGCTCCCGTGGGCTCCCTTTTTCGCACCCCCCACTAACCTTCACGCATGCCTACGGCGCTCATCACCGGTATCACCGGCCAGGACGGCTCGTACCTCGCCGAATTCCTCCTCGCGAAGGGATATCGGGTCGTCGGCGTCGTCCGGCGCAGCTCCACCACCCCATACGAGCGCATCTCGCACCTGATCGACCGCGTCGAGCTCGTCTCCGCCGACCTCCTCGACCAGACCTCGCTCACCGACGCGGTACACGAAACGGAGCCAGACGAGATCTACAACCTCGCGGCCCAGAGCTTCGTGCAGACCTCGTGGTCGCAACCCGTGCTCACCGGTGAGTTCACCGCTCTCGGCGTGACCCGGATGCTCGAGGCCATGAAGAAGGCCGCGCCGAAGTCGCGCTTCTACCAGGCCAGCTCCAGTGAGATGTTCGGCAAGGTCGTGGAAGTGCCCCAGCGCGAGAGCACGCCGTTCTACCCGCGCAGTCCGTATGGCGTGGCGAAGGCGTACGGCCACTGGATCACGCTGAACTACCGCGAGAGTTTCGGGCTGTATGCGACCTCTGGCATCCTGTTCAACCACGAGAGCCCGCGCCGCGGCCTCGAGTTCGTCACGCGCAAGGTCACGGATGGTGCCGCGCGCATCAAGCTCGGCATCTCCCCCGACCTCAAGCTCGGGAACATGGAGGCGCGGCGCGACTGGGGCTTCGCGGGGGACTACGTTGATGCGATGTGGCGCATGCTGCAGCAGGACGAGCCGGACGACTACGTCGTGGCCACCGGGGAGACCTGGTCGGTGCGCCAGCTGTGCGAGATGGCGTTCGAGGCCGTGGACCTCGATTACCGCGACTACGTGAAGCACGACACACGATACGACCGGCCGGCAGAAGTGGACCTGCTCGTGGGCGACGCCGGCAAGGCGCGCGATCGACTCGGCTGGGAGCCGACGGTGCGCTTCCGGGAGCTCGTGAGCATGATGGTGACGACGGACCTGGCCCGCCACGCGGCGACGAGGTAATGACGCGCGCGCTCGTCACCGGTGGCAGCGGCTTCGTGGCGCAGTGGGCAATGCGCGGCATGCTGGAGCGCGGCTGGTCGGTGTCGGCCGCGGGGATCGGCGCGCTGCCAACCGCCGGGCTGCTCGAGCGGGAAGAGCGCGATGCCATTGCGTGGCGCAGCATGGACCTGACGCAGCAGGCCGACGTGGCGGCCACTGTGAGCGCGGCCGTTCCGGACGTGGTGTTGCACCTCGCCGCCGTGAGCCACGTGCCGGAAGCGATGGCCAACCCGGGCTACGCGTACGAGGTGAATACCGTCGGAACGGTGCGCCTGCTCGCCGAGGTGCGGCGGCAGCGCCTCGCGGGCGCTGCCGATCCGGTGGTGCTGGTCGTCGGCTCCGCCGAACAGTACGGGCGGCACGGCGAGGCCGAGATGCCGCTCGGTGAGGACGCGGAGCAGCGGCCGCTGACGGCGTATGCCGCCTCGAAGGTGGCGCAGGAGGTGGCAGCGTTGCAGGCCAGCCGCAGCGACGGGCTTCGCGTCGTGTGCACGCGCAGCTTCAACCACTCCGGCACGGGGCAGGCACCCCACTTCCTGCTGCCGAGCATCGTACGCCGCGCACTTGCGCTGCCGGCGGGCGGTACGCTTCGCATCGGCAACGGGGATACCGTGCGGGACTTCCTGCACGTCGCCGACGTCGTCGAGGGCTACCTGCTGCTGCTCGAGCGTGGCACGCCCGGCGAGGCGTACAACGTCAGCAGCGGCGAGGGCGCGAGCGTGCGCGCACTGGCGGCGGCCGTCCTGCAACGCCTCGGCATCACGGCCGACATCGAATCCGATCCCGCGCTCGCCAGGGCGGCCGACGTGCCCGTTCAGGTCGGCAACAACAGCAAGCTTCGTCGCGCCACCGGTTGGGCTCCCCGCCGGACACGCGACGACATCATCGATGACCTGATACATGCCGCGACGCGCTGACATCCACCGCATTCTCGTCATTGGCTCCGGCCCGATCGTGATCGGGCAGGCCGCCGAGTTCGACTACTCGGGTACGCAGGCGACGAAAGCGCTGCGCGAGGAAGGGTACGAGGTGATCCTCATCAACTCGAATCCGGCGACGATCATGACCGACCCGGAGATCGCCGACCGCACCTACATCGAGCCGGTGACGGCGGAGTTCGTCGAGCTCATCATCGAGCGTGAGCGACCGGATGCGCTGCTGCCGACGATGGGCGGCCAGACGGCGCTCAATGTCGCGATGGAACTCGCCGGGAATGGCGTGCTGGAGAAGTATGGTGTGGAGCTCATCGGCGCGTCGGCGCGGGCGATCGCGATTGCGGAAGACCGCAAGCAGTTCGGCGAGGCCATGGACCGCATCGGGCTGGACTGCGCCACCGGCGGCATCGCCAACACGTTCGACGAGGCAGTCGCGCTGCTCGACATCACCGGCTTCCCGGCCATCGTGCGTCCGTCGTTCACGCTGGGCGGCACGGGCGGCGGCATCGCCTACAATCGCGACGAGTTCGAGGAGATCGTGCGCCGCGGACTGGACCTCTCGCCCACCAGCCAGATCCTCGTCGAGCGGTCGCTGATCGGCTGGAAGGAGTTCGAGCTCGAGGTGATGCGCGACCAGTTCGACAACGTCGTGATCGTCTGCTCCATCGAGAACCTCGACCCGATGGGCGTGCACACGGGGGACTCGATCACCGTGGCGCCCGCGATGACGCTCACGGATCGCGAATACCAGACGATGCGCGACGCGGCAGTCGACATCATCCGCGAGGTGGGCGTGGACGCGGGCGGGTGCAACATCCAGTTCGCCATCAACCCGCGCGACGGCGAGATGGTGGTGATCGAGATGAACCCGCGCGTGTCGCGCTCGTCGGCGCTCGCGTCGAAGGCCACCGGCTTCCCCATCGCACGCATCGGCGCGAAGCTCGCCGTGGGCTACCGGCTGGACGAGATCCCCAACGACATCACGAAGACGACGCCCGCGTCGTTCGAGCCGGTGCTCGACTACGTGGTGGTGAAGGTGCCGCGCTTTGCGTTCGAGAAGTTCCCCTCGGCGAGCCCGCTGCTCACGACGCAGATGAAGAGCGTGGGCGAGTCGATGTCGATCGGCCGCACGTTCAAGGAGGCGTTCCAGAAGTCGCTGCGGGCGCTCGAGAACGGCCGGTCGGGCTGGGAGGTCGGCAAGCGGCTCCTCGACGACCGCCTCACGGACGAGTCGATCGAGACGCTGCGCGGCGCGCTGCGCCAGCCGACCCCGGAGCGCATCTACCAGGTCAAGCGCGGCTTCCTGGCCGGCATGTCCGTGGACGAGCTGTACGAGCTCACGGCGATCGACCCGTGGTTCCTCGCGCAGATGGAGGAGCTGATCGAGGCGGAGCGGGGCTGGGTCGCGTTGGCCGACGTGGACGCGGCGGCGATGCGTCGCATGAAGCAGCTCGGCTTCTCGGACCGACAGCTCGCCGACCTGCGCGGCGAGCAGGAGAATGACGTGCGCGCGCAGCGCTGGGCGCTGGGTGTGCGGCCGGCGTACAAGATGGTCGATACCTGCGCGGGCGAGTTCCCGTCCGCGACGCCGTACCTGTACGGCAGTTACGACGAGGAGAGCGAGGCGCCGCGCAGCGGACGCAAGTCGGTCGTCATCCTTGGCAGCGGGCCGAACCGGATCGGGCAGGGCGTCGAGTTCGACTACTGCTGCGTGCGCGCCGTGATGGCGCTGCGCGACCAGGGCTACGAGACGATCATGATCAACTCGAACCCCGAGACCGTCTCCACCGACTTCGACACGTCGGACAAGCTGTACTTCGAGCCGCTCACGCTGGAGGACGTGCTCGAGATCGTCGAACGCGAGCAGCCGATGGGCGTCATCGTGCAGCTTGGCGGGCAGACGCCGCTGAAGCTCACGCGCGGCCTCGAAGCCGCGGGGGTGCGCATCCTCGGCACCTCGCCTGACTCCATCGACGCGGCGGAGGATCGCCGGCGCTTCGAGGAGATCGCGCGCGAGGTCGGGCTGACGCAGCCGCCGAACGGGACGGCGACGACCGTGGAGGAGGCCCTCGAGGCGGCGGAGCGCATCGGGTATCCCGTGCTCGTGCGGCCGAGCTATGTGCTGGGTGGCCGTGCGATGCAGATCGTGTACGACGCGCCGTCGCTGCAGGACTACTTCGCCACGGCGGCGCGCGTGTCGGAAGACCGGCCCGTGCTCATCGACCGCTTTCTCGAGGACGCGTACGAGGTGGACGTCGATGCGCTCTCCGACGGCCAGCAAGTGGTGATCGGCGGCGTGATGCAGCACATCGAGGATGCGGGCATCCACTCCGGCGACTCGGCGTGCGTGCTGCCGCCCTACCTCATCGGCGAGAAGGACCTGCAGACGATGCGCGAGCAGACCGTCGCCATGGCGAAGGCGTTCAAGGTCGTCGGCCTGATCAACGTGCAGTTCGCCATCCAGAACGGGATCGTGTACGTGCTCGAGGTGAACCCCCGCGCCAGCCGCACGATTCCCTTCGTGTCGAAGGCCATCGGCGTGCCGCTCGCGTCGCATGCCGCGCGCGTGATGTGCGGCGAGACCCTCGCGGAGATCGGCTTCACCGAGGAGATCATCCCCCCGTTCGTGTCGGTGAAGGAGGCGGTGTTCCCGTTCAACAAGTTCGCCGGCACCGACCCGGTGCTCGGGCCGGAGATGCGCTCGACGGGCGAGGTGATGGGCATCTCCGACTCATTCGGCAGCGCGTTCGCGAAGGCGCAACTCGCCGCGGGGAACGGGCTGCCACTCGAGGGCACCATCCTCATCACGGTGAACGACAACGACAAGGCCACGGTGACGCCGATCGCGCGGCGCTTCCACGAGATGGGCTTCGCGCTCATGGCCACGGGTGGCACGGCGCGCTACCTGCGCGCGCGGGGCATTCCGGTGAAGAGCGTGCTGAAGGTGCACGAAGGGCGGCCAAACTGCCAGGACATGATCCTCAACGGCGACGTGCAACTGCTGGTGAACACGCCGCTCGGCAAGCATGCGCAGTGGGACGACTACACGCTGCGCCAGGCGGCCATCCGCAACCGCATCGCCTACACGACGACGCTGTCGGCGGCGAGTGCCGCGAGTGATGCCATCCTCTCGCTGCGGTCGCGGAAGTTGTCCGTGCGCTCGCTGCAGGAGTGGCAGCAGGACATCCTCGATGTCGCGGGAGCGCCCTCATGAGCGTGCATCCGGGCGCGTTCATCCACGAGTCCGCGTACGTCGACGACGGCGCGCAGGTGGGCGCCGGCACGAAGGTCTGGCATTTCTGCCACGTGCTCGCCGGCGCCGTCATCGGCGAACGGTGCTCCCTCGGCCAGAACGTCGTCGTGATGAATGGCACGCGGATCGGCACGAACGTGAAGATCCAGAACAACGTCTCGATCTACGAAGGAGTCGAGCTCGAGGACGACGTCTTCTGCGGACCCTCGATGGTGTTCACCAACGTGATGAATCCGCGCAGCCACGTTTCGCGGAAGAACGAGTACCGGCGCACGCTCGTGAAGCGCGGTGCGTCGATCGGCGCGAACGCCACGATCGTCTGCGGGTCCACCCTCGGCGAGTATGCGTTCATCGGGGCCGGTGCCGTCGTCACCACCGACGTGCCCGCGTTCGCGCTGATGGTCGGCGTGCCGGCGCGTCGCGTCGGCTGGATGTGCCAGTGCGGCGAGCGCCTGCCGGCCGTCGGTACCGGCACGTGTGCCGCATGCGGGTCCACCTACGAGGCCACGCACGACGTTGTCCGCCAGCTCACCGGCCCAAACCTGGAGCAGCGTCCATGACAGGGAGTCCGTCGCCGGCCGCGGACCGCATCCGCGTCGCCCTCGTGGGCTGCGGCCGCATCAGCCGCAATCACCTCGAGGCCATCGCGAAAGTGCCCGAGCTGCGGCTCGTCGCCGTCGCTGACACCAACCTCTCGCGCGCGGAGGAGACCGGCGCGGGGCAGGGCGTGCCAGCGTTCGCGTCGCTCGACGAAATGCTGGCCGCGGTGCCGAGCGACCTCGTGACGATCTGCACGCCGTCGGGCCTGCATCCCCAGCACGGCATCGCGGCCGCCAGGGCCGGACGCCACGTGCTCACCGAGAAGCCCATGGCCATCTCACTTGCCGGCGCGGACGACCTCGTCCAGGCATGCGACGGCGCGGGCGTACAGCTGTTCGTCGTCAAGCAGAACCGGCTCAACCCCGCCATCCAGCTGCTCAAGCGCGCTGTGGACAAGGGCCGCTTCGGGCGGATCTACATGGCCAACACGACCGTCCGCTGGACGCGACCGCAGGAGTACTACGACCAGGAGTCGTGGCGCGGCACGTGGGAGTTCGACGGCGGCGCCATGATGAACCAGGCGAGCCATTACGTGGACCTCATGCAATGGCTCGTAGGGCCGGTCGAGAGCGTGCTGGCGAAGACGGCGACGCAGGCCCGTCACATCGAGGCCGAGGATTCAGGCGTCGCCGTGCTGAAGTTCCGATCCGGCGCGCTCGGCGTCATCGAGGTGAACGTGCTGACCTATCCCCGCAACCTCGAGGGATCCATCACGATCCTCGGCGAGAAGGGCTCGGTGAAGATCGGCGGCACCGCGGTGAATCGCGTGGAGCACTGGCAGTTCGAGAGCTACGACGACGACGACAAGCTCGTGGACGCCGCGAGCACCAGCCCGCCAACGGTGTACGGCTACGGCCACGAGGGCTATTACCGCAACTTGCTGCCCGTATTCCGCGGCGACGCAAAAGCGGATACGGACGGCCGCGCCGGCCGGAAGTCGCTCGAGCTCATCCTCGGGATCTACGAGTCGGCCAAGACCGGCCGCGAAGTCCCGATTCCCCTCCGCACGCGGCTATAATTACTGCTGCAACCGGTGGTCCTTCTCCCTCCCGCAGGCACGTTCCATGTCCGTCCCTCTCCTCGACCTCAAGGCGCAGCACGCGACGATCCGCGACGACGTCGTTGCCGCGATGATGCAGATCGTCGATGCGCAGACCTTCATCCTCGGCGACGCGGTCGTCGCGCTGGAGTCGGCCGTCGCCGAGCTGTCGCACACGAAGCACGCCATCGGCTGCGCCAACGGGACGGACGCGATCCTGCTTGCGATGCGCGCGCTCGACATCGGCCGCGGTGACGAGGTCATCACGACGCCGTTCACGTTCTTCGCGACCGCCGGCACGATCCACAACGTCGGCGCCACGCCCGTGTTCGTGGACATCGAGCCGAAGACGTTCAATATCCGTCCCGACGCCGTCGCCGCGGCGCGGACGTCGCGCACGAAGGCGGTCATCCCCGTCGACCTGTTCGGCCAGATGGCGGAGATCGAGAACGTGGCGCTCGCGGTGCCGGGGCTGCCGATCATCGAGGACGCAGCGCAGACGATCGGCGCGCGTCGCTCGGTCGACGGCGAGTCGCGGATGGCCGGCGAACTCGCGACGATCGGCACGTTCAGCTTCTTCCCGTCGAAGAACCTCGGCGGCTACGGCGACGGCGGCATGCTGGTGACACAAGACGACGCGATCGCTGAGCGCCTCAAGCGGCTGCGCGTGCACGGTGGCGCGAAGCAGTACTTCCACGACGAGGTGGGCTACAACAGCCGGCTCGACGCGCTGCAGGCCGCCGTCCTCTCGGCGAAGCTCCCGCACCTCGCCGCATGGAGCGCGAAGCGCCGCGAGAACGCGGCGCATTACGCCACCGCCCTCGCGCACCTCGCGCGGTCCGGCGCGCTCGCCACGCCGTTCGTCGCGTCGGAGAACGAGTCGATCTTCAACCAGTACACGCTCCGCATCACGGATGGAAAGCGCGACGCGCTCCAGGCCTTCCTCAAGGAGCGCGGGATCGGGACGTCGATCTACTACCCGCTGCCGCTGCACCTCCAGCCCTGCTTCGCCTACCTCGGCTACAAGCGTGGCCAGTGCCCGGAGAGCGAGCGCGCCTCCACCGAGGTCCTCTCCATCCCGATCTTTCCCGAGCTGACGCGCGCGCAACTCGATGAAGTGGTCGCGGGCATCACCGCGTACTTCGGGAAGTGAGATGAACATCACCGTCGTCGGCTCCGGGTACGTCGGACTCGTCGTCGGCGGATGCCTCGCCGAGACCGGCAACTCGGTCACGTGCGCGGACGTGGACGAGGCCAAGATCGAGGGGCTGCGCAACAACGTGCTCCCAATCTACGAGCCGGGCCTCGACGGTTACATCGAGCGTAACCAGCGGCAGGGACGGCTCACCTTCACCACGGACATCGCCGCGGCCATCGCCACGGCGGACGTCGTCTTCATCGCAGTGGGCACCCCGCCCGACGAGGATGGCTCCGCCGACCTGCGGCACGTGCTCGCCGTGGCCGAGCAGATCGGCCAGCACATGACGCGCGAGCTCGTGGTGGTGACCAAGTCCACCGTGCCCGTGGGAACCGCGGAGAAGGTCGCCACCGCGGTGCGCCGCTATGCGCGCCTTCCCTTCCACATGTGCTCCAACCCGGAGTTCCTGAAGGAAGGCGCGGCGATCGACGACTTCATGAAGCCGGATCGCGTGGTGATCGGCGTGGAGACGGACCACGCGCGCAGCGTGATGGCCGAGCTCTACGCGCCCTTCGTGCGCACGGGCAAGCCGATCCTGTTCATGGACCTGCCGTCCGCGGAGATGACGAAGTATGCCGCCAACGCGATGCTCGCCACGCGCATCTCGTTTATGAACGAGATCGCGAACCTCTGCGAGGTCGTGGGCGCCGACGTTGACCAGGTGCGCAAGGGCATCGGCTCGGACGGCCGCATCGGGCCGGCGTTCCTCTTTCCCGGCCCCGGGTACGGCGGCTCCTGCTTCCCGAAGGACGTCAAGGCGCTCGTGCGGACAGCGCGCGCGTACCAGGTGCCGCTCCGCGTGCTCGATGCGGTGGAACACGCGAACGACGCGCAGAAGCACGTGCTCTTCACGAAGCTCACGCGATGCCTCGGGAGCGTGGGGGGCAAGCGGATCGCGGTGTGGGGCCTGGCGTTCAAGCCCAACACGGACGACATGCGGGAGGCGTCCGCGCTGGTGCTCATCGCGGAACTGCTCGCGGCGGGTGCGGTCGTCGTCGCGCACGATCCCGTGGCGATGCACGAGGCGCAGCGGCGCATCGGCGACACGGTCACGTATGCGCCGTCGAACTACGAGGCGCTCGAGGGCGCGGATGCCTTGGTGGTCGTCACCGACTGGAACGAGTACCGCCATCCGGACTTCGAGCGGATGCGCGACACGCTGCGGACCCCGATCGTCGTGGATGGACGCAACCTCTACGATGCGCGGAAGATGCGGAAGCTCGGCTTCACGTACGAATCCATCGGCCGGAGCCTCGAATCATGAGAGTCCTCATCACCGGCGCCGCGGGGTTCCTCGGTTCCCACCTGTGCGACCGGTTCGTCGCGGAAGGACACTCGGTGGTGGGCCTCGACAACTTCGTGACGGGGCACCCGGACAACATCGCCCACCTGTCGGGCAACAGCGCGTTCGAGTTCATCCGCCACGACATCTCGACCCCCACACCCATCGCGGGCGAACTGGGCGGCGTGCTGCACTTCGCGTCGCCCGCAAGCCCCATCGACTACCTCGAGCTACCCATCGAGACGCTCAAGGTGGGCTCCCTCGGCACGCACAACGCGCTCGGCATCGCCAGGGCGAAGGGCGCGCGGTTCTTCCTGGCCTCCACGTCCGAGGTGTACGGCGATCCGCTCGTGCACCCGCAGACCGAGGACTACTGGGGCAACGTGAACCCCGTGGGCCCGCGCAGTGTCTATGACGAGGCGAAGCGATTCGCCGAGGCGATCACCATGGCGTATCACACCTTTCATGGCCTGGACACGCGCATCATCCGGATCTTCAACACGTACGGCCCGCGCATGCGTCCCCGCGACGGTCGCGTGGTGTCGAACTTCATCGTGCAGGCGTTGTCCGGCGAGCCGTTGACCATCTATGGCGACGGGTCGCAGACGCGCAGCTTCTGCTACGTGTCGGACGAGGTGGACGGCATCTATCGGCTGTTCATGCGTGGCGACGCCAACCCGACGAACATCGGGAATCCGGACGAGTACACGGTGCGGCAGCTTGCCGAGCTGGTCGTCGAGCTCACGGGCACGTCGGCGCCGATCGTGTACGAGCCGCTGCCGCGGGACGATCCGAAGGTGCGCAAGCCCGATATCACGCGCGCCCGCACGATGCTGGGCTGGGAGCCGACCGTTCACGTGCGGGACGGATTGCAGCGCACGCTCGAGTACTTCCGCCAGCATCTCGGTACGCCGATGATGGCGCCGCGAGTTCCGCGGGTCAAAGCCCAGGCAACAACGGCGCGCTGAACGACATCCGACACGCGAATCGGCGTCGTCGGGTGGGCCGGCGGGGTCAGCCGGTGTATCTTTCGCAGGTTCGTAACGAACCGTAGGCCCTCTTGCGGGTACTGTTTTCCGATATGCCTTCACATCGCCGGGCGCTGCTCGTCCTGCTGCTGCTTGCAGCGGCGGCCTGCCACCCCGACTTCCAGATTACGCAGTACCCCACCAACGAGGCGCTCTACCGCGCCGCGCAGACGGAGTTTGCCGCGAAGCGGTGGGACAACGCGGTGGCGGCGTTCGACAAGCTGACGACGGACCTGCCGGCCCGCGACACGCTCCTCCCGCGCGCGTACTGGTTCCTCGCGCGCGCGCACGACGAGCACGGCGAGCACATCCTCGCGGCCACGAGCTATTCGCGACTCGTGGAAAGCTTCCCGGACGACTCGCTGGCAGACGATGCCGCGCTTGCGGCCGCGCGGTCCTACCGGTCGATGTGGCGGAAGCCGTCGCTGGACCCGTCGTACGGCGAGACAGCGCTCTCGACGTACAACACCCTCCTCAGCCTGTATCCCACGTCGCCGCTCGTCCCGGTCGGCAAGCAGGAGCTGGCGGAGCTCGAGGACCAGTTCGCGCAGAAGGACTACCTGTCCGGGATGTACTACCTGCGGCGGAAGGCATACGACTCGGGGATCATCTACTTCAAGGACATCCTCGCGAAGTATCCGACCACGCCCACGATGCGCCTCGCGCAGTTGCGCCTCGTGGAGTCGTACCAGGCGATCCACTACCGCGAGGATGCCGCCGACGCGTGTGCCGCGCTCCGTGTGAGCTACCCGGATGACGCGGAAGTGCGCTCCACGTGCAACGGAGTATCCGCGCCGGTACTGGCCACCCCGGCCGTGCCGGCGAATGCCCCGCCGTCTACGACCGGCCCGCCCGTGACGACCCCGCCGGCCGGATCGCCCACGTCCTGAGGCGTGCGCCTCGGGATCTTCGGTGGGTCGTTCGACCCGCCGCACCTCGGCCACCTGCTCCCCGTCATCGATGCGGCCGAGTCCCTGGGGCTCGATGCGGTGCGGTTCATGCCGGCGCGCGAGCAGCCCTTCAAGGTGGGCCGGGCGACTGCGGCACCGGGAGCACGCTTCCGGATGACCGAGCGGCTCGTCGCCGGAATCCCCGGCTTCTCGGCGGACCGGTCGGAAATCGACCGGGCGGGGTTATCTTACACGGTTGACACGGTGGCGCAGTTCGCAGCAGCGAGCCCGACGGCCGAGATCGTCCTGCTCCTGGGTGCCGATGCGTATGCGCTGTTCGAGCAGTGGCGGGAACCGGATCGAATTCGGGCGTTGGCGTCGGTCGCGGTGCTCCTTCGGGGGGGCGACGCGCCGCCCTCGCCGGACGGACCTCCGGTGCAGGTGCTGCAGACGCGGCGGGTGGACATCTCGTCCACCGAGCTGCGCGCCCGGGTCGCCACCGGGCGCACCATTCGCGGTTTCGTGCCGGATGCCGTCGCGGACTACATCGCGGAGCATCGGCTGTATCGATAAGAGGACTGCATGCTAAAGCGCGTACTGAGTGCATTCATGGGGACCCGCCACGCGCGGGACCGCAAGAAGATCCAGCCGATCCTCGATGCCATTCACGAGCACGAGGCGCGGCTCGCGACGCTGTCCGACGACGATGTCCGCGGCCAGACCGCGAAGTTCCGCGCCGTGCTGTTCGAGCGGTCCGGCGCGCTCGAGACCCGGGCGGCCGAGCTCCGCGAGCTCAAGCGCGCGGCCACCGACGCCGTCGAGCGCGAACGGCTGGACACCGAGCTGAGTGGGCTCGACGGCACCGGTGGCATCGAGGCGGAGCTCCGGCGCACCATCGCCGACACGCTCGACGAGATCCTGCCAGAGGCGTTCGCGACGATGCGCGAGGCCTGCCGCCGTCTCGTTGGCTCCATGGTGGGCGTGACCGGCCGCGACATCGAATGGAACATGGTGCCGTACGACGTCCAGCTGATGGGTGGCATCCAGCTGCATTTCGGGAAGATCGCGGAGATGGCGACGGGCGAGGGCAAGACCCTGGTCGCCACGCTGCCGCTGTACCTGAATGCGCTGCCGGGGAAGGGATCGCACCTGGTGACGGTCAACTCGTACCTCGCCCGCCGCGACGCGCAGTGGATGGGCCACCTGTACACGTGGCTCGGTCTCACGGTCGGGTGCCTCGACGACACCGAGGCCGGTACTCCCGAGCGCCGCGCCGCGTACCTCGCCGACATCACGTACGGCACCAACAACGAGTTCGGCTTCGACTACCTGCGCGACAACATGGTGACGTCGCTCGACCAGCGCGTGCAGCGCAGCCATGTCTTCGCGCTGGTGGACGAGGTGGACTCGGTGCTCATCGATGAGGCGCGGACGCCGCTCATCATTTCGGGCCCCGTGGGCAACGAGGGCGACGCGCAGTACTTCGAGCACAACACGGGCATCGCGCGGCTGGCGCGCAAGCAGATGGAGCTCGTGAACGTGCTCGTCGCCGACGCGGAGCGCGATCTCGCGGCGGGCAGCACGCAGGAGGCCGCCGTCAAGATGTACCAGGCGCAGCTCGGCCACCCGAAGAACCGGCGCCTCGTGAAGATGCTGAACGAGCAGGGCAACAAGCAGCTCGTGCTGAAGGTGGAGCTCGAGAACATCGCCGACCGAAAGCTGCCGCCGGCGAAGCAGGCCTATCGGGACATCGAGGAAGACCTGCTGTTCGTGCTCGACGAGCGCGGCCACTCGGTGCATCTCACGGATCGCGGCGTCGACTACATGGCGCCAGACGATCACGACGCGTACATCCTGCCCGACCTGAGCGAGGCTGTGCACCGCATCGACCACTCGACGGAGCTCACGCCGGAGCAGAAGATCGCCGAGCGCCGCACCCTCGAGATCGACTATGCGGGCAAGAGCGAGCGCCTGAACATCGTGCATCAGCTGCTGCGCGCGCACGCCCTGTACGAGAAGGACGTCAACTACGTCGTGCAGGACGGCGAGGTGCTCATCGTCGACGAGTACACCGGCCGCACGATGCCGGGCCGTCGCTGGAGCGAGGGGCTGCACCAGGCGATCGAGGCCAAGGAAGGCGTCCGCGTGAAGGGCGAGACGCAGACGATGGCCACGATCACCATCCAGAACTACTTCCGCATGTACGAGAAGCTGGCCGGCATGACCGGCACGGCCGAGACGGAAGAGACGGAGTTCTACGAGATCTACAAGCTCGAGGTCGCGGTCATCCCCACCAACCGCGACGTCATCCGCGACGACCGGCACGACCTCGTGTACAAGACGCGGCGCGAGAAGTACAACGCCATCGTGGAGGAAACGCGCCGCCTGCACGAGCTGGGGTATCCGGTGCTGATCGGCACGACGAGCGTCGATGCTTCGGAGACGCTGTCGAAGCTGATGCAGCGCGCCGGCATGGTGCACAACGTCCTCAACGCGAAGTATCACCAGCGCGAGGCGGAAATCGTGCTGAACGCCGGGCAGCCCGGCGCGATCACGATCGCGACCAACATGGCCGGCCGCGGCACCGACATCAAGCTCGGCGACGGCGTCATTCCGTCGAAGCCGTCCGTGGTGAAGGATCCCGACGGGAAGGACATCGAGGTCGAGGAGATGGGCGGCCTGCACATCGTGGGCTCGGAGCGCCACGAGTCGCGGCGCATCGACCGCCAGTTGCGCGGACGCGCCGGCCGTCAGGGCGACCCGGGCGCGAGCCAGTTCTTCCTGTCGCTGGAAGACGACCTGATGCGCCTGTTCGGCAGCGACCGCATCGCCAAGCTGATGGACCGCATGGGCGCGCAGGAGGGCGAGGTGCTCACGCATCCGCTCATCACCCGCTCGATCGAGCAGGCCCAGAAGCGCGTCGAGCTGCAGAACTTCCAGAGTCGCAAGAAGCTCCTGGAGTACGACGACGTGATGAACCAGCAGCGCGAGGTGATCTACTCGCTGCGGGCCTTCGCGCTCGAGGGCGGTGAGGAGCTGAAGGGCGAGGCCGTGAAGATGGTCGAGAAGGCCGTCTCGCGCCGGGTGGAGACGGTGCTCGCCGAGTTCGAGGACGCGTCGGAGTGGGACTTCGAGCTGCTGCGGCAGGAGTTCCTCATGCACTACCTCCTGCAGGTCAGGGAGTTCGACGACGAGGCGCTGCGGCCCTCGCTGCTCGCCGATGCGCAGGCGCAGGCCTCGGAAGCAGGGCGCGCGGCGTTCGCCGGCAAGATCGAGGCGCTCGACATGGTGAGTGACCAGGAGGGCGGCTACGCCGACCGCCTGCTGCGCTACGTCATGCTGAACGTGCTCGACGAGAAGTGGAAGGATCACCTGTACGACCTCGACCAGCTGCGCAATGCGATCCACTACCGGTCGTGGGGCCAGAAGGATCCGCTCGTCGAGTACAAGCAGGAGGCCTACACGATGTTCGTGGACCTCATGAACGACGTGGCCGAGACCTTCACGGATCGTTTCCTCAAGGTGCAGCTGGTGATCGAGGAAGGCCCGCCGGATCGCGAGCCGGAGGCGTACACACCTCCGCCGGCCGCGCCCACGAAGCGGTACAACGCCATGGGCGTGCTCGAGGACATCGTACGTGAGGATGCGGTGACCGGCACGGCGCTGGTGGAGGACGTGGGACCGGCCGAGACGCCAAACGAGAAGGAAGCGACAGTGCGGCGGGACCCGGTCATTGTCGGCGCCGGCCGCGCGCGCACGATGAGCGACGTACAGAAGGCCGCCAGCGCGACGCCGGCCGACTGGTCGAACGTGGGGCGCAACGATCCGTGTCCCTGCGGCTCGGGCCGCAAGTTCAAGAAGTGCCACGGCGCGTCGCTCTAGGGTTGCGTCACCGGAATGCGAACGAGCCCGCCAGCAATTGCTGGCGGGCTCGTTTCATTTGCGGCTCCTGCCCCGACTCATCCGTGTGCTTCAGGCGCGCGTCTGAGACCGCAGGTTTCCGCGCGCACCCGTGACGATTTGATGATGCCCTCCGCCGTGGATGACTCCATCGTCCCCGCATGCAGACACTCCCGAACACCTCTCTGGACGATCGCGCCCAGCAAACCGCGCCGCACCCACCGTCGCTCACCATCCGCGAGCTGCCTCGATCCGAGCGTCCGCGCGAGCGACTCGTCGCCCTCGGTGCAGGCGCCCTCGGCGCGGCGGAACTCCTCGCCCTGCTCCTCGGATCCGGACGCATCGGCGCCTCGGCGCTTGACCTCGCGCAGTTGCTGCTTGCCGGCTCGGGCGGTTCGCTTCGCCGGATGGCGATGCAGCCCGTGGCGTCGCTCACGCGCACGTCCGGCATCGGCATCGCGCGCGCCGTGAGCGTGCACGCCGCACTGGAGCTCGGACGCCGGCTCGCGGCCGAGACGCGCGAGGATGGAGTGCCTGTCCGGTCGCCGCGCGACGTCGCCCGCCACTTCGCACCCCGCCTCGAGGACCTGCCCGTGGAGGAGTTCCACGTCGCGGTCCTCGACGCGCAGCACCGGCTCGAGCGCGACGTCACCATCACGCGCGGCCTGCTCACGGCGTCGCTCGTCCACCCGCGCGAGGTGTTCCGCGAGGCTATCGCGGAGCGTGCCGCCGCCGTGATCCTCGTACACAACCACCCGAGCGGCGACCCGACGCCCAGCGCCGACGACCGCCTCGTCACCGAGCAACTCGTGGCGGCAGGGAAGCTGCTCGACATCCCCGTGCACGATCACGTGATCATCGGCCGGGGGCGTTATACGAGCTTTGCGGAGGCCGGACTCCTGTGATCCGTCGTTTGGCGCTATCTTGCGGGGGAGGTCGGTAGCGCGGACACGCGTCGCCGCGCCTCCCGTGCCACGGGGAGGAAACGGTGACGGCCATCGCGCTGCGCGAGATCATTCCGGACTGGAGCCTGGACGAGGGCGCGAACCTGCGCCTCGACCAGGACCTGCTCGCGCGCGCCTACCGGTTCAGCGAGGAGGCCCATCGCGGCCAGACGCGGAACTCAGGCGAGCCGTACGTCACGCACTGCGTCGAGGTCGCGAAGATCCTCGCCGACCTCCAGCTCGATACCACGACCGTCGCCAGTGGCCTCATCCACGACGTCGTCGAGGATACGGCACGCACCATCGAGGATGTGGAGCGCGAGTTCGGCAAGGAGATCGCCGCCATCGTGGACGGCCTCACGAAGATCGCCAACCTGCCGAACAGCGGCTCGAACCAGGACCGCCAGGTCGAGAGCTACCGCAAGCTGCTGCTGTCGATCGCGAAGGACGCGCGCGTCATCATCGTCAAGCTCGCCGACCGCCTGCACAACATGCGGACGCTCGACTTCCTGCCGGACGACAAGCGCCGCCGCATCGCGCAGGAGACCCGCGACCTCTACGCGCCGCTCGCGCACCGCTTCGGCATGGCGAAGATGCGCTGGGAGCTCGAGGACCTCGCCTTCAAGCATCTCGAGCCGGACGACTACAAGGCGCTGGCGAAGAAGGTCGCGCAGAAGCGCGGCGAGCGGGAGGAGCTCATCCTTGCGCTGCGTGAGCCGCTCGAGCGCGAGCTCGCGCTGGCCGGCATCAAGAACGTGGAGGTCACGGGCCGCCCGAAGCACCTGTGGTCCATCTACAAGAAGATGAAGCAGCGCGAGAAGCCGTACGAGGAGATCTTCGACCTCCTCGCCATCCGCGTGCTCGTCAACAGCGTCCCGGACTGCTACCACGCACTCGGCGTGATCCACGACGGCTACACGCCGGTGCAGGAGCGCATCAAGGACTACATCGCGCAGCCGAAGTCCAACGGCTACCAGTCGCTGCACACCACCGTCTTCGGGCCCGGGCGCCAGCTCTACGAGATCCAGATCCGCACGAAGGCCATGCACCGCACGGCAGACTTCGGCATCGCGGCACACTGGCTCTACAAGGAGGACGCGAAGAGCGCCGACGAGCTCGACAAGCACCTCACCTGGTTCCGGCAGATCCTCGAGCTCCAGCTCGATGCGAAGACGCCGGATGAGTTCCTCGAGTTCCTCAAGCTCGACCTGTATGCCGAGGAGATCTTCGTCTTCTCGCCGAAGGGGGACGTGCACCAGCTGCCGAAGGGCGCCACGCCCATCGACTTCGCGTTCGCCGTGCACTCGGAGGTGGGTTTGCACTGCGCGGGCGCCAGGATCAACGGCCGCATCGCGCCGCTCTCGCGCGCGCTCCGCAATTCGGAGACGGTCGAGATCATCACGTCGCCCACGGCGAAGCCGAGCCGCGACTGGCTGGCGCATGTGCGCACTGGCCGCGCACGGCACAAGATCCGGCAGTGGCTGCGGCACGAGGAGCAGACGTCGTCGATCAAGCTCGGGCAGGACATCCTGGATCGCGAGCTGAAGCGCCGGCGGCTCGTGAAGCCCGATGAGTCCGGTCTCGACCGGGCGGCACAGGCCCTGTCCCTCACCGACGCCACGCAGCTGTACGCGCAAATCGGCCAGGGCGACGTGAGCGTCGGGCTGGCCATTCGCCACCTGTATCCCGAATACCAGGAAGCCGAGCCGCCCAAGCTCACGCTGGTCGAGCGCCTGGTCGATCGCGTTCGCGGATCGAAGGGAATGAAGATCCAGGGCGTGGACGGCCTCATGGTCCGCTACGCGCAGTGCTGTCAGCCGGTGCCGGGCGATCCCGTCACGGGCTACGTCACCCGCGGCCGCGGCGTGAGCATCCACCGCGCGGACTGCCCGAACCTGCTGTTTCTGGCGCACGAGCCGGAGCGCCGGCTGGAGATCGACTGGCAGGGCGCCGATGGTGAGCGGTTCCTCGTCCGCCTCGCCCTCGAGGGGAACGACCGACGCGGGCTCTATGCCGACGTCGCCGCGGCCGTCACGGACTCCGGCACGAACATCCGCGGCATGGAGCTCAAGAGCACCGACGGGAAGGCGACGGGTGCGGTACTGGTCGAGGTCGAGAACCTCGCGCACCTGCAGAAGATCATCAAGGCGGCGCGCAAGGTGAAAGGCATCACCGAGGTCGCGCGCCGCGAGCGCATCACGCCTGAAAGCTGATCTCCGCCGCCCGCGGAGGCGTGGCGGGTCAGTGCGTGAGGGCGTACACGATGTAGTTCACGCCCAGCTTGTATGCCTCGTTGTCCTCCGACACGATGCTCATCCCGGTGCCCGAGAACTCCCAGAAGTCGGAGACATCGGTGCTGAAGTTGATGATCGCCAGCAGCCGCTTCTTCGGGTCGTTGTCCTCGTAGATGCCCTTCAGGATGGGGGGACCGGCGTCGTACTTCTGCGGGATGATGCTGAACGAGTTGATCTCGAAGAACGAATGAAAGATCGGGTGCGTCGGCTGCATGTCGTAGAAGCGCACGTCCGGGATGACGCGCCGCATCTGCGTCTCGAAGTTGGCCCACCCTGCGTTCCCGAAGCCGTCGCGGAAATCGTCGAAGATCACGAACCCGCCCTTCGCGAGGTACGCGCGCAGGCCCGCGGCTTCCTTGTCGCTCATGGTCCAGTACCCGGCCTCGGTCATGTACGAGACGGGGAACCTCATCAGCTGGGGGTCGTCGAGCGCCAGCACGTTGCGCGCGTCGACGTGCAGCCGGATGGCGCTCACCTCACCCACGATGCGCATCAGGTTATTCTCGGCGCGGGGATACCCGTGCGCCCACGACGGCAGTCCGCGGTAGTAGAACCCGCCCGGCGCCGTGGTGTACTTCAGCCGCGCGAAGACGAACCGGCCGTCGTAGGGCGTCATCCGGATCTCCGGTTCGGGCGCCGGGCCGCGCATGCCGAACCGCTGGGCCACGCCTGGCCTGCTCAAGCAGGCGATGCACAGGAGGATGCCTCCGGCCCCGCGAACCACGTTCCGACCCCTGGACATCGCGCCCCTCCGGTCTGATGCCCGAATGAATACATGCGCGCGCCGCACGACGCTGGGACGCCCGCGAATTGACCGCGCAGCGTCGGATCGATCAAGACCACCGCGAGACGGACAACCGAACCCCTCCCGAACAATACCCGAAGATATTACCATTCCCTGATGGCTCCCCGAGCGAACTTCCTGCTGCAGGCCCCCTTCGAGCCCGCCGGCGACCAGCCGAAGGCCATCCGCGAGCTGATGGCCGGCCTCGATCGCGACGACCGCTTCCAGGCGCTGCTCGGCGTCACCGGCTCGGGCAAGACGATGACGATGGCGAACGTCATCGCGCAGTACGGCAAGCCGACGCTCGTACTCAGCCACAACAAGACGCTCGCTGCCCAGCTGTACGGCGAGATCAAGAGCTTCTTCCCGCAGAACGCGGTCGAGTACTTCATCTCGTACTACGACTACTACCAGCCGGAAGCGTACGTCCCCACCACCGACACGTACATCGAGAAGGATGCGTCGATCAACGAGGACATCGACCGGCTGCGCCTGCGCGCGACGTCCTCGCTCATGGAGCGCTCGGACGTCATCATCGTCGCCACGGTGAGCGCGATTTATGGACTCGGCGATCCGGTGTCCTATCGCGAGCAGATGGTCACCGTGACCACCGGTCACAAGGTGAACCGCGACGACCTCCTGCGCTCGCTCGTGCGCATCCAGTACAACCGCAACGACGTCGCCTTCGAGCGCGGCACCTTCCGCGTCCGCGGCGATACCGTCGAGATCTTCCCGGCGTACGAAGAGCAGGGGGTGCGCGTCGAGCTGTGGGGCGACGAGGTGGAGCGCATCTCGAAGATCAACGTCCTCACGGGCGAGACGATCGCGACGCTCGAACGCGCCGCCGTCTATCCGGCCAAGCACTTCGTCACGCAGCGCCCCACGCTCGAGCGCGCGGTGAATCTCATTCGCGACGAGCTGAACGAGCGCCTCACCGAGATGCGTAACAACGGGCGGTTGCTCGAGGCGCAGCGCCTGGAGAGCCGCACCAACTTCGACATCGAGATGATGCTCGAGATCGGCACCTGCGCCGGCATCGAGAACTACTCGCGCCACCTGTCCGGGCGCGTCGCCGGCGAACGGCCGGCGTGCCTGTTCGACTACTTCCCCGAGGACTTCCTCGTGGTCGTGGACGAGTCGCACGTGACGCTGCCCCAGATCGGCGGCATGTTCAACGGCGATCGTGCGCGGAAGCTGACGCTCGTGGACTACGGCTTCCGCCTGCCGAGTGCGCTCGATAACCGGCCGCTGATGTTCGACGAGTTCCTGTCCCTCACGCCGCGCGCCGTGTTCGTCTCGGCCACGCCGGGCGAGCTGGAGCTGCGGCTGGCGGAGGGCGTGGTGGTGGAGCAGATCATTCGCCCGACGGGCCTGATCGACCCCGAGATCGAGATCCGCTCCGTCCGCGGCCAGGTGGACGACCTCCTCGGCGAGATCCGCGCGCGCGTGAAGGTGGGCGAGCGCGTGCTCGTGACCACGCTGACGAAGCGCATGTCGGAGGACCTCACGGACTACCTCCAGCAGGTGGGCGTTCGCGTGCGGTACATGCATTCCGACATCGATGCCATCGAGCGGATGGAGATCGTGCGCGGCCTTCGGCTCGGCGAGTTCGACGTGCTGGTGGGCATCAACCTGCTGCGCGAAGGGCTGGACATGCCCGAGGTGTCGCTCGTCGCGATCCTCGACGCGGACCAGGAAGGATTCCTGCGCTCCGACCGATCGCTCATCCAGACGGTGGGACGCGCCGCGAGGCACATCAATGGGCGCGCAATCTTCTACGCCGACCGGATCACCGGCTCCATGCAGCGCTGCATGGACGAGACGATGCGCCGCCGCGAGATCCAGACCGCGCACAACGTGGAGCACGGCATCACGCCGACGTCCGTCTCGAAGAGCATTGCGGACGTCCGGTTCGTGACGCGCGTGGCGGACGCGCGCATGGAGCGCGACGCGGAGCGGCCGAAGCGCGGGAAGAGGGTGGCGGAAGCCGCCGCGCCGACCTATGAGCATGTGGAGCCGGAGACCCTGGTGAAGATGCTGGAGGAGCAGATGCGCGAGGCCGCGGTGGCGCTGGACTTCGAGGCGGCGGCCCGGCTGCGCGATCAGTTGTTCGAGGTCAAGGCGCGGATGGGCTCCGCGGGGGGACGCGGCAAGGTCGCCGCCGACGCCAAGGCGGCACGATGACGGACGACTCCGTTCCAGGCGCGCACGATCATCCCCCGCTCATCCCGCCGCGGGCGGACCAGGGAGCGCTCGCCATGAGCGAAGACGAGCTGCGCGACTGGGGCCACCGCTTCGGGCGGTCGGCGCACGTGCCGCTGCTGGTGACGATCACCGGTGAGCTGGGAGCGGGCAAGACGACGCTCGTGCAGGCGATCTGTCGTGGCTACGGCGTTACGGAGGAAGTCACCAGCCCCACGTTCGCGCTGGTCCACGAGTACGTGGCGCCGCGCTCGACCGTGCACCACCTCGATCTCTACCGCCTGGATCGACCGGACCAGCTGGAGGCGCTCGCCTGGGATGAAATCCTGGCGGGCGGCGGACTGGTGCTGGTGGAGTGGCCCGAACGCGCGGGCGAGCGCCTGCCGGGCGGACACGTCACGCTGTCGCTGCAGCACCTGCCGGACGATGCTGATCGTCGGCTCCTGTATGCGGGGTGGAAGCATTGATCACGCTGGTGGTCGAAGCCTCGACGTACGCGGGCAGCGCCGCGCTGCTCGACGGCCGTGATGTCGTGGCCGAACGCTCGGTCGCGATGCGTGGCCGCGAGCACGAGATGCTCATGCCCGCGGTGTCCGAGCTACTGGCCACCAGCGGCCTCGCGCCCGACGCCATCGGCCGCGTGGTGTGCGGTGCAGGGCCCGGCGCGTTCACCAGCCTGCGCATCGCGGCGTCGATCGCCAAGGGCATCGCGATGTCACTGGGCGTCCCGCTCGTGGCCGTTCCGTCGCTGGCGCTCCTGGTAGCGGCACGCACGGCCCCGGCAGCGGGACGGTTCCTCGCCGTGCTCGATGCGATGCGGGACGAAAGCTACGTGCAGTTGTTCGTCGTCGACGGTGACGGCGAGATGGCGGCGCTCGGGGACGTATCCGTGATCCCCACCGCCCGCGTCGACGCGCGTGCCGCAGAGTCGGGGGCGGTGCCGCTGGGACCCGGCCGGTCGGGAGCGGAGTTCGCGACCCCGCATGCCGCCGCCGCTGGTCACATCACAAAGATGATCGACTCGGCCGACACAGCCAATCTGGCGGAGTGGGAACCACGCTACGGCCGACTGGCCGAGGCCCAGGTAAAGTGGGAGGCGGAGCATGGGCGGCCTCTCAGGACGTCGTGAAGATCGGGACGCTCACTATCCGGTCTGCGCGTCACCCGGACCTCGAGGCCATCCTCGGCATCGAGCGCGACTCGTTCGCGGATCCGTGGAGCCGGAAGTCGTTCGAGGCGGTGCTGGGTCTGGAGCGGATGCGCGTGCTGGTGGCGGAGCACGCCGACGGCGAGGAGCGCACCGGGGATTCAGGCGGCCGGCGGATCGTGGGGTACGTCGTGTCGCTGCTGCTGCTGGACGAAGCAGAGATCGCGGACCTGGCCGTCGCGCCGGCCGCGAGGCGGTGCGGCGTCGGCGGCCGGTTGCTGGAGCGCATGATCGCCGAGGTGGCGAGGGAACGGGTGTGTACGCTGTTCCTCGAGGTCCGGGAGTCCAACTCGGCCGCCCGGGCGCTGTACGCGTCGCAGTCCTTCCTACCGGTGGGACGCCGTCGGGGGTATTATCGACATCCAGTCGAGGACGCCCTGCTGCTGAGGCGGGAATTGGCGCCGACGTGAAGTAATGTGTTACGGGAGGTTGGTGTTGTAAGTGCAGTAAAGGTTTGGTGTTGCGGTGGAATGATGATGTTGCCGAGGACTTACATTTTAGCGTGGGGGCGAGGCATTGATTACTCGTCCAGGGAGGAGGTATGAGCCGGAGCTTGAACAAGGTGACCCTGATCGGAAACCTGGGGAACGACCCTGAGGTGCGGTCCACCACGGGGGGCAATCGTGTGGCGACGTTCTCGCTCGCCACGAGTCGCTCGTGGAACGACGCGGGCGGGGCGAAGCAGGAGAAGACCGAGTGGCATCGCTGCGTGGTGTGGAACACGAAGAACTCGCAGCTCGCCGACATCGTCGAGAAGTACGTGAAGAAGGGCGACAAGATCTACGTCGAGGGGCGGATCGAGTACCGCCAGTGGCAGGACAAGGAGAACCAGACGCGCTATTCCACCGAGATCAATGTCCGCGAGCTGATCATGCTCGGTGGTGGTTCCGGTGGTGGCGGTCGCGCCGGCGGCGACTCCGAGAGTGAGTCTGGCAACGGTCGCGCGCGTCCGGCTGCCGCGCCGGCGAAGGCGAAGAGTGGGGCCGGCGGGGACGACTTCGAGGACTTCCCTGGCGCGCTCACGGACGAGGACGACGACCTGCCATTCTGATTGGCGCGGATGTGGAAAACGCACGAGCGGCGGGCGACGACTGCGTCTCCCGTCGTCCGTGCGTTCGTGGCGTTTCGATTCACGCGCGCATGCGCTGAAGGGCGCGTGACGCGCGTCACGCCTGTGACCAGTTTCTCATCGCGCGACCGATCGTCCTACCTGCAGTCCCGCCGGAGCCGGCGGTCGACATCCGACGTTTCCCATGCGCCGCATCCGGCGCAGCAGCCCACGAGCGCGTGAACATTTCCCGTCTCGGCTGGTCGATCCCCGCCGCCGCCATCATCTCCCTCGCACCCGCCGTGGCTGTTCGCGCGCAGGACGTTCGCGCCGACATGCCGGCCTCGCACACGGTGAAGCGTGGGGACACCCTGTGGGATCTCGCCAACGTGTACTTCGGCGATCCCTACCTTTGGCC
>JBBRZK010000019.1:0-61709 GCA_038236775.1 Gemmatimonadales bacterium
CTGAATCGCGTGTCGTTTCAGCAGGTCGATCACCTCGGGCCTCGCGGAGAGTTTCCACGAGTATGGGCGCCTTGGAGCCGACGGGCTCAAAGTGGCCAGAATTTCCGGAAAGGACGTGGCCAGAATTTCCGGAACCCGCAGGGGCTACAAGACCTTCAATTCGTTCAAACTTGCGCCGGGGTGTCAGCAGAACCATCCGAATACCTGGCGTTGCCCGTGTTCGTGTTTTTCGTGGTCGGCATCGTGCTGGAGAACATGATCGTCAAGCAGCACATTCTATCCGATACGCTGTGGGGCATGCCGTATCTGGTATTGATCGCGGAAGCATTGGCCTATCTCGGGTACCACCTGAACAGGCAGCATCTTTGGCTGCGAGGTCTGGACGTTCAGCACACCCCGGAAAGTCGGGAGCTATCGAGCTGACCGCTGGCACCCGGACAGCTCCCCGCGGCCCCTACCTTCCCGCCCCCCTTCCCCCTACACTTCATGTGAATCTTTTCACATGAGGAACCGGCGGTGAAAATTGCCGTCTGCATCAAGCGCACTCCCGACTCCGAGTCGCGCTTCAAGATCGCCTCGACCGGCGCGTCCATCGACGAAGCCGGCCTGAAGTTCGACATCGATGACTTCGCCAGCTACGCCGTCGAAGCGGCTCTGCAGCTCAACGAGAAGGCGGGCGGCGGCGAAACCGTCGTCTACGCGCTCGGACCCGACAACGTCCAGGAGTCGCTGCGCAAGGCGATGAGCATGGGCGTCGATCGCGCCGTGCACCTCAAGGCCGACAAGGTCCCCGCCGACGGCATCGCCATCGCGAAGGCCCTCGCCGCCGAACTGAAAGGCGGCGGCTATGACCTCGTGCTCTTCGGCAAGCACGCATTCGACAGCTCGGCCGGCGTCGTCGGCACGGCGACCGCCGAGTTCCTCGGCGTTGCCTGCGTGACGGCGGCTTCCGAGCTCCGCGTCGAGAACGGCGCCGGCGTCGCACGACGCGAACTCGAAGGCGCAGCCGAGATGCTCACCTTTCCGCTGCCCGCCGTCGTCACCATCGATGAAGGCGTCGCGCGTCCGCGCTACCCGTCGCTCAAGGGCATCATGGCGGCCAAGAAGAAGCCGCTGGAGTCGAAGCCCGCGCAGCTCGGCGACATCCGCGTCACCGTGCAGAAGGCAGAGCTGCCACCGGAGCGCCCGGCCGGCCGTATTCTCGGCGAAGGCGTCGCCGCAATCCCGGAGCTCGTGAAGCTGCTCCAGACCGAAGCGAAGGTGCTCTGATGGCGAATGTCCTGGTGTTCGCGGAGACGCGTAACGGCGAGCTGCGCAAGATCGCGTTCGAGGCGGTGACGGCGGCCCGCCAGCTCGCCGACGCCACCGGCGGCGGCGAGGTGCATGCCTTCCTCGCCGGCGCACCTGGCGTCGGCGCGAAGGCGGCGCAGCTCGGCATTTACGGCGCGGACGTGGTGTTCGTGGCCGAAAGTGCGGACTTCGCGCAGTTCGCACGCGAATCCTTTGCAGCGACCATCGCCGATCGCGCGAAGCTCGACGCCTACCGCGCCATCGTCCTTGGCTTCTCGGCTCAGGGTCGCGACCTCGGCCCGCGCATCGCCGCGAAGCTCGACCTGCCCATCGTGAGTGACGTCACGGAGATCGCGTCCAGCGGTGATACCCTCACCGTGAAGCATCCGGGCTACGCGAACAAGGTGGTGCTGACGCTCGTAGTCAGCGGCCCGTCGGCCGTGATCAGCGTGCGGCCCAGCGCCTTCACCGCGAAGGAAAACGCGAAGCCGGCGCGCACGGAGACCATCGCGGCGGTGCCGGCGAAGACCCCCGTCGTCACCGTCACCGAGATCAAGGAAGGCGCGAAAGGCCGCCCGGATCTCGGCGAGGCGTCGATCATCATCTCCGGCGGACGCGGCCTCAAGGCGGCCGAGAACTTCAAGCTCGTCGAGGATCTCGCCGACGCGTTCGGCAATGCCGCCGTCGGGGCGACGCGCGCCGTCACGGACGACGGCTGGCGTCCGCACAGCGACCAGATCGGCCAGACGGGCCGCCAGGTGAGTCCGCAGCTGTATGTCGCCCTCGGCATCTCCGGCGCGATCCAGCATCTTGCCGGCATGCGCACGTCGAAGACGATCGTCGCGATCAACAAGGACAAGGAAGCGCCGATCTTCAAGGTGGCCGACTACGGTATCGTCGGTGACGTGCTCGAGGTGGTGCCCGCGTTGACAGCAGCCATTCACGAGGCGCGGAAAGGGCACTAGGCCGGATCCTGCCGCATCGACCTCTATATTGAGCCCATGACAGCCCACAACGTGGTCTTCCTGTTCGTGCTCACCATCGCCGCGGGCTTCTTCGCGCTCAACGTCCAGCGCCTCGTGGCCTACCTGCGACTGGGCCACGCGGAAGGACGCACGGATCACCCGCTCACGCGGATCAGGAACGTCCTCGCCATCGGTATCGCGCAGAAGAAGATCTTCCGCGATCCCGTGGCCGGCCCCATGCACGCCCTCATCTTCTGGGGCTTCATGGTACTCACCGCCGGCACGCTGGAGATCCTCATCTCGGGCGTCTACCCGCTGTTCTCGTACGGCCGATTCCTGCCGCGCCCCATCTTCATGGCGTACTCGGCGTCACAGGACATCTTCGCGCTGCTCGTGCTCGCGGCGATCGCGTTCGCGTTCTACCGGCGCCTCGTGCTGCATCCGAAGCGCCTCGACGGCGACCACCTCGAGCACACCGATGCGCTCATCATCCTCAGCCTGATCGGCGGGCTGATGATCACGCTGCTGCTGACGAACGCCTTCCTCTTCGTTGCGATCCCCGAGGCGGTGGGATCCGAGAAGATGATCTCGCGCGGCCTCGGCACCGTGCTCTCACGCACGATGGGTTCGGGCGCCGCGTACGGCCGCTTCGAGTTTTTCTGGTGGGCACACGCGCTGCTCATCCTCGCGTTCCTGAACTACCTCCCGTACTCGAAGCACCTGCACGTTGCGACGTCGCTCATCAACGTCTACTTCTCCAATACGAGCGGGCCGGGCACGACGGGCGCCATGCGCTACATGGACCTCGAAGCCGACGTCGAGCAGTTCGGCGCGAGCGACGTGGAACAACTCTCGTGGAAGAACCTGCTCGACGGCTACTCCTGCACGGAGTGCGGGCGCTGCACCGCGGCCTGTCCCGCCAACATCACCGGCAAGCCGCTCAGCCCGCGCAAGATCGTCATCAACACGCGCCAGCGCCTCATGGAGAAGGCGCCCGTCGTCCTCGGTGACCGGATGGACTTCATGCGCTCGGCGCTGCTGCACGGCGAGGGCACGGACGCAGGTGCGACGACGGTGGAGGAGGTGATGGAGCACCGGCTCCTCGACACCTACATCACCGAGGACGAGCTCTGGGCCTGCACGAGCTGCCGCGCGTGCGTCACCGAGTGCCCGGTCTCCATCGACCAGCTCGACATCATCAACGAGATGCGCCGGAATCTCGTCCTCACCGAGTCGCGCTTCCCCGAGGAGCTCCAGCCGGTGTTCGAGTCCCTCGAGCGCAACGGCTCGCCCTGGGCATTCAACCCTGGCGACCGTGCGGACTGGGCGCAGGGAATGAACATCGCCACGATGGCGGAGCTGCACGAGCGCGGTGAGCGGCCCGACGTGCTCTTCTGGGTCGGCTGCCTGGGGTCGTTCGACGACCGCGCAAAGAAGATCACCGTCGCCTTCGCAAAGATCCTCCAGTCCTGCGACATCAGCTTCGCGATCCTCGGCCAGGAGGAGCACTGTAACGGTGACCCCGCGCGTCGCATGGGCAACGAGTACCTCTACCAGACGCTCGCGAAGGACATGATCGAGACCCTCGACCGCTATCAGGTCACGACGATCGTCACGCACTGCCCGCACTGCTTCCACCAGATGGGCAACGAGTACCCGCAGCTCGGCGGCAACTACGAGGTCATCCACCATTCGACGTACATCGAGCGGCTGCTGCAGGAAGACCGCGTTCCCCTCCGCACCGCCGCCGGCGAGAAGCTCACGGTCGTGTACCACGACAGCTGCTACCTCGGCCGCTACAACGACGTCTACGATGCGCCGCGCGCGGCGATGAAGCGCGCGCTGCCGGTGATCAACCTGGTCGAGGCGCCGCGGAGCAAGGACCGCGGGCTGTGCTGCGGCGCCGGCGGCGGGCGCATGTTCATGGAGGAGCGCACGGGCAAGCGCATCAATGCCGAGCGCACGGAGGAACTGCTGGCCACGGGCGCCGATGCCATCGCCGTCGCGTGCCCGTTCTGCATGACCATGATGACCGACGGACTCAAGGCCAGCGGATCGGAAGTGCCGGTGTTCGACATTTCCGAGGTCGTGGCGGGGCAGCTGAAGGCGTAGCCCCTGATGGTCCCGATGTCCGGGACTTGCCCCAAATGCGGATGCACGGGCGGGGTGCGCCGACGCCTTGGGAGAGGGGGCGCGCGTTCGCGGAGACGGCGTCTGAGCGTGCCCGGGCCGCGTCGGCCCGGGCGTCTACGCGAAGTCTCGCCGTCGCAGCGAATGCGTGCGACCGATCACGCGTGGAGCCCGAGCACCCAAGATCAGCCCGTCCCCCAGTGCAACCGCCACAACGTGATCGTCTGCTTGATCTCCCCATCCACATAGGAACGCGGATCCCCCTCGCTGGTCAGCCCCCGGTCGCGACACTCCTCGAGGAACTCCTCGAGCGCGATCCGCCCCGGATCCGCCACGATCGCCTCGCCGCCTCGCACCAGCGTCTTCGCGATCGCATCCGCCACCATCGCCGCATACCGGTGCTCGTACAGGACGTCCGACGCGAGCACCACGTCGAACTTCCCGAGATCCTCCGGCATCGCCACCCAGTTGACCATTCGCGTGGCGACCGTCTTTCCAGTGGCCGCCGAGACGTTCAGCTTCGCGAAGAGCAGCGCATCGTCGTAGTAGTCCGTCGCCGTCACCTCCGCCCCCGCCATCGCGGCGCCGAGTGCCACCACGCCGAGCCCGCAGCCCAGCTCGAGCACGCGCTGGCCGGCGAGGCGCATGATCGCCACCTCGTTCGCGAGGATCTGCGCCGAGGGCCAGAGGTCCGCCCAGTACGGCAGCCGCTCGTCGGCGACGTAGTCGTCCTCGCTGATCAGGTCATCCGCATTCGCGGGGCTGAGCAGTTCCACGTCGCGCTCGGCAACGCGCAACCCGCGCGTCACCGTGCGGAACCGGCGTTTCAGTTCGACGCGAAGCGCCTGCGGGTCCAGCGGCGAGGGTGCCGTCACGCGAGGAACCGGTCGCTTCCACCGAGGTCGCCGTCGAGCGGCAGTGCGCGCAGCAGCGTGCCGGCTGGCACCGCCTGCGGTTCCGGTGGAACGATCAGCAGCGCGTCGGCCGCGGACATCGACGTCAACATGCCCGAGCTCTGCGCACCCGTCAGGCGCGCGACGGGAATGCCGTCCACATCGCCCTCGAAAACCACACGGAGAAAGTGGGTGAGCGGTGCGGCGAGCTGCAGCGCTTCCGCGAGCCGGACCTGGATCGTGCGGCGATGCGGGCGCGCGTGGCCGGCGAGTGCGCGCACGAGCGGCCGGCCGAACAGCTCGAACGTGACGAGTGCCGAGACCGGGTTGCCCGGAAGTCCCAGCCACGGCGCGCCGAACAGCGTGCCGAAGCCCAGCGGCGCGCCCGGTCGCATGCGGACCCGCCACAACGACAGCGTGCCGCCCAGCTCCGCGACGACGCGTCGCGTATAGTCGAAGTCTCCCACCGAGACGCCGCCCGAGGTCAGCAGCAGGTCGCACCCCTCGCCTTCGCGCAGGCGCACCGCGAGCGACATCGGATCATCCGGCGCGATGCCGAGCGCAACGGGTTCGCCGCCGGCCGCGCGCACCGCCGCCGCCAGCGCGTAGTTGTTCGACGACACGATACGCCGTCCCGCGAGGACCTCGTCGAACCGGTCGAGCATCACGAGCTCGTCACCCGTGGCGAGGATCGCGACGCGCGGCTTCCGGTACACGTGCGGCACGCCGCACCCAACCGACGCGAGCACGCCGACATGCGGAGCGGCGATCGCGGTGCCGGCGCGCATCACCACCTGTCCCTCGCGTACGTCCTCGCCGCGCATCCGGATGTTGCGGCCGGCATCGCGCTCGTCGAACACCGAGACGACATCCTTGTCCGACGTCGTATCCTCGACGCGGACGACCGAGTCCGCACCTGGCGGCACGTACGCGCCGGTCATGATGCGAACGGCTTCGCCTCGCTCGATCGCGCGCGTCGGCAGCGAACCCGCTGCGATCGTCCCCACCACGCGCAGGCGCGCCGGACGCTCGGCAGCGGCGTCGCGCACATCGTCCGCGCGCACCGCGAAACCATCCATGCTCGCGTTGTCGCGCGGCGGCAGGAATACCGGCGAGGTGACGTCGCGCGCGACGACGCGACCGACGGCATGTCCGAGCGCGACGTCCTCGCCACCGAGGGGTGTCACGCCGGCGAGCATGTGCGCGCTCGCCTCCGCCACGCCCAGGCGCGTGATCGTCACGTCATTGTCCGAGCGTCATCGAGGCGAGGCGCGCGCCGAGCGCATCGGTGACCTCGTCGACACGACGCGTCGGGACCACGTAGTTGTTGCAGAGGGCGCTGAACAGCAGCAGCCGTCCATCGGCAGTGGTTACGTAGCCGGAGAGCGAGCGCGCCTTGTCCAGGGTCCCCGTCTTTCCGTGCAGGTTGCCTTGCGCCGGCGTGCCCTTCATCCGGTTGCGGATCGTGCCGTCCACGCCCGCAATGGGGAGTGCATCGTAGAAGTAATGGAAGTCAGGCTGCTCACGGATCGCATCGAGCACGTGGATGATCGTGCGCGGCGACACGTAGTCATGCCGCGAGAGCCCGCTCCCGTCGTGGATCGCGAAGCCGTCAGGCGCCGCACCCCATGCGAGCACCTGTCGGCTCACCACGCGCGCGGCGCTGTCGGCGCGGCCCACGCCGGTCTTCTCGAGCGCAAGCGTCTTGAACAGGATCTCGCCGATCTGGTTCTGCGACGGCTTCTCGAAGAACGGCAGCACGTCGCGCAGCGGCGGTGAGCGCATCGTGAAGATCGGCTGGTCCTCCCCGCTGGTGGTCACCGCGACATCCTCGACCACGATCCCCCGCGCGCTCAGCACCTCGCGCAGCGCCGCGAGGTACGCCTCGGCCTGCCGCCGAAAGGTGAGCTCCACCACCATGCTGTCGCCCGCCGCCAGGGTGCCGTCCACGAGCACGCCCGCGTGCGACGAATCCTGGCTCACCACGATCCCGTGCGCGGCGGCAGAATCCGCGGCCGTTGCGCCATGGGCAAGTGCGCCGGTCGTCTGCGCGCGGACGATCAGGGCAGGGTACGTGGTCGCCGGACGCGTGGCGGCGTGTACGGGGTCGCCGGCGCGCGCGCCGCCGTGCACTACCACCTCGGTGAATCCCTCGTTGAAGTACAGCGCGTCCACGCCGGCCGAGTAGGAATCGTCGAGGTCACTCCACGCCCAGCCATATCCGAGCGGCGAATCCGTGAACGGAGACGGCGCCGCGACCAGGTGTCCTCGCACGCGCGTGATGCCATGCGCGCGAAGCGAGTCAGCGAGCGCGCGGAGCGGCGCGAGCGCATCGCCCTTCTGCATGTGCGCGCTCACCGACGGGTCGCCGTTGCCGCGGACGACGAGGTCGCCCGACAGCACGCCGCCACTGACGGTGCCGCGCGACAGCACCGTCGTGCTCCAGCGGTAGTCGGCGCCAAGCTGCACGAGCGCCGTGCTGCCGGTGAGCAGCTTCATGTTGCTGGCCGGCATGAACAGCTTGTCGGCGTTGCGCGAGTACAGCGTTTCGCCGCGGCCCGGATCCACCACCAGCACTCCCCAGTTCGCGCTCCGGAATTCCGGCGCGTCCACCATGCCATCGATGAACTGGCGCAGTGTCGCACGCGACGGTGCGGACGCCGGCACCGCGGCTTGCTGGACGGAGGGCGATGCCGTGGCGCACCCAGCCAGGAGCGCGGCGAGCGGGATCGAACAGGCGAGACGCATGCAACCTCTGGTCGGAATACGCGGGACGACGGACACCGCGAAAGATGCCTGGTCCCGCGCTCAGCGTCGAGGCGCGTGGCTGAGGCGCGGCATCACGCCGGCGAGCGCCTCGAGCTGTTCCTGCGTGTCCACGCTGAGGAACAGGCGCGCCGGATCGCCGTGCTCCTGGAGCAAACGCTCCGGAATCGTCATCGCACGAGGCAAGGCCTCGAACAGCGCAAGCGCACGCCGCTCTCCCGCCGAGAGGAGTTCCATCGCGACCGAAAGTGCAGCGGGACTGTAGTACGCGCAGAGCGGCTCCACCTGCGGCGTGGATCCGTGTGCGGGCGCCACCGCCTCCGCGCCGATCTCGCCGAGGGCCCGCATGCCGCGCAGGAGCGGCGTGGTGACGAAAGGCATGTCCCAGGCGACCACGATGATCGCGGCACCGTCCGCCGCGCGCAGGGCTGTCTCGAGACCCGCCAGCGGTCCGAGCGAAGGCGCTTCATCCGCGACCACGCGAAGCGCCGGAAACCATGACGCCGCGCGGGGATCATTGCTCACCACGACCTGCTCGTCCGTGGCGCCCCGCAACGCGGCGAGCACTCGGTCCGCGATGCGGATGTCGTCCACCATCGCGAGTCCCTTCGGGAGCCCGTCGAAGCGACGCGCCTCGCCGCCGGCGAGGAGCACCCCCACGCACCGACTGGTCAGATGCGCAGTCCCCGCTGCTCGGCTGCGCGATCGAGGTCGGCCGTCATGGCGCGCTCCACCAGCAGTGGCGCGAGCCCGCGCTTCGGGCGCTCCTTGAGGAAGCGCCCGCAGCTGTTGCAGATCACGAGGTCGTAGCCGAGCGCGGGGTTGCTGATGCGCGCCAGCCCCATGGGCGACTCCGCTGCATCGCAGCCGAGGCAGCCCGCGCGCGGCGCACGCCACTGAGCGTCGCAGCAGCCGCACACGAGCGTGCGCTGGCCGCGGTCCACCAGCGCGATGTCGGGCGCGCCGCCACAGCACGGGCACACCGCGCGCGACCAGGTGCGGAACGGCAACCCGTTGCCGACCTGTTCGGACGCCGCATGCAGCATCGCGTTCGCGATCACGATTGCGACTTGCCGCGCAATCCGTCTACGGACCTCGCGCGGCGCGCGGTCACCCGTGAACCAGCCGGTCACGAGGTCGTCGACGTCTGGGCTCTGGTCGAGGAGCGACTGCCGCTCGGCGTTCGAGACGAGCCCGGCGACCTCGAAGGCGCCGAGGACCCGGAGGAAGCGCGTCGTGAGGTCGCCGCAGGACCGGACCACGCGCAGCGCATCGTAGCCCACCTGGCCAGCCGCGATCCGCCGTCGTGCGCCGGCGACGTCCACCGACGGGGCACAGTCGCGCAGGAGATCGCCCTGCACGCGCAGGACGGGCGCGAACTGCTCGCTCATCGTGGTGCGCTCGGAGGCGTTGCGCGGAAGGGAGGCTGTCGGCACGATGTCCGGGGACGGCGAAAAGGCGACGGGTCGTCTGCCCGTTGCCGAGGTTCGCCTAGAGCACGACCGAGCGCGCCGAAAGGTCACGCACTCTCGTGGCGACGGACGACGTTGACGGTCGAGTGCCTGTCATCCTGAGCGCAGCGAAGGATCTGCTTTTCCGGCCCGCAAGCAGATCTTTCGCTGCGCTCAGGATGACAAGGTGCGGCTGCGCTCAGGATGACAAGGTGCGGCTGCGCTCAGGATGACAAGGCGTCGCCGAGCACGCCGCGCGGACTCAGGCCGGCTCGTACGTCGCGCTGAGCGTGGGATCCTCCGCCACCACCACCCGCGTGACCCGCACCGCGCCGCCGAGGGCGGCCTGCACGCGCTCGCAGATGATGCGTGCGAGATTTTCACCGGTCGGCACCAGCCGCCCGTCCGCGAACTCCGACACGTCCAGGTTGAGGTTCGCGTGGTCCAGGCGGTCGTGCACTTCGGACTTCAACACCTTGTCGAGGACGGACAAGTCGGCCACGAATCCGGTGGTGGCGTCCACGATCCCGGTCACCGTCACGTCGCAGACGTAGCTGTGGCCGTGGTAGTTCGGGCGCGCACAGGCGCCGAACGTGGCGGCGTTCCGCTCGTCGCTCCACGCGGCAATCCGGTAGCGGTGCGCCGCGGCGAACGTCACGCGGCGTGTGAGGTAGGTGGGCATGACTCGGGGAGTGGCGACAGGCTCGGGCGACGCACGAAGGCGAAAGATAGGCGCGCGCGTCGCCCGCGCGCGTCGCCGCGACTCAGCTGGGCATGTCCCGCTCCTCGGGGCCTGCATCCGAGCCACGCATGCCCTCGGGCGTGGGGCCACTGGGCGGATTCCACGTCATGCCGTCTTCCATCACCTTCTGGTAGTCCGACGTGCCCGCGAGGTCGTCGTCCGCGCCGTCAGCCAGGTGCGCCGACTCGTCCGTCAACGGTACTTCCGCGTCACCGAACATCGCGCCGCTGCGACGTTCGTTCTCCTCGACGCTTTCGTCCGCCGCCTCCGGGTTGGTAGCGCGCGCCAGCGCGTCCACGACGAGGTCGTTGGCGAAGTCCTCGATCCCCAGCACGTCGGTGAGCACGTGCTCCGCGATGCGTCGCTCGCCGTCGTTGCCCACGCGGCCGCTCAGCGTGACCTTGCCATCGCGCGCATGCACGGTGATCTCGTCGATGTCGAGGGCCGCCTGCGACGCGAGCTGTTCGCGCACGAGGTCGCGCAGCTCGGTGTCGTCGAGCTCCTCGATGTTGTGCATGTTCTCGAAGTCATGTGCCATGATCGCCGCCGTGCAAAGGGAAGGCGGCCGGCCCGGCGACTCAGCGGTGGAAGAGGTACGACACGCCGACCGTGAACGCGGTGTGATGCGTGTAGAACGACTTCGCCGTGCTGCCTGGCAGTACCGCAGTGTTGTCCGAGGCAAGGCGATAGTAGGCGTCCGGATAGGCGAGCTTGAAGATCCGGTCGGTGATGTCGGCCCGGATCTGGAAGCGGCTGCCGGCCGGAACGAACTTCACCCCGCCGCCCATCGAGAATGCAAACCGGGTGCCGAACGCGAACCCCGACGAGTCGTCCTGTGCCTTGCTCGAGACCACGCCACCGCCGAGGCGGACCTGCGGCACCAGGCTGTGCCAGCTCCGCGCGCCCGTGAGGTTCAGCGCCAGCGCGGCATCCGCCGCGAACACCGAATTGCTCTGCGTCCCGACATGCCGGGTCGCGGCGGGCTTGAGCGGGTCGATCACGTCGCGATCACCGGGCGCCGTGAGCACCTCGAGGCTGCCCGCCAGCGGACCGATGAGCCGCGCCTCGTACTGCATGCCGATCAGCGAGCGACTCTTGGGCGCCACGCCGGCGGGATCATGACGCGTGCGCAGGTAGCCCCCCATCAGGGTCAGCTCCTGTCCGTACTCGAGGTCCACGTACGGACTCTTGTCCGGCTCGTGCCCTACCTGCGCCCACGCGGCGCTTGCGACGAACAGCGCGGCCGCGGCGCATGCCAATGCCTTCACTCGAGCTCTCATGTTCACTGGAGAAGTGTATTTCAGCCGAGGCGCAGATTGCGCCCGGTCATTTCGGCAGGCTGCTCGAGACCGAGCAGCCGCAGGATCGTGGGACCGACATCGCAGAGCGCACCGCCATCCCGCAGGCCGTGCGCGGCGTCGCCATCCACCACGAGGAATGGTACCGGATTGGTCGTGTGGGCGGTGTGCGGCCCGCCCGTCGCCGGATCGATCATCATCTCGCAGTTGCCGTGGTCGGCGGTCACGAGCAGGCGCGCGCCCGCGGCCTCGGCCGCCGCGATCACCCGCGCGAGGCACGCGTCCACCGTCTCCACCGCCTTGAGGATGGCGGGAATGGATCCTGTATGTCCCACCATGTCCGCGTTCGCATAGTTGCAGAGGACGAAGTCGTGTTCGTGCGCGGCGATGGCCGCGCACAGCCCGTCGGTGATACCCACTGCGCTCATCTCCGGCGCGAGGTCGTACGTCGCCACCTTCTGGCTCGGCACGAGACGCCGGTCTTCACCCGGAAACGGTGGCTCGATGCCCCCGTTGAAGAAGTAGGTCACGTGCGCGTACTTCTCGGTTTCCGCCGTCTTCAACATCGTCAGCCCCGCGCCGGACACCACCTCGGCCACGATGTGCGCCATCGACTGCGGCGGGAACGCCACCGGGACGTCGAAGGTCTGGTCGTAGAGCGTCATCGTGACGAGGGCGACATCGGGCCGATGCGAGACGTCAAAGCCGTCGAACGACGGATCGGTCAGCGCGCGAACGATCTGCCGCATCCGGTCCGACCGATAGTTGAAGCAGATCACGCCATCGCCATCGCGCATCGGTGCGACGGGCGTCCCCGCTGCATCGACGATGGTCGTGGGCGTGAGGAACTCGTCGGTCTCTCCGCGGCTGTACGCGTCCGCCACCAGCGCGAGGGGATCATTGCTCGTCGGCCCGGTGCCGTCCACCACGGCGCGATACCACTTCTCGATGCGCTCCCACCGGTGGTCACGGTCCATGCCGAAGTAGCGGCCACCCACGCTCGCGAGCACAGCACGCCCACGCGACTTGGCCAACAGTTCCTCCAGGTAGCCCAGCCCGGAGCGTGGCATCGTGTCGCGACCATCGAGCATGGCATGAATGGCCACCTTCGGCACCTGCTGCCGCTCGGCGAGGTCCAGCAGGGCGAGGAGGTGCGTGTCGATCGCATGGACACCACCAGAGCCGATCAGCCCCACGAGATGCAGCGTGCCGCCGTTCGCCTTGGCGCGATCACACGCGCCGACGAACGCCGCGTTGCTGAAGAAGCTGCCGTCCGCGATCGCGTTCGAGATGCGGACGAGGTCCTGTTCGACCACTCGGCCGGCGCCGAGGTTCAGGTGGCCCACCTCGCTGTTGCCGATCTGTCCGTGCGGCAGGCCCACTGCCTCGCCGGACGCCGCGAGCAGCGTCCTTGGCGCGCGCGCCCACAGCCGGTCCCAGGTCGGCACGTCCGCCAGCGCGATCGCATTGCCTTCCTTTTCGGCACGGTACCCCCAGCCATCGAGGACGAGAAGGACGACCGGTGCGGGGCGTGACGAGGAAGCCATGCGGGGAAGAATGGTGACGGAAAGTGAGAGTGCGACGTGGAAATGTATCGGAGCGCGCGGGTATCGACCAATGGATGGCTGGGCTCGGCACCGGGCTTGCCTTAGGAATGGCAGGACACGTCATCCACGGCGCACCCCGGCAGGTCGGGCCGCGCCACGGACCTACCTCCTCAGTCTCCTCCCTCATGACCATCCCGCCCACGCTGCCCCCCGACTGGGATCCGGGCCGTCGCAAGGACGCCGACCGGGAGCGCACCGACCGGCGACGCACGGGTTGGCGCGAGTTCCGGCACAGCTACCCGGGTATCGTGGCCACGATGACGATCGCCGTGCTGCTGCTCGTCGCCGCCGACGGCTGGCTCGTCCGCAAGTACGTGCGCTACCGCCGCGAGACGGCCGAGCTCCGCGCCTCGATGACGGACGTGGAGCGCAACCGGACAGACGCCGTCCTCGCCCAGAGCGAGAACCGGCTCAAGATCATGGTCGAGATGTTCAAGCGGCAGGCGAAGGTGGACGCGGCACTTCACCTCTCCGTCTCGCTCGACAGCAGCGTGATGTACCTCGAGCGCGACGGGGCGCTGCTCCGGGCGATGCCGGTCACGATCGGTCCGGAACGCCGCGTGGGCACCGGCGCGGACACACTCCACATCGCCGCGCCGCGCGGCAAGCGCATGGTGGAGCGGCTGCTCGAGGAGGGGACAGTCGCGGAGCTTCCCACGTGGGTGTATGAGGACCGCGGAATCCCTTCCGGCGAGTCCCGCCTCAAGGGCGCACTCGGTCCCGCCGCCATCCTTCTCGACGGCGGCACGGTCATCTACTCGCTGCCCAGCGTGGGTCCGCTCAACGACTCCTCGTACGTGTTGCCGGGCGCCATCCGCGCTCGCGCGTCCGACCTCAAGGCCATCGCACCGAACCTGAAGCCCGGTGTAGCAGTGTACTTCTACTAGCCATCGGAGACATGTCGAACTTCTTCCACCGCGGTGGCAGCCTGGCGTGGGGCCTGATCGGAGCGGCCCTGCTGCTGATGGCAGCGAGTAGCGCGCTGTTCGCGCGCACCGCGCTCGTACGACATGAGCGCGACGTGAGCCGCATGGTGTTCAACGACAACCTCCAGCTGCTCGACGAGGTGCGCAGGAGCAGCGGCGCGCTGGAGGACAGTGTGGCGCGTGTCGGCGCAATCGCCGACCCCCTGGCGAGCGACAAGCCGTACATCGTGGTGAGCATCGAGGATCACCGCTTGTGGTACAAGCAGCGGGACAGCGTGCTCTTCACCGCGCCCGTGGCGACGGGCAGCGGACGGGTGCTGGATGGCAGCGGCGATGGCCAATGGAAGTTCGAGACACCGCGCGGCCGGCTGGTCATCAACGCCAAGGAGGCGGATCCGGCGTGGGTGCCGCCGGACTGGCACTTCGTCGAACAGGCCCGCAAGCGCGGGCTCGGCATCGTGCGGCTGGCGCGGGGCCAGTCCATCGCGGCCAACGACGGCTCGCAGATCACCGTGAACGGCACGGACGTCGTGAAGCAGTTTCCCGACGGACATCAGGAGACCGTTGCCGCGGGCAAGGAAGGGCACGAGATCATCGCTGGCGGCAACATCGTCATTCCGCCCTACGGCACCAACCAGCGCAAGTACATGGGGGTGCTCGGCACCCACCGGCTGGAGATGGGCGACGGATACGGCATCCACGGTACGGACGCCCCGGAAAGTATCGGGAAGTCCGTAAGCCACGGCTGCGTCCGCCTTCTGAATGCGGACATCGACAAGCTGTATGACATGGTGTCGGTGGGCACCCCCGTGTTCATCTACTGAGCGAGCCTCGGATCACCTTCCCGAACGCATGAATCAAGCCGAAAACAGGAAGGCAATGCACTGACTGATCGATCAGTCAACACTACTTTCAAAATCGTTGCTCTACGCGGCCGCCGGTCGTCTTTGTGGTGGACATCTTGCCCTTCTCAGGAGCAGATGACCCCGATGCGTCGCTCATCGAGGCACGGAGTCAGCGAGGTGCGATTCGATCCTTCCCGCTTCGTTCGCTCCAGCCCTTTTCCTCCGTCGGCACTCAGGAGTCGCCACCACATGGTCGTCGAATGCCCGTGCGCGCGCAGTAGTGTTGGTGTTGCCGCCGGCGTGTCCATCGCCGACGCCCGGGAGCGCGGTTGACGCGTACCCGCACCCCTCGCAGCCGCCGAATTCGGCTCGTGCTTCGTAGCGTCGGCGCCCTGTTCCTGGTGGTCATGGCCGCCGTCGGCGCGCTCCAGTTCCTGCGTCCTTCCGCCGTGGCCCCCAACGCCCCGATCTCCAGGCTCGCGGCCGCGGTATCCAGCCCCACGGATTTCACCGCGTCGCCGTCGGCGGACGCGTTCGGTCCAAGTGGGAACGTCAAGCTCCGGATGGTCCTGCCTGGACGCGAGGTGGACTTCCCCATCGACCTCGTCGGCGTCACCGACTCGGTGGGTTATCAGTGGGTACCGCTTGGTGACTCGTCGTCGGCGCAACCCGTCTTCTCGCTCACTGCGGCGCCGCCGAGGGCACCGCAGGCCCCCGGGTTTTACCACCTGGCGATCGTGCGTGGCGCCGAGCGCGAGGTGCTCGCCGAGCCGACCCTCGCGGTGATGGTCCCGTTCGATCACAAGGTGGCTGGCACCCTGAACGGCTATCACATCGGGACATACATCGCGGAACGGTTCGGACGCAGCGATCACGAGCGACCCGCCGGCTTCCTCGAGGTGCGTCCCGAGAACCTCGACCTCCAGGTCACGACGCACCTCAAGCTCGCGGACTTCGTCACGCACGATGAGCAGGGAGACGTCTGGCCGAAGTACGTCGTGCTCAACCCGCGCCTGCTGGACAAGCTGGAGCTCGTGTTCGCGGACCTTGGCAGTCGCGTGCGCCCCGATCTGGTGGTGGATGTTCACTCCGGCTTCCGCACGCCGGTACACAACGCGCGCGTGCCGCGTGCCGCCAGTGACAGCCGCCACCAGTACGGTGACGCGGCAGACCTGGCCATCGACGCAGACGGTGATGGACGCATCACGATGACGGACGAGCTCCTGGTGATGCTCGCAGTTGAGCGAGTCGAGGAGCAGCACCCGGATCTCGTGGGCGGCCTGGGCATGTACTACAGCCGGCGCTATCCGTCGCCGTACGTGCACATCGACGCCCGGGGCACGCGCTCGCGCTGGAAGGGGTGAGCCCGGAGTTGTCGCTGGTGGGACGGGCGCGCATACTGCGGTATGGGCGCCCGTCTCGCATTGCCGGCCGACGCGCGCCGCGTGTGCCGAAACCGCGAGCATTCCTTCCTTCCGTGCCATGAACGCCTACCTGCGCGACAAGATGCTGCAGAAGCTCGAGACCCTCTCGGACGAACGCGGCTACCAGACGCTGGACTACATCGAATTCCTGGAGTCCAAGTACGCCGAGCGCGCCGCGACCACGGGAGCGGCAGCCGGAAACCCTCTGTCGCGCTTTGCCGATGCGGTGGAGGAGAAGCTGCGGGCTGGCAAGGTGAGCGCCTCGACGATCGCCGAGACGATGGGACTCATGTCCAGGGCAGTTGGAGTGCTGAACGGCGCGGCGGCCGCCGGCAAGTCGGTCGCGAACGACCTCATGTCCGCAACGGGCCGTGTGGTCGACGCCGCCACGGCCGCGACGTCGGCAGGAGTGGGGCGGCCGGCAGGCGGCGAAAGCGGGGCGAGCGGCACGACTGGTGCGAGTGCAGGGGCGCCGCCGGGCGCCACGGGCGGGGCAGGACCGGCATCCGGCGCAGGGCCGGGCACGGGCAACTAACCAACGTCAGGGAGCAGCTGCGTGAGTCCCACCACTCGAGGAGAGGCCCGCCGCAAGACGGCGGGTGCGAGCGCTTCGGCCCCACGGGGTCGGACGAAGGCAGCCGATCCGACGGTCGCGCCGCGCACGGGCGCGAAGCGCACCGTGATCTACTACATGAAGCAGTTACCCGCGTACATGCGCCTGCTGGGTGGCCTGCTCATGGACCGGCGCGTCGCCACCGTGGACAAGCTCCTCGTTGCCGGCGCGATGGCGTACATCGCGATGCCAATCGACCTCATCCCGGACTTCATCCCCTTCATCGGCGAAGTGGACGACGTCTTCATCCTCGTCCTCGCCCTCCAGCGCCTCATCTCGAACGCGGGGCGGCCCGTCCTGCTGGCGCACTGGAGCGGCGCGATGGAAGACCTCGCCGACCTCAACCTGCGCGACGCACTCGCGGCCGCGGCGTTCTTCCTGCCGAAGAGCATCCGGAAGCGCCTTCGCATGATCGGGCGAAGCTAGCACAGATCGTCCCGCCCGCCTGCCGGACTGCTGCGGCCGGCGGACGCACGAGGTAAGTTTTTCGGGTCTCAACCTCGGCGATCCATGTCTCTCCGATACGTCCTCCTCGCGGCGTGCGCGCTGACGGCGCCCTCGCTCGCCCGCGCGCAGTCGCACCCCATCGACCGCGCGAACCTCGACACCGCCTGTGCGGCCTGCCAGGACTTCTACTCGTTCGCCAATGGCGGATGGGCGAAGCGCACGACCATCCCCGCCGCCTACTCCGGTTACGGATCGTTCAACGAAGTGAGCGACCGCAACGAGGCGCTCATTCGCACGGTGCTCGACGAGAGCGCCGCGGCTGTGCGGAATGGCACCGGGAAGGCCGGGTCGAACCAGTGGAAGCTCGGCACCTTCTATCTCGCCTGCACGGACTCCACCACCATCGAATCGCTGGGCAGCACCCCCTGCGCTCCACGGTCGACGCGATCGACCACCTGAACTCCACGGCGGATGTCGCCGGATCGCTCGGTACGCTGACGCGCCTCGGGGCCGGCGGCGTATTCACGGTGGCGCCCAGCCCCGACGCGCGGAACAGCGAGGAAATCATTGCCCACGTGGGGCAAGGTGGTCTCGGACTGCCGGAGCGCGAATACTATTTCCGCACCGACGCCCACAGCCAGTCGATTCGCGACGCGTACGTGGCGCACATCGGGCGCTCGCTCGTCCTCGGTGGCGAGCAGCCGGCGCAGGCGGAGGACAACGCGCGCCACGTCATGGCGCTGGAGACCGCGCTCGCGCAGCGCTCGATGTCGCGCGTCGCCATGGGCGACCCCAACGCCACGTATCACAAGATGACGCTGGCCGAGGTCCAGGCGCTGATCCCGCACGTCGACCTGGGGCGGTATCTTGGCCAGGTCGACGCCGGTCGGGTCACGACGGTCAATGTCGCGCAACCGGATTTTCTCCGCGCGGTCGACTCGCTCATCGTTGCCACGCCGGTGCCGCTGTGGAAGGCCTACTTCCGCTTTCACGCGATCGACAATGCCGCCGCCACGCTCAGCGTGCCGTTCCAGGCGGAGGCGTTCCGCTGGCAGCAGGTTTCGAGTGGCGCCACGGAGCAACTACCGCGCGCACGCCGCTGTGTGGCCGCGACCAACGGTGCGCTCGGCGAGGCGCTCTCTCAGGAGTACATCCGGCGCAACTTCTCCCCGGCGGCCAAGGCGCGCGCCGTGGCGATGGTGGCCAACCTGCAGTCGGCACTCCGCGAGCAGATCAAGTCGCTCCCGTGGATGTCGGAACCCACCAAGGTGCAGGCGCTCGCCAAGCTCGACGCCTACGTGCGGAAGGTGGCGTACCCCGACACGTGGCGTGACTACTCGAAGCTCGTCGTGACGCCGAATGCCTACGCCGAGAACGTGCGTACTGCACGTGACTTCACGCGCGCGATCAACTGGGCGAAGCTCGGCAAACCGGTGGATCGCAACGAGTGGGGCATGTCGGCGACGATCGTGAACGCGTCGTACTCGCCGAGCGAGAACGGTGTCACGCTGCCGGCCGGCATCCTCCAGCCGCCGTTCTTCGATCCGGCCGCGGATGATGCGGTGAACTACGGCGCCATCGCCTCCGCGATCGGCCACGAGATGACGCACGGCTTCGATGACCAGGGACGGCAGTTCGATGACCATGGCAACCTGCGCGACTGGTGGACGGCTGAGGATGCCGCCAAGTACGACGCGCAGGCGAAGCTGGTGGTGGACCAGTTCAACGGATACACCGTGGTGGACACGGCGACGCACGTGAACGGCAAGCTCACCCTCGGCGAGAACATCGCGGATCTCGGCGGTCTCAAGATCGCCTACCTGGCGATGGAAAAATCGCTGGCGGCGAACGGTCGGCCAGCGCTCATCGACGGCTTCACTCCGGAGCAGCGCTTCTTCCTCGCGTGGGCCCAGGTGTGGCGCCGCAACGTGCGCCCGGAGGCGGCGCGCACGCAGGTGAACACGGACGTGCACGCACCGTCACAGTGGCGCGTGAACGGCCCCCTCAGCAACATGCCGGAATTCCAGGCGGCGTGGGGGTGCAAGGCTGGAGACACGATGGTCCAGCCGGACAGCCTGCGCGCGCGCCTCTGGTAGCGGCGGGCTGAGGCGCCGGCCGCGCCGAGCGTCTGGCGCGGCCAGCGTGGTCCGGTTACCATTATCCATGGCGACCACAATCCGCTCCGATTCGAAATCTTCACGGCCCGCGCCTCAGACTCCTGAGAGCGGGCCGTCGCGCATTGGGCCCGTGAATGGCTCCATCCGGGTCCGCGAGGACGTCGCGCTCACGTTCGACGACGTCCTCCTCGCGCCGCGACATTCCCTGACGCATCCGAAGGATGTGTCCACCCGCTCCTGGTTCACTCGCAAGATCGAGCTGAACGTCCCGCTGGTGTCGGCGGCGATGGATACGGTGACGGAGGCCGAGATGGCCATCGCGATGGCGCGCGCCGGGGGCATCGGCGTGCTGCACAAGAACATGTCCATCGACAGGCAGGCGACGCAGGTGGACATCGTGAAGCGCAGCGAGAGCGGGATGATCATCAACCCGTACACGCTGCCCGAGACGGCCACGCTGCGCGAGGCGGCGAACCTCATGGCGCGGTTCAAGGTGTCCGGCGTGCCCATCGTGGATGGCGACCGGCGCCTCGTGGGCATCATCACCAATCGCGACCTCCAGTTCGAGCGCAGCCTCGATCGCCCGGTGGCGGAGGCGATGACGAAGGACGGCCTCGTGACGGCGCCCGTGGGCACCACGCTCGACGAGGCGGAGCGGATCCTGGCGAAGCACCGCGTGGAGAAGCTGCCTGTCGTGGACGCGGAGCGTCGTCTCGAGGGGCTGATCACGGTGAAGGACATCCACAAGCGGCGTCAGTACCCGGGCGCCAACAAGGACCAGCACGGCCGTCTGCGCTGCGCCGCGGCCATCGGTGCGGCGGGCGATTTCCTCGCGCGGGCGAAGGCGCTGATCGATGCGGGTGTGGACGCGCTCATCATCGACACGGCGCACGGGCATGCGGACGGCGTCCTGGTGGCGACGTCGAGCGTGCGCGAGGCGTTCCCCGACATCCAGCTGGTGGTGGGCAATGTCGCGACGCGCGAGGGCGCGCGCGCGCTCGTGGAGCGCGGCGTGGACGCGGTGAAGGTGGGTGTCGGCCCGGGCTCGATCTGCACCACACGCGTGGTGACGGGCGTGGGGGTGCCGCAGCTCACGGCGGTGTTCGACGCGGTGGAGGGCGCGGGAGACGTGCCCGTCATCGCCGACGGCGGCATCAAGTACTCGGGCGATGCCGTGAAGGCGCTGGCGGCGGGCGCGTGCAGCGTGATGATGGGCTCGATGCTGGCCGGCACGGAGGAGAGTCCGGGCGAGGCATTCCTGCTGGAGGGGCGCCGGTTCAAGATGGTGCGTGGCATGGGGTCGCTCTCGGCGATGCAGGACGGCAGCGCGGATCGCTACTTCCAGGAGGGCGAGCTGTCGCCGAAGAAGCTCGTGCCCGAGGGGATCGAGGGCCGCGTGCCGTACAAGGGACCGGTGGGCGACGTGCTTTTCCAGATGGTGGGTGGCCTGCGCAGCGGCATGGGCTACGTGGGTTGCGGGTCGATCGAGGCGCTGCGGACCGAGACGGCGTTCGTGCGCATCACGGCGGCCGGTCTGCGCGAGTCGCACCCGCATGACGTGACGATCACGCGGGAAGCGCCGAACTACAGCCTGTAGCACGCGACTTCGACACGGTTGGCGCGGATCCCGATTTTTCTTGCGCTCGGCGACGCACGCGCGTATTCGTATCCGATGTGAAGGCGGGGCGTCGTTGACAGGCGTCCCGTTTCCGCATACACTTTTGGATGCAAGTTTTGCGGAGCGGCGATTCCCGTCGCCCATTCCGATGAGCGCATCCCAGTCGACACCATATCAGGGGGACTAGCCGTGGCCGGCACACTCTTTCGAACGAAGTCGATCAACGACCTCCTCTCAGACGCCGGCGTGGAAGGGGAGGGCGGCCTCAAGCGGACGCTCACTGCCTTCTCGCTGGTGGCGCTGGGCATCGGCGCCATCATCGGCGCGGGCCTGTTTGTACGCACTGCCGCGGCGATTGCCGAGCGCGCGGGACCTTCGGTGACCCTTGCGTTCATGGTGGCGGGGCTCGGCTGCGCCTTCGCAGGGCTCTGCTACGCTGAATTCGCCTCGATCATCCCGATTGCCGGCAGCGCCTACACGTATTCGTACGTGACCATGGGCGAGCTGGTCGCCTGGATCATCGGCTGGGACCTGGTGCTGGAATACGCGGTGGGTGCCGCCACCGTGGCGATCGCATGGAGCGAATACTTCAACAAGCTGCTCGAGTTCGTGGGGATGCATGTCCCGTATCAATGGAGCCACTCGCCGTTCCAGACTGATCCGGTCACGGCGGTGCACGGCATCATGAACGTTCCCGCGGTCTGCATCCTGTTCGTGCTTTCGCTGCTGCTCATCCGCGGCACGCAGGAGTCGGCCTGGGTGAACAACCTGATCGTCATCACGAAGGTCGGGATCGTGATCCTGTTCATCGTGCTCGGCTGGGGCTTCATCAACCCGGCCAACCACACGCCCTTTATCCCGGCGCCGTCCACGTACACCAGTGCGCTCGGCGCCCCGCACGCGTATGGCGGCATGATGGGGATTCTCGGCGCGGCCGGCGTGGTGTTCTTTGCATTCATCGGCTTCGACGCCGTGTCCACCGCCGCGCAGGAAGCCAAGAACCCGGCGCGCGACATGCCCATCGGTATTCTCGGCTCGCTCGTCGTCTGCACGATCCTGTACGTGCTCTTCTCGTACGTCCTGAGCGGCATCGGGACAGTCGAGGATTTCCGCACCGCCGGCAAGGAAGCCTCGGTGACGTTCGTGATCGCCAAGTACATGATCGGCTACGGCTGGCTCGCGAAGTTCGTGACGGTGGCCATCCTCGCCGGCTTCTCGTCGGTGATCCTCGTCATGCTGCTCGGCCAGTCGCGCGTGTTCTACTCGATGAGCCGCGACGGCCTCGTGCCGAAGATCTTCTCCGACGTGCACCCGAAGTACCATACGCCCTACAAGTCGAACATGCTGTTCTTCGTGTTCACGTCGCTGTTCGCGGCGTTCATACCGGACAGCGTGGTCGGCGACATGACGAGTATCGGGACCTTGTTCGCCTTCATGCTCGTGTGCGCGAGCGTCTGGATCCTCCGCGTGAGACGACCGGAGCTCGAACGATCGTTCCGTGTCCCGGCGGTGCCGTTCGTTGCGAGCGCCGGCATCATCGTCTGCGGTGCGATGATCTACGGGCTCGGGTACGAAACCTGGATCCGGCTCATCGTGTGGCTCGTCATCGGCCTCATGATCTACTTCGGCTACAGCAGGTCGCACTCGAAGATCGCCGGGATGGGCTCGCAGCGATAAGCGGGCCTCGCTCCGCGCTGGGTGAAACGGCGTCCTTCGGGGCGCCGTTTCGTTTTCTGTCGTCCTGAGCGCAGCGAAGTCCCTGTTTGTCCGGTCCGCACGAGCAGATTCTTCGCTGCGCTCAGGATGACAGCAGCTGCGCTCAGGATGACAAAGAGTTTCGCTGCGATCACGACGAGAAGTAGGTTACAGGCACGTCGCATACGTCAAATGACCCAACCCATGATCCGTGATTCTTGACCTTCTCGCCGTCAGCGGCGAACGCCGCGCGGCCATCGAGTCCTTTGCGCCCGAGCTCGTTGCCGGACGGCGTGTGGCGCTCAGCACGCACCTGAACGCCGACGGCGACGGATGCGGCTCGGAGAGCGCGCTCGCGCGGATGCTCGCTGCGCACGGGCTGGTGCCGAGGATCGTGAACCCCACGCCGTGGCCGGAGATGTTCAACTTCCTGCTCGGCGACGAGTTCGCGGACATGACGTCGAAGGGCGGGAAGGCACTGCGCGACATCGACCTGCTGATCGTCCTCGACATCAGCGACGTCACGCGGCTGGGCAACCTCACGGAGACGGTGCGCGCCCTCACGGTGCCGAAGCTGGTGATCGACCACCACGTGGCATCGGCCGACCCGGCCGGTCCGCGCGGCGTCAGCGACGTCGCCGCGTGCGCCACCGCGGAGCTGATCTATGACGTGGCCCAGGTGATGGACTGGGGAATCACGCCCAGCGTGGCGCGGTCGCTCTACACGGGCATGCTCACGGACACCGGCGGATTCCGGTTCAGCAACACCTCGCCGCGCTGCCTCGCGGTGGCGGCGCAGCTCCTGGCGCACGGGGTGGATCCCGAGGAGATGTACACGAGGATCTACGCATCGGCACCGGCGGGACGCGTCCGCTTGATGGCCGACGTGCTCGCGACGCTCCAGGTGGACGAAGCCCACGGCCTCACCTGGCTCACGATGCAGGCGGACGCGCTCGAGAAGTACGCCGTGAAGGCCGAGGATCTCGACGGCATCGTCGAGCATGCGCGCTCCATTGCCGGCACGCGCATGGCGCTGTTCTTCCGCGACCTCGGCCACCGGAAGGTGAAGATCTCGTTCCGGTCCATCGGCGGCACGGACGTGAATGCGTTCGCGCGCGAGTTCGGTGGTGGCGGGCACGCGAAGGCCGCGGGCGCGCTCGTGACGGGCGACCTGGCCGAGGTGCGCGACCAGGTCGTGGAGCGCGCGAAGGTCTACCTCGGCGCGCGCTGAACCGGTGAGCCCGCTTGGCGCGTGCCCACGACCTTCACGGTCTTCGTGAGCCGGATGTCGGCGGACGAGGCGCCCACCTCGAACGCGACGGCGTCCTGCTCCACGTTCCAGCCGTGCACGGCTGCATCCCAGTAGGCGAGTGACGAGGCGGGCACCGTGAAGTTCACGGTGCGGCGCTGGCCGGGATCGAGCGTGATGCGGCGGAAGCCGCGCAGGTCCCGCTTCGGCCGCGCGACCTTCGAGCCCACGTGCCGAGCGTACAACTGGACGACCTCGTCCCCGGTGCGGCGTCCGGTATTCGCGACGTCCACCGAGACGACGATGCTGCCGTTGCCTGCGAGGGTGCGCGTGCTGGTGCGCAGGCCCGAATATCGGAACGTCGTGTAGCTGAGCCCATGCCCGAACGGGTACAGTGGCCTGCCGTCGAAGAAGCGGTACGTGCGGCCGGCCATCGCGTAGCTACTGAATGGCGGAAGGTCCGTGGTGTCGCGATAGAAGGTCACGGGGAGGCGGCCGCCCGGGTTGTAGTCGCCGAACAGGACGTCGGCGAGCGCCGTACCGCCGGCCTGGCCCGGGTACCAGCCCTCGACGATCGCCGGCACATTCTGCTGTGCCCAGTTCACGGCGAGCGCGCTGCCGTTGAGCAACACGAGCACCGTCGGCTTGCCGAGTGCGGTGATGTGCTCGAGCAGCCGCTCCTGCGCGGACGGCAGGTCGATGCGCGTGCGGTCGCCGCCGCGGAAGCCTTCGATTGCCACGGGCATCTCCTCGCCCTCGAGCCGCGCCGTGAGGCCGAGCACGATGACGACCGCGTCGGCCTGCTGCGCGGCGGTCACTGCGTCCGCCTCGAGCGTCTCGTGCGGTATGGAGGCGATGAGCTGCAGCTGTGCATCGCTGTACGTCTTCTGCGCCTCGACACGCAGTGCGTAGCTCCGGTCGACGTCGAGCTGCAGCGCGCCACTCTGCACGGTGTGCGGGTCGGGGAATTCGCCGTCGTGCGTGGGATACGTGGAGCGGAAGACGAGGCTGTCGTTCAGGTAGAGGCGAAACGTCATTGTGCCGACGAGACCGAGCCGGTAGGTGCCGGTCTGGGGTGGCTTCAGCTGGCCGGTCCAGCGAACGGAGAAGTCATCGGGGTTCATGCCGGCACGCGGCGCCCCAGCGCCCCACTCGGCATTGATCGTCGCGTCAGTGGAGATGACTGCCGGCGGCGCGTCCATCGATTGTCCGTCGAAGTACTCCACGCGCAGGCCGGGTCGGCCGTCGGGCCTGCTGAACATGGACGCCGGCGCGAGGTCGAGCACGGGGAAGTCGTCGGTGAGATCGGCGCCACGCGCGTACACCACGCGTGTGGATGGCGACACCGCCTCACGAATGCCGCGCAGTGGCGTGACGGGATCTGCGGGTTCGCCATTGTAGTTGCCGAGCAGCATCCGCGCCTGGTCGGCGTTGGGGCCGATGACGGCGATGGTGTGGAGCGTCTTCCGCAGCGGCAGGATGCCGCCGGTGTTCTTGAGCAGCACGATGGACTCCCGCGCCACCGTGCGGGCGAGGTCGCGATGCGCCGGCTCATCGAGCACCGAGATAGGCGTGGCGGCCCAGCGGACGTGCTCGGGCGCGTCGAACATGCCGAGCTTCATGCGCGCCAGGAAGAGTCGCTTCACGGACGTGTCGATCTGCGCTTCCGTGATCAGGCCCTGTTTCACGGCGTCCACCAGGTTCGGGTACACGCGCCCGCAATCGAGGTCGGTGCCGGTCTTCACGGCGAGGGCGGCTGCCGCGGCCGCGGTCGCTGCGACCTTGTGTCGCAGGTAGATGTCGTCGATGGCGCCGCAGTCGGACACGATGTACCCGGGAAACTTCCACTCGCCGCGAAGGATGTCGTGCTCGAGGAGGTCGCTCGCACATGCGGCCTGGCCGCCGATGCGGTTGTAGGCGCACATCAGCGAATACGCGCCGCCCTCGCGGATGCCCATCGCGAACTGGGGCAGGTAGCTCTCGCGCAGGTCGCGGTCGCTCACGATTGCATCGAAGCCGTGGCGGTCCGGCTCCGGGCCGCTGTGCACCGCGAAGTGCTTCACCGTGGCGATGGTCTTGAAGTACTTCGGGTCGTCGCCCTGGAGGCCGCGGATGAACGGCACCGCGATGCGTCCCGTGAGGAAGGGATCCTCGCCATACGTCTCCTGACCGCGACCCCATCGCGGATCGCGGAAGAGGTTGATGTTCGGCGACCAGACGGTGAGGCCCTCGTAGCGCTCGTGGCTGTCCTCGCGGAGGTACTGATGGTACTTCGCGCGGAACTCGTCGGAGATGACGGTCGCCATGCGGAACACGAGGCTGTCGTCCCACGTGGCGGCGAAGCCGATGGCCTGCGGGAACGACGTCGCGAGGCCGGCGCGCGCCACGCCGTGCAGGCCTTCGTTCCACCAGTTGTATTCCGGGACCGATAGCCGCTCGATGGCTGGTGCGACGTCCGTCATCTGCGAGACCTTTTCCTCGAGCGTCATGCGGCCGACGAGGTCGTCCACGCGCTTCGCGAAGGGCAGCGTCTCGTCGAGGTACGGGACGTGGGTCGGTGCCTGTCCCTGGGCCGCGGCGCAGATCGGCAGTGCGAGGATGCCGAGCAGGGCAGCGGTCGTGCGGAGGGTGATCATCATGGGAGTAATCAAGGTGAAACGGTTCCCTCGTGCCAACAAAGCAGGTCCTTCGCTGCGCTCAGGACGACAGAAGATGCGCTCAGTACGACAGACAAAAGCAGATCCTTCGCTGCGCTCAGGATGACAAAGTTCGCTGCGCTCAGGATGACAAAGTTCGCTGCGCTCAGGATGACAAAGTTCGCTGCGCTCAGGATGACAAAGTTCGCTGCGCTCAGGATGACAGACAAAGTTCGCTGCGCTCAGGACGACAAAAGATGCGCTCAGGACACGGTGAGCGTCACGGGGAGTGGAGCGCCGACGGAGTCCTCGATGACAAGGCGAAGACGGCGGACGCGCGTCGGGGGCACCCGATCGATTTTCGCGTAGCCGATCGTGGTGCCGTGGGACAGCACGCGCCAGCCCGCGTCGTCAGCGCCGTAGAGGGTGTAGCGCGACGCCACCTGGCCGAGCTCGATGCGCTCCGCGAGGCGAACCATGGACACTGTCGCGGGATGCGCGAGATCGAGCGTTGCCTCGGCCGTGCGCGCGCCGGTGACACGCCACCTGCCGTGTGCCCCGCGCCCGATGCCGGTGTCGGTCAATGCGTCCAGGCGCCGGCGGAACTGCCGCAGGCATTCCACGTCGGACGGGTGGAGCACGCCATCGCGCGTCGGCGGCACGTTCAGCAGCAGCTTTGCATTCCGGCCTACGGAGTCGAAATACAACGCGACGACATCCTCCGCGCTGCGCACTTTCGTGTCCTCGGCCGGATGGTGAAACCAGCCCGGACGGATGGACGTGTCCACTTCGGGGGGGCGCCAGACGGAGCCCTGCGGATCCCCGTGTTGCAGGGCCTCGATGATCCCGTCGCCGCTCGCACCGGGAAACGGCACGGCCGCCGGATCCATGGTCGACCAGTTCGGGTCGCCGGCGCTGCCACGCTCGTTGCCGCACCAGCGGACGTCGGGTCCCGCATCGGAGAAGATCACCGCAGTGGGCTGGTGCTGCCGCACGAGTGCGACGATGCGTGGCCAGTCGTACTGCTGGCGCCTGCCATTCGGTCCCTCGCCGTTCGCGCCGTCGAGCCACACCTCGGCGATCGCGCCGTATCGCGTGAGCAGTTCCGTGAGTTGCTCGCAGTACAGGTCGTTGTAGCGCGCGGAGTCGCCGTACGCGGGATTGTTGCGGTCCCATGGCGAGAGGTAGAGGCCGGCCCGCAGCCCCTCGGCGCGACACGCGTCGGTCATCTCGCGCACGACGTCACCCGCGCCTCCACGCCATGGACTGGATGCGACCGAATGCGTGGTGGTGCGCGTGGGCCACAGACAGAAGCCGTCGTGGTGCTTCGCGGTGAGGATCATCGCGTGAAAGCCCGCGCCGCGTACCGTGTGCGCCCATTGGCGGGCATCGAGCGCGGCGGGATCGAAGAGCGCGGGATCCTCGCGACCGTCGCCCCATTCCCGATCGGTGAAGGTGTTGACGCCGAAGTGGGCGAACAGGGCGAGTTCGTCTCGCTGCCACTGGAGCTGGGCGGGTGTGGGTCGCGGACGCGGCGCGGGCAGCAGATGCCGCTGTCGTGACGAGTCCCAGACAGTCGCGAGAGTCGCGGCGCCGGTGTGGAGGAAGGTGCGTCGATTCATGGCGTCGGGTGCGGTGCGCACCAACATGACATCGCGGAGGGATCCTCGCCAACGCGTCCCGACGACTTGAGCGCGTCGAAGGGCGCGGATTAGATTCACGAGCGCAGGGCATCGCCACGCCCCGTCTTCCCGGACATCTGCGCACTTCTTCGCAGGGCGGGCGGCCACGCACACCGACTGGTCGCGCGCCCGGCTTTCACGAGCGACCCATGACGTCTCCATCGCTGATCGAATCCTACCTCGCGTCCTCCGGCAAGTCGATCGGGCAGGTGCCGCCGGGAATGCTGGCGTACCTCGCGAACCTCGACCTGGTGGCCCGCGTGTCGCCGGAGACCGCGCGTGGCATCGTGGACGAGCTCGCGCACCAGCGCAGCGGGGTGAAGCTCATCGCGAGCGAGAACTATTCGTCGCTCGCGGTGCAGGCGGCCATGGCGAACCTGCTCACGGACAAGTACGCCGAGGGCGTTCCGTACAAGCGGTTCTACGCCGGGTGCGAGAGCGTGGACGCGATCGAGCAGTACGCGGCGGACCGCGCGTGCGAACTGTTCGGTGCCGAGCACGCGTACGTGCAACCGCACAGCGGCGCGGATGCGAACCTCGTAGCGTTCTGGGCAATCCTCAGCGCGCGCGTGGAGACGCCCGCCCTCGCGGCCCTCGGCGAGACCGATCCGGCGAAGCTCGACGCCACGCAGTGGGGCGCCGTGCGCGCGGCCCTGGGCAACCAGCGGCTGCTTGGGCTCGATCTGTACTCGGGCGGGCACCTCAGTCACGGCTACCGGCGCAACGTGTCGGGGCGGATGTTCGAGTCGCATTCGTACTTCGTGGACCGCGAGACGAACCTGCTCGACTACGACGAGATCGAGCGCATCGCCCGCGAGGTACGTCCGCTCATCCTGCTGGCGGGCTACAGCGCCTATTCGCGCCCGGTGAACTTCGCGCGCATGCGCGAGATCGCCGATGGCGTGGGCGCTGTGCTGATGGTGGACATGGCGCACTTCGCGGGGCTCGTTGCGGGCAAGCTCTTCACCGGCGACTTCGATCCCGTGGCGCACGCGCAGGTGGTGACGTCCACGACGCACAAGACGCTGCGCGGTCCCCGCGGCGGGCTCGTGCTCACCGACACGGAGTTCGCCGACCACGTCGACAAGGGGTGTCCCCTCGTCCTCGGCGGTCCGCTGCCGCACGTGATGGCCGCCAAGGCTGTCGCGTTCACGGAGGCGCTCCTGCCGTCCTTCCGTGGCTACGCCGCGAAGATCGTGGAGAACGCGCGCGCCCTGAGCGAGGCGCTCATCGCGAATGGGTACGACGTGCTCACCGGCGGCACCGACAACCACCTCGTGCTCGTGGATGTGGGACGCCGCGGACTCACCGGGAGGCAGGGCGAGTCAGCACTACGCGAGTGCGGCCTCACCCTGAACCGCAACACGATCCCGTTCGACCCGGCCGGCCCGTGGTACACGAGCGGCCTCCGCCTCGGGACACCGGCAACCACGACGCTCGGCATGGGCGCGCCCGAAATGCAGGAGATCGCCTCGATCATCGCGCTCGTGCTTGGCGCCACGAAGCCCGCCGCGGCCAAGGATGGGCCGAGCAAGGCGAAGTACATCATCGACGCCGGTACCACGGACGAAGCCCTGCGGCGCGTGAAATCGCTGCTCTCGGCCTATCCGGTGTACCCGGAGCTCGACCTGGCGTATCTCCAGGGCGCCGTGGGCGCTTGACAGCGTGATCGCGCCGCCGGTGGACAGCGGCGCGATGCTTACCTGAGCTGCTTCAGCACGGCATCGGCGAGGCGCTTCTCCAGCACGCCGCGCGAGGAGCATGCCGAATACTCGCGCGAGAAGGCGACGGGCCGAGCCATGGACTCGAACAGCGTGTTCAGCGTGGCGAGTCCGGTCACCGGGTCCTCATCGACGCGGGCCACGAACGTGAGGTAGACGTCATAGCTGTCCGCGTTCTCGCCTATCTGGGTGGTGCCGCAATCGATGTAACGGCTCAGGGGCGTCGGGCCCAGCACGCGCCTGGTCTTGAAGCCGCCGTTCGAGAGCGTGTGCGTGAGCGTGTCCACCGACGTGATCGGAATACCGAGTTCCTCGAATGCGGCCGGCAGCGCGTGCCACACCTTGCCGATGGGAAAGCTGATGCGCGTGATGTTGGCGCCGGCGTTCGACGTCATGCGGAGCTCGCCACCCTGTGCGCCCGCGATGCGCACGGTGGAGGCAGCACCGGGCGGCTCGCTGCTGGAGTTCGCGGACGCGCATGCGGCAGCCGACAGTAGCGAAAGCAGGACGAGGACGCGCACGGGGCCTCCGAGGGTGGGCGAGGGCGAGACGATGCGGGCCGGCTATTCCGGTGTCAAGCGCGACGCAACTAGCGAGGCCGCATCCCGCCCTTAGCTTCACGGTCATCGTGATTCCGCCGCGCTTCGCGGCCCGCCTGTCGCTCGACTCCATGGCCATGACTCTCCTTCGCACACTCTCCCTCGTCGGCGCGTTTGCCCTCGTGACCGCGGTGCCGGCGTCCGCCCAGTCCGACCCGACGATCCAGCGCATCTGGCGGATCGGGATGGACAGCTCGCACGCACAGCAGCTCGCGCAGACGCTGTTCGACTCCATTGGCCCCCGCCTCACGGGAAGTCCCGGGCTCCGGTCAGCGAGCGACTGGGTGATCAGCAAGTACCGGTCGTGGGGCATCGACGCGAAGCGCGAGCAGTACGGCACCTGGCGCGGCTGGCGGCGCGGGACGTCGCACATCGACCTCGTGCAGCCACGCGTGCGCTCGCTCGCGGGCACCATGCTGGCGTGGAGCCCCGGCACGCACGGAAAGCCGGTGCAGGCAGAAGTGATCGTGCTGCCGAAGTTCCGCGACAGCACCGAATTGGTGAAGTGGCTGCCGCAGGCGCGCGGAAAGATCGTGTTGCTGTCGCCGGCGTGGCCGACATGCCGGCCGTCGGAGGACTGGAACCGCTTCGGCACGCCCGAGTCGATCACGCGGATGGACACCCTCATCGCGCGGATGAACATGGACTGGTCGGTGATGGGTGACTCCGTCGATGGTCCGGGCGGTCGTCGCGTGCTCCGGCCGGACAGCACGAAGCTCTATCGCGGCACGGGCTACTCGCTCGCGCTCGGCACCGGCTCGCTGGGACTGCGGCTGGAGAAGGCCGGCGTGGCCGGCATGATCTCGTCGCGGAACAAGTTGAGCGGCTTCAATAATCCATTCGCTTCGGCTGGTGGCGGTGCGGGACGCGGCGGACCTGGCGGGGGGCGTGGTGGCGCTGCGGCGGGCGGCGCGAGCGCACACGGTGGCGGACCTGCCGCTGTCAACGCGGCCGCGGCGGCGGGACGGAACGGATTCGGCGGTGGCCCGGGTGGCGCGGGTGGCTGGGGCACCATCGAGATCTTCGAGACCTACAACACGGTGGCGCCCGCAGTCACGCTGGAGTGCGAGGACTACGGGCTGGTGTTCCGCCTTGCCGAGAACCACCAGAAGCCGGTGGTGAAGCTCGACCTCGATGCGCAGCTGCTCGGCGAGCAGCCGGTGTTCAACACGATCGGCATGATCAAGGGCACCGAGAAGCCCGACGAGTACGTGATGCTCTCGGCGCACTTCGACTCGTGGGACGGGTCGTCCGGGGCGACGGATAATGGCACCGGCACGCTGATGGCCATGGAAGCGATGCGCATCCTCAAGCTGGCGTATCCGCACCCGAAGCGGACGATCATGGTGGGCCACTGGGCGAGCGAGGAGCAGGGCCTCAACGGCTCGACGGCGTTCACCGAGGATCATCCGGAAGTGATGAAGGGGCTGCAGGCGCTGTTCAACCAGGACAACGGCACGGGTCGGGTCTCGAGTGTCTCGTCGTCGGGCCTCACCGATATCGGCTCACACCTGCGACAGTGGTACTCGGCACTGCCGGCCTTCTACACGGACAGCATGAGCCCGAACGTGGTGTCGTGGACATTCAACGACGTGCCGACGGGCAACCCCGGTGGGACGGACGGCGCCGTGTTCGCGTGCTTCGGCACGCCGTCCATCGGCATGGGTGCGGTGGGCTGGAACTACGGCACCTACACGTGGCACACGAACCGCGACACGTACGACAAGGTCGTGTTCGACGACCTGAAGCACAACGCGACACTGGCGGCGATGCTTGCGTACGAGGCGTCGGAGGATCCGACGTTCATCAAGCGCGACCGCTCGCCGGGTACGTGGCCCGCGAACTGGCCGGCGAACTGCGGCAAGGTGCCGCGCACCACGAAGCCGCGCATGTAGCACTGCAGCGAAGCCGCCACAGAACGCCCGCACGCCGATGGTCGGTGTGCGGGCGTTCTCGCGCTCAGGGTGGTGCCAGTACCTCGGTGCGACGCTGCGCCTGAGCTACTTCATCTTCGCCTGCAGGCGGCGATCGATGGTGTCCAGGAAGTCCACGGTATTCAGGTACGGCGCCTTCGCGTCGATGAGGATCGCGAGGTCCTTGGTCATCTCGCCGGACTCCACCGCCTCGATGCACACCGCCTCGAGCGCGTTCGCGAAGTCGATGAGGGCGGGCGTGTTGTCCAGCTTGCCGCGGTGAGCGAGGCCGCGGGTCCACGCGAAGATGGATGCGATGGGATTGGTGGACGTCCTGTTCCCCTTCTGGTGCTCGCGGTAGTGGCGCGTGACCGTGCCGTGCGCCGCCTCGGCTTCCATCGTCTGGCCGTCCGGCGTGAGCAGCACGCTCGTCATCAGGCCCAGCGAGCCGAAGCCCTGCGCGACGATGTCGGACTGCACGTCGCCGTCGTAGTTCTTGCACGCCCACACGTAGCCGCCTTCCCACTTGAGCGCGCTGGCGACCATGTCGTCGATGAGGCGGTGCTCGTAGGTGAGACCCTTCGCGTCGAAATCGCTCTTGAACTCCGTGTTGAACACATGCTCGAAAATGTCCTTGAAGGCGCCGTCGTACGCCTTGAGGATGGTGTTCTTGGTGCTGAGGTAGACGGGGTAGTTGCGCTGGAGCCCGAACGTGAGGCTTGCCCGCGCGAAATCGCGGATGGAGTCGTTGTAGTTGTACATGCCCATCGCCACGCCGCCGTCGTCACCGTACTGGGCGACCTCGAACTGAAGCGGTGCGCCACCGTTTTTCGGCGTGAACGTCATCGTGAGCGTGCCGGCCTCCTTTACCTTGAAATCGGTGGCCTTGTACTGATCCGCGTGCGCATGGCGCCCGATCACGATCGGCTTGGTCCAGCCCGGCACGAGGCGCGGGATGTTGGACATGATGATCGGCTCGCGGAAGATCACGCCGCCCAGGATGTTGCGGATGGTCCCGTTGGGACTCTTCCACATCTTCTTGAGCGAGAACTCCTTTACGCGCTGCTCGTCCGGCGTGATCGTCGCGCACTTCACCGCCGCGCCGTACTTCTTCGTGGCGTTCGCGGCGTCGATGGTGACCTGGTCGCCCGTCGCGTCGCGATGCTCGATGCCGAGATCGTAGTAGTCGAGCGTGATGTCGAGGTATGGAAGGATCAGCTTGTCCTTGATGAACTTCCAGATGATGCGCGTCATCTCGTCGCCATCCATCTCGACGAGCGGATTCACTACCTTGATCTTCGCCATGAAGCAGTCCGGGAGGAGGTCGGCCCCGCGATGTGCCGGGGATCGTAAGTTAGGTGCGCGGCGCGGGACGTGGGAGCGTCCGGCATCCTTCAATCGATACCGACATGACCCCTCGCCGCGTCGCGCAGCTTGGCGGAATCGAACCCCACTCCGCCCTTGAAGACGGTCACCACGTCGTACATGGCCGATGGATTCGCGACCGGATCACCGCGCACGATCATCAGGTCGGCCAGCTTGCCGGCGCGCACCGATCCTGTGCGCTCCGCCATGCCGAGAATACGCGCGCCATTCAGCGTCATGACCTGCACCGCCTGTTCGGCCGTGAAGCCCGCGGCGATGAGCAGCTCGTAGTTGCGGATGTTGCCGTAACCCGGGAGGAAGCCGGTGCCCCACGGATCGCAGCCGGCGCCGAGCAGGCCGCCCGCGGCGACGAAGGCGCGGTCCCACGCCATCATCTTCTGGAGCAGCCGCGGCGGCACGATGAGTCCTCCCGCCGCGAGGTTGGCGTGGTTGCCCTCCACCTCGCGCCGCGTGTCGGGGTCGAGCATCTCCAGCGCGCGCTGGTCGAGTGGGTGCCCGGGCATGAACGTCTCGTACACGCCGAGGGTGGATACCGACGCCGTGCCGTGCGCGACGAGCGAGCGGATGCTGGATTCCACGGCGAAAGAGTTGACGTCGACGTCCGCCTGGATGCGCATGTTCGCCGCGGGACATACATCCGGCTTCTTGCCGGGCACGTAATCACTGTTGGTGATGAAGCCGTGCTGCAGCAAGTCGATGCCCAGCGCGGACGCTTCCGTGAACGTGACGGAGCAGAGATGCCCGGTGACGTGCAGTCCGCGCGCGTGTGCTTCCTCGATGCCCGCGCGCAGCACGTCGCGGCTTTCGGAGCCGAGGAACTTGAACCACGTGGCACCTTCGCTGGCCCAGTAGGCGATCACGCGGCGGACGTCCTCCGGCGCGGTGACGTTGCGCGACATCCCGGTGCGCGGCGGTCCGCCATCGAGGTAGGGCCCCGTGACGAGCACGCGCGGACCCGCCAGCCGTCCCGCGTCGATGGCCTGCTTCATGTTCAGTTCCTGGTACGGCAACTGGCTGCCCGCCGTCATCGCCGTGGTGACGCCGAATGCGAGATAGAGGTACGGTCCGCTCACGCTCATCTCGGTGAGCCGACGCACGCCAGAGAAATACGTGTGCTCGTGCAGCCCGACCTGTCCCGGCAGCAGCGTCTCGCCGGTGAGGTCGAGCACGCGCGCGCCGGCGGGAATCGTCGCCGATGCCGACGGCCCGACAGACTCGATCACGTCGCCGCGCAGGATGACGGTCTGGTCCGTGCGCATCGGCTCGCCCGTGCCGTCGATGAGGCGGGCGTGCGTGAGTGCCACGATCGGCGCATTCACGCTGACGAATCGGGCGACGGCCGGCGTGAGCGGCTGCTGCGCGCCGAGCGCCGGAACGGCAACGTGGAGCACAAGAGCCGCAGTGGAAGCATGCAGGCGTGGGGAACGAAGCAATGAGAGAGTGTTCACGGATCCGGATCGAAGAGGTACGTGTCGATGAAGTCGTTGCGGAGCGTCCCCGCCGGACGTGAAGTCCATACGGAAGTGCGCCCAGGTCTGCTCAATGCATGCGTAGCCGTCAGTTGGTACAGGTCGCGCCGCCACGCGCGGGCTGAGCGTGCGGGACCGCCGCCGCCTCGCGCGGCCATACGTTGTCCGTGGGATCGCGGTCCGGGAAACGGCAACCCGGGTCGAGCACGATGCGATCGATCCGGCGCGCGCCGAACGCGAGCTCCGCGACGAACGTGCGGCTTCCGGCGAACCACACGTCGGCCGGCCACGTGACGATGGCCGTGAGGCTGTCCGTCATCGTCGCGTTCGACATCCGCCGGATGGGCGCCGCGCCGGGCGCGAACTGCACCTTGAGCACGACGGGCGACGGCATCTGTCCATCCTGCCGCACCACGACGCTCGTGCGATCGCCCGTGCGACGCACGTCCTGAATGGAGCCGTCCACGCTCTCGGTGGTGAAGAGCCAGTAGTACCAGAACCAGCCGAGGTCTCGGCCGAGCGCGCGGTTCATGAAGAACATGTAGTCCCACGGCGACGGATGGCGGAACATCCACGCCTGCGCCCACTCGCGATGCGCGCGCTGGACGGCGCTGTCGCCCACGATGCCGCCCAGCATCGAGAGCATGAGCGGCGTCTTGCTATAGGTGGTGAAGCCGTAGAACTGCGGACCGTCGTAATTCGCGTTCCACATCATCGGCGGCTCGGCCTCGTTGCCGCTGACGGTGCCATACGAGCGGCCCAGTCCGTCGAACCGCGGCGCGACATGCGCGCGATCCGCCGCCGAGAGGATGTTCATGTACTGGTTGAATCCCTCGTCCATCCAGCCGTACCACGTCTCGTTGTTGCTCACGGTCATCGGCCACCACTGGTGGCCCGTCTCGTGGTCCGCTGCGCCCTGGTTGGAGTTGATCACCATCGGGTACTCCATGCCGGCGCTCGGACCATCCTGCAGCGTGAGCTGCGGGAACTGGTACGGGAACCAGAGCGACGAGTAGAACTCGAGCGCGTGGCGCGCTGTGGGTCCGGCGTTCGCGTACAGTGCGGAGTCGCCCGGCAGGAAGTACATGTTCACCGGCACCCGCGATCGTCCGGGAATCGTCGCGCGCGTCGCGGTCCAGACGAACTTCCGCGCCGTGGCCCATGCGAAGTCGTTCACCGTGTCGGCGACGAAGTGCCAGACGAGCCGGTCACCCGCGGCCGTGGCCTGTCCCGGTCCCACCTCGGCCGCGCTCACGATCGTGCGCACGTCGTCCGATTCGAGCACGTGCGACAGCCGCTCGCGTGCAGTCGGTGTGAGCACGTCCTGCGGATTCTGGAGCAAGCCCGTGCCGCTCACGATCCAGCCGGCGGGCATGTCGATGCGGACGTCGAACCGCCCGAAGTTGTTGTAGAACTCGGAGGGCCCGAGGTACCGCTCGGGGTCCCAGCCGCGGAGGTCGTCGTAGACTGCGACGCGCGGATACCACTGCGTGGGCTGGTAGAGCGTGTCGGCCCAACGCTGCGTCATCCGATGCGCGACGCCGGGGCCGCCGGGCACCTTGTGGTTCCAGTCGATCTCCACGGTGGCGCGGCCATGCGGCGCGATGGCGAGTGCGAGGGCGATCGTGGCGCGCGTCGAGGTCAGTCCCGATGCGCGGTTTTCCACTGGCCCGCCGGGATTGGCTGCTTCACGGCCGCCTCGGCCCGCCGGTGCCGGTGTGAGGTCCACGGCCTGGCCGTCCACCGTCATTCGCGTGATGACGAAGCCGTCCGTCGGCTCCGACGGCACCCAGGGCGCGAGGTGCGGGCTCTGGAACAGGAACAGGTTCTGGTCCAGCCGCAGCACGATGCTCGTCAGCGAATCGCGTGTCCCGTTCTGCACCACGATACTCTCGTGTCCCGTGATGCGCGACGTCGCCGGGTCGAGGCGCGCGTCGATGGAATAGTCGGTGCGCAGCTGGCCGTAGTTTCGGCCGGGACGCCCTGTGGAGTCGCGCGTGCCGGCGGCGAGCGCGCGCCGGATGGCGTTCGTGATGGGAATGTCGCGGCGCACGGCGCGCTCCGGCAGCTTCGGTGCGGACTGCGCGGACACCGACCACGCGCCCAGCAGGAGTACCATCAGCAGGTGGGACGAACGAGCGGTCACGGATGCTCCAGGCTGAGACGTGGTCGATCCCGCAAGGCAATCGCGGAGGCGTGGCGCGCCATGTGCGGCCTCGGCGGTCCTTCAGGCCTAGAATACTCACCGGACGTTCGTTCTGCACGCTCGCCCGTGGCGCAGGCGTGCGCGTTCATCGAGACTGCACGCATGCTTCGGACTTCCTCACCTGCCGGGCCGCGCCCGGCCGTCCATCGGGCAGCACGGCGCCTCTTCACGAGCAGGCGAATGTGGTGCGCGGTACTCGGCACCTGCCTCACGGTGCCGGCGACGGCGTTGGCGCAACTGACCATCCGTGTCAGTGCCGTGCCCGCTGCCACACCGCATGATGCCACGCTCTACGTGGCCGGCTCGTTCAACGCGTGGAGTCCTGGCGCAACAGCGTACGCCCTGCGCCCGGACTCGGCGGGCGGCTACGTCATGACCCTTCCGGAGTCCGTTCGAGGGGCGATCGAGTTCAAGTTCACCCTCGGCTCATGGGTCTTGGTGGAAACCACCGCCGCCGGCGGCGACGTGCCCAATCGCACGTTCGTCGTTCCTGCCACCGGCCCGGCGACGTATGCCGCCACTGTGTCCCGGTGGCATGTGGCGGCGACGAATGGCGCCACCCCACGCGCGGCCTCGACGGCGACTGCGTCAGTGTCGATCCTGAGCGACAGCTTCTTCATGCCGCAACTCGGCCGCTCTCGGCGCATCCGGCTCTATCTCCCGCCAGGCTATGCCGGCTCGAGGCGACGCTATCCCGTGCTGTACATGCAGGATGGGCAGAACGTGTTCGACGCCGCCACCAGCTTCGCCGGCGAATGGGGCATCGACGAGACCCTCGACTCCCTCCACGCACTCGGCGATCCCGGCGTGATCGTCATCGCGGTGGACAACGATGGGACGCATCGGCTGGACGAGTACGACCCGTGGGTCAATCCCGCCGCGAAATATGGCGGAGGCGAGGGCGACACCTACGTGAAGTTCCTCACCGAAACGCTCAAGCCCTACGTGGACCGACACTATCGTACGCGCCCCGATCGGATGAACACCGCCATCGGCGGCTCGAGCATGGGCGGGTTGATCGCGCTGTACGCGGCGCTCGCGCGCCCGGATGTCTTCGGAAAGGCGGCCGTGTTCTCCTGTGCGTGCTGGATCGCCGAGGGGCCGTTGCTCGCGTTCGCGTGGATGGCGCGCGCGCGGCGGCCCTGGCCGCGACTGTATTTCGTGAGCGGCGCGCGGGAGACCGAAACGGGCGAGCCGGCGCGGGAGCAGGCGCACGTGGTCGACACGCTGCTCGCCGCCGGATTCCCGCGCGAGCGCTCCGTGCGTGCTCTCACCCGCGCCGACGGCACGCATGCCGAGTGGTTCTGGCGCCGCGAGTTCGTGGCCGCGTATCGCTGGCTGTTCGCCGACACGAGTTCCGCCGCTGCGGCCGCGCCGGGAAGAAGGAGTCGGCGCTGATCAGGCGTCCCCGCCTGACTGTCCTTCGCGGGCGAGTCCGCGCCCGAGGACTCTCAAGCCTCACGCCTCACGCCTCACGACTCCCACGTTACCCCTCACCCCTGCCGTTACCCCGCCGCGATCTGCTCGAGTGCCGTGACGAAGGTGTCCAGCTCCGCCGTACTCGTGTACACGTGCGGCGTCACTCGCACCCCGTGTACGTTCGCCGTATCGATCGCCACCGTCCACACGCGGTACCGCTCCATCAGCGCCTTCGCGAGCGCCGTGGGCGCCATGCCACTGATGCCGACGTTCGCGATAGCGCAGGTGCGGCGCGGATCCGCCGGCGTGTTGAGCACGATGTTTGGCGTTCCGCGCACGCGACTGGTCCAGTAGGTCTGCAGGAAGCGGAGCCTGGCTTCCTTGCGCGCCGTGCCGATGCTGTCGTGGAACGCGATGGCGTCCGCGATGGCGAGATCGGTATGCACGGGATGCGTGCCGGTGTGGTTCAGCTTCCGGATATCCGTGTCCGCCATGCTCAGGTCCGCGAACATCGGCCACAGGCCCGCGATGCGGTCGCGACGCACGTAGAGCAGGCCGGCGCCCAGCGGCGTGCCAAGCCATTTGTGCAGGCTCGCACCGTAGTACTCGCAGCCGAGATCCGGAATGTTGAAGTCCATCTGCGCGAAGGCGTGCGCGCCGTCCACCATGACGTCCACGCCGTGGCGGTGCGCCATGTCCACGAGCGCCCGGACGGGCAGCACCTGGCCCGTGATGTTCACCATGTGGCACACCATCAGCAGTCGAGTCCTCGGCGTGATGGCGCTTTCGTAGAGTCGCACGATCTCGTCGTCTGACGCCGGATCGATGGGCAGGGAGACGACGCGATTCACGATGCCGTAGCGTCGCGCGTGGAGGCGGAACATGTCGAGCATGGCGCCGTAGTCCTGCTGCGCCATCACGGCCTCGTCGCCGGCCTTCCACGGCAGACCCGCGATCACCGTGTCGAGCGACTCGGTGGTGTTCCGCGTGATGATGAGCTCCTCGGGCGCACAGCCCGCCATGCGCGCCAGCAGTGCGCGCGCCGCAAGCTTGTCGTCGAACTGGCGCGTGCGCATGTAGTGCGACGCTTCGTAGTTGACCTCGCGCACGTGCCCGACGAACGCATCGAGCACGGGCTCCGCCTGCATGCTGAAGTACCCGTTCTCGAGATTGATGTAGTCGGGCGTGAGCCGATACTTCGCCCGCACCAGCGCCCAGAAGGGCTCATCCCGTGCGAGCGCCGGCGCGGGCAGCGCCGCGTACTGCGCCCACAACTGGTCGCCCAGCAGGAGGCCGATCGACGCGCCGCCGATGGTGCGGAGGAACTCGCGCTTGTTCATGACGTGTCAGGGAGGGGCATGGGTCGCCTGGGAGCAGTCCGGACGGTAACGTGATTGCGTTCACTCGACTGCGCCAGTCGGCCGCACGAGATCGTCCCGGAGGCGCAGAACGTGCGGTCTCCCCCGCATCGCCTGCGAGCGTCCGTTCCCGCGCTCCTTTCCCAACCCGCGAGACCTGCCATGCCGCCGCGCCACCCGATCAGCCGCCTCTCTCCCGCCGCGACGAAGGCCTGGCTCTTCGCGCTCGCCGGCGTCCCGCTCGTCGCGCCGACCGCCGCCGCACCCCTGTACCGACCGCGCGCCGTGCTGCAGGCGTATGCGCACGGAACGAGGTCGCCGGACGGGCGCCCGGGGCGGAACTACTGGCAGAATCGCGGCCACTACGCCATCACCGTCACGGCGCTGCCTCCGGACCGCACCATCCGCGGCAGCGAAGACGTGACCTACGTGAACAACAGCCCCGACGCGTTGTCGAGCCTGGTGTTCAAGCTCTTCCTGAACATCCACAAGCCGGGCGCGCCGCGCGTCAACGGCGCGAGTGACGCCTACCTGACCTCCGGCGTGCACGTCGATTCCTTCGCGGTGAACGGGCGCGCCGCGCCGTGGCCCGAAGACCGCGGGACGTTCACATGGCTACACGTGCCGCTTCCCACCGCCCTCGCGTCGCACGACTCCACCCGCCTGCACATCGCCTGGCACTACGAGATCTCCCGCGAGAGCAACCGCGAGGGCATGATCGACTCCACCACCTGGTTCCTCGCGTACTTCTATCCGCGCGTCGCCGTCTACGACGACTACAACGGATGGGACACGATGGACTTCACGGACCAGCAGGAGTTCTACAGCGACTTCAACGACTACGACGTCACGCTACGCGTACCGGCGCATTACGTCGTGTGGGGCACCGGTACGCTGGTCAACGCGCCGGAAGTCCTCCAAGCCGCGCCGCTGCAGCGCTTTCAGGCCTCGCTCGGCTCCGACGAGACCATCCGCGTCGCGACACGTACCGACATGGCCTCGCACGCCGTCACCGCGTCCGGCCCGGTCAACGCGTGGCACTTCCGCGCGGCCAATGTCCCGGACATGGCCTTCAACCTGAGCGACCACTACGTGTGGGACGCGGCCAGCGTCGTGGTGGACGACGCGACGCGTCGCCGCGCGAGCGTGCAGGCCGCATACAACGACTCGTCCGCCGACTACCGCCACATGGTGCAGTACGGCCGCCACGCCCTCGACTGGCTCTCGCACAACTGGCCCGGCGTGCCGTATCCGTACGAGAAGACCACCGTCGTGCAGGGCTTCGCGGGCATGGAGTATCCCATGATGGCCAACGACGAGTCATACGCGGATTCCGTCTTCTCGCGCTTCGTGGCCGAGCATGAGATCGCGCACACGTACTTCCCGTTCTACATGGGCATCAACGAGACGCGCTACGGTTTCATGGACGAGGGATGGGCCACCACCTTCGAGTACCTCATCGGCCAGGCCGACCTCGGCAAGGCGCGCGCGGATTCGGCGTTCAGGCAGTTCCGCGTCAGCGGCTGGGCACACGATCCGTCGGCGGTGGCAGACCTCCCGATCATCACGCCGGAGGACATGCTCAAGAACGCCGCCTACGGCAACAACGCCTACGGCAAGCCCGCGCTCGGCTACCTCGCCCTCAAGGAATTACTCGGCGACACGGCGTTCCGGAACGTCCTCCACGCCTTCATGGACCGCTGGCACGGCAAGCATCCCATCCCGTGGGACTTCTTCTACACGGTCAACGACGTCGCGAAGGAAAACCTCGACTGGTTCTGGCAGGCGTGGTACTTCGACAACAGTTACATCGACATCGCGCTCGCGCGCGTGACGCAGGGCAGGGGCGGGTCGATCGTGACGCTCGACAACATCGGCGGCATGCCCGCGCCCGTGGACATGCGCGTGCGATTCACGGACGGATCCACGGAACTGTTCCACGAAACGCCCGCCATCTGGCGCGCGAACCTGCGCCGCACCTCGGTGACCATCCCGACGCGGAAGACGGTGCAGTCCATCACGCTGGACGGGGGCATCTGGATGGACGCGAACGCCGACAACGACAGCTGGACGCGCAAGCGCTGAACGGGGCTCGCGCTATGCGAGCTCCCGTCCGCGTGTCTCCGGAATCCATCGCCATGCGATGGCGCCGAGCAGGTACGCCGCGCCCGCGATCGTGAAGGCGACGCCGAAGCCGCGCGTCGTCGCGATGCGACCCACGGTGAACGGCGCCGCCGCGCTGGCGACGCGTCCGATGTTGTACGTGAAGCCTTGCGCGGTCGCCCGGATGGAGGTCGGATAGATCTCCGCCGTCACCGCGCCGAAGCCGCTGAAGAATCCCGTGCCGAAGAACGCCACGAAGGGACCGAGCAGCAGCAGGAGGAGCGGAACCTTCACGACGCCGTAGAGTGGCAGCAGCAAGCTCGCCAACAGCAGGTACGCGACGTACACCCGCTTGCGCCCCATCGCATCCGTGATGTAGCCGAACGACACGTAGCCCAGCCACATGCCCACCTGCATGGCGACGATGAACCACGACATCGTCACCGTGCTCAGGCCGATGCCGCCCTGCGCCGGTGCCAGGGACAGGTAGGCCGGCACCCAGCCGTTCAGTCCCCACCAGCCGAACAACGCGCACGCGTTCATGAACGTGACGATGGCCGTGGTGCCGAGCATCCGGCCGCGGAACATGTCCACCGCGCGTGCGAAGGTGGCGCGTTCTGCGGGGCCGGCTGTCGCGCGCGCGCGCTGCTGTGCGAGCCATACCTCCGGCTCCTCCACCGAGCGTCGCACCCACAGTGTGAAGAACGCCGGCAGGATGCCGACAAAGAACACCGCCCGCCAGCCGTAGCGTGGGAGCACGAACCCCACCACCATCGCCGCCACCGCGAAGCCGATGGCCCACGAGCTCTGCATGAAGCCGAGGGCGCGTCCGCGATGCCTGGCCGGCCACGTCTCGGACACCAGCGCCGCACCGCTCGCCCACTCGCCGCCCATGCCGAGCCCGAGGAGCGCCCGGAACAGCGCGAACTGCCAAAGCGTCTGGGACAGGCCGCACGCCGCGGTGAACACGGAGTAGAGCAGCACGCTCGCCATGAGGGCGCGCGTGCGGCCGAACCGGTCCGCGATGTGGCCGAACACCAGGCCCCCAACGGCGCCGCCCAGCAGCGTGATGGATCCAAGCGCACCCGCCTGCGACTTCGTCAGTCCGAGGTCGGCGATGACTGACGCGAGCGTGAGCGAGAACAGCATGACGTCGAACGCGTCGAGCGCCCAGCCCATCGACGCGGCGACGAGGGCGCGGCGCGCCGCGGACGGCGCCACCCGCCACCAGCCGAACAGGCCGGCGTCCTCCGTCTGCGCCGTCAAGCGAACCCCTTCTGCGATCGCTCCTTCGCCTTCCGCATCTCCTCCTCGCGGTCGCGGGGCGGGGCATGGATCTCGAGCGACTGGATGAGCCGGGTGGCGGCCGCGGTGACTTCGTCCACGGCAGCGTTGAACGCCGCCTCGTTGACCCGCGACGGACGCGTCGTCCCGCTCAGCTTCCGGACAAACTGCAGCGCGGACGCGTGGATCTCGTCCGCCGTCGCCGGCGGTTCGAAGTTGGCCAGCGTCTTGATGTTACGGCACATGGGACCCTCCTTCCATCAAAACGTGTACATGAGGCGCGACACCGGTCCCCGATACTGTCATCCCGAGCGTAGCGAGGGATCTGCTTGTGTCTCTCCGCCCGCCGAACCTGTCATCCCGAGCGCAGCCCCTGTCATCCCGAGCGCAGCCCCTGTCATCCCGAGCGCAGCCCCTGTCATCCCGAGCGCAGCCCCTGTCATCCCGAGCGCAGCGCATGCCCTGAGCGCAGTCGAAGGGAGGGATCTGCTTGCCCGCACAGTCTGCTTCCACGGGGTGGCCGGCAGAGCTCCGCGAATCCCGGACGCGCCTCCGTCCGTACGGGCCACGGTGCTCGGGGGCTCCGCGCAGGATGACACACCGCTTACCAGTCCGCCATACCAGATGATACTATTTGGCTCCCCATCTGCACCGCTCGGGCTCACCGCCACGCGGTCCTCCAGGTTCAAGGCTTCGCGATGACACACTACCCCCGCCGCACCCCCTCCGCCGCCCGTATCGTCGCCGTCATCGCGGCACTCGCGGCTTCGGCACACCCCGCTGCCGGCCAGACCGCCACGCAGTCTGTCACCACCTCGGCCACGGCGACGCAGGGCCAGGCCGGGGCCATCGCCAAGGCGCGGGCGGACAGCGCCCGGTATCCGTACACCGTGGCGGACGTGAACTTCATGAGCGGGATGATCCACCATCACGCGCAGGCGCTCGTGATGGCGCGGATGGCGCCCTCGCATGGAGCCAGCCCCGCCCTGCGCACGCTGTGCGACCGTATCATCAACGCGCAGCAGGACGAGATCGTCCTCATGCAGCGCTGGCTGCGTGACCGCAACCAGGTGGTGACTGAGGCGACGGCCACCGGCATGAAGATGCAGATGAACGGCATGGAGCACGAGATGCTCATGCCGGGCATGCTCACCGAGGCCCAGATGAAGACCCTCGACGAGGCGCACGGTGCGGCATTCGACAAGTTGTTCCTCGAAGGCATGATCCAGCACCATACCGGCGCCGTGTCGATGGTGGCTGACCTGTTCAACACCTACGGCGCCGCGCAGGATGAGCTCACGTTCAAGTTCGCATCCGATGTCCAGGTGGACCAGCGAACGGAGATCGCCCGCATGGAGCGGATGCTCTTCATGATGGAGCTCGAGGGCCACTGACCACGCTGTCGTTGTTCGTTCCACCTCACCCCGTCCCACCAAAGGTATCGATCATGGGATCTGTGCATCACACCGTCCGCCCGGCGACACGACGCACCGTCGCCCGGACGCTCACCGCCGTCCTGGCGTTCGGCGCACCGTTCGCCGCATCCGCCCAGGCGCCCGATCCACGCGTCGGACTGCGTGCGGGCCTCATGAATGCCGCCGAGGCCACCTGGAACATGCGCGTCCTGTCGGAGACGCCGCCGTCCGGCAAGTTCCTCGGCAGCACGAACTCCGACCTGGCGTTCAAGGGTAATTACGTGATCCAGGGCAACTACAACGGCTACCAGATCTGGGACATCACGAACCCCAGTGCGCCGTCGCTCCGGCTCTCGAATTACTGTCCCGCGTCGCAGAGCGACGTGTCGGTCTACAAGAACCTCCTGTTCGTCTCCGCCGAGGGCAACACGGGCCGCATCGACTGCGGTGACCAGGGGGTGAAGGAGACGGTGAGCCCGGAACGCATCAAGGGCGTGCGCATCTTCGACATCACGGACATCGAGCATCCGCGCAACGTCGCCAACGTCCAGACCTGCCGCGGCTCGCACACGCACACGGTGCTCGTCGATCCCAAGGATCCCGACAACGTCTACGTGTATGTGTCCGGTTCCTCGTCGGTGCGGCCGGACGCCGAGCTGCACGGCTGCTCCGATGCCTCGCCGGACAAGGATGCCAACAGCGCGCACTTTCGCATCGAAGCCATCAAGGTGCCGCTCGCCCATCCGGAGCAGGCTGCCATCGTGAGCTCGCCGCGCATCTTCGACAACCTCGCCGCGGCGAAGAGCCATGGCGGCGCGCCGGACGATGTCCGCGCGGCGGCGGAAGCCCATGCGCGCGGCGCGTACTTCGTGAACCTGGGGGGCCAGGAGATCCAGCTCCCCGACCAGTTCGTGAAGCCGATGCTCGACAGCATCGTGAAATCGCGTGGCGGCACCGGCGCCGCGACCGGCGCCGACAGCGCCGCGCTGCGCTCCGGCGTGCAGGCAATGATCGAGAAGCGCATCGGCGCGGGTGCCGGTCGCGTCCCCACGGGTCCCGACCAGTGCCACGACATCACGGTGTACCCCGCGATCGGCTATGCGGGCGGCGCCTGCGGCGGCTACGGCCTGCTGCTCGACATCCGCGATCCGGCGCACCCGGTGCGCCTCGACGCGGCTGCCGACACGAACTTCTCGTACTGGCACTCCGCCACGTTCAACAACGACGGCACGAAGGTGCTGTTCTCCGATGAATGGGGTGGCGGTGGCGCGCCGAAGTGCCGCGCGTCCGATCCGAAGGAGTGGGGAGCCGACGCGATCTTCACCATCGAAAATGGCAAGCTGGATTTCAAGGGCTACTACAAGCTGCCCGCGGCCCAGACGGCGATGGAGAACTGTGTCGCCCACAACGGCTCGCTCATCCCCATGCCGGGCCGCGACGTGATGGTGCAGGCGTGGTACCAGGGCGGCGTGTCGGTGTTCGACTGGACGGACCCCGCGCACGCGAAGGAGATCGCGTTCTTCGACCGCGGTCCCGTCGATTCCACGCACTTCACCATGGGCGGCTCGTGGTCGGTGTACTGGTACAACGGCGTGATGGTCAGCTCCGAGATCGCCCGCGGCCTGGACATCCTCGAGCTCACGCCGAGCCAGTACGTGTCGCAGAACGAGATCGACGCGGCGAAAAGCGTGCACCTGGATTATCTGAACACGCAGGGCCAGCCCAGGTTCGTGTGGCCGGCCACGTTCTCGCTCTCGCGTGCCTATATCGACCAGCTCGAGCGGTCGAACGGCACGTCCGCGAAGCGCATTGCCGGCTATCGCGAAGACCTCGCGGAGGCCGAGAAGGCGAGTGCTTCCTCGCGCCGCAGCACGCTCACCAAGCTCGCGAAGGAGATCGACGGCGACGTGACCACGTCGGCCGACGCGGGCAAGATGCGCACGCTCGCCGCGAGCGTACACAACCTGGCCGCGGCGACGCGCTGACCGCAGCTGCTGGATGCGACCCCGGACGCACGCTCCGGGGTGACGGAATGGGGCACGGCACGGCGACTGCGCCGCGCCGTGCCCTTTCTGCATCGAAAGGCCGCGCGCACGGGTCACGCGCGCCGGCCACCCGTTATTCTTCCCGCATGCCCAGCACTCTCCAGGAGCGACTCGCGAAGGCGCTCTCGAACGTCAGGAATCCGCGCACCGGCGCGGATGTCTACTCCACGCAACAGGTGCGCGACATCGGTGGCACGCCCGATGGCCGCGTGCACCTCACGCTGCTGCTCACGAAGGACGACGATCCCGCGCTCGCGAAGCATGTGCGTGACGCCGTCACCGCGGTCGACGGCGTGGTCGACGTGCAGCTCAAGGTGACGCCCGTGAAGCTGCCCGATGCGCCGCCCGCGCCGCCGAAGAGCCGCATGCTGCCGGTGATGGACCAGGCGCCGGCGGCGCCCGCGCGGCCCAGCGCGCCCACACCCAAGCACTATCCCGGCCTGGGCAAGATCATCGCGGTGTCGTCCGGCAAGGGCGGCGTCGGCAAGTCCACGGTGGCGGTGAACCTCGCGGTCTCGCTCGCGGCGACGGGCGCGAGGGTCGGCCTCATGGATGCCGACATTTATGGACCCAATATCCCTCGCATGATGGGCGTCACCGGCCAGCCGCCCGTGATCAACGAGAAGATCGTCCCGCTCGAGGCACACGGCGTCAAGCTCATCTCGCTCGGCATGATGATCGAGGCCGACCAGCCGGCCATCTGGCGCGGGCCCATCGTGATGAAGATCATCACGCAGTTTCTCGCCGACGTGGCGTGGGGGCAACTCGACTACTTCTTCGTGGACATGCCGCCCGGCACCGGCGACGCCCAGCTCTCGCTCGTGCAGGCCACACAGGTCGACGGCGCCATCATCGTCACCACGCCGCAGGACGTGAGCGTCGGTGACGCGCTCCGCGGCGTGAAGATGTTCCAGCGCGTCGGCGTGCCCGTCCTCGGGATCGTGGAGAACATGAGCTGGTTCGAGTGCCCGCACTGCGGCAAGCCGTCGGCGCTGTTCGGCTCGGGCGGTGGCGAGAAGCTGTCGAAGGCGGTGGACCTTCCGCTGCTCGGCCAGGTGCCCCTGTATCCGCGCGTGATGGAAGGTGGCGACAGCGGCATACCCATCGTCACCTCGGATCCATCATCATCGGCGGCGAAGGCGCTGGTGAAGATCGCGACCGCGGTGGCCGCGGCCGCAAAGGCGCTCACGCCGGCCTGACGCGCCATGGCGGACGCCACGCTCCTCGGCAGCTCGCTTCCGCTCGAGCCGCACGAGGGGCTGGCGACCGTCGCCATCACGAGCGAGTGGGAGTCGGCGCACCTCGTCTCCGACCCGCTGCCGCGCACCATCGCGCGCATCGCACTGCCGGCCGTCGCGTCGTCGCTGCTGATGACGCTGTTCTTCTCGGTGGACACGTTCTGGATCGGCACGCGGGTGGGATCGACGGGGCTCGCCGCCGCATCCACCGCCGTGTTCTGGATCTGGCTCGTGGTGTCCGTCGCGGAGATGGTGAACGTCGGGCTCACGGCGGTGGCGTCCCGCCGGTACGGGCAGGGGCGCGCCGGCGAGGCGGCGCGCATCGCCGGCGACGCACTGCTGCTGTCGCTCGTGCTCGGCGTGCTCTGTGCGGCCATCGGGCTGCCCCTGCTGCCCCACCTGTTCGGCGTCATGCACGCGCCGCCGGACGTCGCCGCGCTCGGCGTACGCTACCTCGGCACCTACCTGCTCGGCGCACCACTCATCTTCGGCTTCTTCGCCATCGACGCGGCCTTCCGCGCTGCGGGTGACACGCGGACGCCGTTCCTCCTTCTCAGCGCGTCCGTGGGCGTCACGCTCGTCCTCGATCCCGTGCTCATCGTGGGATGGGGGCCCATTCCCGCGCTGGGCATCGCCGGCGCGGCGATCTCCACCATCGGCACACGCGCCGTGGCATTCGCACTGGGCCTCACCATCGTCGGCCGGAGAGGAGTGCTCCGTGTGGGACGGCCGGACTGGCGCGCGCTGCGGCAGGTCGTCCGCATCGGGTCGCCCACGGCCGTCACGGGCGTGGCGTTTTCGCTCATCTACGTCATGGTCACCCGCACGGCGACGACGTTCGGCACGCCGGCCCTCGCCGCGCTCGGTATCGGGCATCGCGTCGAGAGCTGGCTGTTCATGATCGCCGTCGGCTTCGGGGCCGCTACTGCGGCGATCGTGGGCCAGAACCTCGGCGCGGGCCGCGCGGATCGCGCGGCGCGGGCAGGCTGGCTGTCCGTGGGATTCTGCTCGCTGTTCGGCGTGGCCGCGTGCATCGTGGAGCTTGTCATGCCGCAGCGTTTCGCCGCCATCTTCAGCCACGACCCGGCGGTGATTGCGGAGGCGACGCGCTACCTGCGCATTGCCGCAATCTCCCAGCTTGGCATCGGCGCGGAGATCGTGCTGGAGGGCGCGCTCGGCGGGGCGGGGCACACGCTGGCGCCCATGCTGACCTCGACGTCGATCACCGCGCTGCGCATCCCGCTCGCGACGTGGGCGGCGGGGCGGTATGGTAGCTCGGGCCTGTGGTGGACGATCTCGCTCACCGCACTCGCGCGCGCCGTCGGCATGATGGCGATCTGGCGCGCGGGCCGATGGAAGCGCACGTCGATCGCCTGAGGAGTTCGCATGACGCGCATCATCACGCTGCTCACCGACTTCGGCACGGCAGACGGGTACGTGGGCGAGTTGAAGGGAGTGCTCGCCGCGGGCGCACCGGACTGCGCGCTGGTCGACATTGCGCACGACCTTCCGGCGCACGACGTGGACGCCGGCCGGCTTGCCCTCGCGCGCTACTGGCACCGCTTTCCCGTGGGCACCGTGCACCTCGCGGTGGTCGATCCGGAGGTCGGCGGCACCCGCGCGGCACTGGCTGTGGAAAGTGAGGGCCGCTTCCTGCTCGGACCGGACAACGGAGTGCTTTCACCGGCGCTGCTGCATCAGGGCGCACGCTGCGTAACCCTGTCCGTGCCCGCGGGCGCCGCGCCGACCTTTCATGGCCGTGATGTCTTCGCGCCGGCGGCCACGCAGCTCGCGCAGGGAATCGCCCTCGATGCCCTCGGCGCGCCGGCCTCGGATCCCGTCGTGCGACGGACACCGGAAGCATCGCACGCCGCGGACGGATCCACCGTCGGCGTGGTCATCTCCGTGGACCGGTTCGGCAACGTGGTCACCAACCTGTTCACGCGGCGCGCCGGCACCGTGGAGATCGCCGGTCGGGTGCTCGCGCTCGTGCGCACCTACGCGGACGTCGAACCCGGCACTGCCCTGGCACTCGTGGGGTCGAGCGGACTGGTGGAGATCGCCGTGCGCGACGGCTCGGCGGCACAGGTGCTCGGCGTGGCGCGGGGCGAGCCGGTCAGGTTCCGCCCACTCTCACCGTGACGGCTTGATCTTCTCCATCGAGGACGTGCCGGGGCCACTGTCGGAGACGATGCGGCCGAGGTAGGTGGCGCCTTTCAGTGGATCGACCGCACCGCTGCCGAGATGCAGTTCCGAGGCGAACTCGCCTCCCGCCAGCACCATGAACATCGTGTAGTACATCCACGAGAGCAGCGCGATCACGCCACCGATGGTTCCGTACGTCTTCGCGTAGGAACCGAAGTGCTGCACGTACTCGCGAAAAAGCAGCGTCGCAACGATCCAGAGCGCCGTGGTGACGATGCCGGCGACAATGACGTGCGGCCACCGCTGCTTCACGTTGGGGAGCAGCTTGAAGAGGGTCACGCACAGCGCGACGACGAGGGCCGCGGCCAGCACGAGCTGCATGATGGTCCACATCGCCACTGCGGCCGGGCCAAGGTGAAGTGCCCGGCCCACCCAGCGGGCCACCCGTTCGCCATCGAGGAAGACGTACGTCGCCGTGAGCACGATCACGCCGGAAAGCAGCAGGCACGCGAGCCGCAGCGCAATCCGCTTCCAGAGCGGGCGCGTCTCCGTCACGTCGTACGCGACGTTGAGCGAGTCCATGAGCGTGCCGAAGATGCTCGAGCCGAACCAGCCGGCCAGCAGCGCGCCGATCGACATGATGCCGGCGCCGCCACTCGTGGTGATGATCTCGGTGAGCGTGCGCCGCAGCAACGAGAGCGCATCGGCGGGAAGCGTCGTGGCCAGGCGCGCGAGGAGCGCCGCCATCAACTGCTGGCCGTTGCCCACGAGGCCGAGTAGCGGCGTGAGGAAGAGCAGCAGCGGGAAGAGCGAGAAGAAGAAGTAGTACGCGGTCTCCGCCGCCAGCGAGGGAATCCGGTCTTCGCGGATCTCCTTCACGGTCTTCCTGGCGAGCGGGACGACGTTGTATCCCTGGATGATCATGTGCCCGCGAACGGGCAAGGCGCGGGCCACACCAGCCCGGCGCGCCGGCGGCGTGCGCTAGCGTGCTGTATGCTGCACGTCGATGCCGCCGAACAACGTTTCCGCGCGGATCTTCAGCTTGTACTTCGCCGATTCGTAATTCGGCGAGTACCACGCGTCGTCGCGCTTCACGAGGCCGCCGTGGTCGAAGCCCGCGGCCACGCGCTGCACCTCCAGTCGCACGCCCACGTCGGCCGGGACGTGCACGGTGAGCTTGCCGACGACGAGGCGTGCGCTCACGGCCAGGTCGTGTGTCCACGTGCCGCCGAAGTCGAGATCCACGCTGCCGATGCCGCCGCGAATGCGGATCTGGTCGGCGTTCGCGTTGCCGAGCTGCCGCGCGGTGAAATCGGCGGCACCCACGTTCACGTCGAGGTCGCGCATGCGCACGCGGTTCGGCCGCGAGAAGAGCAGCATGGCGTCGGTGGCGCCGCACTCGAGCCTGAGCGACGTAAGCAGCATGTCGCCGAGGTCGAGCGTGGACTGCGTGCCGCCGAAGTCGAGGTCGAGGTCGAGCGGAATGGAGCGCGGCAGCATGAGGCGCAGCTCGCCCGACTCGCCATTCGACGACGCGCGGGTCCGCCGCGCGACTCCACCCCCAGGAAGGTGCTGCGCTGGTCGGCATCGTGCCGGTGCAGCGGGACGGAGCGCGATTCGTCGTAGCGCAGGTGCATGGCGTACAGCAGCGGATCGCTCGTGGCGCGGACGTCCACCCGGCCCGCAGCGTACTGGACGCGGATGCGCTGCGGCAGCGTGTCGCGCAGCTGTCGGGCGATGTCGACACTTCGCCACGGCGAGCCGCCCTGTGCCGCGGCGAGGCCGGGCACGAGGGCGGCGCACACGGAGAGCAGTCGGGCCAGGCGCATGGTCACCGTGCCTCTGTCGCGCCGACGGTCCGGCGGGCCGCAGCCACGCCCGATACGGGCGTCGGGGTCTGCCACGCCGCGAGCTCCACCGGACGAACGCCGCCCGCCAAGCGGCGGTGCGTGCCGGCGCGCGACAGGATCGTCGCCCCGAGCCCGAGCGTGATGGCAGCCCACGACGCAGCGAGTGCCGCGGCGCGGACCACGGTGGCAGCCAGCGGCGCCCACGCGAGCAGCGCGGCCACGAGCCACAACCCGAAGAACACCGCGATTCCCATGAAGAGGGCCCCTGTCGCCCTGGTGCGTTCGGACGCGCCCCCGCCGCGCCACACCGCACTGCCGATGAGCCGCGCGACCGCGAGAAAACCGAGCGTTACCAGCCCCGCCACGGCAATGGCGTATGCCACGATCGCGAACGGGATGAGCATGATGCCGATGACCGTGAGGGCAAGCGCGACGATCAGCACCAGCAGCGCCGGCAGCACGAACACCTGCGCGAGCACGCCGTACCAGAAGGCGCGCGCAAAGCGGCCCTGGATGGCACGCACCACCTCGTCGAGGTTGCGCGCCGCGAAGAGCAGCACACCGCTGCCGATGATGAGCAGGATGCCGAACGACCCGGCAACGAGCTTCGCGGAATCCATGGTGCGTTGTGCGCCGGTGCGCGCGTCCACGATCTGCGCCGGCGTATCGACGAGGGCGGGAAGGGCGGACATCGTGCGCATCTCCCCGTCCACCTCGCCACTGTCCGCGATCACGCGCCCGCCGACGGAGAGCGCATTGCCGGTGACGACACCGCCGCGGTGCACCGTCACGTCGCCGGTGAGGCTCACCACGGAGCCCGCCACCCGGCCGAAGACCTCCACCGGCCCGCGCGCCACGACCGTCCCGTTCACGGTGGCGCCGGCAGGAATGGTCCGGCTCCCCGGTGTGACGCTGTCGGCGGGGGGCAAGCCGGCGAGCTGTTCTCCCTTGGCCAGCCTGTCGAGGTCCCTGCTCAGCTCGGCGCTGCGGGTGGCCTGGGCCGAGAGGGCGGCAGGCGCGACAGCGAGCAGGACGGCGAACAGGTGGCGATACTGGGCGCTCATCCGACGCGACTGCCGGCGGAGGCCAGCCGCCGGATGCCGGCGACGGTTCCGAAGGCGGTCAGGACGAATCCGGCCAGCAGCAGCGACACCCCGATGGCTCCGGTGGACTGCAGGGCAGCGAGGGCCGAATCGCCAAGGAGGGCGACGGCGACGTCCCGCGCCGCGCCGAGGACTGCCGTGCGCACCCGGTCGCCGAGCAGCCCGCTGATGAACACCGCGGCATCGCCCTGGGCGGCGAGCCAGATCATCATGAGCGTCAGGAGGCCGGCCGCCAAGGTGAACACCGCCGCGGCGGCGATCCTGGCTGCGCCCGCCCGGGGCACCCAGCGCGCTACCGAGTCGCGTGCCGCTACGTGCGCCGGCACGAACACCGGCACCCTCGCCATGACCCGGTCGGTCAGGCGGGAATCCGGGGCGAAGTGTGGCAACGTCTCCAGCGCGTCCACGACGATCTGCGCATCCTCGAGCCGGAGCCGGCATTCGGTGCACTCGTCGATGTGGTCGCGCAGCGGGGCGACGCCAAATCCGGATTCGCCGTCGACCAGGAGGTCGATCTCGTCGGGGAGGAGGTGTCTGTGGTTCATGGCCTGTGGACCCTGTACGGGCTGGGGGGGATCTGGGTTTCAGCGGCGGAATCGGGACGGCGGGAAGCGGTCATTCCCGGGTATGCTCCAGCGCCCGGCGCAACTCGTGCCGGGCGCGGTGGATGTACGTCTTCACGGTGCCCAGGGGGAGGTCCAGGGTGCTGGCGATCTCCTCGTAGGACCGCCCTTCCACGTGGCGCAGGAGGATGCACGATCGATACTCGGGGCGCAGGGCGGCGATGGCCTGTTCGATGGCGGATCCCAGCTCCTTCGCCTCCATCTCCTCCAGGGCGTTCTCGGCATCGTCGCCGATGTCGAACCGGGAGGCTTCGACCGCCTCGGCGGACACGGCATGTGGTGAGCCGTCGATGCTCACCGTGTCGAGCTGCCGGCGCCGGAGGTGATCGATGGCCACGTTGTTCGCGATCTTGAACAGCCAGGACGAGAACTTGAAATCCGTCCGGTAGCGGTCGAGGTGCGACAGGACCTTGACGAAGGTGTCCTGCGTGAGGTCCTCGGCGAGCTCGCGGTCGCGCACCATGCGGAACACGAGGGAGAAGACCGGGCGCTCGTACCGCTTGATCAGCTCGCGATGCGCGGCCTCGCGGCCCTCGAGGGCGAGGGCGACGACATCGGCATCGGGAAGGTTCGCGAGGTCGAGGGCGCGGAGCATCTGGTGGAGGCGGGGACCGCGCAGCTCGGAAGCGAGCGTACCGATGCGCAGGTGGGTAAAGTATCGGCGGCTCACGCCGCAATCCAGACGCGTGCTTGCCCAGCTTGCGGCCCCCGACGAGCTTACGACGATGTATCAGACCGACGAGGAGGAAGCCCGGGCCGAGCACGCCGCCGAGGGAGGCACGGAAAAGCGGGCGTACGTGCGCACCGTGTTCGAGGAGATCGCGCCGCGATATGACCTCCTCAACCACCTGCTCAGCCTCAACATCGACGTGCTCTGGCGCCGACGCGCGCTGCGCATGCTCGGCTGGGAGCGGGTGCCGGCGGGCCGGTACCTCGACCTCTGCGCCGGAACACTCGACGTGGGCGCGGAGTTGACGAAGCAGGGTGACTTCCGTGGCTTCGTCGTGGGTGCCGACTTCGCGGTGCCCATGCTGCGGGCGGGAGCGGGCAAGGCGCCACGCGACCGACTGGCGCCTGTCGGTGCGGACGCACAGCAACTGCCGCTCGGCGACGAGACAATGGAGGGTGCCGTGGTGGCGTTCGGTATCCGCAACGTGGCGTCGCTCGATGCGGCGTTGCGCGAAGTGCATCGCGTGCTCAAGCCGGCGGCGCGGTTCGTCATCCTCGAGTTCACCACGCCCCGGTCGGCAATCGTCCGGATGCTCTACCACCTCTATTTTCACCAGGTATTGCCGTTCGTGGGCGGATTGATCAGCGGCCATCGGACCGCATACAGGTACCTGCCGCAGTCGGTTGCGCATTTTCCGGCCGAGCCGGAGCTGGCGCGCAAGATGACCGCGGCCGGGTTCACGGACGTCCAGTGGCAGTCGCTCACGCTCGGCATCGCGGCGATTCACGTCGGCGTCAGGCGTTGAGACCGTTCTTCAACTGATCGCGCATTGTCTCTCGATACACTCAACGAATTCGTGGATGCCATTGACGCGGCGGGTGAGCTCGTCCGCATCACGCAGCCCGTCAACATCCACCTCGAGCTGTGCGAGATCGCCGACCGGGTGATGAAGATGCCCGGCGGCGGGCCCGCGCTCCTCTTCGAGCACGTCATCCTGCGCGACGGCTCGCGCTCCGCGTATCCGGTGGGAATCAACCTGTTCGGCTCCATGTCGCGCATGGCCATGAGCCTCGGTGTTGACCGGCTCGACGAGCACGGTGACCGTATCACGCAGCTCATGGACCTCAAGGTGCCCGAGGGCATCCTGGGCAAGCTGTCGATGCTGCCGCGGCTCATGGAGGTGGCGAAGTTTCCACCGCGGATGACGACGAGCCCGCACTGCCAGGAAGTGGTGTGGCGCGGCGACGAGATAGACCTCGACAAGCTGCCCATCCTCACCTGCTGGCCGGAGGATGGCGGCCCGTACATCACGCTGCCGATGGTCATCACGCACGACCCGAAGCGCGGCATCCGCAACGTGGGGATGTACCGCGTGCAGCAGATGGGGAAGAAGACGCTCGCGATGCACTGGCAGCGCCACAAGGTGGGCGCCGCGCACTGGCGCGCGATGGCGGAGCGCGGCGAGAAGATGCCGGTCGTCATCGTCATTGGGGCGGATCCCGCCTCGCTTTATTCGGCGACGGCGCCGCTGCCGCCCATGGTGGACGAGTTCATCTTCGCGGGCTTCCTGCGGCGGAAGCCGGTGATGCTCGCGAAGGCGATTTCCTGCGACCTCGAAGTGCCGGCCGAAGCGGACTTCGTGATCGAGGGCTACATCGATCCGGCCGAGGCGCTCGTCACCGAAGGTCCGTTCGGGGACCACACGGGGTTCTACTCGCTCGCCGACCTCTATCCGCAGGTGCACGTGACCGCCGTGACGATGCGGCGCGACCCGATCTTCCCCTGCACGATCGTCGGGCGACCGCCCATGGAGGATTTCTATCTCGGCCACGCGACGGAGCGCATCTTCCTGCCGCTGCTGAAGCTGACGATTCCCGAGATCGTGGACTATCACATGCCCGCCGAGGGCATCTTCCACAACCTGGTCTTCGTGAGCATCCGGAAGGAGTATCCGGGCCAGGCATTCAAGGTGATGAATGCGATGTGGGGACAGGGGCTGATGTCGCTCGCCAAGGTTCTGATCGTGGTGGACGACTGGGTGGACGTGCGCAACCCGCAGGAGGCGTGGTGGGTGGCGCTGAACAACATCGACCCGGAGCGCGACACCCGGTTCACGATGGGGCCGATGGACGTGCTCGACCACTCGTCGCGCGCGTTCACCTATGGTTCCAAGATGGGCATCGACGCGACGCGCAAGATGCCCGAGGAGGGATTCACGCGCGACTGGCCGGACGTGATCGTGATGGACGCTGGAACCAAGGCGTCGGTGGACGCGATGTGGCCGCTGCTCGGGCTGCCGGCACGCTGACATGAGCACCGTCGACCGGGACGTCGTCCGCGAGGGCCAGACCTACCAGGGCCGCACGCGGTTCTCGACATACGCGAGCTTCGTGAAGCTGCCGCACACCGTGTTCGCGCTGCCGTTCGCGATGATCGGCGTCATCCTCGCGTCGTACAGCCATGCGGTGACGTGGCCGATGCTCGGCTGGACGATCCTCGCGTTCACGGCAGCGCGCTTCGCGGCGATGGGGTTCAATCGCATCGTCGACCGCGAGTTCGACGCGCGCAATCCACGGACGGCCATGCGCGAGATTCCGCGCGGTGCGCTGTCCGTGCGTGAGGCGTCGGTGGCCGTTGCGCTGGCCGCCGCGATCTTCTTCGTCGCCGCGGGCGCGCTGAATCCCCTCTGCCTGGCGTTGTCGCCGATCGCGCTGGCGTGGGTGTTCTTCTACAGCTACACCAAGCGGTTCACGCGCTTCGCGCACATCGTGCTCGGCCTGGGGATGTCGATTGCGCCCGTGGGCGGGTACCTCGCGGTTGCGGGCCGCTGGAGCCAGCCGTGGTGGCTGCTGGGCGTCCTCGCGACGACCGTGGTGACGTGGGGCGCCGGCTTCGATGTGCTCTACGCATTGCCGGACATCGCGTTCGACACGGAGCACGGGCTCCACTCGATTCCTGTCGCATTCGGCGAGCGCGGGGCGATCACGATCGCGCGCGCGTTGCACTGCGTCACGGTCGTCTGCCTCGTCGTCATCGGAGTCGCGGTGTTCCCGACGACGCAACTCTCTTCCCTGCTGTACTGGGTGGGCGTGCTGATTGCGGTCTCGCTGCTGGTGTACGAGCACTCGCTCGTGCGGCCGGGCGACCTCTCGAAGCTGGATGCGGCGTTCTTCACGATGAACGGCGTGATCAGCCTCACGCTGCTCGCATTCGTGCTGGCCGGGCGGCTGCTCTCGTTCGCCTCCTTCGATTTCCAGTGGTCGCTGAAGTGACCTCACCCGACCGGCCGATCGTGATGGCGATCACGGGCGCCTCGGGCGCCCCGTACGCGGTGCGGTTGCTCGAGCAGTTGCTCGTTGCCGGGCAACTGGTGCAGCTCATCGTATCGAGCCACGGGCTGCGACTGCTGGCCACCGAAACGGAGATCGCGAGCGTCGATGCGTTCCGGACCGCCGTGGGTGGCGAACGCTGGGACACGCTTGTCACGCTGTTCGACGATAACGATCGTGGCGCGGCGCCCGCCTCCGGATCCGCACGCAATCGCGGCATGGTGATCTGCCCCTGCTCGATGGGTACCGTGAGCGCGATCAGTCAGGGGACGTCGCGGTCGCTCGTCGAGCGCGCGGCGGACGTCGCACTGAAGGAACGTCGCCGGCTGGTGCTCGTGCCGCGCGAGACGCCGTACAGCGTGGTGCACCTGGAGAACATGCTGCGGCTCACGCGCGCCGGCGCGGTGATCCTCCCGGCGAGCCCGGGCTTCTACCACCGGCCAACGACGATTGCCGAGCTCGTGGACTTCGTCGTGGCGCGCGTGCTCGACCATCTCGACGTCGAGCACACACTTGGCCGCCGCTGGGGCGAGACGCCATCGGCTGAATGAGATCTGCCTCGTGACAGTGACCAGTGGGCGTCGGCGTGGCTGAGATCCATCGCATCGGACTGATCTCTGATACGCACGGGTTGCTGCGCGCGGACGTGCACAACGCGCTCGCCGGCGTCGAACTCATCCTGCATGCCGGCGACGTGGGCGGCGACGAGATCCTCGACGAACTTGCCCTGATCGCGCCGGTGCAGGCCGTGTTCGGCAACATGGACAGTCCGGGCGATCCACGCCTCGCCGCGACTATCGACCGCGTGATCGGTGGCCTGCGGATGCATGTCTCGCACGGTCACGAAGTGGGCGCGCCCACTCCCGCGCGGCTACTCGAGACCTATCCGTCCGACGTGATCGTGTATGGCCACACGCATCGCCAGTTCGTGGCGCGTGCGGCGGACGGGCGCCTCGTGGTAAATCCTGGTGCAGCGGGTGCACGGCGCTTCAAGCTCGAGCCGAGCGTCGGCGTGCTGACGATCACCGAGGGCCACGCAGATGTCGAGCTGATCGCGCTCGCATGAGACGCACGATCCCGCTCCAGCGGGCTCGACAGTCTGTATACAAACTTGTCAACGAAGAGCATGGCGGGCACGTAAGTTCCAAGGAGACCGCATGACGTGCGACGATGCGCGCGGCGGATTCACCACGGGGACACTGTGCAACGGTCGTCGGCCGCCCCATTCCCAGTTGGAGGCTCGTATGCCGACTCGTCCTCTCCGCAGGCACGCCACCCTTGCCGGCATCGCCGCCGTGCTTGCACTCCCGGCGTGTGCCACCACCCATGGTCGCCCGCCTGTTGACAAGAGCAACTGGCCCCAGAGCGATGGGCGCTGCCTCAACTCGCAAATGATGATCATCGACAACCCGACCGGCTATTCGGCGGAGGTGCGCAGCGTCGAAGATCACGTCAACGCTCCGCCGAACAGCTCCGTGGTGATCACCACGGTCGCGGCGGGCGCGGTGGACACGATCCCGGATATCCCACGGAACAATCGTCGTGTGATTGTCCGACTCGAAGAGCAGCCGTACATGACGGGCATGCCGGTGCCGATCCATGGCCTCTCCGTCTCGTGTGTCGCCAAGCCAGAGTGACACTGCGGACGACGGCCGGCTGCGGACAAAAGCAGATCCTTCGCTTCACTCAGGATGACAAGAAGTACCAGAGCCAAAACGGGCTGCCGTCGCAATGCGACGACAGCCCGTTCTCGATCCCTTCCACTGCGCGCAGCGGCCGCGCTCTCAGATCGCCTGGAAGTGTGACGCGGGGTAGAGAAAGTCATCTCCCGAATCGTCGAGGATCCGGTAGAACGCACCCTTGGCCTCGACAGCCAGCAACTCGTAGATGCGGCCGAGCGTGAGGTCGTGGCAGCCACCCGGACCATCGCATCCAGGAAAGGTCAGCCACGGCTTCAGGCTGATGCACTGCACGAGCGTCGTCGGTTGCCATGAAGTCGTCATCGCATCGTTCGCCACTGGCGCCCGTCCATCGGGCGTCCACGAGCGAATGTGCAAGAGGCTCGCCAATTCACGATGCAGTGGTCGCGGCACCACATCATGTGGTGAACCGAAGCGCGGGCGATGAGCATCGGCCGTGACACCGATCACAATGCGACAGGTGCGCTCAAAGAACATCAGTGGGTGGGAGTCGCGCTTGCCTCACAAGGTGTACGCACGACGAGGTGCGACCGTCTCACCCGTGATCGCGCCGCTCGTGTCCCTGTCGCGTCAGGCCGCGCTCGTCACGCTGTGCAGCGCGCCATCGCCGAAGAGCGCGGGCGCCGCCGAGACGAACGCGCGCGCGTCGCTGGAGCGACCGAGTTCCGCCGGGAAGCGCCGGAACCACGACGACAGCAGGAGCAACTCGTCGATCTCGTGCGATGGCAGCTGCGCACTGTCGCGCTCGAATGCGCCGAACACGTCCTGGACCATCGCGACGAGCCGCGACTGGTCGTGCTCGCTCCGCGGGATGCCGTGCTCGCCCCGCACGCGCCCGCGCCGGATGAGGTAGATCCGGTCGTCGCCGTCGAAGCCGGGCACGGTATACACGAACGACAGCGTCTCGATGGCGAAGCGGAACTTGATGAATTGCTCCCGCAGCCCTTCGAGGCGCTGCAGCTTGTCGCGCAGGCTGCCGGCGCGCTCGAACTCGAGCCGCTCGCTCGCTGCCACCATCTCCTCGCGCAGCGCGCGCATCGGCCCGTCATCCGCACCATCGAGAAAGCCGCGCACGAGCTGCACGCGCTCGTCGTACTGCGCGGCCGTGCAGCCGCCGACACAGGGACCGAGGCACTTCCGGATTTCATGGCGAATGCAGCCCGGCGTGCGCGGGAAGCCGGTGAAGAGCTCCGGCTGGTCGGCGAAGTGCATCGGCTGGTCGAGTCGGCAGTCGCGCAGGCCGAGCGCGTCGTTCAGCTCGCGCACCGCCTCGCCCACGCGTTGCGCGCCGTGAAACGGTCCGTAGTACACCTGCGCATCGTCACTGCCGGCGCCGCGGACCACGAGCAGCTTCGGCGCCACGCCGCGCGTGAGGCGAATGAAGGCGAAGTGCCGCGCATCGCGCTTCATGGCCACATTCAGGCGGGGACGATAGCGCTTGATGAGTCGCAGCTCCTCGAGCAGGGCCGCGAACTCACTGGGCGTGTAGTCCCACTCGATGCGGTCCGCCTCGCGCACGATGCGCGCGCCCTTGTCCGCCGGAAATTCGCAGCGGAAGTAGCTCAGCAGCCGCGTGCGCAGCCGCTTCGACTTGCCGACGTACACGATCTCGCCGTCCGCAGCCAGCATGCGATACACGCCCGGGCGATCGCGGACATCTGCCTTCACGGCCGCCCGCATCACGGCGAGTTGCGCGTCCGTCGTATGCGGACGGCGGTCTACCGCTGACAGTGCGCGCA
>JBBRZK010000020.1:0-60057 GCA_038236775.1 Gemmatimonadales bacterium
GACAAGCAGATCCTTCGCTGCGCTCAGGATGACAAGCAGATCCTTCGCTGCGCTCAGGATGACAAGCAGATCCTTCGCTGCGCTCAGGATGACAGGCTCGCTCTTGTTGTCATCCCGAGCGCAGCAGTCTGCCCTCGAGGAGCGAAAGCGACGAAGGAAGGGATCTGCTCTTGTCAGCCCGCGAAATCAGGGATTCGGCGACGCCGACTGCACGGAGTTCGTGACCTGGTGCAGCGGGTTGTAGTTGATGCCGAGTGTGAGCCGGTACGTCGTCATCCGGAAGTGGTCGCCGGACGTGGGCATCGAGAAGCCGTCGAAGCGGTACGCGACCATGTTCGTGCGCATGGCCGCCACGCCGGCCGTGAGCGAGAACGTGCTGGAAAGCGAGTACGCCGCGCCGGCGCCCACGAGCCCGCCTCCGCCGCGGCTGTACCGCGTCACCGGTGCGTACGTCGACCCCGCACCGAAGCCGGACGTGAAAGAGGAATTGAAGTCTTCGGACGCAATCTCGTAACCGATTCGCGCATCGACATACGGCCGCAGCCGGTCCTCATAATTGGCGGAATGCAGCCGGAATCCCGTCTCTGCCGTCTGCATGCTGGACGATCCGCCGAGCAACGACGACGTGAGGTCCACGGTCCAGGACAGCGTGCGGGCGATCCGGTAATCGATGCGCGTGCCGGAGCCCACACCCATCCAGCTCCTCGTGGGGTTACCCGTCGCCGCGGAAGGCGCGCTCACCCGGCTGATCAGTGGGTACCCCTCGAAGGAGACCTTCGAGCGCTCGAGGGCCGACGCCCGCGCGATGGCCTGCGGTTGCGGACCGAGCGGCGCGATCTGGGGACCGTCGCTTGCCGCGCCGGGTAGCCGGCGCAGCTGTGCGGATGCGACGGCGGGAATGAGGAACGCGAGCGCGAGTACGGTGCGAGTCAACACGGGGACCTCACAGTCGGAAGCTGGAGCCTGGCGAGCTGGTGACTTGCCTGAACGTGACACGATCCTTTACGCCGGGCAAGAGGCGGCCGGCGTGAATGACCGGCGCGGCGGCGAGGCACTTGCATCACGATTTGGCCTCTCCCCAACCGCACGAGGCAATTGTGGACAAGAAGAAGGAGCAGAAGTCGGGTGCGTCCTCCGACGTGTCGTCGGTCACCCGCCAGCAGCTCATCGACGGGCTGAACGAGGATCTCGCGCGCGAGTACCAGGCGATCATCGCCTATGTCGTGTACTCGCAGGCGATCAAGGGCGCCCAATACATGAACATCGCGAAGGAGCTCGAGGTGCATGCCGCCGAGGAACTCTCGCACGCGATCACGATCGCAGCGCAGATCGACTACCTCGGCGGCGAGATCACCACGGTGCCCAAGCCCGTGAAGACGTCCGAGGACGCGCGCGACATGCTCAAGTTCGACCTGGACAACGAGTCCGAGACCATTCGCGCTTACCGCGTGCGACTGCGGCAGTCCGAGGCGCTCGGCGAGTTCGCGGTAGGTGAGCACATTCGCCGCATCCTCCAGCAGGAACAGGAGCACCTCACCGACCTCGCCACGGCGCTCGGCCAGGATGCGCCGGATCTGTCGAAGCCGGCCAAGAAATAAGCTCGTCCCGGCGCTCCGCCGCTCTCACCGGAAGATCCGCGGCACCTGCAAGTCTCTGAACAACCCTCCCTGCGACGGGCTACGGTCCATCGCAGGGAGGGGTGCGTGCAACTGAAGGGGATACGCGTCGTACTCCGGGACAACTCCTCAGAATCCTCGACGCCCACTTGGCAGAAGGCTCCGTCGATTCAAACGGATCGTACGGATAAGCGTTGAGCGGTTCTCGTGTCATCCTGAGCGTAGCAGCCTGCCCTCGAGGAGCGAAAGCGACGAAGGGCAGGGTCTGCTTGTCTTTGAAGATTCGCCGGTTTGACGGGGTTCAACGCTCATCCGTTCGATCCGGATCATCGTCCGACAGGTGGCGTTCATTCGCCAGTCGAGGATTCTGAGGAACTCGACCATCGTACGAAGCGTGCAAAGGCAGTTGTGCCTTTCAGGCGCCGCCGCGAATGAGATCGGGCGTCAGGTGCTGGGGTGGCTCCCCGCGCCGCCATGCCATACGTTCTGCGCATGATGCAAGCGTCCCGAAGCGCTTCCCCCACCAGGTCATGACACGGCACCCCGATGCCCCCAGGGCCATCGGCGGCGTGACGTTCCACCACGCGGGCGCCTTCTGGTTCGGCGTGATCGCCGTGACGGCCGGTACGCTCATGCACCTGCCGATGTACCTCATGGCCAGTGGCAACGGCTACCGACTCGTGGACATGCCGATGACGGCCACGATGGAGTGGGGCATGGCCGCCATCGTGATGGGCCTCGTCGCGAGCTTGTACGGCCTGTATCCGGAAACGGCATCGACCGACGCAGACGTCGCCTCGCGCATCAGCGTGCGGGCGCTCGACGACACGCCCATGACGCGCGCGCACATCGGGCTCCTCGTCACGATGGCGCTCGCCGTCACCATCGACATCATGAAACCGACGGCACTCGCCTTCGTGATGCCGGGCATGACGATGGAGTACGGGCTCAAGGGTCCGCTCAATCCCACGGGCACCATTCCCGTCGCATACGTCGCCCTGTCAGGCATCGTCGGCACCGTGCTCGGCTCGTTCCTCTGGGGCTGGCTCGGCGACCGCATCGGTCGCCGCGCATCGATCCTCTACGCCGGCATCGCCTTCATCGGGACGTCGATCTGCGGCGCGATGCCGAGCTTCGCGTGGAACCTGGTGATGTGCTTCCTCATGGGCATCGCCGTCGGCGGCATGCTGCCGCTCTGCTACGCGCTGCTGGCGGAAGCGATCCCGGCGCGGCATCGCAGCTGGCTGATGATCCTCGTGGGTGCCGACATCGCCGGCGCATACGTGCTCACGAGCTGGTTGTCGTCGGCACTGGTGCCCACGTACAGCTGGCGCATTCTCTGGCTCATCGGACTGCCCACCGGCCTGGTGTTCATCCTCCTCAACCGGTGGATTCCCGAGTCGCCACGCTTTCTCCTCGCGCACTCGCGCGACGCGGAGGCGCGCGCGGTGATGCAGCGCTACGGCGCCGAGGTGGTCGAGCGGCCGGACGAAGAGCCCGACGTCGAATCCGGACTCGGCAACAGCTGGGCATCGCTCGCGTCGGCACGATTCCTCGGCCTCACGCTGGTGATCGCCTGCCTGGCGATCGGGTCGGGGCTCGTGCTGTTCGGGTTCAACCTCTGGATCCCGTCGAACCTCCGGAAGCTCGGCTACACGGAGGCCGACGCCATCCTGCGCAACTCGGCCATGATTGGATTTCCGCTCACGTTCGTGGTCGCGTGGATGTACGGATTCTGGAGCAGCCGGAAGACGATCATCATCATCTCGGCGCTCACCGCGGCGGCGCTGTTCGGGTTCGTCATCGCCGGCAACGCGATCGTGCAGAACCGCACGCTGCTCTACGCGCTGCTCATCGTGCCCATCTGGGGCATCAGTTCCGTGGTGGCGGTGCTGTCGGTGTACAGCGCCGAGATCTATCCCACGCGCATCCGGTCGCGCGGCACGGGCTTCGCCGCGGGCGCGAGCAAGGCGGGTGGCGTCGCGATCATCGGGCTCGTGGTGCTGGGCATCGCGACGCCGACGATTGCCACGGTGGCGTTGATCGGGGCGATCCCCATGACGCTCGCCGTGGTGCTGATGATCGTGTTCGGCGTGGAGACCAGGCAGCGGCGGCTGGAGGACATCACCGCCGAGGAACTCCATCACTACCGTCCGAGCCATCCCGCCTCGGCCGCGATGATGCGATGAAGTCCAGAGCAGCCTTCCTGGCCATTGCGTCCGCGTGTGCCGTCGGCGCGCTGCATGGTGCCCCGCCGCTGCGGGCGCACCCGACGCTGGCTGCCGCGCCCCCGGACACGCTCGTGTCGCCACCCGTCCTTGCGAACCTGTCCTCGGTTCCAGGAACCGTGGAGGTGAACCTCACCGCGGAGCCCGTTCGTCTCGCGCTGCTGCCCGGTCACGTCACGGACGCCTTCGCGTTCAACGGCAGCGTGCCCGGTCCCACGCTCGACGTACACGAAGGCGACCGGGTCATCGTCCACTTCCGGAACAACCTCTCCGAACCCACCACCATCCACTGGCACGGCCTGCACATCCCCGCCGCCATGGATGGCAGTCCGCTCACCCCTGTGGGGTCCGGCAAGCGGTTCGACTACGTCTTCACGATCCCGAAGGGCACGGCGGGCACCTACTGGTATCATCCCCATCCCGATCTCCGCACCGGCTACCAGATCGCCAAGGGGCTATACGGCGGGATCATCGTCCGCGATGCGCATGATCCATTGCCGTCGTCGTTCCACGAGAAGTTGCTGATCCTCGCGGACAACCGCTTCCGTCCCGAGGGCTCGCCAGACATCGCGCTCCCGCATTCGCCGCAGGGCATGATCGACGAGGAGAACGGCCGCGAGGGCAACGTGCTGCTCGTGAACGGACAGGTGATGCCGACGCTCGTCGTCCGCAGCGGCGAGGTGCAGCGCTGGCGGATCGTCAACGCGTCCGCCGCGCGCATCTTCCGGATGGCGATCCCGGGACAACCGTTGCTGCACGTCGGCAGCGATGGTGGCCTGTTCGAGCATCCGGTCGAGGCGAGCGACCTCCTGCTCGTGAACTCCGAGCGCGTCGAGGTGCTGATGCGCGCGACGGGCGCGCCTGGCTCGACGTCGACGCTCCAGACGCTCCCCTACGATCGCTACGATCCGCACACGAGACCGGCCGACTGGCACGTGCCGCGCGACCTCCTCCGCATCCAGTACGCGGACGCGTCACCGATCGTGCCCGAGCCCGTGCCGACCACGTTGCGCGTCGTGTCCGCACTCGATACCACCCACACGCGCGGCCGCCAGGTCATCATCCTGAGCCAGGGGCTGATCAACGGCAAGTCGATGGACATGATGCGCATCGATGCGCGCGCGCGACTCGGCACGACGCAGATCTGGGAGATCGAGAACGTCGTGACGATGGATCACCCGTTTCACCTGCATGGCTTCCAGTTCCAGATCCTCGATCGAGACGGGGTACCCGAGCCCTTCCGAAGCTGGAAGGACGTCGTGAACGTGCGGAAGCATGAGCGCGTGCGGATCGCGGTGCGCTACACGGATTTCCCGGGGAAATGGATGTTTCACTGCCACATCCTCGACCACGAGGACCATGGCATGATGGGGCTGCTCGAAGTTCGCTGACCAACCATCCGGGAGGAGAGCATGACAGCGCATCAACGCAGGGCATTTCGGCACCTTGCCTGGGCATTGCCGATCGTCGTCGCCGCATCCGTCGTCGCCTTCGTCACGCCAACGCACGCCGCCTCCGATGCGGGAGCGCTCGCGCTCGTCCAGGAGGGACGGAAGCTCGTCCTCAATCACGATTGCCAGGGATGCCATGGCAATGCGGACCCGCGGCAACCAGGCTTCCTGGCGGGCGAAGCGAGTCCGCAGCAAATGTTCCTGATCGGGCCGTGCGCAGTAATGCCCGGCGCACAGCCGTGCTTCCACACCCACCCGCGAAACCTCACGCCGGACAACGCCACGGGACTCGGGCGGTTCACCGAGCGCCAGATCTTCAACGCGCTCCGATTTGGCCTCCGCGCCGAGGACACGCCCGACGTCGCCATCACCTCGATGACGCCGGGTGTCGGCGGCTTTCCCGCCTCGCCGCACTACCTCGCGCCGCCGATGCCGTGGCCCGGCTGGCGCTACATGTCCGACCACGAATTGCAGGCGATCGCGGCATACCTCAAGCGCGGGCTCAAGGCGGTGAACCACCGCATCGCGGACAGCGAAGGGCCGCCTGACTTCTGGGCCTCGGAGTACACGGTGGAGAAGATCGGGCCGTATCCGGCGCCCGCGTTTCCGTCGGTGAACGAGGTGAAGCCGCGGTAGCGGACGAGTCGGTCATGATGGCGCTCGTTGTGTTCCTGGCGGCTGCACAGCCGGTCGCGGCGCGAGCCGCCGACAGCACGCTCTTCATCCGCGTCAACCAGGTGGGCTACCTTCCAAACGCGCCCAAGGTGGCTGTCGCTTGCGTGCTCGATACGGCAAGCGTGGCGCGATTCCGCGTGATCGATGGACGCGGCTCGACTGCGTTGCGCAGCCGACCTGCAACGAAGGGGAATGCCCTCGGCCCGTGTCGGCGCACCTTCCGACTCGACTTCAGCCCGCTGCGGGCCGCCGGTCGCTACCGTATCGTGGTGGGATCGGATACGTCGCCGACGTTCCGGATTGGTGCGCATGTCTACGACGGCGCCGCCGACACGCTGCTGTATTACATGCGCCAGCAACGCTCCGGCTGGAATCCGGTGTTCGGCGAGTCCGTCCACACGCACGATGGCATCGTCGTCGACGGGCCGCATCTGGGCGACACCGTGCGGGTGAGCGGCGGCTGGGCCGACGCGTCGGACTACCTCCAGTACGTCACGACGTCCGCCAACGCGACGTACGTCATGCTCATGGCGTACCGCGATCATCCGTCGGCGTTCGCCGACCGGTTCGCGGCGAACGGGACGCCGGGCGCGAACGGACAGGCCGACATCCTCGACGAAGCGCGGCACGGGCTCGAGTGGCTCGTGTCGATGTTCCCGGACGACACCACGATGTTCAACCAGGTCGCGGACGATCGCGATCACACGTACTTCGACCTGCCGTACAACGACTCGTCGGATTACGGGTGGGGCAAGGGCGGCATGCGTCCCGTCTATCCGTGCACGGGGCGGCCGCAGGGCCTGTTCCGGAACATGAACCGCTCGACGGGCTTCGCATCCACCGCCGGCAAGTACGCCTCCGCATTCGCACTCGGCGCGCAGTTGCTGGCGCGGCGCGATCCCGCATTCGCCGCGCTACTGCGACGGAAGGCCGACGCCGCGTACGCCCTTGGCCGAGCACATCCGGGCGTGTGCCAGACCGCGCCTGGCCGCGCGCCGTATTTCTATGAAGAAGACAACTGGACAGATGACATGGAGCTCGCCGCCGCGGAGCTCGCGTCGCTCGACGGACACCATGCGCTGCTCGCCGACGCGGTCACGTACGCGAGCATGGAGCCCGTGACGCCGTGGTTCGGCGCGGATACCGCGAACCACTACCAGTGGTATCCGTGGCACAACAACGGTCACTACGAGACGTGGCGCGCCGCCACGGCCACCCGCGATGCCGCCACTCGCCGTCGCATGACGGAGTACTACCGCCGAGGCCTCGCGGCGGTGAAGGCGCGCGCGGACAACGGCTTCCTCATCGGCGTGCCGTTCATCTGGTGCTCGAACAACCTCATCGCGTCGTTCGCCACCCAGGCGATGCTCTATCGGCAGATGACGGGCGACACGCAGTTCCGCGCGCTGGAGCAAGCGGCCATCGACTGGCTGTTCGGCACGGACCCATGGGGCACGTCGATGGTGATCGGCTATCCGCATGACGCCCGCACGGCCCGCGATCCGCACTCGGCCGTCGCGTCCCGGCTCGGCGTGGACAAGCTGCTGGGCGGCCTGCTCGATGGGCCCGTGTATCGCACGATCTTCGGCAACCTGAAGGGCATCGCGCTGCACGACGCCGACGAGTACGCGCGGTTCAACACTGGGCGCATCGTGTATCACGACGACATTGGTGACTACTCCACCAACGAGCCGATCATGGACGGCACGGCGAACCTCACCTGGCTGCTGTCGGCGCTCGCCGCACCGCGTCGCTGAGACTTGTGCATCGCGCCCTCTTCACCACCACTCTTCACCCCGCGACCATGCGATTCGCCGACACGCTGCTCCCGGAATTCGATGTCGAGATGAAGACCACGCGCACCATGCTCGAGCGCATTCCCTTCGAGCAGGACGTGACGCGGCCGAGTGAGAAGTCGCGCACGCTGGTGGAGCTCGGCTCGCACATCGCGAACCTCGTCGCGCTGGGCAGCAGGATCGTGGAGTCCGATGAGCGCGACATCCTGGACCCCGCGGGCGCCAAACCCGACACCTACGATAGCCAGGACGCGTTGCTCGGGGCCTCCGATCGCCATGTCGCCGCGTCACGCCAAGCCATCGTCTCGCTGGATGACACTCGTCTCGGCGATACGTGGACGATCCGCGCCGGCAGCAAGGTGGTGATCGCGTTGCCGCGTGCGGCGGCGCTGCGCACGCTGCTCATGAGCCACATGATCCACCACCGCGGTCAACTGAGCGCGTACCTGCGGCTGAACAACATTCCGCATCCGCCGATCTACGGACCCACGGCGGAGACGGATCCGCGGCGGTAACAGTCAGCCACCGGAAGTCGCCGGGTTGTGGGACGAAGGCGATCGGGAGCGTGTAACAAACGTGTCCGGCGTCGTGCGCACGACCAGGGCCCGTGTGATAGCAGCGCCGTCGTTTGGATGTGACGTATAGAGGCTCATTCCAAATCTGGAATGAGCCTCGATGCCAACCCCTCTGTCAGGTGCGTCCCCAACTGGCGCGCAGGATCACGATCTCACGGCCGCCCGGGCTTCGAGATGAATCGCGGCATCCCATCCTCCCACGGACTATCCGTCAACTGCCGCTTGTCGGTGCCGTCGGCGTTCATGATGAAGATGGCGCCGTACGGATGGAACGTGTTGTCGTACAGCGCCGCCTCATCCTTGAACCCATTGATGCGAGCCGGAGATCGGCTTGCGCCGGAATCTGTTGCCGCCACTCGATCACCAGATCCGCACGCGGTCCTTCGGCGCAAGGTAGAGTGCCTCGCCCGGCTTCACGCCGAACAGGTCGTACCAGGCGTCAGTGTTGCGCGACGGTCCGTTCACGCGATAGAACCGGGGACTGTGCTCGTTGCTCGTGACCTGCATGCGCAGCGCATCCTCTCGGCTCTTGCCGCGCCACGCCTGCGCCCACCCGATGAACACGCGCTGCTCGCCGGTGAAGCCGTCGAGAACGCGGTCGGTCTTTCCGGCCATGTGCGTGCGATACGCCGCGAGCCCCAACGTGAGCCCGCCGAGGTCCGCGATGTTCTCGCCCATGGTCACCTGTCCGTTGACGTGCAGTCCGGGCAGCGGCTCGTACGCGGAGTACTGCGCGCCGAGCATCGCGGCGCGGGCGTCGAAGGTGGCGGCGTCGTCCTTCGTCCACCAGTCGCGCAACGCGCCGGTCGCGTCGATCTTGCGACCCTCGTCGTCGAAGCCGTGCGTGAGCTCGTGGCCGATGACACCGCCCGCCGCGCCGTAGTTGTACGCGTCGTCGGCATTCGCGTCGAAGATGGGCGGCTGGAGGATGCCGGCCGGGAAGACGATGTCGCGCAGCGAACCATTGTAGGCGTCGTTGGTCTGCGGAGTCATGGCCCAATCCGAGCGATCGACGGGCCCGTAACGACGGTTGACGTAGAACGCCCAGTCGGCCGCCGCGGCGCGCTCCACGTTGCCGACCAGGTCGTCGTCGCGGATCACGACGTGCGAATAGTCGCGCGGCGTGTCGGGGTAGCCCACCTTGATCACGTACGTATCCAGCTTCTTCAGCGCTTCGGCCTTCGTGGCTGGGCTCATCCAGTCGAGCGCGGCGATGCGCACGCGATACGCCGACTTCAGGTCGTTGACGAGCGCGACGATCTTCGCCTTCGCCTCCGGCGGGAAGTACTTCGCGACGTACAACTGACCCACGGCCCAGCCGATGTTGCCGAAGCGATCGAAGTGGTCGCCACCGCCGTAATCCCCACCGGACACGGCATGCACGCCGCGCTTCCACCGCGCGGCCTGCACCTGCTGTCCCGACAGTACCTGCCCGCGCATCGCGAACGACGTATTCACGAACGGCGACGAGAGGTACGGCGCGGCGAGGTCGGCGGCGGCGAAGGCCATCCACGCCTGGAGCACGTTCACCGGCGTCTCCGCGAGCACCGCGGCGATCTTCGGAAACGCCGACTTCTCCGCGACGACGACGCTCGACTGGCCGCGCAGGCCGGCGTTCGCGAGGACGCCCGGCCAGTCGAAGCCGGGCGTCATCGCCGAGAGTGCCTGCACGGACATTGGATTGTACGTCGCCGTATAGTCGCGCTGCTGCATGCGATCCCAGCTCACCTCGGCGATCCGCGTCTCGAGCGCGACGACGTCCTTCGCGCGCTGCGCCGCGTCGGGCCAGTCGAGCAGCGTGAGCATCGTCGCGACGTAGGTCTCGAAGCCGGCGCGCTCCTTCGTCATGTCGGGCTTGAGGTAGTAGTCGCGATCTGGAAGGGTGAGGCCTGCCTGCCCGAGATACACGACGTACTTGTCCGGGTGCTTGAGGTCCGCGTCGATGCCGAAACCGAAGGCGCTCTGGTAGAAGCCGGTCGCGCTCTTGCCCATCAACGCGGTGAGGGCGCGCTGCGTGGTGGCGGCGCGGATATCACGCAGCACGGGAGCGAGCGCCTTCGCACCGACGCGCTCGATGCGTGCCGAGTCCATGAAGCTGGCGTAGAACGCGCCGACCTTGCCTTCGTCGGCGGTGGGCGTGTGTCCGCTTCGCGGGTGCGCCTTTTCCATGATGGTGCGCAGCCGTCCCTCGGTGTTGTCGGACATCGCCGCGCGCGGCGAATACACGGCCTTGTCGGCGGGGATCACCGTGTTCTTCACCCACGTGCCGTTCACGAAGCTGAAGAAGTCGTCGCCCGGCTTCACCGATCGGTCGATGCCGGCGGTGTCGAATCCCCAACGGCCATTCACGGGATGCCCGGTCTGGGCGTGCAGGCTGGAGCCTGCTGCGACGGATGCGAGGACGAAGAACGCGACGACACGCGGCATGAGGGTTTCCGGCGACAGGGTGAAGAAGGCGCGAGACGAAGTCAGCGCGCGGCATCCAACGTTAGTTGTCTCGAATGTTCGTTGACAAGGCGCGCATTCGTCGCCGGTTGATACCGGACCCGCACGCGCGTATGATGCCGGGGTATGGAGCACCCTGAGAGTCATCGTCCTCCACTGTCATCCTGAGCGGAGCGACCTCCACTGTCATCCTGAGCGGAGCGAAGGATCTGCTCTCGCCGCCGCATCATCCTTTGCCGTAATCGAGATGAGCTATCCCATCGCCCGCATCATCAACCTCCTCAAGCCTGGCACGCAGCGGCTGTGGCAGTCCACCGAGGCCGACGCGCAGCGCCTCCTCCTCGAAGGCGACACCGACGCGGTGTGCAAGCTGGAAGGCTCGTTCGCGCTCGTGGTGCAGGACGGGCAGCGCGTGATGCTCGCGCGAAGTCTCGACCGTCCGCTGCGCTACTTCCTGGCCAAGGCGGCCGAGGGGCCCGTGCTGATCGTGGCCGAGCGGATCGACGAGATCGCGGCGCAACTCGCGCAACTGGGCTGGTCCGCGCAGTTCCATCCGAGCTACACGCGCATGGTGCCTGCGCACCACGTGACGACCCTGCGCCTTGTCGGCTGTCCCGATCCCAATCCGGTGCACACGCGCTTCTTCGACCCACCGCGCGGCACGCTACCCGGCGACCTCGACGTGATCGGACGTCGCTACATCGAGGCGCTCTATGATGAATTGCGCCGCTGGCTCGCCGCGCAGGATGCGACGGCGCCCATCGGCGTCATGTTCTCCGGCGGCATCGACAGCGGCGCCGTGCTGCTCTGCCTCTATAAGCTGCTGCTCAATGAAGGGCAGTCGCCCTCGCGGCTGAAGGCGTTCACACTCAGCGTCGACGGCGCCGGCGACGATGCGAGCCAGGCGCGTGAGTTCCTCGCCCGCACGGACCTCGAGATGCTCGGCGAGACGATTGACGTGCCCTTCAGCGCGCTGGATCCGCTCCGCGCGGTGGAGGTGATCGAAGACTACAAGCCACTCGACGTCGAGTGCGCCGCGGTGAGTCTTGGCCTGCTTGCCGCCATCCGCACCCGGTATCCCGAGTGGCGCCTGCTCGTGGACGGCGACGGCGGCGACGAGAACCTCAAGGACTACCCGATCGAGGAGAACAGCGAGCTCACGATCCGGAGTGTGGTGAACAACCTGATGCTGTACCAGGAAGGCTGGGGCGTGGAGTCGATCAAGCACTCGCTCACGTATTCCGGCGGCTACAGCCGCGGCTGCGTGCGGAGCTATGCGTGCGCCAATGCGTACGGCTTCTCCGGCTACTCGCCGTATACGCGGCCCTCGGTGATTGCGGTGTCGGAGGCGATTCCCTTCGCCGACCTCACGCAGGGTTCGCACGAGAAGCTGTACGCGCTCAAGGGCGACATCGTGCAGCGCGGCATCCGCGCCGTGCTGGGTCTCGAGATGCCCGTGTTCCCGAAACGCCGCTTCCAGCACGGCTCGGTGTCGGCGGAGCAGGGCGCTCGGCTGTTCCCACGCGATGAAGCGGGTTACCGCCGGCACTTCCAGACGCTGTACGCCGCGGCCGTGTGAGCCCGACGTCCGCCGACCGGCGGATTCGCGCCCTGCGAGCGCCGAAGCAGGTCGTTGATGCGTGGCACGCGCAGGGCTCGGTGATCGACGAGGAGCGTCGGCCCGATGGGACTGTCGAACAGGCGCTGACGGTATTTCTCTCTGGTGCCGAGTGTCCGTTCACGTGTTCGTTCTGCGACTTGTGGCAATACACTATTGATGGCGCGACGCCGCGTGGTGCGTTGCCGGCGCAGCTCGCGGAGGTGCTCGAGTCACTTGGTGCGGGGCGGGAAAGCAGATCCTTCCCTTCGGCTACGCTCAGGGCAGGCGCTTCGCTCAGGATGACAGAGGTCGGTACGCTCGGGATGACAGGGGCTGGTGTCGACCGGGTGAAGCTCTATAACGCCGGCAACTTCTTCGATCGACGCGCGGTGCCGGAGGGCGACGTGCCCGCGCTCGCGGAGTTGTGCGCGCCGTTCGCGGGCGTCACGGTGGAGTCGCATGCGAGCACCGTCGGTGCGATGACGCTCGACTTCGCGCGGCGGCTGCGCGGCAGGCTGGAGGTCGCGATGGGCCTGGAGACGATCCATCCCGTCGCGGCGGAGCGGCTCAACAAGCGGCTCGACCTCGCGCGCTTCGATAGCGCCGCGGCATTCCTTCGCGACAACGACATCGACCTCCGGGTGTTCGTCCTGCTTGGCGCACCGCACGTGCCGGCGGAGGAATCGGTGGCGTGGGCGGTGCGCAGCGTGGAGTACGCCGTGCAGCGTGGTGCGTCGGTAGTGTCGATCATCCCGGTGCGCGGCGGCAACGGCGAGATGGAGCGCCTCGCGTCGCTCGGCGAGTTCACTCCGCCAACGCTCGAGCAATTGGAGTCCGCGCTGGAGCAGTGCACTGCCTTCGCGCCGGCGGTGGTAACGGCGGATTTGTGGGATGTCGAGCGGCTGGTTGCATGCGCTGCGTGCGGGCCGGAGCGCGTGGAGCAGCTGCGGCAGTTCAACGCGACGGGTGTGTGGGCTTCTATGGTTCGCGAGTGCGGGTGTGGGGCGGGGAAAGCAGATCCTTCGCTGCGCTCAGGATGACAAACCTGTGTGTCATCCTGAGCGCAGCGAAGGATCTGCTTGTTGTCATCCTGAGCGCAGCGAAGGATCTGCTTGTTGTCATCCTGAGCGCAGCGAAGGATCTGCTCCTTGTCATCCTGAGCGAAGCGAAGGATCTGCTTCATCACGCAGTCCCGCGTGAGCACGGTTGCTCGCCCACGAGTCAATGACAACCAGTTGTGACGTCGCCATCGTGGGCAGCGGATTCGCCGGCTCGCTCCTCGCGCGCATCCTCTCGAAACTCGGCTACGCCGTCACCCTGGTCGAGCGCAGCACGCACCCGCGCTTCGCCATCGGCGAGTCATCCACGCCACTCGGCAACCTCTCTCTCGAGCGCATCGGCAGGCGCTACGACCTCCCGGACTGCTTCCAGCTCGCCGCGCACGGCCGGTGGCTCGAGCATTATCCGGAGCTTCGCCGCGGACTCAAGCGCGGCTTCACCTTTTACCGCCATCATCCGGGTGAGGCGTTCGCCGACCACGGCCTCGCGTCCGAGCGGCTGCTCGTCGCGGCCAGTCCGGACGATGCCATCGCCGACACGCACTGGCTGCGCGCCGACGTCGATCACCACTTGGTGCGCGAGGCGGTCGCGGCGGGCGTGCACTATCGCGATTGCGCGGAGGTGACGTCGGTCCACTTCGACGCCGGCGGAGCACACCTCGCGGGAAAGGCGAAGGGAGAGTCCTTCGAGCTCGATGCGGCCTTCGTGATCGATGCGTCGGGGCCCGGTGGCTTTCTCGCGCGCCAGCTGTCGATTCCGTCGGGGCTGGAACACACCGAGACGCGCTCCGCGCTCGTGTTCGGCCACTTCCGCGGCGTGCACACGATGGAGTCGCTGATGCCCGGCCTGCCCGACGGTCCGTATCCCGAGGACTGGGCCGCCGTGCATCACGTGATCGACGAAGGCTGGATGTACAGCCTGCGCTTCGACGACGGCATCACGAGCGCCGGCTTCGCGCTCACGCCACGCGGCCTCGCGTCGCTGCGCCTGCCGAACCCCGTCGATGCGAATGCCTGCTGGCGCGCGCTCCTCGATCGCTATCCCACGATTGCGAGCGCGTTCGCGGATGCCGAGCCGCTCATGCCGATCGCCTTTCGCGACGGCATCCAGCATCGGTTGACGCGCGCAACCGGTGAACGATGGGCGCTGCTGCCACATGCGTATGCGTTCGTCGATCCGCTGTTCTCGACAGGCATCGCCTGGAACCTGCGCGCCGTGGAGCGGCTGGCGCTTTGCTTCGAGCCCGACGCGCGCGGCGGCCACCTGCCGGACACCAGCCAGCTCGCCCGATACGGAGCGCTACTGAGTGCGGAGGCCGACCAGATCGACCGGCTCGTCGCGGGTGCGTACGAATCGATGGCGCACTTCGATCTCTTCGCCGCGCACACGATGCTCTACTTCGCCGCGGTCTCGTTCGCGGAGGTGCGTCAGCGGTTGTCGCCCCGGGTGGCTCGTGACAGCCTCGCGTGGGAAGGCCTCCTCGGCGTTGGTGATCCGGCGATGGAGCACGTGCCGCGCGAGGCGCTGCGCCGACTGCGCTGCATCACGCGCGGTGAGGGTTATGCCGGCAGCGGCGCGGACCGCACCGCGTACGCTGCCTGGATGGCGAAGGTGATTGCGCCGCGAAACATCGCTGGCTTGGCGGATCCAGCACGGCACAATCTCTACCCCATGGACCTCGACGTGCTGATCGACCGACACGCACTGCTGGGGCTGAGCCGCGAGGACATCGTGGCTGCGCTACCCGCGCTACGCGGTCTGTCATCCTGAGCGCAACGAACCCTTGTCATCCTGAGCGCAGCGAAGGATCTGCTTTTCTCATCGCGCGACGGAGCAGCAGATCCTTCGCTACGCTCAGGATGACGGTGGGCTAGGGCTTCCGCTTGCCCCACTCCGGGCTCGGTGGCTCCTTCGTCGCGCGCACCACGGGTTTCGCCGCCAACAACCGCATCCCTTCCGCCACCGCCCGCTCGAGCTGCGGATCGTGGCCGGCAATCACCTCGCGCGGCCAGTTCTCGACGTCGATGTCCGGCGACGTCCCTTCATTCTCCACCGCCCACTTCCCGTTGCGAGCGAAGAAGCCGCCGCGCGGCGCGACCATCGTACCCCCGTCCACGAACTGCGGCGTGTCCCACGTGCCGACGAGGCCGCCCCACGTCCGCTTGCCCACCAGCGGCCCGATCTTCCGGAACTGGAACATGTACGGCATCAGGTCGCCGCCCGATCCCGCCATCTCGTTGATGATCATCACCTTCGGTCCCCAGATGCCCGCCGCGGGCGACGTGAACGGATACCGCTCGCCGACCGGGTTGTTGAAGTAGCCGTCGAAGTCGCGCTGCAGCAGGTCGATGATGTAATCGGCCGCCGAGCCGCCGCTGTTGTACCGCTCGTCGATGATGGCGCCCTGCTTGTCCTGCTGCGCGAAGTAATAGCGATTGAACGACACATAGCCCGGCTGCGCCGTGCTCGGCACATACACATAGGCGAGCTTGCCGCCACTCAGTGAATCGACGATGTGCCGATTGCGCTCGACCCACGCGCGCGAGCGAAGGCCCGCCTCGTTCGGAATCGGAACGACCGTCACGCGTCGCACCGTGGCGTCGATCGTCGGACGCGTGGAGACGGTAATCACCGTCTGCCTGTTCGCCGTGCCGTCGAGCAGGCGATAGACGTTGTCCGTGCCGTGCAACTCGACGCCGTTCACCGCGAGCAGGTAGTCGCCGGTGCGCACGTCGACGCCTGGCGCCGAGAGCGGCGCACGCAGTTCGGGATTCCAGCTTTCCGCGTCGTAGAACTTCGCGATGCGATACCGCCCGTTGTCCACCGTGAAGTCGGCGCCGAGCAGTCCGGCCGTGGTCGGGGCGACTTCGGGGATGTCGCCGCCGCGGACGAACGAATGCCCGATCGCAATCTCGGCGCCCATCATGTCGAGCAGGTAGTTGAGGTCCGCGCGATGATTCACAGACGGCAGCATGGCGCCGTACATCGTCTTCATCTTCGGCCAGTCCGTGCCGTGCAGGTTCTTCACGTAGATGTAGTCGCGCTGGATGCGCCAGCCCTCGTCGAACATCTGCTTGAATTCCGCCCGCGGATCGACGTTCACGCGAAGCTGCATCGCGAGACGTCCACCCTGCGGCGCGGGAATCGCCTTGTCCGCATCGACGAGATAGAGCCCGCCCTGCGGGCCCGGCGTGCGGTACAGGAGCTTGTGTCCGTCGGCGCTCACCGCGTAGCTCACGACGCCCGACGCGAACGGCGCCGCCTTGCGGTCCTTGATGACGTAGCGATGGAGCACGCCACCCATGGCGGCGCCAGGCGTGTCCGTGGTACCGGTTGCCGGCACGGCCTCGACCCAGAACACGGTGCCCGCGGGACCGGCAACAAGGTCGGCATAAGTGCGCTGCGCCAGGCCCGGCACGGCCACGGTGCGCCGCGCGATGCCGTCCACGTCGATGGTCACGACGGGCCTCGACGCGCGCGACGTGCGCACGCTGTCGCCCGGACCAGCAGGGACGCTCGCCGCACGTGCGCTGTCCGCGCGGGCGGGTACGGGCGCGGGGGTCGGCATTGCATTCGCTGCGGCGTCGCGCTCCTCGTCGCTCTCCGGCAGCAACGGGCTCGCCTCGCCCTTCTTCAACACGGCGAGATACAGCGCGGACGTCACCGGATGGTCGTAGGACGTCATGTCGAGCCAGCCGGACGTCGGGCCGAAGTTCGTGCTCGCGAGGAACCAGAGGTACTTGCCGCTCGCATCCCACGCGGGACTCTTCGCGTCGGCCAGCCCATCCGTCAGCTGGATCCTCGCGCCCGTCTCGACGTTGTACGCGAAGATCGCGCGGAACATCGACGGCAGCCGCTTCGCGTATGCGATCCATCGTCCATCGGGGCTGAACGTCGGAGCGAGCGACCGCTCCGGCACCATGTATTGATCGGTATCCACATGCGTCGCCTTGCCGGCCGCGATGTCCACGACCCATAGGCGAAGGTGCGTATCGTGGAAAACGATCCGCTTCGCATCCGGACTCCACTCCGGCGTGTAGTAGTGGCTCGGCTCCGGCAACGTGATCGCGCGCTTCGTGGACCCGTCCTGCGAGGCGAGGATGAGCTGGTACTCACCGCTCGAGTCGGAGAAGTACGAGATCCACTTTCCATCCGGCGACCACGCCGGGTCGCGCTCCGCACTCCCGCTCGAATTCGTGAGATTGCGCGCATCGCCCTTCTCGGCCGGAATGGTGAAGATCTCACCGCGTGCCTCGACTGCCGCGCGCTTGCCCGTGGGCGACAGGGCGAGCGACGCGATGCGCGTGGTGACGTCCTTCCACTGCGGCATCATCCACGGGAAGTCGCCGTTCGCGGTGATGTTGACGACGTGCTCTCGGCCCGACGACGGATCGAGCTCGTGGATGTAGCCGGCCTGCTCGAAGACCACGGTGTTGGCGGCCGTCGATGCGTCGAGCGTCTTGACGTCGAAATCCCGGAAGCGCGTCTGCTGCTTCAGCGCCTTCGTCTTCGTGTCGAAGGCGTAGACGTTCGACACGCCGTCGCGATCGGAGAGGAAGTACACGACGTCGCCGATCCACGCCGGATCCATCTCCTTGCTGTCGGTCCACGGCGGCGTGATGACGTCATGCGTGGTCAGGTCCTCGATCCAGATGGGCCGGTTCTGCCCGCCGCGATAGTTGCGGCGCTCCTCGTCCCACGAGTTGTTCATGCGATAGGCGAGATGCTTCCCGTCGGGAGAGATCTTGCCCTGGTAGGCGCGCGGCTGCGGCATGGGTGCCTCGACGCTGCCATCCAGTCCCACCATGAAGAAGCGCGGCACGGGGCTCGGTGCATTCGTGGCGCGGCCACTGCTGAAGACGACGTCACGGCCATCGGGGGTCCATCCCTGCACGACATCGGCGCCGGGATGGTAGGTGAGCCGCTTCGGCTCGCCGCCTTCGACCGGGACGACGTAGACGTCCACGTTACCCGCGTACTGCGCGGAGAACGCGACCATCGATCCGTCGGGACTGAGCTTCGGGTTGGAGGCTTCGCCGGCAAAGCTCGTGAGCCGTCGCGCACCGCCGCCGGATCGATCGACGACCCAGATGTTGCCGGCATACGCGAACGCGATGTTCCTCATGCTCACGCTCGGCGAGCGGAGCATGCGCGTCTGCGCGCCGGCGGAGGTGGCCGCCGTCGCGATCAGTGCGGCGGTGAGAAGTCGGGTGCTGGCGCTGTGCATAAAGCTCGTGGCGCGGGAGGGAGGGGCTGGAAACTTCGCGAATCTACGATCATCTCTGTCATCCTTCGCTACGCTCAGGATGACAAAGGAGGACGCTTAGGACGACAAAAGCAGATCCTTCGCTCCGCTCAGGATGACAAGGGAGGGCGCTCAGGATGACAAAGGAGGACGCTCAGGATGACAAAGTGGGGCGGCGGCGGCGGAGGTCGAACCACTTGGCGACGGGACCTACGAGTGCCAGTGCCACCAGCGCCGGCGCGGCATTGAAGGCCGTCGGTAGGGGGAGCGCCTGGTCCGACGCGAACCGGATCAGCGCCTCCATCACCGCCACGAGGACCGCCACCACGTACTGCCAGCGCCGCTCGCGAACCACCGTGCGCGGATCGGTGATCATGAAGAAGATGAACAGCTGGTACATCGGCCCCGTGATGGGTGCGAGCTCGGGCAGCATCGGCTGGCCGAGCAGCAGGGCGCGCGCGCCGTTGAGGATGAGGAAGCTGGCGACGTACGTGAGCGTGATGTGCAGCACGCGCACGCGCGCCGCGATGACCAGGCCGAAGGTCCAGATCACCAGGTTCGTGAGCAGGTCGCTGCCGAACTGGTGGCTCAGCACCGACACGCTGCCCGGCGCCGCGAGCAGCAGGGCGACGATCGCGAAGTTGGTGGGATTCCAGAGATGGTTGTCGCGATAGCGCAGCACGTATTTCGACGAAATGGCGAGGAATCCGCCGAGTGCGAACGGCCACAGCGCGCCACCCTGCGGCTTGGTGAGGAGTGTGAGGCTGATGCCGCTGATGTACGCGCTCAGCAGGTTCACCACGGTGCCGCGCGCGAACCACGACAGGATCGCTTCCGTCGCCACGCAGGTGAGCAGCGCCAGCGCGAGCCGCTCGTAGCCGCCCACCATGTGATAGCGGAGCTGCGCCGCCACCAGCACGAGCGTGATGAGGAAGGCGATCAGGTACTTGGGGTCGATCGTCACGCCGCGATCCCACCACCGCTGCAGCACGTGCCGCTCGCGCACGTCGGGCTCCGCCAGGCGCGTCATCGCGCGGGCTCCGTGACGGCGTGGAACTGGTCCACCGCGAGATGCTGGAGTACCTGCCGCGTACCGGACGGCCAGTGGATGATGACGCGGTCCACCCAGTCGTGGTGGCCCACGCCGAAGTGCAGCCGCCTGTCGTTCTGGCTCGCGAAGCCCATGCCGCCATCCACCACACGCCGCTGCCGCGTGTCCCCGAATGCCACCTCCACCTCCGCGCCGATCGCGCTGCGGTTGCTGCGCGTGCCCGTGAGCGTGAAGGCGATCCAGTGGTTGCTGCTGTCCGGATAGTCGCGATAGAGCAGCGCGGGCTGGTTCTGGTTCGCGACGATCACGTCTTCCGCGCCGCGGTTGGAGAGGTCCGCGAGCGCGACGGCGCGTCCGTCGCGGTCATCGGTGACGCCTACCTTCGTGGCGACGTCCACCCAGCCCGCGAGCCCACGGTTGAGGTACACGCGCGACCGCTCGTAACCCGACAGGCTCGACGTCCCGAAGGCGGGCCACGTACTCGCATCCTCGAACAGGTGTCCGTTCGCGCCGGCGATCTTCGACATCGCGTACCAGTACGTCTTGTTCGAGTCCGCCGAGATGAAGCCGTTCGCGACGAACAGTTCGTTCATGCCGTCGTTGTTGAAGTCGCCGAACTGCGAGCCCCACGCCCAGCCCGCGTTCGCCACGGTGGCGTCGGCGACGTTCTTGAACCCGCCGTGCTCCGTCATCTCGTTGAGCCGGAGGTTGTTGTTCTGGAAGATGTAGCCGCGCTCGGAGATGTTCGTCACGAACGCGTCGAGCCGGCCGCGATTGTAGGCGTCGCCCAGGGCGACGGACATGCCGCTCTTGGATTCGCTTTCGAGACCGGCCGAGGAGAGCGTGAAGCGCTTGCCGTGATCGTTGAGGTAGAGCTCCTCGGGGCCGTAGTCGTTGGCGACGTAGATGTCGGGCCATCCGTCGCCGTTGAAGTCCGCGGACGCGGCGGCCAGTGTCCAGCGCGATCCGCCGACTCCCATTTTATCCGTGACGTCCTCGAACCGGCCGCCACCGAGGTTGTGGAACAACAGGTTCTTGCCGCCGTTGGTGGCGAACTCGAAGCTGTTGTGCATGATGTGCGTCGTGGAGAGGTGCCACAGGTCGATGTCGCTGCGGAAGTACGCGGTGACGTAGAGGTCGAGGAGGCCGTCGCGATCGTAGTCGAGCCAGATGGCGCTGTTGCTGTTCACCCAGCGGCGCAGTCCCGCCGCCTCGGTCACATCCTGGAAGTGTCCGTTGCCGAGGTTCCTGAACAGCGCGAGGTAGCCGTAGCGGTAGACGAGCAGGTCCTCGTGGCCATCGTTGTCGAAGTCGCCCCAGACGCTGCCCATCGACACGCCCTCGCCGGGCTTGTTCAGGTCCGCGAGGCCTGCGCTTGCGGCGACGTCCTCGAAGGTGCCATTGCCACGATTGCGATAGAGTGCATTTGGCTCGCCGAACCGGCTGTTCGTGAAGTAGAGGTCGGGCCATCCATCACCGTCGAAGTCGGCGACGGACACGCCGGCGCCCACCGCGGCCACATGCGGCTCGACATTGCGGATCTTCGGGTCGAACTCCGGCCGGTGGTGCACGAAGTGGATGCCCGCCTGCGCCGTCTCGTCGCGCAGCGTGAAGCCGGGATTGCCGGCATCCGCTGGCGCGCCGATGGGCCCGTGATCCAGGCGGACCGCCAGCCCGAGGGCCGCGAAGAACGGGATGGCGATGATGGCTTGTCGAAGGGCGGGATACTGCATCACGGGTGAATATACGGCCGGTTCGCGACGGCGCCGCTGCGCACGACGCGCGTATTGTAATCGCGCAGGTAGCGCTGGTGCACCGAGTCCGACGGATAGGCGTCGCCCGTCGCGTACGGATATTCCTTGATCCTGTGGAACGGCAGCGGACCCACGGTGGTGCCGTGCGCGGTGTTCAGGTCCGAGTCCTTGATCCACCCGTCCGTGTAGAGCAGGAAGTCGCGCGTCCACCCCTTGGGAATCGAATCCGCCGACGCGGCGTCGAACTGCAGCGTGGCCTCGTCGCCCGGCGCCATGACGACGTACATGTCGTCGGGGCTGCGGAGCAGCGGCATCACGTCGCCGAAGCGCGTGAACGCGCCGGTGATGGGACGCCACGGCGAGTCCGTGCTCACGTCATCGTACGCGAACCACCACGGACCGTAGCGGCCGCCCTTCCGGAACGTGCGCGAGTAGCCGCGGAAGTGGAGGTCGGCGGAGAGCGGCGCGAGATCCGTGACTTTCACCGGCGCCGACGACACCGTGTTCGACACGAACGCCTGGTCCCAGTAGATCTGCATGTTCGTGCGGATACGGACGTGATGGTCGGCCGTGGGGAACTTGCCCGCGAGGTCCACGATCATCGTCTTGTCCTTGCCCGACGGGAAGCTGAGGTTCGCGATGGCCGTCACCCACTTGCCCCTCGCGTCGCGCACCTCGAGCGACGGCATCGCCAGCTTCACCTTCGACTGCTGCGACAGCGCGACGTTGATGCTCGCGTCCGTCGGGTAGATCCAGCCGCGGAGGAACAGGTACGAGCCCGCGCGCCCCGCGTCGCGGTCGAGGTCGAGCACGAGGTCGTGCGGCTGCACCACGCCCTGATACTCGAGCGGCGTGAGGTTGGAGACGTACACGTTGTCGCGCGCGCGCAGCGCCGGCAGGACGTCGTTCCCGCGTTCATCGATGGCCGAGATCGGCGCGTGCGGATGGACGGCCTTGTAGAGTCGCAGTGACACGGGCGCGGGCGGCACGAACCGCTCGTCCACGAACACCTCGACGGAATCGGGATGATCCACGGCGAGCAGCTTGAGCTGGTCGGCGTACGCGGTCTCCCACAGCTCCTCCGTGAGCTGAAGCACGTAGCGGCCGTTACGCGGCTTGAGCGCGCTGCCCGCAATGCGCAGGTATTCCTGCGACGCACCCGCCGGCGCGTACGCCATGTTGCCGCCGCCCATCATGCCGAGCGGCATGCCGAGCGCGCTGCGCCACATCACGTCGGTGACGAGGTCGAAGCGCTCGCCGTTCCAGGCGTAGAGGAACGCGCACGAGCCCTTGAGCGTCTCCAGCTCGAGGACGTCCTGGTCGGTGCCGGGAAAGTGGATCGACTGCGGCACGCCGTTGGGCCACTCGATGTGCACGACGTCTGCCTTGAGGTGCTTGCCCAGCCCGAACACCGTCGCGCGGTCCGTGACCACGCGCGTCTGGTACAGCTCGCCCGCGCGCAGCTCGATCCGCGAGCCGATGCCGAAGCTGTTGTTCTTCCCGCTGCCGGACTTGAGCGCGAACAGCTGGATGCGTGTGGACATGCGTCCGTTGCCGCCCTCGTTCCTGAGCAGCCGCACACCGCCGTCCACGCCGAACAGGAGATCCTCGTCGCCGTCGCCGTCCACGTCGCTCGTGGCCACCGACGTGGCGGACATGAGCGACGCCGGCAGCAGCGTACTCTGGTCCGTGAACGCGCCGGTGCCGTCGTTGTGGAAGAGGAACACGCCGCGCTCTCCCGCCTTCGCCGGTGTGCCGGCGACGACGAGGTCGAGCCAGCCATCGTTGTCGATGTCTACAAACTGGGCGCCGCGTCCCACCACGCCGCGGAGTTTCCGCAGGGCGTTCGTGGAGCGGACGTCGCGCGTGAAGGTGCCGTCGCCCTTGTTGTGCCAGAGGGTGGGCTCGCCGCCGTCCGCGCGCGAGACGAACAAGTCGAGGAGGCCGTCGTTGTCGTAGTCGCACACGGCCGCGGCGCCGGAGCCGCCGGTGGTCGCGAGTCCGCTCGCCGCGGTGGCGTCCGTCATCGTGCGGCCACCGGCGTTGCGATAGAGCACGTCGCTGCCGTTGGCGTTCGTGATGAACAGGTCGATGCGACCGTCGCCGTCGAAGTCGCCGAACACGAGCGACCGCGCGTCGCCGCTGCCGGTGATGCCCATGGCCGCGGCGGACTCGGTGAAGGTGCCGTCCATGTTGTTGCGATACACGAGGCGGCGGCCGTTCCCCACGAGCACGAGGTCGAGGTCGCCGTCGTGGTCGAGGTCCACCCACACGGCCTTCGTCGCGCCCTGCACGTCGAACCCGGCCTTTGGTGTGGCGTCCACAAACGTGCCCGCGCCCGAGTTGCGCAGCAGGCGGCCCTTGCCGTCCGCGATAAGGAACAGGTCGGTCCAGCCGTCGTTGTCGAAGTCGCCGAACGCGGCGACGGCAACGTTGCCGAGCGTGCCGAGGCTGTCGTGCGCGGTCATGTCGGACGCGTAGCCGCGCTGGAGGTGGAACAGGCGCGAGCCGGCGAGGACCTCGTCGTAGCCGTCGCCATTGATGTCGCCGAGTGCGAGTGACGTAGGCGATGCTGCAGCGCCCGCGGCGGTCGCGCGCGGCTCCGGCAAGCCCGCGTCGCTGGTGAAGTCCACGAACTTCACGAGCGTCGTGCGCTCCTTGTTGAAGCCGGAGCCGAGGAACGTGATGAGCGACTGCGGCTCGAAGGCGAGCGCAGCGCGTCCGGCCAGCGGCGCCTCGATCCACGTCACGTCCTGGAGCGCCACCTGGTACTGCGCGGTGACTTCCATGGCTTCACGAAACCGGTCGAACGCCGATTGCGCCGCCGCGGGCGTTCCCGTGCGCAGCTGCTGAATGGTCGCCTCGAGCAGCGGCACGACGTCCTTCGGGGGTCCGGGTGGAATGCGCCGGATGTCCTCGAGTTGCCGCAACGTGCTGTCCACCACACCACGACGGACAGCCACCGCCGCCAGCTCGAGTCGCACTACGAGGTTCGCCGGCTTCAGCGTCAGGATCTGCGCGAGCAGCGCCTCGCGCCTGAGGCTGTCGGCGCGCGTGGGCGCCTGCGCCACGAGGTCGGCCAGCGCATGCAGCCGACGTGTTTCGTTGGGCCCATTCGGCTTCATCGCCTCGAGCGTCTTCACCGCCTCGCCCACTCGGCCCGTGAGCGAGTAGAGCTTGGCGAGCATCAGGTCCACGTCGCTGTTGCCCGGATCCAGCTCGTGCGCACGCTCGAGCTGTTCCTCCGCCTCCTTGTTCCGACCTTCCTGGAGGTACACGAGGCCGAGGTTCGTGAAGCCGAGCGCTTCCTTGGGCGCCCATTCCACGAGCTTCCTGAACTGCGCTTCCGCCTCAGGCAGTTGCCCGCGCTGCAGGAAGAGCTGTCCCTGCGTGCGTGCCGTGAACATCTCGTCGATCGAGGCGGCGGGTTTCGACTTGCACGCGCCCGCCGCGGCCAGCGCGATCACCAGCACCGCAAGGGACCCTCGCCGGCCGCTCCGAACCATGTGCATCTCCTGAGGCTTCCGGCGTTTCACTCGCGCACCCTGCCCATGATGCCGCTCCGCCTGCCAGGTGGGGTCGAACGTGCCTGCTGAATATGCCCGAATGAAAAACCCCTCGCCACCACGGGTCATCGTGCCGCGTCCGGAAGGCCGAACGACTGCGCGATCGCCGCGAAGCGCGCGCTCTTGCGTACCGGATCGAAGACGCGATCGTAGAGGCTCAGCCACTTGGGAAAAATCTCGCGCGCCGCGCGCGACGCTTCCATCTCCGTCAGCGCGCGCGTCGTGTCGCCGACGGCGAGGCTCGCGTACGAGAGCGCAGTGTGGATCATCCATGTGTCGCGCGGCAGTCGCTCGAGGCCCCGACGGACGCGAACTGCACCGGCTGTGTCACCGGCGGCGGCGAGGCCGAGCGTGCTCTGGCCCATCCAGGGCGCGGAGGCGTCGAATCCGGCGAGCAGTGCGCGCGCCTCGGCGGGGTGCCCCGCCCACGCGAGGTCGATTGCGCCGATGCTGCGGCCCAGCAGCAGCTCCGGGTCCACCTCGTGCCCCTGACGGACGATGGCCGTCGCGGAGTCGGCACGGCCAAGGATCGCGTAAACGTGCGCGAGCCACACGAAGGCGGTGGCGGAGAGCGGGTCGAGGCGCGTGGCGACGCGGAGCTGGGTGATGGCCTCGTCGAGACGGCCCATCTGCATGAGGTTCCGTCCGTACTGCAGCCGCACCACCGCGGAGGTGGAGTCGTCTGCCATGGCGAGGTGGAGCTGCTCGTCGGCTTCCTTCCACCGGTACGCGTGGGCGTACACGAGCGCGAGTCCCACGTGCGCCTCGGGAATCGTTGAATCGAGGGCCAGCGCGTGCTGCGCGGCCGCCAGGGCGCGCTGCTCCACGGACGCAGCGGGAGTTGCCGTGAAGTACGGCAGCAACTCCAGCGCCTCGCTGAGCTTCGCGTATGCCGGTGCAAATGCGCTGTCGAGCGCGATGGCCTCGTTGAACAGGCCCACCGCCTGCGCCACGCCGGCGCCGCGCCGGTCGAGCAGGTACACGCCGCGCATGAAGCGGTCGTAGGCGTCGAGGTTCGTGGTGCCGGCGGCGCCGCCGTGCTTGCTCCCACCGCGCGCGGCGCCGGTGAGCCGCCCGCGCAGCTCGCCGACGATCGCGTCGGTGATGTTGTCCTGCACGGTGAAAAGGTCGTCCACGGCGCGATCGTATGTGCCCGTCCAGCGGATGGCACCGTCCGTGACGTTCGTGAGCTGTCCGGTGACGCGGAGGCGGTTTCCCGCGCGCTGCACCGTGCCCTCGAGCACCGAGCTGACGCCGAGCTCCGCGCCCACCTTGCGGACGTCCACCGGCTTGCCCTTGTACGTGAACGCGAGGCTGCGCGCGGTGAGCTGCAGGCCCGGCACCTTGCTCAACGCCGTGGTGAGCGCAACGGACATTCCATCGGCGAAATATTCCTGCGCGGAGTCGCCGCCCACGTTGATGAACGGCAGCACGGCGATCTGCACGGGGCCGGCCGCGGCATCGGCGTGCCGGCTGGCCATGAGCCGCCATCCTGCAACCACGAGGAGCGCCGCCGCCGCCGCGCTGCCCAGCCACCAGCGCGTACGCGACGGCGCGCTCGGCGACGAGGTCCGTGTCGCTCGAGACACGGGCGGGCTGTCGCCCGTGTGCGGCGTCACCACCTGGTCGAGCGCGAGGAGGATCGCGCGCGCATCCTGAGGCCGCTCGTCCGCGTTCTTGGCGAGGCATCGCATGACGAGCGCCGCGAGGCCCGGCGAGACGTCGGGGCGAACGGTGTCCAGCGGCTGCGGCACCTCATTCAGGTGCGCGGCGAACAGCCGACTCGCGGTGCGGCCGTGAAAGGGCGGCTGTCCCGCGAGCAGCTCGTAGCCGAGGCAGCCGAACGCATACAGGTCCACGCGGTGGTCCGCGTCCGCCTCGCCCATGAGCTGTTCGGGGGCCATGTACTGTGGCGTGCCCACCACCCCGCCGACGCCGGTGAGCGTGCCGCCATCGGACTGCGTGCGGGATGCCGCGAGCGCCTTGGCGATGCCGAAGTCCGTGACGACGGCCGTGTCGCCGGAGAGGAGGATGTTTTCCGGCTTGATGTCACGATGCACGACTCCGTGCTCGTGCGCGTAGGCCAGCGCGCGCGCGACGTCGCGCAACACGTGCACCACGTGGCTTTCGGGAATGACCTCGCCGGATGCGAGGAGGTGGCGGAGCGACTCTCCTTCCACGAATGGCATCGTATAGAAGGGAAGGCCGCGCGAGCCGTCCGCTTCAGCCTCCGTTTCACCAGCCGAAAGAAGCGTGACGATGTTGGCCTGCTGGAGCCGGGCGGCAAGGCGGATCTCGCGCGCGAAGCGGTCGGCGGACACGGAGGCGGCGAGCTCCGGCGCGAGCACCTTGATGACGACCTTCCGGTCGAGCGCGGTCTCGACGGCCACGAACACGCGCGACATGCCGCCGCCGCCGAGCTCGCGCTCGATCGTGTAGGCAGAACCCAGCGTGTGTTCCAGCAGGCTGCGGATGTTCAGGCGAGTCCTCGGCGTCGGGTCGCGCGGTGCAGAATCAAACGTACGCGTACGCCGCGGATCACGGGAGGACGCCCGTTGGCCGTCGTGCGGGTGACGGTTGCGCGACGCGACGGGTGCATCCACTATCACCACCTGCACTGCCCACTACCCGGAGACCGTATGAAGACCCTGCGCGCCGCGATCCTCACGCTGGCCCTGCCGCTGAGCCTCGCCGCCCAGCAGCCCGCCGGCCCGCAGCCCAATCCCGTCACGACCGTGTTCCGCAACCGCACGATGGGACTGCAGCGCAACATCGCGCAGGCGTTCGACTCCATCCCCGAGTCGAAGTTCGGGTATCGGCCGACACCCTCGCAGCTCACCATCGGCTACATCGCGCAGCACCTTGCGAGCGACAACTATTTCTTCTGCAACAATTTCGGTGCGATGAAGGCGACCGTACCGGAGGGCGACACGTCGACGCCCGATTCCGTGAAGGCCACGTGGCCGAGGGAGACGCTCATTGCGAAGGTGAAGGCGTCGTTCGCCTTCTGCGAGAGCGCGTTCGCGCAGCTCGATGACGCGAACCTCGGCGAACAGGTGACGATGATGGCCAACGGCAACTCGCGCAGCTTTCCGCGTGCGACGATGGTGCTGGGCCACGCGCTCGACCTGGCCGACCACTACAGCCAGCTGGCGAATTACATGCGCCTGAACAACATCCTGCCGCCCACGGCGCTTCCGCGGCCCGCTCGGGACGGCGGGCAGTGAGCGATGGCGGGCGGTGATGCGAAATGCGTCGCCGTCCGCTTACCAAGTCGGGTGCGCGTCGCCCACGTGGTTGCGTCGCTCAGGCGCTTGGCGCTTCCGCTGCTGCCTGCTGCGGAATCCGGGCTGTGGCGCAGCCTGAGTGTCGCGCTCGCTCGCTCGCAGCCTTGGTCGACGATTCCACGATATCCTCGTGGTCGTCACGTGGGCTATGGAGCCTCCTCATTCCAAATTTGGAATGAGGCGCCCGATCAGGCACTTCGCATTTGGGTCGCCACGCACCTCGTAGCCACCTTATTCCAGCTTTGGAATGACGCGGCCGATCAACGCACTCCTTTTCAGAAACAGTTTGCTGGACCAAGCGCCGGTTTCTGAACGAGGCTTCGCACCCACACCCCAGTCACGGCGTGCAGGCGTCGGCCGGCGCCAACGTCGCGCCGCCGGGTAGCGCGACACTCCAGCCCTGTGCACCGGCCGCGACGAACTCGCGCGTGTCCGGCGAGGCCTGAAGGGCGGACTCGGTGGGACCAAGTGCGCCGAGCGCCATCGGGTCCGCGTTGGTCCAGGTGAAGGTCGTCGTGTCGTTCGTCGCCGCGGCAATCACGTAGAACCCTGCCGTGGATGGAAGCGTCAGGCATGCCGACGCCGTCGTGACCGTGCCGACGTCGAGCGACCAGAGCCCGCCGGGCGTTCTCGGCTGCACGTCCATGCCGGGAAACGCTCGAATCCGCAGCGGCGTGCATGGGCCGGGAGTGCACGTCGTGTTGGTCACGAGGAGCGTGACGTTCGCCCGAGGCTGCGTCGCCGACGAGCACGCAAGCGCACCGGCGAGGAGCAGGAACAGCGGAATGCTGACGTGGTGGTGACGAGTGTCCATGTGGCGGCGAGTCACGCCGGGTGCTGTGGATCGCCCAACTCCCCGAGCGTGGCCGCGGTCACAGGATGAAGGGACTCACCGAATTCGGCGGGCGGCCCTGTCGCGACCATACTGGTGAATTATGATGTCGGTGACCGCGCCGCGGCCGTCGCGCATGAAAGTGAGCTGCGCATCCACCTCGTTGATGAAGAAGTTCTCGCCGCCCTCTGCCCAGAGACGAACCTCCCTTCCGCCCGGCTTCGACTGGGCGAACAGCTTCCCGTCGCGCAGCGTGACGTCGAGCTCGGGGCCGTCGGTCAACTGGTAGGCGCCGACATATGCCGGTAGAGCGGACGCCGGCAGCTCGACAGTCGTGCGCCGGCGCGGCGGGAGTGCCGACGGCGGCACCATGCCGGTGAGCCGCATGTAGGAGGCGAGCTGACTGTAATGCTCGGCGAGATCGGTCTCGAAGGCGAGCAGCACGTTCGCGCGCGCCGGCGAGTCGAGCGGGCCGGCACGCTCCAGTGCGGTGTCGCAGAAACGAAGCGATGCCCGCAACCGCGCGACGAGTGTGTCCTTCGGCCATCGCGCCTTGACCGTATCGGCAAGCGAGTCCTTCGCGGTGGAGGGATGGTCCAGCGAACCGAGCTGCTCGCACAGGCTGTAGTTCGCGGCCTCGAGGTGCTGCGCGATGTAGCCGATCGTCTGCTGCGGTGCGGTGGGCCGGTAGTCGTAGCGCGCCGCGGGGATGGAATCGAACGCGGCCACGAGTCGGCTGCCGAAGATGTCGGCAAAGCGCATGAACTGCAGCATGACGCCGTCAGGCGCCGGCGACGCAGCCTGCGTCTGGCCCGAAAGCGTCGTCGGCAACGCGACAACAATGGCGAACAGGAGGCATGCGGCGCAGGTGGCCGCCGCGTTCGTCGTCAGTGGTTTCAAGAGGCGCATGGCGACCGAAGTTGTCGTGGGATGGCGGTATGGGCTTCCGATTCTGCCCGCAAGGCGAGGAAGAGTGTCACGGACACCGTCGGCCGGCAACGGCTCCCTCGGCCGGGTGGGGAAAGCAGATCCTTCGCTGCGCTCAGGATGACAACTCCCTGTCGTCCTGAGCGCAGCGAAGGACCTGCTTCCCTTGTCGTCCTGAGCGCAGCGAAGGATCTGCTTTCCGCCAACCGGGCAGCGGCGGCCGTCGCTTGCCATCCTCCCATTCATCCATCACCTTCGGACCATGCATTGCGATCTGCGTTCTTCATGACCTCCACTCGAACGCTCGCGCTGCTGCCTGTGCTCGCCACGACCCATCCGATCGCGGATTCGTCGCGCGTCAGGAAGTGACCGCAGCCGCTCCCGGCATGCAGCGCTACGACGACATCTTCGCGGGCGCCCGGAGTGTGCTGGAGCGGAACTGGCGCCAGGGGCGCCGCAAGGGTCGCCGCGACTACACGTATACCTGTCCCGACCGCAAGAAGTACCCCGACCAGTTCTTCTGGGATTCGTGCTTCCACGCGCTTGCCTGGAGCCGGATCGACCCGACCCGCGCGATGAACGAACTGCGCTCGCTCGCGCTCTCGCAGGATCCGTCGGGATTCATCGGCCACACGATCTTCTGGCACGGACCCTGTCGGCTGCGACGCGCCTTCACGTACAACCTGCTCCACCTGAAGGCGTTCCACACGGCCACCATCCAGCCGCCGCTGCTTGCATTCGTCTGGGCGCAGATCGCCGAGCGCACCGGCGACGCGAAGTTCGCGGAGGAGGGACGTGTGCTCCTCGAACGCTTTCACGCCTGTCTCGACCGCGAGCGCACGGACAGCGATGGGCTCATCGGCGTGCTGCAGCCAGACGAGACGGGACTCGACGCATCGCCGACGTACGACGCCCCGCTCGGCTGGCGCAGCCACCCGAAGCCGGGCTTCCTGTGGCTGCAGCACTTCAATCGCGAGCGGCACTACGACTATCGCCGCGTCGTCGCCGACGGCGGGTTTCACGCCACGGACGTCCTCGTGAACACCGCGTGGATCCTCGGCTGGGAAGGTCTCGCGCGACTCGGCGTGCCGGGCGCCGAGCAGCGCGCGGAGCAGTTGACGGCGGCGCTCGTGCGTCGGCTGTACGACGCAGAACGCGGCTTCTTCTTCGCCGAAGGACCCGACGGCGAGCGACTCGACGTGAGCACGTGGGCCGGCCTCGCGCCGCTCGGGCTCAAGTACCTGCCGGCCGACATCTCGCGCCGCGTCGTCGAGGAGCACCTGCTCGATCCCAAGCGGTTCTGGTTGCCGTATCCGGTGCCGAGCACGGCGGCCACCGAGCCCACCTTCGTGCCGGGGTATCATCGCTACCTGTGGATCGAGCGCTACTGGCGCGGTCCGACCTGGATGTTCACGACGTGGTTCGTGCTGCGTGGACTGATCCGGCTCGAGCGCGAAGCAGAGACGGCGCACCTGGTGGAGCGCTCCACGGCGCTCGTGCGGAAGTCGGGCTTCCGGGAGTACTACGATCCGTACACCGGCAAGGGGCTGGGCGCGCACCACTTCGGCGTGACCACGAGCATCGTGGAGTATGCGTCGCTGGCGCATGAGGCCTTCGGTGGGCGTCGGGCCATCGCCTGAGCACCACGAACGCCTTGTCATCCTGAGCGCAGCGAAGGATCTGCTTGTGTCATCCTGAGCGCAGCGAAGGATCTGCTTGTGTCATCCTGAGCGCAGCGAAGGATCTGCTTGCCCATCCTCGAGCGAAAAGCAGGTCCTTCGATTCGCTCAGGACGACAGGATTCGCTTGCCAACCCCACGCATCGCGGTCACCTTCGACCGTCATGCGACACCTTCACGCCGCCATCCGCCGCGGCATCAGCGCCTGCGCGCTCGCCCTCGTAGCAGTGCCGGTCACCGCACGCGCACAGGCCCCGGTGACATACGACGCCATCCGGACAGAGCACAACCTGATGATCCCCATGCGCGACGGAAAGCGCATGGCCACCGACCTCTATCGCCCCGCGCGCAACGGTGTCGTAGTCACCGAGAAGCTCCCGGTCCTCCTCCAGCGCACGCCGTACGACAAGACGAAGACGCAGGCCAACGCCGAGTACCTCGCGCGCCACGGTTACGTCGTCGCGGTGCAGGACACGCGCGGCCGCTACAAGTCGGAAGGCACGTTCCTCAAGGTGCAGCCCATCGACGCCACCGACGGCTACGACACCATCGAGTGGCTCGCAAAGCAGCCGTACGCCAACGGCATGGTCGGCATGTGGGGCACGTCGTTCGCCGCACACATGGAAGCCGGTGCGGCACAGCTGCATCCACCGTCGCTGAAGACAATCGTCGTCAACATGGGCGGCATGTCCAACGCGTGGGATCACGGCATCCGCTACCGTGGCACGTACGAGATGGGCCGCCAGCTCACGTGGGCGTGGAGCCAGCTCGCCGCCGACGCGCCCAATCCCGCCGTGCGCAAGCTGCTGCTCGAGCAGGAGCCCGTGGAGAAGTGGTTCAACGTGCAGCCCATGCGGCGCGGCCTGAACCCGCTGTCCGTCGTGCCCGAGTACGAAGGCTGGTACATGGACTTCTTCGAGCACGCGGACTACGACGCGTTCTGGAAGGACCCGATGATGAACTGGTCCGAGCACTACGCGCAGACGTCCGACATCCCGATGTACCAGATCGGCGGATGGTACGACATCTTCCTCGCCGGCACGTTCGAGAACTGGATGGGGCTCGCGAAGCTGAAGAAATCGCCGCAGCGGCTGCTCGTCGGCCCGTGGGTGCATCACGGCGACACACTCTCGTACGCGGGCGACGTCGCGTTCGGCGATGCAGCCGCGATCCCCGACTTCGACGGCGACTTCCACCTCCGCTGGTTCGACCACTATATGAAGGGGCTGCCTACCGGCGCAGAGCACGACGCGCCCGTGCGCCTCTTCGTGATGGGCACCGGCGACGGACACAAGGACGCGGCGGGCCGCCTCGTGCACGGCGGCTACTGGCGCAACGAGACGACGTGGCCCCTGCCCGGCACGCGCATGGTGCCGTACTACTTCCACGCCGATGGCTCGCTCAGCACCACGAAGCCCGTGGAGCGCTCGGCCAGCACGACGTTCACTTTCGACCCGCGCCACCCCGTCCCCACCGTGGGCGGCGGCTCTTCGGCGCGACTCAAGGATGGCGCATACGACCAGCGCGAGGATCCGCGTTTTCCCCCGTCGCAGGCGCCCTTCCTTCCACTCCGCGCGCGCGCGGATGTCGTCGTCTTCCAGACTGCACCGCTCGCACAGGACATGGAAGTCATCGGCCCCATTCACGTCGAGCTGTACGGCTCCACGAAGCGCACGGACACGGACTTCACCGCCAAGCTCATCGATGTGCATCCGCCGAGCGCGGACTGGCCCGGGGGCTTCGACATGAACCTCACGGATGCGATCATCCGCGGCCGCTACCGCGCCACGCGCGACCACGCCGTGATGCTGGTGCCGGGGCAGGTGTACGACTTTCCCATCGATCCCTTCCCGACGGCCAACGTGTTCAAGAAAGGGCATCGCATTCGCGTGGACATCTCGAGCAGCAACTTCCCGCGCTTCGACGTGAACCCCAACACCGGCGAACCGCTCGGCCGCAATCGTCGCATGGTCGCGGCAGACAATACGATCCACTTCAGCGCGCAGTTTCCGTCGCACATCGTGCTGCCGCTCGCGCCGGCCCACCGATGACATCCGGGTCGCCCGCAAAGCCGACGCTCGGCGCCGTGCTGCGCGTGGCCGGCGGCAACTTCCTGGAGATGTACGACTTCATCGTGTACGGCTACTACGCCGTGTACATCGGCCGCACGTTTTTTCCGGCCGGCAGCGAGTTCGCGTCGCTGATGCTGTCGCTCATGACCTTCGGCGCGGGCTACCTCATGCGCCCCATCGGCGCCATCGTCCTCGGCGCCTACATCGATCGCGTCGGGCGACGCCAGGGACTCATCGTTACGCTCGGCCTGATGGCGGTGGGCACGTTCACCATCGCGGCGACGCCGAGCTATGCGTCCATCGGCCTCGCGGCGCCGGTGATCGTCGTCATCGGACGCCTGCTCCAGGGCTTGTCGGCCGGTGTGGAGCTCGGCGGCGTGTCGGTGTACCTCGCGGAGATCGCGACGCCGGGACGCCGCGGCTTCTTCTGCTCGTGGCAGTCGGCGAGCCAGCAGCTCGCGGTGGTGTTCACGGCGCTCATCGCGCTCGTGCTCACGGGGCTGGTGACGGCCGAGCAGATGGGCACGTGGGGCTGGCGCATCCCGCTGCTGATTGGCTGCGCGATCATCCCGGTTATCCTGTATCTCCGTCGTTCGCTGGAGGAGACGGACGCCTTCCGCAACATGGAGCATCATGCGCGAAAGGCGAGCGACGTCTTCCGCGTGGTGGCCGCGAACTGGCGGATCGTGCTGAGCGGGATGATGCTCGTGGTGTTCACGACGACGACCTTCTACCTCATCACCGCGTACACACCCACGTTCGGCAAGCAGGCGCTGCATCTCGACGCGCAGAAGGTGTTCCTCGTGACGCTCTGCGTTGGGCTCTCGAACTTCATGTGGCTCCCCATCGCCGGCAGCATTTCCGATCGCATCGGCCGCCGTCCACTCGTGGCCGCGGTGCCCGTGCTCGCGCTCCTCACCGCGTATCCGGCGATGACGTGGCTCGTGGCTGCACCCAGCTTCGAGCGACTCCTCGCGGTGGAGCTGTGGTTCTCGGTGCTGTTCGGCTTCTACAACGGCGGCATGGTGCCGCTGCTCGTGGAGATCATGCCGGCGCAGGTCCGCACGGCGGGCTTCTCGCTCGCGTACAGCCTCGCGACGGCGCTGTTCGGCGGGTTCACGCCGGCGATCTGCACGTACCTCATCGAGCGCACGGGCAACAAGGCGGCGCCCGCCCTCTGGCTCATGACGGCGGCGGCAGTGAGCCTGCTCGGCGTGTTCCTCTCGCGTGGCGCGGAGCGCACCACCACGGAATGATGGCGGCGCGCGACGGTCACCGCGCGCGACATCCCCGCACCGAAACGCTCAGCTCCGCGGCGCGCTCGCTTTCTCCGGTACCTTCAGCTCCCGGTCGAGGAATGCCGAGATCACGTTGAACGCGAGCTGTGCACCGAGCCCCGTGGGCAGCATGTCGAAGGCGTGTTCGGCCCAGGGCAGCTCCACCGCTACCACCGGCACGTGCGCGGCGCGAAGTGCGGCCGCGGCCTCGCGGTTGAACACCGGCCGCACGATGTGGTCGCGGCCGCCGAACAGCAGGAGCGTAGGCGGCAGGCCGGGTCGCACGAGCGTCGAGGGCGACGCCGCCATGTAGCGGCGCGCCTGCGTCTCCGGCGTGCCGTCGAGATAATCGCGCAGCACCACGCGTGTGCCGAGCGGGTCGGGTGACGGCGGGGCGTTGTAGCCCTTCGTGAGGTCGAACGGCGCATACAGCGCCACGACGGCGCGGAGTCCGTAATCGTTCTGCGACCACGCCGCCAGTTCGGCGAGCTGTCCTCCAGACGAGCGTCCGAGTAGCGCCATCCGATGAACGTCGATGCCCCACTGCGCGGAAGAATCGCGCAGCAGGACGATCCCGTAGTTCACGTCGTCGATCTGCGCCGGAAAGTGCGACGCCGGTGCATGACGGTAGTCGATGGCGGCCACGGTATAGCCCCGCGACGCAAGCGCGCGGCTCACGTTCTCGGACTGCGCGGGCGAGCCGGCCTGCCACGCGCCGCCATAGAGGACGACCACAGTGGGCCGCTGCTGGTGCGGCGGCAGCGAATAGAGGCGCATTGTGAGGCGCTGCCCATCGGCGGCGGCGTACGGGATGGTGCGCGCTTCAACGTCCGGACTCGTGGGTAGACCCGTGATCAACGCCACGAGTGAGAAGCGCGGCGGGCCTTCGTCAGTGCCGAGTTGCGCGCTCGCCGCCGAGGCGACGCGAGTGTACGTCGTGAGCGGCCACACGGCGATGCAGGCCGCAACGACCAGAAGGCCCAGGGTAGCGTAGCGCAGCCTGCGGTGGCCGCGCAGCAAGCGGTTGGCGGGCAGGCACCAGAGGAGGTCGGCCAGCACGAGCAGCGGCGAGTACTCGAGCGCTCCCACGGCCAGCCGGAACAGCAGCAGCGTGAACGGCGGCACGATCACCATGAGCGACAGGCCCACGAGCAGCGCGGACACGATGAGCGCCGCGACGGCGGAAAGCCGGAGCCCTGGTTGACCTGCGCTGGAGGTGGGGGACATGAACCATCGTGGGAGGGACGGGGAATCTGGGCAGCCGCGCGTCGCACGGCAACGCTACCTCATCGAGGAGCTGGACGAGGTACAGATCCTCGCTCCGGCTGTGAGGATCCCCGTGAGCTACGGCTTTCCCGTCTCGGTGGCAATCCGCCGCGCGAGCTGGCCACGTGCGTTTGCAGCGTACCGACGGCATCCATCGGGATCCACGAGCGGATGCGCTGCGTCCGTGCCCGCGAGCCGTTCCCACATCGCCGAGGCGCCGGGGTGCGGCGTGAGCAAGACGTCGCATGCGACGTGCTCGAGTACCGCTTGTCCGCGCTGGAAGTCCGCCACCGCAGTTCGCTAAGAGTGCCGTCGTGGCGGCGTCCCCGGTTGACGATTGTACATTACAGCATGGCGACGCGCCCTTCCAACTCCCGCATGCTTCTGCGCGCCGTCGCGCGTCGCTGTCCCAACTGTGGCGCGCCCGGCATCTTCGCGAGCTTCACGGAGCTGCGCGCGAGCTGCCCAACGTGCGGCCTGCGCCTGCACCGCGGCGAGAGCGACTACTTCATCGGCGCGTACCTGCTCAACCTCGTCGCGGTGGAGCTGTTGTTCGCGCTCCTGCTCGCCGTGGTCGCCGTGACGACGTATCCGGACACGCCGTGGGTCGCGCTGCAGTGGGCGAGCATCGTCCTCATCGTCGTCGGCGCCGTGGTCTGCTATCCCTTCGCCAAGTCCGTATGGCTGGCCGCCGACCTCATGTTCCGTCCCATGACGGAAGCGGAGCTCGACTGGCATCGCGCGGACGGCGCCGCGGACCGCGAGCTGCCACACCTGTAAGCGACGCCGCCTGCCCTCGTTGTCATTCTGAGCGCAGCGCCCCGGCTGTCATCCTGAGCGCTGCGCCCCGGCTGTCATCCTGAGCGAAGCGAAGGATCTGCTCTTGTTGTCATCCCGAGCGCAGCGAAGGATCGGCTTAGCGACCCTTTGTCATCCTGAGCGCAGCAGCCTGCCCTCGAGGAGCGAAAGCGACGAAGGGAAGGATCTGCTTTTCGCATCACGCTGCCTGACCGTCCGAGGACGCGCCGTTCCGCTCGGCCACCCTCTGCCGCCACCGCCATACGAAGTACCCGATCACCACCAGCACCGACAGCGCGATGCTGATGCGCCCGAGGTAGTTGTCCAGCCGCGACAAGTGCTTGCCGAACAGGTAGCCGAGCGCCGAGAACACCGCGGCCCACAGCACGCCGCCGCCGAGGTTCACGACGGTGAACTCGGCGAACGGCATGTGCGCCACCCCCGCGAGCAATGACCCGAAGATCCGCAGCAGCGCGATGAATCGCGCGATGAACACCGTCTTGGCGCCGTGCCGCTTGAAGTACGCCTCGGTGCGCGCGAGCCGTTCGGCGTCCAGGCGGATCAAGTGACCGTGTCGCACGAGCAGGCCGCGCCCCCCGATGCGCCCCACCCAGTAGCCGCCCGAGCCACCGAGCACCGTGCCGATCACCGTTGAGAGGACGACGCCGTAGATGTTGAGCGAGCCGCGCGCAGCGAACGCCGCCGCCGTCACCACGGCGGTTTCGCCGGGCAGCGGCAGGCCGAAGCCCTCGAGCGTCACGAGCAGCGCCACGGCGAAATACCCGTAACGTTCGATGAGGTGGGTCAGGAACGCGAGCATGGTGGGCGAACGGGGAAAACGGCTGCCGGATCAGATCGTCCAGAAGGCAAGTTGGCGGCCGCAGCGCAGGCAGATCCGAACGGTCAGGGATCCCGGCTGAGCGCCACGCGCACCAGCAGCGTGCGGCCGGGCGCCGGCTCGTAGAACTTGCCGCCGGTGGCGTTGACGCTGATGCTGCCTGCCGAATGTACTCCGCCGACGTTCTGCACGGCGACCATCGGCGCTAGCCGCGTGCCGGCCACCCGCACAGTGCGCCCGACGCCCAGACCGAAAATCGCGCGGCCAGGCGCCTGCGCGCTGTTCGCGTCGTCCACGTCCGCTGGACCCGCGAGGTCAGCCGTCGCGGAGAGCGCGAATCCCGCCGCCGCCATGCTCGCCGACGTCGCCAGCGCCTGCTCCGGCACGCCCGGGATGCGGCGGCCGGCGTACGACGTCGTCCCCACGACGTAGCTCACGTAGCGGAAGTGCGAGTAGGCATACGCGGCGTGCAGCGCGACGGGCCCCGCATCCGCATCGAGGCCGAGTTCCGCGCCGCGGCGCACCGTGCGGCCGGCGTTCCGGTAGTAGCGACGTCCGTTGCCATTGGGGATGTCGAACGGCACCAGCTCGTCGCGCACGTGCGCGTCGAACGCCGCCACGTCCCAGCGCACGCCCGTGCGGCCGAGCAGTCCCTTGGTGCCCACTTCGAGGGTGAGCGTGGACTGCGGCTGGAGGTCCGGGTTGATGCCAGCGGATCCGTCTTCCTTGTTGCCCAGCTCCGTGGTGGTGGGCGTCTCGAAGCTCGACGATACGTTGCCATAGAATGACGCGAGGGGCAGGGCGCGCCACACGAGTCCTGCCGACGGACTCACCGCGCGCAGCGTGCGCTCGCCGGAGTCGTCCGGGTTGGTGGCGTTGATCAGGCGGTCGCGCAGCCGGAACTGCACCGCATCGCTTCGCACACCGGCCGACGCCAGGAGGCCCGGCACCAGTGCGAACTCACCGCGCACGAATGGACCCACGCTGCCCACGAGCTCGCGCTGGTCCTTCCGCAGTGCGCCACGCACGGTGAAGCCGCCAGTGCACACCGCGCCGATGCAGTTGGCGTATTCCTGCCGGTCGTCGTTGAGCCACTGTGCATCCGCGCCGGCAGTCACCCGCACCTCGTGCAGGCCTGCGTGTCCCTGGCCACTCGCGCGCAGCGAGGCGCCGCCGCTCGCGCGCTTCACGTCCACGATGGCCTGCGTGAGCGGGTTCGCGAGCGTGCGCGCGCTGCCGAAGATCGTCGCATCCACGCGGACGACGTCGTCGAATGCGTGCGTACCCACGAGCGAGAGGTCCTCCTGCCGCACCGTCTTGCTCGCGCCCTTCTTCACCGCGAGGGGATCGGCCTGTCGCGGGTCCGCATCGAACTGCGCACGCGTGAGTGCACCGGGACTCTCGGCACGCGAGACGTCGTTCACGCGCGCGGACAACACGAGCGGTGCAGGGCCGCCGTCCGGCGCCGCCATGAACAGCATCCGCAGCGCGCCGTGCGTGGCACGTTGGTCCGAGTAGTCGCGGTAGCCGCGTCCTGCCACGTGCGAGAGCGACGACGTGATGCCGACGTCGCCCGCGGTGCCCGTGATGCCCGCGGCCGTGATGGTGGGCATCGATCCACCGGCGACGACGCGCGCATACGGCGTGAACAGCAGCGTGGGTCGCACGGTGCGGAGGTCGATCACGCCGCCGGCGGCGTTGCCGTACAGCGACGATGCGCTGCCGCGCACGACCTCCACCCGATCCGCGCCTTCGATGTCGAGCACGTCCACCGGCGTCTGGCCGTCGGGCAGCGTCACCGGCACGCCGTCCTGGAGCACGCGCACGCCGCGCACGCCGAACGCCGACCGCGCACCGAAGCCGCGAATGCTCACGCGCGGATCCTGCGCGGGGTTCTGCCGGTTCGCGAGCGTCACGCCCGGCACGCCGAAGAGCAGTTCATCCACGCCGGTGCGGCGCAGCGCCGCGAGTGAATCCGGTCGCGTGAGCGTCACGGCGTAGGGAAGGTCGAGCGGCGAGCGCGGGCCTTCGCGCGTGGCATTGACCTGAACGGTGGGCAGCACGGTGCGAGCGGTGTCTTGCCCTCGGCTGGCGGCGGGCGCTGTGAGTAGTAGCGCCGCGCACGCAAGCGGTCTGCAATTTCGACGGGGCATGGGCATGCCGGAAACGTACGCGGCGGCGCCGTGGTTGGGCACGTGTCTCGCGCCGCGCGTCATCCTGAGCGCAGCCCTCTTGTCATCCTGAGCGGAGCGAAGGATCTGCTTTTCCTGTCACCCTGAGCGCAGCCCTTGGTGCAGGCGTCCTGGTCCAGTCGCATGCCTGACGTTACGTCGCGGCGGGCGAGTGGCTCGCCGTTTTCGGACGTCGAACCTCTGTCATCCTGAGCGCCTTGTCATCCTGAGCGCACCCTCCTTGTCATCCTGAGCGCAGCGAAGGATCTGCTTCTCCCCCGCGCGCCTGCCGCGCGATGAGCGCGACGAGAACCCCGACGAACACGAGCGCCAGCACATTCGCCGCCCGCTCCTGTCCCGTGGGTGCGTGCACCGACTGCCGCAGTGCACCGAACGCCTCCTGCGCCAGCACGGCCACCACCCACGCCCATGCCGCGAAGGTGCCCCAGGCTCGGAACGCGACCATCACAATCGCCGCGAGCGGCACGAGCGCGAGCGTCCGCACCGGTGACAGGCTGTTCACCGGCGCCATCGCGAACATCGTCGCGACAATGAGACCGAGCATCACCGCGCCCAGCAGCGCGCGCGTGAACCAGCGCGTCGCGAGCCCGGCGACGACGAGCACCGGGATGCCGAGCACCGCCACGGCGGCGATAGTCGTTTGCGGCAATGCGGGGAGTCGGCCCAACGCGGGGATCGCGGCATCGAGCAGCGTGGACGGCGGCCGCGGCATGGTGTGCGACGGCAGCAGATCACCGGCACGGGCGAGCGCGTACACCACGCTGCCCAGCCCGAGCCCCGCCACGATGGCGTCGCTCGAAGGGGAGTCGTCGCCGCGGGCACCGAGCATCGGCACGCCGACGCGGCGACGCAGCGCGTCGAACGCGAGCCAGAGGCCGTACACGACGAGCGCCAGCGGGATCGTGGCGATGAAGGCAATAACTCGCGTCCCGACGAACGAGCCCCACGGCTCCGAGGTATCATAGGCGAATAGTGACGATGGCAGCGCGTTCAGGTCGGCGAGCACGGCCAGCACCACCAGCGCGCCGACGAACATCACGGCGCCACGACGATCGATCACGCCGTCGTGCACGAGCACCGGTCGCCGCCGCACCACCAGCACGGCGCCGGTGATCACGAAGGCGAGCAGGAGGAGCATGCTGAGTCCCGCGATCAGCGAGCGCGTGGCCTGCCACTCGCGGTCCGCACGCACGAAACTTTCCGGCAGCTCGATGCCGCGTCGCGCGACGAGCGGCTCGTCGCCCGCCACCTGCACCCACGCGCGCGCCACGGCGCCCGCCGGTAGCCGGACCGTGGTATCGGTGTAGTTCACGAGCACGTCGCGGCGCGCCGGCAGCGCCTTCTCCGTGAGCTGGACTTCCTGGAGGCCGGCGGTGTGCACGCCCTCGCGCGCCAGCGCGGCGAGCGCGATCCGCCGCGCGGAATCCGGCGTCACCGAGGGACGACTCACGGTGTCCGCGATGATGTGCCGAGCATCCAGCGGCCGCCCATCGGGCCACACGCGCACGCGCCACTCCTCGGCCCGCTCCGCCGCGGTGCCACTGGTGTGGACGTAGCGCACCGTCCACCATGCGGCCGGCAGGTAGCTCGTGGCGATCGCTTGCACGCGCGACACCAGCGCGTGTTCGCGCACGAACCGCGGCCATGCGGCCAGCGTGTCCGTCGCCGTGGTAGCCAGGTGTCGCCACGCGGACGGCGTGCCGCCGCGGGTACGCATCATGGAATCGGCGGTGGCCATCACACGCGCGCGCGTGGCGGTGAAGGAATGCCCCAGTGTGGGTGCCGCGGAACCGGCAACGGCGCCGACGGCGGCGACCACGGTGCTCGCGAGCGCAAACCGACGCGCCCGTCGCGTCAGCGTTCCTGCCACTCGTGGCGCCCTCGCATCGACGGGCGCGGCCACGAGATCCGCGGCACGCCACGCGCCGAAGCGCGCGTCCTCCGGTGCCGCGACGAGCCCGCGCTGCCGCCACCAGCGCCACCCCACCGCGAGCGCCGGTGCGAGCAGTGCGAGCACGATGATCGCGGCAGACACACGGTACTCCACGGCGCTGCCGGACGTCGCGAACAACCCGAAGAGCACGAGGTCGTACGCGAAGTGCGCCACGACGGTGGCCAGCACGCCGAACTGGAGCACGAGCACGCCCCAGAAGCACGCATCGAGGAAGATCTCGACGCCGCGCGAGTAGGGCGGCCACGAGGCATAGTTCGCGTGCGCAAAGCCGAAGGTGAGCGCGGTGGCCACGACCCCCGCCGCCATCCACCATCGGCGCGTCGGGCGCCCGCCCACCCACAGCGACAACAGCGCGAGCGGCAGCGCGCGGAACAGCGCCTCCTCCCACACGCCCGCGTTCAACGACATCGCAATGCCGGAGAGCCACGGCATCGGCGTCGCGATCAGGTTCGGGTCGTCGAGCATCTCGCTCGGTACCCACCAGCCCAGCAGCCTGCGCGTTACCAGATAGAACACGGCGACGTACGCGAAGCCGACGGTCGACACGGCATAGCCACCGAACACTCGCGCAGCTACGTCTCGCGTGCCGCGGTACCGCCACAGCTTCCACCAGTCGAGCTGTCGCGGAAACGCTCGGCGCGATGCCGCCTCCGCCGCCACGAGCGTGAGGCCGGTCAACAGTCCCGTGAGCCCGCCGCCGAGCAATGCGCCAAGTGCGATGCGCACCTGGAAGGCGAGGGGAGACATGGCGGTGTCGTACTCGTACCAGCTCGATCCCATCTCGTTGAGCCCCGCGCCCACGGTGAGCATGCCGATCACGGCGCCCACGAACATCGCCTCGCGCCAGCGGAGGTCGTGTGCGCGCGAGGCGCGCGCCGCGAACACCACGCCCGCGATGGCGATCACGAGCGCGCCCAGCGACGCCACCAGCGCGATGAGGTCATTCGACGAGCGCATTTCGCCGTAGCGCCGCTGGAAGGACTGCGGAATCTCGACGTACTGCCGCACCATCGTCGGCGCGTTCCCCGCCACGACCACCTCCGCACGCATGGGCGCTCCTGCGACCCGACGATCGGTGCGCTCGTACGTGAACGTGCGGTCGATGCGGCCGCTGGTCTTCCGCGTCTCGTACGACGAGCTCACGAGCCGCCAGCGGTCGAGCCGTTCACCGATCCACGCGCCGAGCGCGACGCCGGCCAGCGCCCGCGCCGAATCCGTGGTGATCGCCGGCCGGCGGTCCGCCTCGGCGAAGGTGCGAACGAAGCCGGTGATGCGGCCGTCGGGCGCGAAGTCCACGCGCGCCTCGTGCGGATCATGTGGCACGAAGGCGCGCACCGCCCAGCGGAAGGGCGCGACGTCTGGGCCGTGCGCGAGCGCGTTGAGCGAGTCCGGTCCACCACCGGCAAGCTCCACGAACGTCCGCAGCGAGTCGTTCGCCTGGAAGCGCACCGCCGTGCGTGCGGCCGCCGGCGCGAGGTCGTGCGCGCGGAAGAACGAGTCGGCGCGCGCCAGCGCGGCGTCACGCGTGAGCGACTGTTGGAGCGCGACGATGGGAAATGCGCGCGGGAACAGCCATGCCGCCGTCATGGCGGCCACGAGGGCGCCCGCGGCAACCAGCGCCACGAGCCCGGTCCGGCTGCCCGCCGTGCGGTCGAGGGACGTCATGTGCGTGATGTCGCTCCCGCTGTTCGGTGGGACAAGGCGCGAGACAGGTGGTCCGCGTTCAGCGCAGCACGAATCCCGGATCGACCGCGGGCCGCACGGCCGCGTTGCCCGCGATCCAGCCCGTCATGTATATCCACTGAGTGATGCGCGTGAGCTTGCGGTAGTCGATCGTCTTCGGCTCGTCGCGCGGCGTGTGGTAATCCTGGTGCAGGTTGCTCGAGAAGAACAGCGACGGCACGCCGCGCTCCGCATACGGCACGTGGTCGCTCCGGAAGTACCAGCCTTCCGGATGCGTTGGCCGGTCCCAGGAGGAATCGATCGCGAACTTGCTCGTGGCCATGTTGGCCTCGAGCGCCATGCGCACGAGTGCCGCCGAGTTGCGGTGCGGCGGCTGCGAGCCCATGAGCGCCGCGGTGTCGGGATTGTTCCGGCCGAGCATGTCGCCGTTCAGCACGGCGACGATGCTGTCGAGCGGCACCACCGGGTGCGCCGCATGATACCGCGACCCGAGCAGCCCACGCTCCTCCGCGCCATGAAAGATGAAGAGCGCCGAGCGCTTGCCGGGATGCTTCACCCACGCCCGGGCGATGGCGAGGATCGCCGCGCTCGTGGTGGCGTTGTCGTCCGCCCCGTTCCAGATCGAGTCGCCATTCACCGTGTAGCGCACGCCGTCGTGGTCCTGGTGCGAGCTGAAGAGCACGTACTCCCCCCGCAGCTTCGGATCGGTACCGCGAATCGCGCCGATGACGTTCACGGACGGATACTCGAACGACTCCAGCCGAAGGTGGATGTCCATCGTCTGCCCGTTCGCGGTCAGTTCCTTCAGCGCCGCGCGGTGCGCGAGCAGCACGGGCACCTGTGGCCGCGGTGCGGCAGGCGTTGCTACCGGAGGTGTCGGGTTGCGCGTGAACCGTGGCACGCCGCCGATCACGTCGTAGGTGCCTCGCGACTGCGTCTTCGCCACGCCGTCGAACGCGATCTCCGCGATGGAGTCGGCGACGATGATCACACCGGCCGCGCCGCGCCGCGTGAGCGCGGCGGCCATCGCGGCGATGGCGGGACGCGTGTAGTTGTACTCGTAGGTGTTGGTGGTGCTGCGAATGGACGCCGCGGGCGGCGCGACGAGTGTTGCCACGGCGATCCTGCCGCGAACGTCGATCGTGGTGTCGCCCACGCTGGCCACGAACACGGTGGGCGCCGAGACCTCCGCGGCGGCGTTGGACGCGGGGGTGATGTCGGTCCACAGCGCCAGCGGCCGTCCTCCGACGCTCACCGAGCTCGAGCCGGTGGAGATACGCGTGCGCCGCATGTTCCACCACTGGAACCAGCTGCCCATGTCGCCCTTGGGCACGAGGCCGATTTTCCGCATCTCCTCCGCCAGCCACATCGACGCGTGCATTTCGTCGATGGTGCCCGCCTCTCGGCCGCGCATCTCGTCGCTCGCCAGTGTGTAGACGTCGTGCCGGATGTCGGCCTCGCGTATGGCGCCGATTGCGGCAGGCACCTTCGGCACCGTGGCAGGTGTGGCCATCTGTGCCGCGAGTGGCGCGGCGAGGACGAGCGACAGTAGCAGGGAGGAGAGGCGGCGCATCATGAATTCATCGGGAAGTGGGAAGTTGTCATCCTGAGCGTAGCCGCTGTCATCCTGAGCGCAGCGAAGGATCTGCTTTCAGCTGTCATCCTGAGCGCAGCGAAGGATCTGTTTTCAGCTGTCATCCTGAGCGTAGCGAAGGATCTGCTTTCAGCTGTCATCCTGAGCGTAGCGAAGGATCTGCTTTCAGCTGTCTTCCTGAGCGTAGCGACGGATCTGCTTTCAGCTGTCATCCTGAGCGTAGCGAAGGATCTGCTTGGTGCGCAGGATGTCCTTGCGGACAATAAGGAAAGGGCGGACAACGAGTGCAGTCCTCTGTGGCCCTCTGCGTCCTCCGTGGTAATTGCCCTTCACGAGCTTGAACCACAGAGGACGCAGAGGCACGCAGAGGCACGCACATGACTACACGCCAGCAACAACCGCTGAAGCAGTATCATGCAGTCCCCTGCGGTCCTCGGCGTCCTCTGTGGTAATTGCCCTTCACGAGCCTGCACCACAGAGCACACGGAGGTACGCAGAGGACCATGGGCGACTGCAGCCGCGATGCCCAAAGGTACGACCCCGCACCCTCGCGTCCAGTCGCGCACGACCCCTACCCCACCCGCCGCCCATACTGCCGCACCGCCAGCGCGAGGATCACCGCCCCGAACGCACCGAGGGCCGCCAGCGGCGACGCGACATCCCGCAGCGACGCCCCCTTCAGCAGCACCGCGCGCATGAGCAGGATGAAATGCTTCACCGGGTTCGCCTGCGCGAGAACCTGCGCCCACCCAGGCATCGAGCGCACCGGCGTGAACAACCCGCTCATCAGCAGGTAGATCATGATGATGAAGAACGTGATGAACATCGCCTGCTGCTGCGTGGCGGCCAGCGTGCTCACGAACAGCCCGATGCCCAGCGCCGCCACCAGGTACACCGCCGCCGCCCCGAATACGAGCAGGATGCTGCCGCGCATCGGCACGTGGAACACGTAGCGCGCCACGACCAGGCCCAGCGACAGCTCCACGAGTGCCAGCAACCAGAGGGGAATCAGCTTCGCCGCGATGAAGGTCCCGCGCGCGAGCGGCGTCACGCTGAGCTGGTCCAGCGTCCCCAGCTCCTTCTCGCGCACGATGTTCATCGCCGTCAGCAGCGTCCCGACGACCGTCACCAGCTGCACGAGGATGCCCGGCACCATGTAGTCGCGATAGTCGAGCTCCGGGTTGTACCAGTTCCGCACGCGCACGTCGATCGACGGCTGCGCCGCGCGCACGCCACCGGCGGCATCCAGCTCCGCGGCATACGCGGCGATGATCCGCGAAGCGTACGCACTCGTGACACCGGCGGCCGCTCCATCCTCCGCATTCAGCACCAGCTGCACCGTCGCCGCGCGCGTCCGCACCAAGTCGCGCCCGAAATCGGCGGGCAATCCAACGATGATGCCGACTCGACGCGCGAGCATCGCCTCGTTCGCCAGCGTCATGGACGACGACGCCTCCTCGATCACGAAGCGGCCGGACGCGCGCAGCCGGTCCACCACGGCGCGCGACGTCGCGCTGTGGTCCAGGTCCACCACGTATACCGCCGCACGCTTCACCTCGAACGTGGCCGCGTTCGACAGGAGCAGCAGCTGCACGATGGGCATCACGAACATCAACGCCACCATGAACCGATCGCGGAAGATCTGGAGGAACTCCTTCTTCAGCATCACGCGCAGCGTCCGCATGCTCAGGCGAGCCTCGGCTTGAAGCTGCGCACCGCCGCCAGCATGAGCACGAGCGCCATGCCGACGAGCACCAGCGTCTCGCGCCAGAGGTACGGCAGCCCCACGCCCTTCAGCATGATGCCGCGAGCCACCACGATGAACCACCGCGCAGGGATGATGGTCGTGAAGGGCGCCAGCCACGCCGGCATGCTCGCGATCGGGAAGATCATCCCCGACAACAAGGTGCTCGGCAGCAACGTCCCCACCATCGCCACCATCATCGCGGCACGCTGTGACGACGTCCGCGCCGCGATGAGCACGCCGAGCGCCAGCGAGACCACCGCGTACAGCAGGCTCTCGCCGAGAAGCAGCAACACGCTCCCGCGGAAGGGCACGTGGAACACGAGCCACGCGGCGAGCAGCGCAGTGATCACATTCGCGAAGGCGAGCGCGAGGTAGGGCAGCACCTTGCCGACGATGATCTGCCAGGGCCGCAGTGGCGACACGAGCAGCACTTCCATGGTGCCGCGCTCCTTCTCGCGCGAGAGCGAGATCGCCGTCATCAGTGCCGAGACGAGCGTGAGCACCAGTGCGATGAGACCCGGTACGAACAGGTTCACGCTCTCGAGCGTGGGATTGAACCGCATCCGCACCGCAGTCGCGATGCGGACCGGACGCACCGCGACCGCGGGCATGTCGGCGGCCCGTTCTTCTGCCCACTGCGCAATGACAGCCCGCGCGTAGCTCTGGATCACCGTCGCCGTATTGGGATCGGACGCATCGACGCTGAGCCGCACGCGCGCCGGCTCCGTGCGCGACGCGACGCGACCCGCGAAGTCCGGCTCGAACGCCAGCGCGACTTCTGCGTCGCCGCGCCGGAACAGGGGTTCCACCGCGCTCGCGCTGCGCGTCGTCGCCACGATCCGGAACCGCGAGGACGACGCGAACCGGCTGCGCAGCGACAGGCTCGCGACATCCTGGGCTGGGTCCACGATCACCAGCCGCACGTCGTGCACGTCGCTGCGCAGCGCGAAACCGAACAGCACCACCTGCACGAGCGGCATCAGCAGGAGGATGGTGAGCGTCTGCCGGTCGCGGAGGATGTGCCGCACCTCCTTCGCCATGAACGCGCGCAGGGCGCCATGCCTCATGCGGTAACCTTCGCGCCGCGCGCGAGCTGCACGAACAGCTCGTCCACCGTCGCAACGCCGTGCTCCGCCTTGAGCGCCGCCGGGGTGCCGAGTGCCGCGATGGTGCCGTCCACCAGGACGCAGATGCGGTCGCAGTACTCCGCCTCGTCCATGTAGTGCGTCGTCACGAACACGGTGGTGCCCCGCGCCGCCGCCGCGTAGATGAGCTCCCAGAACTGCCGCCGTGTGATGGGATCCACGCCGCCGGTGGGCTCGTCCAGGAACACGATGGCCGGCTCGTGCAGCAACGCCACGGAGAACGCGAGCTTCTGCTTCCAGCCCAGCGGCAGCGTGGCCACGAGGTCGCCGGCGCTGCGCGCCAGGCCCAGCGAGTCCAGCAGTGCCGAGGTCCGTGAATCGATGTCCGCGTCGGAGAGGCCGTAGATGCCGCCATACAGCTCGATGTTTTCGCGCACGGTGAGGTCGCCATAGAGCGAGAACCGCTGGCTCATGTAGCCGATCCGCCGGCGGAGTTGCGCACGCTGCGTCACCACGTCGAACCCCGCCACCGTCGCTGACCCGTCACTCGGCGCAAGGAGCCCGATGAGCATCCGGATCGCCGTCGTCTTGCCGGCACCGTTGGCGCCGAGGAAGCCGAACACCTCGCCGGCGCCCACGTCGAAGGTGATGTGGTCCACCGCCACGAACGAGCCGAAGCGACGCGTGAGCCCGTGCGCCGAGATGGCGAGTTCGCCGGCCGTCATGCGGCGGTGCCCATGAGCGCGATGAAGCTGTCCTCGATGCCCGCCGCGATCGACTCGACGCGCGCGTCCGCGTGCCCGTTGGCCGCGAGGTACGCCGTCAGCTCTGCCACGACCGCCGCCGGTTCGCTGGCGCGGTCGTCCGCATAGTGCAGGCTGTCGCCGAACAGGTACACCGAGTGCATGCGCGGAAAGCGCCGCAGCACCTGCAGCAGGCCGTAGCGATCGCCGCCGTGCACGGCGAACAACGGATGATCGAAGCGGCCGGCCATCGCGGACGGCACGTCGATGCCGAGTATGCGCCCGCCCAGAATGAGCGCGACCCGGTCGCAGCGGAGCGCCTCGTCCATGTACGGCGTCGAGACGACGATGGTGAGCCCCGCGGCGCGCAGCACCGCGAGCTGGTCCCAGAACTCGCGGCGCGACACGGCATCCACTCCCGTCGTGGGCTCGTCGAGCAGCAGGATCTCCGGGCGGTGCACCAGCGCGCACGACAGCGCGAGCTTCTGCTTCATGCCGCCGGAGAGTGCGTCGGCGCGGCGGTCGCGAAACGGCTCGAGCTGCCGGTACACCGGCGCGATGAGCTCGCGGCCCGCGTCCACCGTGGTGCCGAACACCGCCGCGAAGAACTCGAGGTTCTCCGCCACGCTGAGGTCGGGATAGAGCGAGAAGCCGCCCGGCATGTAGCCCACGCGCGACCGGATCTGCCAGAGGTCCTTCGCCACGTCGAAGCCGAGCACGGTCGCGCTGCCCGCATCGGGCAGCACCAGCGTGGTGAGGATGCGGAACAGCGTGGACTTGCCGGCGCCGTCCGGCCCCACGAGGCCGAACAGCTCGCCCGCCTTCACGTCGAAGGAGATGTCGTCGAGCGCCGTCACGGCACCGTAGCGCTTCGTCACGGACCTGACCTCGACGGTGTTGCTCACGAGCCCTTCGCCACCGTCGCCACGTCCAGGTCCGCCGGCATGCCGATCTTCAACACGCCACGCGGATTCGCCACCTGCACTTTCACCGCGTAAACCAGGTCCGTCCGCTCGTCGCGCGTCTGCACCGGCGTGGGCGTGAACTCCGCCTTCGACGCGATCCAGCTCACCACACCCGTCGCACTGAGCATGCTGCCTCCGCCCTGGTCCACGTGCACCTGCACGCGCTGCCCCAGCTTCAGCGTCGCCAGTTGCCCCTCGGCCACATAGGCCCGCAGCGTCAGCGTGTCGAGGCTCGCGATGCGGTAGAGCGGCTGTCCGCTCTGCACCACCTCGCCCCGACGGACGTACGTGGCCAGCACGGTGCCCGCCTGCGGGTTGGTGACATGGCTCCTGTCGATGCGATCGCGGATCTGCGCGACGTGCGCATCCGTGGACGCCACCTCCTGCGCGACGCTCTGCTGCTGCGCCTGCGCGGCGCGCATCTGCGCCACGAGCGTCCGGTAATCGCGCTCCGCCTGGTCGAGCTGCTGCGCAGTGGCCGCCTTCTGCTCGAACAGGCGTCGGGTGCGCTCGAGCGTCCGGCGCGCCACTGAGAGCTGGGCCTCGTACACGCCCACTTGTCCACCGGCGGCCGTCACGCGCGACTGCGTTGCAGACCGCTGCGCAATGCTCTGCGTGCGCTCGAGCGCGAGTTGCGTCGTGTCCACCAGCCCCACCACCGCGCCGGCGGCGAGCGTGCCGCCTTCCACCGGCGTGAACCACTGGAGCTGTCCTCCCGCCTGCGCGGAGACCACGACTTCGTCCGCCTCGAAGTTGCCGTAGGCGTCCGGACGCTTCGTGCCGCTGCAGGCGAGCAGTGTCACGCTGGCAGCGACGAGCGTAAGTGCTGCGCGCGAGATGATTCGTCCGCGGTCCGACGTGTCCGGTCCCCCTTCGTGTGTGCGAAATGTCATCGCGGCACCTCGATGCCGAGCGTGGTGAGGAAGTGCGCGCGGGCCTGGGCGAGCTCCACGCGGTGCAGGGCACGACTGATCCGGGCGCTGAGCCCGTCGGTCTGCTTGTCCACGTACTCCGCCGACGTCACCACGCCTTCCCCGAACCGCACGCGGGTCTCCTCGGCGATGCGCTCACGGAGCGCCACGATCTCGTCGTCGCTCGACACGATGCCGGCGAGCCGGTCGATGGTGGCCGCGTCGAGCGCCACGCCGCGGCGAAGGGATTCGGTGAACTGTTGCTCATCGGCGGCGACGATCTGCCGCTGGAGCGCCAGCACCTCGCGATCGCGTCCCGTCGTGCCCCACGACCACGGTGTCCACTGGAGCTGCACTCCCGCGAGCCAGTAGCCGTCGAAGCTGTCGTTCAGGGGATTGAGGCCGGGTCGGCCGTACCCCGTGCGGCCGAACGCGGAGATGCGCGGCTTGTCCTGCGCGCCACGCGCGTCCTCCTGGCGCTGAAGCACATCGCGCGCTCGGGCGAACTGCACGTACTCCGGCCGCGCACGCAGCGATGCGAGGTCCGTGCGCGCCCGCACCACCTCGGTGGCGAGCTCCGGCATGCCCACCGTGGAGAGCGTATCGAGTGCGCGGCGCGTGAGGTCGGCGAGGACGTCCAGCGACGCGCGTCGCGACGCGCCGAGCTCCGCCACCGATTGCTTCCGGCGCAGGATCTCCGCGTGCAGCGCCAGCGCCTCGCTCGGCAGCGCCGACCCCTCGTGCACGCGTGCCTCTGCCACGTGCAGCTGCGCCTCGAGGTCGGTGATGCCTGTCGCCAGCTCGGCCATCTGTGACTGCGCGCGCAGCGCCGCGAAGTACGCGTCGCTCACGTTCTGCCGCAGCCCGAACAGCGCAGCGCGCAGACGCGCCTGCGACTCCGCCAGCTGCGCGTCCTCCACGGCGCGGCGCGCACCGAGACCGGGATCGTACAGCTTCTGCTGTGCAGCCACGTGAGCGTCATAGGTGTCGTGCGATGGCACCGGCGGGCTCACCCCGCCCGGCAGCACGATCGGTATGCGTGCGACGTCGGACTGATACTGCGCCTGCGACTCCACCGCGAGCGTCGGGCGACGCTCGGCGTCGAGGTTCTGCTGTCGCAGGCGCGACTGTGCGGCGAGTAGCTCGAGCTCGCGACCGCGGGGGTCGCGCTGCACGGCGCTCGCCTGCAGGTCGCCGAGCTGCACGGTATCCTGCCGCGCTGCCTGTGCGAGGATGGTCGCGAACGGGATGAGCAGCACCACGGCGAAGCGCGCGATCATGGGCGGAGGGCGTTGCGGAAGAAGGCGGGAAGCTCGGTCTTCCGCTGCTCGATGAATCGCGCGAAGGCGTCGTCGTCCATGCCGAACAGCACGTGGATCATCGGGCGCGCGGCGAACGGGAAGATGCAGAGCGAGACGAGGTTGATGGCGAACTGCTCGGGCGCGATGGGCCGCATGGTGCCGGCGGCGACGCGTTCGTCGATCTGCCGGCCCAGCTTCTCGAACTGCGGCGAGAGCACGCCGTTGGGCGTGCCGCCGATGGCGCGGGCCAGCAGCAGTGGAACGCGCTCCGGATGGTGGTGCATTTCCGAGAGCATGTAGGCGGGCAGGAAGGGATTGTCCGACAGGTTCTCCAGGTAGACGGCGACGATGCGGTCGATCTTGTCGTCGAGCGACATGTCGCTGCCAAGCGTCTGCACGAGTGCCGGGAAGATGCGGCTCGCCATCTGCTCGAAGACGGCCGTGGCGAGCCGTTCCTTTGAGCGGAAGTAGTAGTGCAGCAGCGCCTGGTTGACGCCGGCCTCCTGCGCGATGTCCGCCATGCGCGCCCCTGCGGTGCCTCGGCGGATGAACACCGAGCGCGCCGCGTCGAGGATCTTCTGGTGGGTCTCAGAGTCCGCGGGGGCGGGGTCATCTCGTTTAGCCATACAGTTTAACTAATCAGTTAAACCGTCGACGGTCAATGCCAAGGGCCTTCGTCATCCTGTGCGCAGGGATGTCATCCTGAGCGAAGCGAAGCCGAGTGTCATCCTGAGCAAAGCGAAGCCGAGTGTCATCCTGAGCAAAGCGAAGCTGAGTGTCATCCTGAGCAAAGCGAAGCTGAGTGTCATCCTGAGCAAAGCGAAGCCGAGTGTCATCCTGAGCAAAGCGAAGCTGAGTGTCATCCTGAGCAAAGCGAAGCCGAGTGTCATCCTGAGCAAAGCGAAGGATCTGCTTGTCCGGCCGCATGAAAGCAGATCCTTCGCTTCGCTCAGGATGACAGTGGAATGAACCGAGTTTCCCTTTCATGACGCTTACGCCGCAGCCGACCCCGGTGGTGCTCGACGCGTTGGTGTTGGTGCGCGCCGAAACCCTGCGTGATGGTGGCCGTAGGGCGTAACAGGCCGGGGCGCTGCAAACCATTTTCGCGAACGCGGTGTCAAATCGGGTGAAGGCACTTTCCAGGACACCACTGATGATCAACCCGAAGCTGTTCCGTCACATTGCCGTCTACGGCGTTTCGCTGCCGACGTTCGCCGTGTCGCCCGCCGTGGCCAAGGCCACGGTCTACATGCCGTCGCAGGTCGCAGCCCGCATGCTCGGCGGACGCCCGTCTCGCGGTGTCGGCCAGGTGATCGACGTCCAGCCGGTCGCAGGCGCGCAGGATTCGTCAGACACGCCGCACGCTGCCTGAGTGGGGCCGGCGAGCGCGGTTGGCTCGCCGGTTCAGGCAGCGTGTGGTGTGTTGACGCGCGCATGGTGAGCGAGTTCCTTCTTCCGCCATGCGCCACGCCTTCGCCATAAGAATCGTCGCCGGGCTGCTCCTCGTCGCCCCGACGCTCCACGGCCAGTCCACCGCGACGGGAAGCACGACGATCATCCTCGTGCGACACGCGGAGAAAGCCGCGGCGCCCGCGGCCGACCCGCCGCTTACCGCGGCAGGCACCGCGCGCGCGGAGGCACTCGCCGAGCTCGTGAAGGATGCCGGCGTGCGTGACGTGGTGAGCACACAGTTCCTCCGCACGCGCGCCACCGCGGCGCCTGCTGCCGCGCGACTCGGCCTCCCCGTCGAGGCGCTCGACGCACGCCTCACCGCCCGCGCCACCGCCGACAGCCTGCTCGCGCGCTACCGCGGCCGCACCGTACTCCTCGTAGGCCACAGCAATACCATCCCGGCCATCATCGAGGCGCTCGGTGCCCCCAGGCCGGCCGACATCTGCGACTCCGGATACGACAACCTGTTCGTCGTCACCGTACCGGCCGCGGGCTCCGCAACCGACGTGCACCTGCACTTCGGCGCGCCGGCGCCGTGCACCAGCGCCGCCACGATGAAGTTGTCATCCTGAGCGTAGCGAAGGATCTGCTCCTACGACCCGCGAAGTCTCCAGCCGCCGATGGGGAATGAATCCGCTCAGTCGAGTGGCGCGAGGTCCGTCACGGCCGGCCCGCTGATCACCTTGCCCATCGGATCGAACCGCGAGCCATGGCAGGGACAGTCCCAGCTCTTCTCCGCGGTGTTCCAGTCCACGATGCACTTGAGGTGCGTGCACACAGCCGAACACTCGTGCAGCGTGCCGTGCGCGTCGCGGTACGCGGCGACCTTCTGCCGCCCGCGGCGGATCACGCGCCCATCGCCCGGCGCGATGTCGCCCGCATCGGCCACCTGGCCCGGCGTGACGTAGTCCACGAACTGCAGCGCGACGTCCATCCCTTCCTTCGCGAGGTCCAGCACTTCCGTGTGGTGCAGGGTCAGCCGCTTCGGGTCGTAGAGCGAGGCCCATGGATGCGGCTTGCCATCGAGGAGCGCGGGGAGCAGCGCGGCCGCGATGGTGCCGTGCGTCATGCCCATCCCTGAATCGCCCGTGACGAGCCACACGTGCTCGGCGCCGTCGGGATTCCGCCCGATGTACGCGAGGTAGTCGTACGGCTCCAGCACCTGGCCCGACCACTGCGAGATGCGCTCGCCGAGCACAGGCCAGAGGCCGCGCGCCCAGAACTCCAGTGCCTCGAACCGGTCGCCCGCGTCATCCTCGTGCGCTGTCTTGTGATCCTCGCCGCCCACGATGACCGCGTCACGCGTCGCGTCGAGCGGCTGGAGCCGCACGTAGTGATAAGGCGTGGGCGTATCCCAGTACAGCGCATCGGGAACGCTGCCCTTCGCCACCTCGAACGCGATCGCGAATGTGCGATAGGGCGCCTGCTTCACGTGCGTCACCACCATATCGCTGATCGCGCCGTTGGTGCACACCACCACGTCATCAGCCGCCACGGTGCTGCCATTCGTCGTCGTCACCATCGCAGGGTGGCCGCCCTCGATCTTGTCCACTTTCGATCCACCGTGGATGATCCCGCCGTGCCGCTCCACCGCCTGCGCGAGTCCGGCGAGGTACTTGAGCGCGTGGACGCGTGCCTGCCGCGGGAAGCGCAGCGCGGGACCGCTGTCGAATCCCGGCGCCCGCTCGACGCGCTCCACGCCAGAAAGACCGGCGCGCTGTGCCGCGGCAAGCTCCTCGTCGAGGAGCGACGCCGTGTCCTCGCCGCCGAGAAACAGGTAGCCGTCGAGGCGCGCAAAGTCGCAGTCGATGCGCTCCTCGCGCACTGTCTGCTCGATCCGGTCGATCGCGGCGGAATGACTTTCCGCGGCGAGGCGGGCACCGTCCGCGCCGTGTGCCTTCTCGAGCACTGCGTAGCCGTCGTCGATCGCGTTGGAGAGGTGCGCCGTGGTGCGGCCCGATTCGCCGCTGCCCACCTGGGCGAGGTCCAGCACCACTACGCGCCGCCCGGCGCGCGCGAGCGCGTAGGCGACGCTGAGGCCGGCGATACCTGCGCCGATGATGCAGACATCGGTGATGAGGTGCGCCGTGAGCGCAGGGCGCTCCGGCATGTCGAAGTCGTCGTACCAGAGGGGACGGGTGGCGTGTGTCATGGTCGCAGGCGGTGGGTCGGAAGAAGAGTCGAGGGCGGCCGTGCGGCGCAAAACATCGTCCAGCGCGGCTCGCACGGTGCTGGCGCCGCGCGGGTCGGCCCGGCATCTTGGCCACGATGACCGCCGCTGCCACACTCGTCATCTTTTCGCTCGGCCTGCTCGCCGGCGCTGGCCTCGTCCTCGCCGCGCTGACGTCGTTGCGGCGCACCGGTGCCGCCGGCGAGGGACCCGCCATGCAGCGGCTGGGCGAGCTGCTCGATCCGCTGCGCACCGAGCTCGAGCGATACGACCAGCGCCTTACGAGCTTCGATCGCGAGCGGGCCATGCAATTCGGCGCACTCGCCGAGCAGATGCACACCATCGCTGCCGCGAGCGAGGGGCTGCGCGACCAGACGCAGCAGCTGTCCACCGCCCTCCGCACGCCGAACGTCCGCGGACGCTGGGGCGAGGTGCAGCTTCGGCGCGTCGTCGAACTGGCCGGAATGGCCGAGCACTGCGATTTCGAGACGCAGGTGACGACGGAAACCGTGGACGACGACGGCGACGTCCGTCGTCTGCGGCCGGACATGGTCGTAAGGCTGCCCGGCAATCGCGTCGTGATCGTGGACGCGAAGGCGCCACTCGCGGCGTACCTCGACGCCAGTACGACGACAGACGATCGCGATCGCACGCGACTCCTGCGCGCACACGCCGCCCAACTTCGCGCCCACGTGGACGCGCTGGCGCGCAAGACGTACTGGGAGCAGCTCGGGCCCGGCACCACTCCGGAGTTCGTCGTCCTCTTCCTTCCGGGAGAGGCATTCTTCTCCGCGGCCCTCGAGCACGACGCCGCGCTGCTCGACGACAGCGCTGCGCGCGGCGTCATCCTCGCCACGCCCACCACGCTCATCGCCCTGCTGCGCGCCGTCTCGTTCGGCTGGCGCGAGGCGCGCATCGCTGATGGGGCCCGTGAGATCGGCACACTCGGCGCCACGCTCTACGAGCGGCTCGCGACACTCGGCGACCACGTGAACGAGCTGGGCGCGTCGCTCGATCGCGCCGTCACCAGCTACAATCGCGCGGTGGGCTCGCTCGAGTCGCGCGTGTTCGTCACGGCACGCAGGCTGCGCGACCTCGGTGCCGCGGAGCGCACCACTATCCCCGCGCTCGAGCCCGTGGAGGCGCGGACCCGCAGCCTCCAGGCACCGGAGCTCGCCAGGACGACGCACGATTCCACCGACAGGGAGGTACGTCCATGAGCGCGCACACGGAGCATAGCTGGTCGGTGGATGCGATCGCGGAAGGCGTCGCCCGCGTGGAGGAAGACGGTGCGCGCATGCTCAGCGTGCCACGGCACCTGCTGCCGGACGGTGCGGCCGAGGGGCAGCTCCTCAAGGTGACGCGGGCGCCGGGCGCGGACGCCGATTCCGTCGTGGTCACCATCGTCATCGACCGCGCCGCCACCGCAAAGGCGCTGCGCGCGTCGGCCGCCACGACGGCGCAGGCCATGGCCACCTCGCGCAAGCGCGATCCCGGAGGTGACGTGGCACTGTGAACATTACAGCGTTCTTCGACGTTCATGCGTCACCCATTCAGTATCCGGCGCGCCGTGGCCATCGCTGCAGTGCGCGGCCGGACGTCACACCCTCCGTCGTCCACAACCCACATGATGAAGATTCGCTTTCTTCCCATCGCCGCCGCGACGGCGTTGGCGGGATGCCACGGCGCCCAGTCTGCGCCCGCGTCGGCGCCCGCGCCGCAACAGTCCGCCTCGGCCGGCCGCGGCAATGGATTCCCGTCCGGCGCGCCGGGCGGAGCAACGCAGGACACCGCCGGCCGCGCACTCGGCGGCGCCGGTGGACCGCCGGCCAGTGCGCCGCGTCCCTACAACCGTGTCATCACCAGCGAGGCGAAGACGCGCCGCGGTCTCTTTGCCACGCATCGCGTCGGCGACCGCCTCTTCTTCGAGATTCCCGCGAAGGAGCTCGACAAGGATGAGCTCATCGTCGGTCGCTACGCGCGCGCCGCGGCGTCGGATCCCACGGGACCGGGCGGCGCCACCAGTTACGGCGGCGACCAGTTCGCCGAGTCGGCCGCACGCTGGGAGCGCAACGGCAACCGCGTGATCCTGCGCGCGCCGGCGTACACCATCACGGCGGATACGGCACTGACGGTGTACAAGGCCGTCATCGCCTCGAACTACGCGCCCATCATCGCGGCATTCAACGTCGAGGCGTACGGGCCGGACAGCGCCGCCGTCATCGACGTCACCCGCCTCTTCACGACCTCGGTTCCCGAGCTGAGCGCCATCCGCGGACAGCTGGATCCCACCCGCTCCTTCGTCGAGCGCGTCGTGGCCTTCCCGGAGAACGTCGAGGTCGAGGCCACGCAGACCGGCACCGCCGCGCCTGCGGGGGGTGCCCCGCAGTTGCCCGGAGGCCCGCCGCGCCCCGCGCAGAGCGTGCTCGCGCACTGGAGCATCGTCCGCCTGCCGGAGCAGCCCATGATGCCCCGCCGCTTCGACGAACGCGTCGGCTTCTTCTCCGAGCGTTACGTGGACTTCGGCGCGGACAGCCGCGCCGCTCGGCGCCAGTACATCACGAAGTACCGTCTGGAGTGCGCTGGCCCCGCCGACGCCCAGGGGCTGTGCACACCGAAGAAGCCCATCGTCTACTATGTGGATCCCAACACGCCCGAGCAGTGGAAGCCGTGGGTCCGCAAGGCGATCAACGACTGGAAGCCCGCCTTCGAGGCCGCCGGCTTCCGCGACGGCATCGTCGCGATGGACGCGCCGGCCAACGACCCCGACTGGTCGGCCGAGGACATCCGCCACACCGTCATTCGCTGGCTGCCCAGTACCACGGAGAACGCCCAGGGCCCGCACGTCAGCGACCCGCGCACTGGCGAGATTCTCAACGGCTCCGTGCGCATGTTCCAGAACGTGATGAACCTCAATCGTGACTGGTACTTCACGCAGGCGGCCCACCTCGACCCGCGCGCCCGCATTTTCCCGTTCCCGGATTCCCTCACGGGCCGGCTGCTGGAGTTCGTCGTCGCGCACGAGATCGGGCACACCATCGGCCTCCAGCACGACCAGATCGGCAGCTCCACCTATCCCGCCGACTCGGTCCGCAGTGCGAGCTGGGTGCACCGTATGGGACACTCGCCGAGCATCATGGACTACTCGCGCTACAACTACGTGGCGCAGCCCGAGGACGGCATCGCGATCGAGGACATCATCCCGCGCGTCGGCCCGTACGACAAGTGGGCCATCGGCTGGGGCTACCGTCCCATTCCCGGCGCCACGTCACCCGCGGCCGAGCGCGCCACGCTCGAGAAGTGGACACGCATCCAGGACACGGTGCCGTGGCTCCGCTTCTCCGCGAACAACGACTTCGGCGCGTTCGGCACGCAGAGCGAAGCGGTCGGCGACGCGGATCCCGTGAAGTCCACCATGCTGGGTTACAAGAACCTGCACCGCATCATCGGCTACGTGGCGGGCACGGCGACCGAGCCGGGCGAGGACAACAGCGACCTGAAGGAAGTCTACGATCGCACGGTGGGGCAGTGGGCCACGGAAGCGGGCCACGTCGCCACGATGGTCGGTGGCGGCACCGTGTGGTACAAGTCGGGCAGCCAGAGCGGCCCGGTGTACACCGCGCTGCCCAAGGCGCGGCAGGCCGAGGCGGTGAGGTTCATCAACGAGAACGTGTTCAGGACGCCCACGTGGCTCATCCGCCCGGAGATCGCCGACCGCTTCGAGGCGGGCGGGATGATCAACCGCATCAACAACGCGCAGGCGCGCGTGCTCACCGCCGTTCTCGACGACGGACGCCTGAATCGCCTGCTCGAGGGCGAGGCACTCGCATCCGACAAGGTCACGGTCTACACCATGGCGTCGCTGCTCGACGACCTGCGCCGCGGCCTCTGGTCGGAGATCTACGCGGGCCAGTCGATCGACGCGTTCCGCCGCGAGCTTCAGAGCGACTATCTCACGCAGGTGGAGAAAAAGCTCAACCCGGCGCCCGAGAATCCCGTCCTGGCCGCGCAGCTGCGCCAGTTCGGCATCGTGCGCCTCCCGCTGAGCGACGACGCGAAGTCGCAGCTCCGGGGCTCGCTCGTCACGTTGCGCAGCGACCTGCGCGCACACGCCGGTACGGGTGATCGCGCGACACAACTGCACATCGCCGGCGCGATCAAGCGGATCGACGACATCCTCGATCCGAAGAAGTAAGTCATTTCGTACGGAGCCGCGGGGGCCC